>JBAUGW010000015.1:0-28814 GCA_049679945.1 Pyrinomonadaceae bacterium | reverse complement strand
GGCTTATGATGTTCTTGCTCGGATGATTATCAGCTTGTTCCTCGGTCATTCGTCCGGCGCGCACTTCTTCAGCGACGACAGAATGATCGTCGGTCTCACGCGTCAGTACACCCTCGGGATTTACGCGATAAACCCGCGAATCACCGACGTGACCAATCGTTGCGATATTATTGTTTAAATGTAAAGTGGCGATTGTCGTTGCCATCGCTGAAAGCTGCGGCAACTCGTGCGCCATTTGGTAGATCGCTGAGTTTGCCTGCGTCATCGCCGCACGCATTGCGGTTTCGGCGTCCGCGCCCGGCTGCAAATTCGTAAATGCTTCGCCGAGAATTTCGACCGCCATTTGCGATGCGACTTCGCCGGCCTGTGCTCCGCCAACGCCGTCGGCCACGGCGAAGATTCCTAACGCGCGCATTTCGAGATATGAATCTTCGTTCTGCGGCCGTTTTTCGCTTAGGCCCCGGTCGCTGATCGCTGCGGAAGTTATAGGAAAGGTGTCGGTCGTTGTTTTTGTGCCAATCATACAGTCACCTGAAATTCATCTTTACGTCGGTCGAGACTGTTACGATGTGAAAACGCCATTAGCATTCCGAGCATCGTCAAACTTGTGATCAAACTAAATCCGCCGTGACTTACAAACGGTAATGTGATTCCCGTCATCGGCAACGCACGCGTAATGCCGCCGATATTCACCAAAGCTTGAAAACCAATAAAAGCAGACAGCCCGATCGCACATAGTTTGCTAAACATGTCGCGCGAATCTCGTGCCGTCGCCACGCCCCCGCTTACAAGAACAATTAGGGCAAAGGTTATCAACAAACCTCCTAAAAGTCCAAGTTCTTCGGCTATCGCAGCGAATATGTAGTCCGAATCTGCAACTGGTATTAGCTCAGGATAACCTAGTCCGAGACCGCGGCCAGTCGTCCCGCCCGAAGCCAACCCATAGGTCGCCTGCGCGGGCTGAAACGCCAAAACGTCGAACCACGCATCGGTGTTGATCGTGTTCTGAAGCTCGGGTTCCTCGGCGATCATTTCCGGCAGTTTCGGATCTTTTTCGACTAATTTTTTGTAATATTCGTCATAGTCCTCTTTCCACCAGGACGTCTCGGGCGTCGGCGGATTAAAGCCGTCGAGCCAAAGATGAAACCGCTGCTGAATGCGGTCGGGAAGAACTGCTCTTACAGGCGTCGCGAGAGTCGGAAGTAGTGGGATCTTTGCTTGAGTCTTTTCCGGCAAAGCACCGACAACGAGGATTGAGACGACCAACAAGACGCTGCCGACGAGCACAAAACGCTGCGGCAAACGTCTGACAGCAATCAAATAAAGCGTGGCGTAAACCGCGCTGAAAACCATCATTTGGCCGAAATCTTTGAGAACGAAAAACGGTAGAAAGGGAAGTATCGCCATGAAGATGAGCGGCAGCGCGTCCTTAGCACGCGGAACGCCCCAATATGTGCGCGCGAGATTTTTGTAAAGCACGGCGAGAATCGCGGCGAAGCCGATAAGAAAGGGAATCTTCGCAGGTTCCCACGGTGTGAGATTGCCCGCGAACTTACCGCCGCGCGACCAAAACGCGGCCACTATCAACGGAACGAGCGTCAGAAGCACGATCAGAAAGCCATTTTTTTGCAGCAGTTCGAGAAAGTCGCCGCGTCTAAATAAAATAAACGCGACAATCAATCCGGTGATGCCCAATAGCGGCGTTATCGTGTTGCCCGACGTGAGCACCGAGGGCAAACTGTCGTTGACAGGTCGTGGCGTCTCCTTTGAAAGATCGACCGGCGATGGCGGGGTTGCGGGCAGGCCGACGATCTGCTTTTTCTCCGCAGAGTAGTTTTCTTGGATGTAATGTAATTGCGCAGTCTTGATCTTTAACTCACGCGCTTCGGCCTTGTCGCTGCGCGATGTGTATTCAGGATCGCTGAACAGACGATACTGAACCGTCAATCCGATCGAGAAGAGAAGCACCGCCGCAGTGAAAAGCGTCCAGTTGCCTTCGTACCTAAGAAATCGCTTTAGCAAAATAGGCAGAAGTGCAAGTAAAGAAAGGAGGAAGAGGTTGCGGCCTGCGGTCATCGATGATGTCTCGTAACCGCGAATCAACGCTCCATAATGGATCGAATAATGCGCCGCTGCCGTGACCAAAACGATCATCGCAAGTATAAAAAAATGTGACGACGTGCGGTTTTTCATCTCGGTTTCTTTTTCGCAGGCGATTTTGCGGCGGGAGCTCTTGGTTTGTATTGATCGCCCAACAGCCCAAGATCGCGCGCTTTCAGAATGACATTTGCGGCAATCGGCGCGGCCGTTCGCGCGCCGAACCCGCCGCCTTCGACAACGACGGCGATCGCGACTTGCGGACGCTCGATCGGAGCGATGGTGATAAACCAACTGTCGGTCCGCTCATACATCACCGGCGCGTCGTACTCGACCAGTTCGCCATTCGCGGTTTTACGTTTTTGCTTTACGGTTCTGAGCTTGCCGGTCTTCTCGTCGTAAACAGGAGCTTGCTTTTCGGCCGTGCCTGTTTTTCCGCCCGTCCGAATACCTGTGCCGGCGAGTTTGGCTGAAATCACTGTGCCGGTTCCGCCGGGTTCCTCTGTTACGGTCGACATGATCGCTCGAACGGCTGCGGCCTGTTGCGGCGAAAGGACTTGATTGAAAGCTTGCGGAGGTTGATCGGCCTCGATCCGCGGCTTCATCAGTTTGCCTTCCATATTTCCGGCGACGGAAGCGATCAGCGCCATTTGGAAAGGCGTGATCTGGCCCGCATAACCTTGTCCCATGCCTTCGATACCGAGATCGTAGAGTGAAATTTCCTTTCCGGTCACGATGGCCGATTGCTGCGGCGCAATTGCGTTGGCGATGTTTGCGTTGCTCGTGTTCCAGATGTTTGGAAAGAACCGAACGAGCAGCGAATCTTCCGGGGCGTCGACCCCCGCAATACCGACGGCTTGCGCAGTCTCACGCATGCGTTCGCGACCGAGTTCAATCGCAAGTTGCGCAAAGTACTGATTGCTCGAAACCTTGTACGCAAACATTATGTCCTTTTCCTGGCAACCGCCGTCGCAAACGCCGGTTACCGTACCGTCCGGAAGCAGTTTCTGCGTCGCGTCAACGATCGGGCGAGAATTTCGGGTCGGCTTAAATCCGCCCGGATAGCTCGCAAATACAGAGTTTTGCTTGCCCGCACGAAACGCGGAGATCATCGTGAACGTTTTGAACGTCGATCCTGGAACATAAAACTCACGAGTTGCACGGTTTAGGAGTGGCTTGTCGCGTTTGTTGCCCTCGAGTTTAAGATAGTCGGCGAGATTTTGTGCCTCGGCGAGGTTGAACGACGGGTTCGAATACATCGCGAGCACGTCGCCGTTCTGCGGATTTAGTACGACAATTGCGCCCTTTTTGCCTTCGAGTTGGTTGGCGATGTATGCCTGAAGGTCGCGGTCGATGGTAACGCGAACGTCTTTCTGCTCTTCTTCGGGACGTTTTATTTTTGTAAATACTTCCCACGCCTCAGGCATCGGATCGGCTTGCTTTTTGTAAAGCGTTCGTTCGAGACCGGGCGTTCCGCGTTCGGTGCCGAGAAGGTGAGCCATCTCCTTTTCGAGCGAGAACGCGCGAACGATGTCGTTGTCTTTGTCAAGTTTGTAATAGGCAAGGGAACTCGGGAGCTTGCCGGAGCGATCGAGCATCCAGCCGCGAAGACTCGCGGCGGTCGTGCGTCGATTGCGAAGATCTTTGTAACTCAACGCCTGAAACTGTTCGTTGTAATCGTCAGCGTAATATGTCCAGTAAACCTGAAAACCGAAAACCGTGAGTGCGAGCATCACGAACAACACTTGCCATGCGCGTAGGCCGCGATTCGCAACGACCTGCGTCAAACGTCGACTTACTTCTGCGGGGAGGTTTTGTTCAAACTTGAATTTCGAACGGCGAAAGTTATCAATGAAAGTGATGAGGAGAAAGCCGATCAGTATGCCGATGCCGATCAGATAAAACAGCGACAAACCCGCTGGAGTTCGTTCGAGTACCTGGCTGCCGAAAAGGTTTTCCGGCCGCCATTTGTCCCAGTCGATAAATAAAAGTAACAGCAAGTTCATTTATCGACCTCGTTTTCGTTCGGGTGATCGGCGTCATTGATCTTTTGTGTATCGACCCTTGAAAGCTGGCCTGACGATACGAGATCGTCGTCGGTTTTGGCTAACGCACTCGCATCTTCCACACGCTCGAAAACAACCTCAATCGAACCAAACTTCACCCGATCGCCCTCTATTAGCTTAACTGCCTTTCCGTAGGCAATACGCGTGTCGTTTATGAAAGTTCCGTTTGTCGAACCGGTGTCAGCTACTGATAAATTGTCGTCTGTGTCGGCGACAAGCGAGGCGTGAATTTTCGAAATGCTGACATCGTCGAGAATCAAATCATTGCTGCCCGTCCTACCAATCGAGAGACGAGTGTCTTGATGGAACGAGAGCTTTCTTTCTCGTGCGGCGTCCTTAATTTTAAAGCGAGCGATAAAAGTGACCTCAGTGACGTCAGTCTTATCATCAAGCAAATTGGTTTGCTCGTTGTTGAGATTGATCGACGGAACTGTGACGTTAAGTTCAGCTTCGTGATCTTCGCCGCCAAATTTGTCGAAGCTGACAAAAAGTTTGACGCCTTCGGTAAAGTAATCTGGCTTGACCTCGATGTGCAGTGGCGCGTGTGTGTAATAGAGACGATCGTTTATGTGGTCGGCGGCGGCGATGAGGAGTTCGTCCTCGAGCTTTTTTATCGAGTCGTCGGCGTCGGTCGAAAACTTGTCCCACTGTATTTTGAGTTTTATATTGTGCGGGACGACCGTTCCTTTTCCGGCTACCTCGACCGCCTCGGAATCAATCAACTTTATCAGCCGTTCGATCAAACCACTGGTCGCCAAGCTGCTCGACGGCGTCCAACGGCGGCCCGTAAGACGATCGAGAGTGTCGCCGATACGCGTCAACGCACCTTGCATCAGCCAGTCGGCCGTAAAACCTTTTTTCGCAACTGGTTGTTTTTCAGACATTTAGTGGCTGACAAGCGGTGAGCTAATTTTCTTAATCCGAGCGTAATTCTAGCGAAATTCCCGTTCTAAATAAAGGAATTTAATAAATGCGTTGATTTTTACGGTTTCAACGTTGTAAAATACTTTTTGGAAATGTTTAATCATTTCCCCTTTCCTCTACTTAGCGTCCCCATTCTTTGTACGCTGAGACGTTACACAGAAAACAGAATTGGGTATGAAAAAAGCATTTTGCAAAAAAAGCGCGTCGGCGTCGGGGTTTTCACTTACCGAACTTTTCGTGGTGTTGGCGGTAATGGCTATCTTAGCCGTCGTTGCTGTTCCGTACTTTTATAATTACACCCGACTCTATAAATCGGAAGATCAGTCGTTAAAAGTGATGGATCTGATGCGTGAAGCCAGTCAGCTCGCGGTAACTCGACGGCGCACGATGCGTCTTGAAATCGATTTGACCCAGAATGCGCTGCTGATAATCGACGAGAATGGAGCGGCAGCCGACACGCGAATCAAAACCGTTCCGTTGGAAAGAACGCAAGAGATTCGAGTTGACACAATTCCAACCGGAGTTACTAAGCCAAATCCGCCGAATTATGCCGACGCCGTATTCGCAGTCGATGCTTTGGGACATCAATTTAACGCCGCAACTGTAATTGGTAACACCGTTTGGGCATGTCGGTTCCAGAGCGACGGCTCGGTCGTTAACACCGCGAACGTACCGATAAACGCGAATATCTTCGTTTGGCCGCCTGTTTCCTACGGAAGCACGACGCCGCGAAATATCAAAGAGGTCCGTGCGATTACTATGTTTGGCGGCAGTGGCGCGGTGAGATATTGGAAGCATGACGGAACGGCATTTGTGCCCTATCAATAAGAGGCAAACAGCATGAAAAATAATTCAGAATCAGGTTTTTCTTACATAGATGTGATGATAGCTCTTGTCATCTTGATGGTTGGCATTCTTGGGCTTCTTTCGGGAATTACGGCATCGATAGTGCAAACCCGCAGTCAGCAGCAGCAGCTCCTCGCAAAGCAGATTACCACCACGACAATGGAGTCAATAATGTCGGTAAAAGAAACCTCTGATGCATCCAGACTTGGTTGGAACGCGGTTGGCAATGTCGGCTCAAATCCAGTAGCTGGAGTTCCTCAGGGTATTTTTCTAATTGGTTTTCAGGATGTTTTGACTAACGCAGGTGCCGATGAGGTTGTTGGGACGGCGGATGACACAGGAGCGCCTGTCCAAGGTGTTCAGCGTCGCATCGTTATTACGGACCTGTGCGATCCCGACAGACCCTCGCCTGCACCTTTGTGCGATCCGGGTCCTGCCGGACCGTTTCCCGTCAGATTTAGGTCGGTTCAGATCACTATTAGATATCAGTCCGGATCGGTAATGCAGCAGGAAGTCCTTAATACTGTGTTGACCGATTATGCGGTACAGAATTAGAGGTTGAATAATGTTTACGGAATCAACAAAGAAGTCAGTGAAATTTAATGATCAAGAGGGATTTTCGATTCTCGAACTTTTAACTGCGACGGTTATTTTTATAGTTATATCGGGTTCGATATGGGGCGTACTTGAGGTTGCGAGAGGCAGCCGAAGTGTAGTCAGCCAACAGACTCAACTTGCAAAAAATGTTCGCACCAGCCTGAATCTGATAGGACGCGACACGTACAACGCGGGCTATGGATATCCGTTGAGAAACTCGGTATTTGTACCCGACAACTCGATCTCGGCGCTTTTGAGTGTGCCGATTGATGGTGACGCGACACGCGATCTCGTCCCGCCGATTATTTCAGGGAACAATGTTAGGCTAAACACCTACAACACTGCGGCGAACGTTTACACCGATCAGATCACATTGCTCTCGAAGGACAATACGTTCAACCCTCAGCCACCTGGTCCAAATAGTGTTTCAACCCCGATCGGGATCAATGCAGCGACGACAACCGGAACGGGCATTGACGAGATCATACCCCTGTCCGGCAGCAACGCGGCATGCAGGGTTAACGACCTTTATCTTGTCACCGGGGCTAATGGCTCGACACTCGGTGTTTCAACAGGCTTGGTGGGCGCGAATATCGTTCAGTTCGCTAATGCCGACGTTCTCGGCCTAAACGTAACGGGTATCGCGGGTTCGCTCCGCAACGTTACAACGCCGGCAACGATGCAGCGGGTGAGCATGATCACTTATTTTGTTACAACGGACGGAGTTTTGACACGGCGCGAATATATCAATGCTCCGCCGGTTGTTCCGGCTGTAGGTTTTGTCGACGAGCCGCTTGTTTACGATGTGGATAATTTTCAGATCCAATACGTCATGGAAACCGGAGTCTTGAGTGACAATCCAAGCGCCGGGCCCGATGGCATTCCAGGTAATGGCGATGATGTTCAGGCAAATCTGGCAGCGGTCAGACAAGTTCGCTTTACGGTCAGCGTCAGATCCCGCGACTTGAACGCAGCAGGTCAGCCTTACAGGGAAACGATGACGGTAACCTATTCGACACGGAATTTGGGTTACGACGCGTCTTAATTTTTGAAACTGGGGATAACGTCAATGAAGAACGCAGGAAAAGTACTAATTAAAGACAACGAAAAAGGTTCGGCCATAGTCATCGCACTTCTCGTGCTTGCTTTGATGAGTGTGTTTGTGGCCCTAGCAATGAGCCGCTCCTCAACCGAAGCCATGGCTGTGGGCAATGAGACGGCTGAGTCGCGCACGTTCTATGCGGCTCAGGGCAGTTTGGAGTCGATGACCCGGAACTTTAACAAGATCTTTGAGCGTCGGCTAAACCCGACGGCTGGCGAATTATCTGCCGTCCGAACAACTTTACCGGTTGGCATTACCGGATACGCGTTTACTCAAGAGGATCCTTTACAAGTTTCAACCCGGCAAGTCATTCCTGTTCCCGCAGGACCATACGCCGGATTGAATTCGATCCGAGATGCATGGCGCCTGCGTACCACGGTGACTGATAACAGTACCGGTACGCAAATTCAACTGACGCGGAATATTTTTAATAATCGTATCCCGATTTTCCAGTTTGGTGTGTTTTACGAAGATGATCTCGAACTTTTCAACGGCCCGAAATTTGCGTTCGGTGGCCGCGTTCATTCGAACAGACACTTTTTTCTGCATCCGAGTGCAAACGGCGCCGATTTTGATTCACGCGTCACGGCGGTCGGTCACATCGTCACCCAAACAAAGCGTAATGGCGACACTGTGAACATTACGTCGGCGCTGACACGGATCAAAAACGCATCGGGTGTCTATACTCAGTTGTTACCTACCGAAGGAAGTGTACTCAATGGAACCCCAAATGTATTTACCCTCGATCCACAGTTACCGTCAAGCCGAATAAATGCAAACTGGGCAGCGGATAGTGCAAAATTTGACGGCAATTTACAGAGCCAGGTACCGCGGTTGACACTGCCGTTGAATATCGGCAACAACTCCGACCTTATCGAGCTAGTCAAACGCGGCAAAACAGCACCCGCGTCTCCTGCCGGCGGTGATTTGAACAACAACAATGGAACCGTGGAGCCGGTTACGACCGGCGCCACTGGTACAGAAGATTCAGCGATCGTCCGTTCGGAACGTTTCTACAACAAAACCGGTTTGCGCATCAGTCTTGCCGACAGTCAGGCAAAGCTGCCGGGCTGCGCTTCTGGAGTGGGACAAACCCCAATTACCGTTACTCCTCCGGCTCGATGCGGAGTTAGACTCGATGGCGACATTACCGGCAGAGGACCTGTTCCCACTGCTCCAACTCCTACCCCGACACCTGAACGTGCTCGTGGTTATCAACCAAAGCCCATGCGATCGGTTGGCGGAGGAGCCTTTGACTACATCCCGACCCGGGTAAATGGCGAGAGGCTTTACACGGGCGGTACGCGAGAAGTTTGGATAAAGGTTGAGACGGTTAGAACCGATACCGCCACAGGCAACGTAATTACTGTTGACGTGACAGAGGATTTCTTAAGTCTCGGTGTAACCGAACAGATACCTCAAGTAGCCGGACTAACAGTGGTTGGCTATAATTCGACGCCGATCGGAAGTTCGATTACCGCCACAATTGCTCAATCTCCGGCGGGCGGCACCGACAGCCGCTCAATAATCAAGCTACAGAGATTTGCAATTCCTGGCGGTCCGATACCTGGACCGACGCCAAATGCTCCCGAGGTCGCTCCAGCGACGCGATGGATTTATCCGCAATCCGGTTTCAACTGGGTATCACGTTATCGCGGATTGCCAGCAAACATTGATGCTGGCTGTACGGCAGGCTGTACGGGCGTTAACGACGACCCAAATGTCGGGAGCCTTGAAAACTTTGCCCACATGAAGAAAATGAATTACGGCTCCGCAATCCATGCAGCAATCGTTCCGTTTCCGATCAAGATGTTCGACACCCGCGAGGGCTTTTATTACGACACTCGTTCGACGACATACTACACGAGTTTGACCCAACTTCCTCGTAATGGCGTTATGAGTTTGGTCGATATCGACGTCGCAAATCTTCGCAGATTCTTCCGCGGCGACTTTAATAACCTGTTTCCCGTTGATACGCCGTTCGCATTGTCAAAAGGAGGCGTGGGGATGGTCAACGCTGACATTCCGCTGGATCAGGGCTGGGTCCTGTACGTTTCTGACCGTCGTGGCGACGAAAACTTCGATGGCGAGTTTGACATGGAAGACGTTTATGGTGCCGCACCTGGCAATGACGGTATCATCCAGCCGGGCGAAGATCTTGACGGGCCAGGCAGATTTGGCAACGGCATTCTCGACGCCGCTTACGGCACAGAAACCGAACGTTACAACACAAATACTGTAACGTCTGACTTGGCCGCCGTGAATGACCATAAGTATTTTCGTCGCGGAGTGCGCCTGATAAACGGCCAGACTTTGCCCGGCGAATACAATACTGCAACTCCGGCAAATACACGCGGCTTTACCTTGGCAACCGAGAACGGTGTTTATGTAAAAGGAAATTACAATGCCACTGGCGTAGCCACTGTTCCAGCAACCGGTAATACTCCGTTCAGTGATTTTCTACCATTCAATACAGCTTTGCACATACCGGCGTCAATTGTCGGGGACGCGGTGACGGTCCTTTCAAATAACTGGAATGACGCGCGGAGCTTTTCCTCTGCTGTCACGAGCCCGTATGACCAGAGCTTAAGACCGGCGACTACGACTCATATGCGCTTTGCAATGATTGCGGGCGACACGATCACAAGCTTGACCGCGACACCGCATCAGGGCGGAAGTGACTTTAAACTGAACGGCGGAGTGCATAACTTCAAACGGTTTCTCGAGAATTGGGGTGCGTCAGGCGGTCAGCGTCTGGATTACACAGGTTCGCTGATCAATCTCTACACCTCGCGAAACAGCAACGGAACCTTCAAATGCTGCGGTACGGTTTACAGTCCGCCGCGACGCAACTGGGTGTTCGACGCGACGTTCCTTGATCCTAACCGCATCCCGCCGGGCACGCCGTTCTTCCAATACGTGCAGACGACGGGATTCCTGCGGACGAACAACTAGGGAACTTTGGTTTCTGTAAATTTATGCCGGTCGAGAGCGATCTTGACCGGCATTTTTGTGTTCCTCTGACGCAGCTAAGTGCGAACTTTGGAGTTGTGCTATCGTATTTTATGGATGGCCGATGAGAGAGTTTCGTGTCCGTAGCCCGCGTGTAAACAAGGGCTCCCGATGCGAATATTCTATGGTAGCCCTTACTAACGTACGCGCTCCGGAAACGATCACTGATTAGATGAGAGAACTTGTCCTTAATAATTGCCGCATAGACAGGCGTTATGACACCCGTGAGCAATTGGGACGCGGCAGTTACGCAGAAATTTATTTAGCACGCGACATTCTCGCTTCGCCCCAATCACCACACGGTCTGGTTGTGTTAAAGGCTCTCAATGTTTTCCTGCAGAACGATCTCGACGCAGACCTGGAACGCACGCTTGTAGAGAACTTTCAAAACGAAGCCGTCGCTATCGACCGCGTTCGTCATCCGAATATCATCAGCCGTCTCGGTCACGGGACCTCGCGTGACTTGAGCGGGACTGTTTTTCATTATCTCGTCCTTGAATACATGCCCGGCGGCGATCTGCAAAGCCGCGTCCGTCGTCGAAAGCTCGCGTCGCAGGAGGCATTGAACCTGATCGAGCAAGTGTGCTCAGGGTTGTCGCATGCACACGAACGCGGGGTCATTCATCGCGACATAAAGCCGCAGAATTTATTGCTCTCGTCAGATCACGCGACGGTGAAGATCGCCGACTTTGGTGTCGCGAGGTCGCGAAACGTCGATTCGCCGATAACCCGCGTCGGCACCAACATCTACGCACCGCCCGAACATAGCCCGCTTAATGTTGGCGCGAACGGTGACGCCTCGCAGCTCACACCGGCCGCTGATATTTATTCGCTCGCAAAAACAGTTTACACGCTGATGGCCGGCGAAGCCCCGCGAGCTTTTGCGAACGAGCCGATCACTTCATTGCCAGATTCTGTGAGCGGAGAAGATTGGGCAGATGCATTGCTCACGGTTTTGACAAAGGCGACGAACGACACACCTTCGATGCGACAGCAGTCGGTCGATGAATTTTGGAAGGACCTTGCCGCGGTTCGCTCTATCATTGCCGAAGGCGAATACGCCACTGTACTGAAAGCCGAAGGCGTTCCGCAGCCGCATGTCGCTCGCGGCTACACGCCGATCGCTCCGACGCAGCCGAGTTTTCAAGGTATTCGTACGGGCAGAGACGCGAGCGTAAACGAGCCTGCAGGCAGCGTTATTGGCACGCTTCATGCGGCCCGCGTTTCTGCTCGTAATGCATACGTCCCACCTTCGACAATCAGTTCAATGTCGCCCGTAGTCTCGCCTTACATGGATCGCAAATATGTCACAAATTCAACCGCCGCATCGCCGCCAAAGAAAAAGAGCCGAGTTCTCCGACGGCTTGCGACGTTCGCAATCTTCTTTGTGATCTTCGGCGGAGCGCTCTATGGAACGGCGAGCTATATGCGCGGACGTGGAATGATTCCGGAGATTACCAACCCGTTCGCGCAAGCCAAAACAGCAGTCGCGAACACGGACATCTATTTACGCCCGGCACCGAACACCGACAACGACCCTATCGGCCTCGTCACGAAAAACTCGCGAGTAAGGATTGTAAATTCGCGTGATAATTGGTATCAAGTTGATGTCGTCGAGCAGGGACGCGTGCGGCCAAATGTGACAAACGCGACGCGCGGATGGCTGAACGGGAAGTATATTGATTTTTCGCAAAATTAAGATTAGCCGCAGAGGACACAGAGTGAAAAAAGGGAAAAAGGGGAAAAGTGAAAAAGGAAGTTTCGATGCGATTGCGACCGTCCCCACTTTTTCCCTTTTCCCCATTTTCGCTTTTATACTTTAATTAATGAGCATTTTAGATAAAGTCAGACGATGGATCGACGGCGAAACGGCCGAGCTTGTGCTCGAGCAAGCCGCACGCGACGCGCAGGTCAAACCCCGCAGCAAAGGCGAGGGGTTTATCGTCAAGATCGCTCGCGCCGTCGAGTCGGTGATGCAAGCCGAGATGGTGCCGCTGCCGCAGGGCACGACGATCATCCCGACTGAGTACATTATTTTCTTGAGTGCCGAGGACGACAAAGATTGGCAGGGCATTAAGCGTCGGGGGTTGGAGCAAGGGCTTTATCACATTCTCGCGGAGCGTGCGCGCGAGATCGCCGGTAAGAAAAAACTTGAGACACGTTCATTCGTTATCGAGCTGCGCATCGACGGCACTCTTGAGAAAGGCGACATTCGCGTTCAGCACAGTTGGGAGGACGCGAGCAGCAAGACTGGCGTTTTAGCTCGTCCAAAAAATCTTCCCGATCTTCCGAAATCACAAGCTGCACAACCGCCTCTGCAGAGGGCAGCCGCCGTCCCGACGAGTCCGAACATCGCTGTTCCACCATCAAATTTACCTCCGACGGTTGCGAACGCAAACATCCAACAGGCAGTCCCGATCCCGCCCGAGGACGGCGAGGAAATGACCAGCGTCGCCGCTCGGCACACAGAGCTTTATAAACTCGAGGTATGGCGAGGCGGTGTTCGGCAGAACGTGATACCGATCTTTCAAAAAGAAGTCGTCGTCGGCCGCGGTTCTAAATCGAAGCCCGTTGATATTCCGCTCTCAGGCGACGTTGAAATCAGCCGCCGGCATCTGACGTTGATGACCGACGCGGCGGGGACTTTTTGGGCAGTCAACGAAGGCAAAAATCCTGCGTCGATAAATAACTACGACTTACCCGCCGGCCAACGCGTCGCCCTGACCGTCGGCGTGCCGCTGAATATCTGCAGCTACATGCTGCGAATCCAACCGCGTTAATTTAATTGTTCGTACAATTCACGCTCGATCTGCGGCAGATACAATCTTCTGAGCCTATTCACCAACGACTGCGCGTCTCGAAGGGCATCGGTCGTGTCGGCGAGGTTTGATTGAATCTGCTGCGAGAGCATCGTCAGATTTGAGCGTTCGGTCTGAAGTTTTTCACGCTTGTTGTCGCGCAGCTCCTGAAGTTCGGTCGTTCCTTCCATAGCAAGGCTGCGGTCGATATTTCGCGGCCGCGCATCGATCTCGTTTTGCGCAAGTTTTGCCCTCGTTTCGTTAAGTTTCTCGACAAGTTCGATCTGTGATTTTTGTAAGACAGCCAGACGAGATTCGGCACGCTGAAGCAACTCCATTCCCAGAATAAGTTTCTGTTGTTTTTCGTTGAAGGTAATACCGCCGACCTTTTCAAACTTGTCCACAAAAGATTTCAATGTTCTGGTAAGTGCAGTGACATTCGCCGAAACTTTAGTCATTTCAACCGAGATATTCGTTATCGGATCGCCAGCAACATATACCGGCGTAGTTGCCTGCCCCTGAGCGAATGAATTCGACAAACTCACGTTGAATAGTAAAACGGCAAGAAGAAAAACTTTTGTCATTACGACCTCCAATTTGTAGTACGGACGAAAAATAACACGAATAATTATAAGCAAAGTTGCGAAAATATCAGGGCAGACCATCTGCTTTGACTATCGCGAGCACTTCGCTTAGGCCATTCTCTGCTTGTTGAATCACTTCGTCCGGATAGCTGTACTTTGTCTTATTATGTTCAAAATCGTCACGGTCCAACACTACAACGCGGCCGTCGGGCCAGACGACGACATCGATATCCATATCGACGTAATCGATAACGTTTTCGGCAAACGTCGGCGGCATTGTGATGTTTGCGTAGTGAGCCTTTAGGGTGCCTTCGGGCGCGTGAAAACGGAAGATGTTATACCAGCGATCAAACCAAAAGTGCTCGAACGAAACCGTGCCCTTTTTTATATGACCGAGATCGTTGTGTTCGATATCTTCGCTGAATGTGCCGACTAGGATGAGAAGATCTTCGTCCGAATGTATCAGCCCGCCTTTCCAGCTACGGCGAATGTGGCCGTCATATTTGCGAGAGTTTATGGTGACAATTCTGTCTGGCATTGGCTAATCGTCATCTTCTGAGTCGCCGCTGCCAGTATAGGCAATCTTGAGTTTACCAAGCAGATCGGGAAGTATCAGCCGCTCGGTGTCGGTGAGGCCGGAGAGATATTCGCTCTCGAGTTCGAGCCACTGCGCCGCGACATCCTTTTTTATATTTCGTCCTTGATCGGTCAGAAACACGCGCGTCGAACGTGCGTCGTCCTGTTCGCGCGCATTCGTGACGAGATTGATCTCGGTGAGGCCCTTGAGGATTTTATTGATGGTCGGGGCAGAGATGTTTAGGCGTGCGGCGATGTCAACCTGTCTGAGGCCGTCCTGCTTCCACAACTCAAAAAGCACAAAGACCTGTCCGCCGTGCAGGCCAATGACGCCCAGATGCCGTTCGAGGGCATTTCGGTAGGCGGTCGTCACACGCGCCAATTTGTAGGTCGCCGTGTCCTCAAAATTTATTATCTCGTTCATGTTTTATGTAAACAGTTTGCCTGCCAATTAAGTTTTGTTAGCCAGCTGTTAATTGATTATTAGCAGGCTAAGTATAAATCATTAGCGAGCTAATAATCAAAGGTTAGCGGGCTTGCTAAAATTTACGAGCAGGCTAAGATTATCTTATGGAATCTGCCGAAAAGCTCAAAAATGCCCGAAATATTTTGCTTAAACTCCATAAATCCATGCTCGATCTCGAACGCGATATGTACGAGGGGCTGCACGGCAAGCTCGCTCCGGCGCAGTACGTGAACCTTCTGATGGAGGACGAGGACTTCGAGTGGCTGCGAAAGTTTTCGATGCTGATCGTCGAGATCGACGAGATGTTCGACCTTAAAGACGACGACGTGTCCGGGGAACTCGTCGAAGCCAATCTGGATAAAATTAAAGAACTGGTTGAGATGAAAGAGCCGGATGAGTATTTCAGAGCGAAGTATCAGTTTGCGTTGCAGCGTGACTCAAATTCGGCGGGACTGCATTCGCAGTTGAAGACGCTCTTGTCGGAACCGCCTGCGTAAGCGGGCGGCCAGTTCGACAGAATAAATTGGCCGCAGATAAACGCAGATGACGCAGATAGGTTTGGTTCTCAATTTCTGTGCTTATCTGTGTCCATCTGCGGTTGATTTTGTCTTAAACGAACTGACCGCCCACCTACGCAGGCGGTTCAGACTATCTGCCGCTTTTTTTCCAATCCGAGAGAAAACCTTCGAGCCCCTTATCAGTCAGCGGATGTTTCACGAGTTGCTGAATTACTTTGAATGGAATTGTCGCCACATCGGCGCCGGCAAGCGCGCAATCGACGATGTGAACCGGATGGCGAATCGACGCCGCTAAAACCTCGGTTGCAAACCCATAGTTGTCATAGATTTGCACGATGTCGCGGATCAGCAGCATTCCGTCCTGCGCGATGTCGTCGAGCCGGCCGATAAATGGCGAGACGTATTTTGCACCGGCCTTTGCTGCGAGTATCGCCTGCGCGGCAGAGAAGCAAAGCGTAACGTTTACGCCGATGCCCTCTGCGGTAAAGGTCCTACAGGCCTTTAGTCCATCTAAAGTCAGCGGAACTTTGACGACTATATTCTTTGCGATCTTTGCGTAAGTGCGACCTTCTTTGAGCATCCCGTCGGTGTCAAGAGCGGTCACTTCGGCCGAAACATCACCTTTAACAAGCTTGCAGATCTTCGCGATGTGTTTTTTGAAATCAACGTCGCCTTCTTTTGCCACAAGGCTCGGATTCGTCGTCACACCGTCGATCAAACCAAGATCGCTCGCCTCTTTGATCTCATCCAAATTTGCTGTATCGATAAAAAACTTCATCTCTGTGTTCTCTGTGCCTCTGTGTCTCTGTGGTGAATTGTTTTATCTGACGCTGTTCCTAAGCGTCCCGATTCCTTCGATTTCTACCTCGCAAACATCGCCGCTGTTCATTTTAGAAACGCCGCTCGGAGTTCCGGTTGCGATCACGTCCCCGGGAAGCAGAGTCATCATGTTTGAAATATATCGTATCAGAAACTCGACGCCGAAGACCATTTGCGAAGTCCGTCCGTCCTGTCTGATTTCGCCGTTCAGGCGCGTAATTACACGGATATCGCTGACTTCAAGCTCGGTTTCGATATGCGGACCAATCGGGCAGAATGTATCGAATGACTTCGCGCGTGCAAACTGTCCGTCCGTTTTTTGCAGATCGCGAGCGGTTACGTCATTTAGACAGGTGTAACCACGGACGTATTCATTCACGTCGTCGCTGTCACTGAGATTTTTACACATCTTACCGATGATCACGGCCAGCTCGCCTTCGTGCTCGACCTGCTGCGATTGCGGCGGAATGACGATCGCGGGCCAGCTTGTTCTATGTGTTTCGTGGTTCTCTGACTCCGCACTCCGCACTCCGAACTCCACACTCTGCTTCGGTAGAAGCAGGCTTGACGGTGCCTTCAAAAACAAAAGCGGCTCTTTTGGAACTTCATTGCCAAGCTCTGCGGCGTGATCGGCATAATTGCGCCCGACGCAGACGATCTTTGATGGCGAAAAATCCGGTTCGATTTCAATCTTCATATTCGTTTGATGTAGTTCGCGACGATCAAAACCATCAATTACAAGCTCGACCCGTCAATGTCCCGAACAAACGCTGCTTCTCGGGCAGACCGCGCTCAGGATTGTCTCGATATCGCTGATCTAGAGCGTCCATCTCCATCTTTACTCGCCGGATATCCAATCGCAGGTTGTTTAGACAGCGAATCTTTTCTGTAAGCCGAGCGCGCGTCCGTTCGCCGCTGGAACGCGACAACGTGGCTTCGGCCTTACATATCTTTACCTGCGTATCCATATCGAAACTTTCTAACTGGAACGACGGGTCAACAAGATCGGAATATCCGCCCACGGCTGTCCGGCTTTGATACACATTTCCAGACCTTGTTCGCCCGACTGCCTCCCTTTGGCGTCTCAGTTCCTGTTTCCGAAGCTCGTTTAGAGCCTGTTCGGAATCACTACAACTACCTGAAAATCTCTTGGCTTCAAGTTTTCGCATTTCGCGATCATAATATTCGCTAAATTCAGTCGACAGTTCGGCCTCCACGAGTCGAAAGGGAGCCTTATCAAAGTTAACCGTGACGCTTTCCCAACTTTGAACGTTGAAAAACGTCTCACCTTTCTCCACCCTAAAAGACATAAAAATACCCCTGTCGGTCTTTAGATAACCAATGCCGCTATAACCGAGGGACTTTTGTACCGTGAGGCGCTCGGGTGTCCGTTCACCCACAAGGTAAAACTTCGGAGCTCCCGCTGCGTTTGCCCGGTACGGATGGGCCGTATAATCGTGCCGCAAAAAGTCCACCGTCTCACCCCTTCGCTCAAGTACGCCGCTATCGGGAAGGTAACTAACCGGCGCGAGGTCGGTACCGCCCGAGGTTACATAGTGTTCGATTCGACCGTTCTTTTTCCGATTATAAAAGCTCAGGACATCGCCCGACTGTGTAAACAGCATAAGGGCGAATTTTTCGTCGTTTACAGGAAGCTGGTCTCGGCACGAGCTTTCGTCACGGGTGATAGAGACAGCCTTGTCGCCGTTTCCGGTATTCAGGTAGAGGCAGGTGTAAGACCCGCCGGATGACGTGATCAAAATCCTCTTGTCAAAGCGCGAAATAGTCGTGCCGGGATCGCGTCCCGGTGAACCTGAAGTCAGAAAGGGAACATCGAGCGACAGCCTTCTGTCGCCGGACGTGCTGCCAGGCTGCGCGAAAGCCACGGCCGGTAAGATGCAAAGTAGAAAGGCAATTAGTTTTGACATATTTTCGCTCCTGAATCGGTATTACACACGATATTCGACGGTGAAAAATTTCGTTCCAATTCAATTTTCATATCTACGGCGCGGTTTCCGACGCGATCTCGCTCGGCGGGCTGACGTTGCCGGTTTTGTCGGTCGCGGTCAGGTAATAGAAATAGGTTTTGCCCGACTCGACGCGAGTGTCTTGGAATGTGTTTGTCGTCAGCAATCCTGTTGTCAGCAAAGTCCAGTTAGCTAAAGGGCCGTCTTTATCCTCCGAGCGGTAGATCTTGTAGCCCGCGATATCTTTTTCAGGATTTATAGCGAAAAAGATAGAGATCGTACCCGGAGCGGCTGCGACGGTAATCGCAGACGGCGCGCTCGGTGCGAAGGTATCGACTCCTCGGAACTTAACAATATTCGACTCCGCGCTTTCGACGGGTTCCGTTTCTAATCCGACAGAAACGGCTCGCACGAAGTAATAATAATCTCTGTCAAAGTCAAAGAATTCGTCCTCGTATTTCGTCGCCTCAACGGGGGCTTTGTTCAACAGCTTCGCCGGTTCTTTTTCAGAAGTCGACCGATAGATGTTATAGCCGAGCAAACTTACCGGTGTTGTTCCGTCGATGTTGGCCGTCGGTGCTGCCCAGCTCAATCGAACTGATTCTTGCGAAGCTTCGGCGGCAAGGGAAGTCGGGTTTGCTGCGATCTTCGAAGTCGGCTCGATCAACAGCGTATTTGAAAATGCCGCCTTTTGCCCCGAAGCATTTACCAATCTGATCGCGTACCGCAGACGCGCGGCTTGCCCGGCAAATTGCAGCGTGTCCTTGTGAATCAACGTCTTGAGTCGAAAATCAGAGTCCGAGATCGCGAGCGCGGCGATCAGAGTGCTGCGGTTCGCAAAATCCTCTTCAGATATAAGCTGCGGGGAAGTTGCGGGTTCGGCGAGGCGATAGATATCGGCGCGGGCTATGTTTTGGAGATTACTTTTTGGCGCGTTGCGAGCCGGCATCTTCCACGAGAGAATCACCTGGTTGCCGCGTTGAAAACCCTCAAGCTCGATTCGCTGCAGAACGCGCTCGCGCGGTGGAATCGGGGCTCCGCGTTTGCCACAGCCGACACCGATAAGCGCGCAAAGCGCAAAAAGCGCTAACGGCGCTTTACGAGCAAAGTGCTTAACACTATTTTTATCTTTGAGAGCCAAAATGCTTAACCTCAGTCTAGTTAGAGAATATATTGCCGCAGATCATGATCCTCAATAAGGACATTAAGCTTTTCCATGACATACTCGGCATCGATACGCTGCGTTTTGTCCTTTAATTCGCTGCCTTCGAAGCTAATTTCTTCAAGTAACTTCTCAACTAACGTGTGCAGCCGCCGAGCGCCGATATTTTCGGTCGTTTTATTTATCTCGGCGGTCATCTCAGCCAGTTTATCTATCGCATCGTCGGTGAAAACCAGCTCGATGCCCTCGGTGCTTAACAGCGCCTGATATTGTTTAATCAGTGAATTTTTCGGCTGAACTAGGATGCGCTTAAGATCGTCGGTGGTGAGCGATTCTAGCTCGACGCGGATCGGAAACCGTCCCTGAAGTTCGGGAATCAGGTCCGACGGCTTTGCGACATGAAACGCACCAGCCGCGATAAACAAAATGTGATCGGTCGAGACCATTCCGTACTTTGTATTGACATTCGTGCCCTCGACGATCGGCAGCAGGTCACGCTGCACGCCTTCGCGCGAAACCTCCGGCCCGCCGGAGCCTGTCTCACGTCCCGCAATTTTGTCGAGTTCGTCGAGAAAGATAATTCCCGAAGATTGGGTCTTTTCTAACGCGGCGCGGGTGATCTGTTCCATATCGACAAGGCTTTCCTGCTCGTCGCGGAGCAGAATTTTCCGCGCCTCGCCGATGGTCAATTTCTTTCGAACGGTCTTTGACGGAAACATATTGCCAAACATATCACGCAGATTGACGCCCATTTCCTCCATTCCCTGCCCGCCGATAAAGTCTATGGTCGCCGACGAGCGGTCCTGCGTGTCGATGTCGATCAGCCGTTCGTCCAGATCGCCGCGACGAAGCTGTTCGCGCAGTTTCTCGCGCGTTTTGGAGCTTGTTTTTTCCGCTTCGATTTCGTTACCGTCACCGTAAGTTATCTCAGAGGACGGCAGCAAGATGTCAAGCAGTCTTTCCTCAACATTTTGCTCGGCTCGTGGGGTTACGTCTTCAAATGCGCCTTGTTTTGCCATGTCAACGGCAACATCGGCCAACTCGCGCACCATCGATTCGACATCGCGGCCCACGTAACCGACCTCGGTGAATTTCGAAGCTTCTATTTTTATAAACGGCGAATTCGCAAGGCGCGCGAGCCGACGCGCGATCTCGGTTTTTCCAACGCCGGTCGTGCCGATCATCAAAATGTTCTTTGGCAAAACATCCTCGGCCATCTCGGCGGGTAATTTCTGCCGACGAATCCTATTGCGCAACGCAACCGCCACCGCACGCTTTGCCGCCGCCTGTCCGACAACATATTTGTCGAGCTCCGTAACTATCTGCCTCGGGGTCAGTTCGTCCAAGTTTGCTTTCGCGGCCGCTGTCTCACCGCCTAAATATATTGCCATCTAGTAAATAGTAAATAGTAAATCGGAAATAGACAAAGATGCAGGCCAGAACCGGGCGCGGCGGTTACGACGTTCTCGCAACACTGGCACGTCTTCTGTGCCAGGACCGACCGGGTTTGCACCTCTCCCTCGAGGCTGTGTAGAAACCGACCGTTCTTCGGGCTTGCCCGTCTATTTGCGGAAAGGCTTGCCTTTCCGGGCAAGTGATAAAAAGGTTTTGCGGCTTGCCGCCGCCCAACGATTATCAATAAATTCCTTTTTGAACCGTTTCACATTTTGGCGGCGGCAAGCCGCGGAGAGTTTTTCGGCTTTATCGGAGGAGCAAGCTCCTCCGCAAATAGAGCGGCAAGCCGCTTTACGTCTGTCGCCGTTGGCGACGCGAGTTGTTGAATACTGTATGTTCTGGTGATATGTTTTGCTTTAAGAGGTAAGGGCAAGTATCTCGACTTGCAGCGACTGCAGTTTAGTTCGTTTGTTAATTTGTGAGGCTTCGTCCAGAAGATTGGGCGAAGCCCTTTTTCGCCTATAATAAAGTATGCATATTCATTCAATTCAGGTTTATAACTACAAGTCTTTTAATGGCAGTGGCGAAATAGTTTTTGAACCAGATATTAACGTGATAACTGGGAAAAATAATTCCGGAAAGACAGCTTTGCTTGAAGCCATTGCCAGCCGATTTCAAAATAAACCGCACAGAAATCCAAATAACCAGTCTGGGGTCAGCCCTAACAGCGACGTGATTGCGAAGTATCGCTTCTCCCCAAGAGAGTTGCGCAGACTGATATCTAACAAAGCGGCACTTAGAATGCCATGTCCTTCTGGTTTAACCGAGGAAGGCATTCAACAGATGTTTATTAGCGGGATCGAAGTAGAAGGAATTGATGTTAGGTTTAATACTGGCAGCAAACACGAAATTATTGGCTATTCTATTGGGGCAACCGATATTGAAAAGACAACTGGGTACTTTGTTTCTATCACTGTCGCCGGTGGAATGCTGAAGATAATTATGGGTCCTGGGGCTTCAAATTGTTCTCTCGATCAACCAACCACGGAATACGCACAGAGGGTATTCTATCTAACGAGTAATCGAATTGTTCCTTACAACAATGCTATAGGAGTTTCGGATGAACTGCGTCCTGACACTTCGAATTTGCCGGAAGTCATTCTAAGACAGATGGCCGATAATCCGGTTCGGTACGAAAGATTTATGCACCTCGTTAATAGAGTGCTTCCAGAGGTTGGTTTCGTTACTTCACAAACATCTGGCGGCAACGCCGCATTCATAAATATCCGTCCGGAAAGACCGACAGCTGATGGTCCAAACATTAAGAACCCAATTGAAGACTGTGGCACCGGAGTTGGACAGATTATCTCAATGCTTTATGTGATTGAGTACATGAAACCAAGCGCGATAATCATCGATGAGCCGAACTCCTTTCTTCATCCCACGGCCACTAGCGAGTTAATTCGAGTTTTCAAGGAAAACACTCAGCACCAGTATTTTATTTCTACTCATGCTCACGAAGTTTTTCGCGAGGTTAGACCCAGTTATTACACAGTGCTTGAGTATGAGAATTATGAAACGAAAGTCGAGCGTAGAGCTGCAAATCAACTTAGTGACACTTTTGATCTCTTAGGAATTTCTCCTTTTTACGATTGCACTTATTGGGTTGAAGGCCAGACAGAAGTTCAGGCATTCCGATACATTTTGAAAGACCCCAGCATCCGGTTCTTTCCAATTCTGAATGCGGACGTGGTTGCAAGAGAGAGCTTAAATAAAAGTGACGAAGAAGGTGAGAACGTAAAGAAGGCAGAAATAGATCGGCTACTTAGGATTTATCAAGGTATGCTTGATTCAATGAGCGGCGAAGTAACTCAGGCGAAAATGCGCATCGTTGTAGATGGAGAACATCTTGATGCGACTGAGAAGAAAGACTATGACAGGCGACCAGATAAGATGGTGATTTTCCTTCCGCGTAAAATGTTTGAAAACTATTTGCTCCATCCGGAAGCGATTGCACATACACTTGATCAGTACTTGGATTCACCAGTCGCATCTGAGCAGATACACTCATTTCTAAAGGATTTGGAAGAAAAAGACACCTCAGGAACGTGGCCCACCAACGAGAGCGGTTCGGAAATTTTGTCTCAAATATTCAAGGAATTCTCTGAGTGTAAATGCGAATTTCGTAAACCAGAACATTCAGTCGAAATTACACGGTGGATTATGGAGAATGAACCGTCCTTTCTTGAAGAACTAAGCACTTTTCTTCTCGGACTTCGGGCTGAACCACAGAAATCTTCAACAATGACGGTCCCGAAGGGCGGATAACGGCTTTGCCAGACTGCAGTGCGATCGTGGCTATGCCCGACCGTGACGCGGCCTTATCAACTCCGGGGCCCGCTCGATGCGGGCGACAACGCGGTTTTCTTTTGTCGGAGGCAAAGCCGCCTCTGAGAGTTTTATAAAGCATGACGGTCAGGCAAGCCTGACCGTACTGCTATATGGCAGAGCCAGCGGCTAGATTTCTTCGATGATGATCTCGGAGTTTGTGTAGATGCAGATTTCGGCGGCGATCTTTAGCGATTCTTCGGCGATCTCTTTTGCGCTCAGAGAAGTGTGCCGCATTAAGCCTCTCGCGGCGGCGAGAGCGAAGCTCGAGCCCGAGCCGACGGCGAGCAAGCCGTCGTCAGATGAGATCACGTCGCCTTTACCAGAGATAAGAAACGCGTCCGTTGCGTCGGCGACTATCAGCAGGGCTTCGAGATTGCGGAGGTATTTGTCGGTTCGCCAATCTTTGCTCAGTTCGATCGCGGCACGTTCCAATTGTCCCTGAAACTGCTCGAGCTTTGTCTCAAAACGCGTCAGCAGCGAAAATGCATCCGCCGTAGAGCCTGCAAAACCGGCCAGAATGTTCCCGCCCGAGATGCGGCGAACTTTCTTCGCGGTCGATTTTATTACGGTTTCGCCAAGCGTCACCTGACCGTCGGCGGCCATCGCTGTTTTGCCATCGCGACGCACGAGAAGGACCGTTGTTGATCTGATAGGCTTTGCCATTACCTGTTAATAATAGATTTTTGTTAAGGATTGCTCAAATATCCAAGTCTTTGTGTGCTCTGTGTCTTACCTTTGTGGACTCTGTGTTTAGAAATGTTTTTTATCACAGAGAGCACAAAGTAGAAGACACAAAGAGCACAAAG
Organism: Pyrinomonadaceae bacterium; assembly: GCA_049679945.1. Taxonomy (GTDB): domain Bacteria; phylum Acidobacteriota; class Blastocatellia; order Pyrinomonadales; family Pyrinomonadaceae; genus OLB17. The sequence continues at coordinate 4,688 of JBAUGW010000015.1, read as the reverse complement.
GTAAGCCAGTAGAAATTGACATAAACTCAGTGTTATCTGAAGATTAGTGTTTATGATTCGACGCCCGCGAATTGGCATCACAATGCGGCTGGAGCAGGAAACCGGGCGCTTTTATCTTTGCCGCGATTACAGCGAGCGCGTCGAGGCCGCGGGCGGCGTTCCGGTGCATATCAGCTTAATTCCTAAAAGGGACTATATCGTCGAGGTAATGTCGCAGCTCGACGGTGTGCTTTTGCCGGGCAGCAACACCGACATCGATCCTGTTTATTACGGCGAGGAACCGCATTCGGGATTGCGAACCGTGATTCCTGTCAAAGATGAGACGGAAATGCTTGTTTTGGCAGAGGCCGAGCGGCTGAAATTGCCGATATTGGCGATCTGCTACGGCATGCAGGCGTTGAATGTCTTTCGCGCTGGTAAATTGGTGCAGGATATAGGCTCAGTGGTGAAAAGCTGCATCAAACACGACCAGGGAATGCCTGTGACGCGGGCTTCGCACTCAATAAAGGTTGCAAAGCCAGGGATTTTGGCCGGTTTGTCGGCAGTAAAGAACTCAAAAGGTCCGATTCGCGTAAATACATCGCATCATCAGGCCGTTGCGAAGGTTGGAAAGGGCCTAAAAGCAACGGCGTGGGCAAAAGACGGGGTCATTGAGTGTATAGAAAGCACGGGACGCGGAAATTGGGTTCTCGGCGTTCAATGGCATCCTGAGTTGTTAAGTGATTCTCTTTCAGATGAGATATTTGCAGTATTTGTCAGTAAGTGTAGAAACTAGTTTAAATGTATTGCCTCAATAAACAGGAGCTAAACTGTTGAGTTTATTAGAACGAATAAATAAGTAATGAACAATCCTATATTGATCGGTCTGTTGGCCTGGGTCATTCCCGGCGCAGGACATTTGATCCAAAAAAGAGTTAAACGCGGCGTGATGATTTTTGCGGTCGTATGGATAATGTTCGTGATCGCGATTATCAGCGGCGGAGCTCATTATCCGGGTTTTGGGTTTAAGGACGGAGCTTTGCTTTATCTTTTGAACGTTTTTGCACGCTTTGGCAATGTCGTCGGAGCAATCGTTAGCTATTTGATCGCCGCAAATCCATCGCCAATGGCCGCCGCAGCCGCTACTTTCGAGTACGGCGGACGCTTCTTGGAGGTCGCCGGTCTTCTAAATTATCTTGCCGCCATCGACGCTGTGGACATTGCCCGCGGGAGGAAGAAATGATCCACTTTATCTACCTCATTCTTTTTGCGCTTTTTGTCTCGGTCGCCTTTGGCGTATTTTCGGCCGGCTCGAACCGCGATCGCATCCTCTACGGTCTAAAAACTTTCGCTCAGTTTGTTATTATCAGCCTTGTACTTGCCTGGGTTCTCTATTTTGTTCCCTGGTAAGAATCTTTAAAACATGCCGCTGATCGAAACCGAAAGCCTCGTCCTCAAGAGCTACAATCTGGCCGAAGCGGACAAGATCGTTGTACTGCTAACACGCGATCACGGGGTTGTGCGTGGCGTCGCAAAAGGAGCCAAACGATTAAAGAGCCGTTTTGGCAGCGGGCTGGAGCCGTTTTCTGAGATTAAGGTTTCGTATTTTGAAAAAGAGAACGCCGAGCTGGTTTCCATACAAAAGGTGGACCTATTGAAGTCTAATTTTACCGCCGCTGCAAACCCTGATTTCTTGCAAAAGTTCTCGTATCTTGGCGATATTTTACTTTCTTTCGCACAGCCCCACGACAGAGACGAGAAACTTTATCGAATGGTGCGTGCGTGCGTGGCGGCAGGTGCAGATGATCCGGAAAATAGTTTACCGAGGGTCGGCGTTTACTTTGAAATGTGGCTGCTAAAGCTCGCGGGGTTTTTGCCGGATTGGAGCCGCTGTAACCAGTGCCGAAGAGTACTGGAAGCTCACGAAGACGCTAACGTTCAAGTGAATTTTCAGTTATTGTGTGCAAACTGCCGTAAGGCCAAATCGAGCCGGGTTATGGACGGCAAAACACGTGAAATCGTCGCGGCGGTGCTCAAACTTTCGCCTGTACAATTTGTGAGTCACGCAAAAGACGTCGACGAGCGTTTGAGAGATCTCTCGTCAACCTTGAAGCAATTGATTTCAACTTCGATAGGTCGGGAAGTCCCGCGTGAGACCTCGCTTGCTCTAAAAGCCAATCAAAGATGAATCGCACGAGCCAGCTCATTTCAAAGTATCTGTTGAGCGCGATATTGCCGTATTTTGCTTCGGCGTGGCTGCTGCTGAGCGTGATCTTGTTTGTGCAGCAGGCGAGCCGTTATGCCGACATTTTTTTTAACGTCAATATCCCCGCAAATCTGATCTGGCAGCTTGCCCTGGCGCTTTTGCCGAACGTAATCGCATTCACGTGTCCGATGGCGATCCTTGTCGGGACAATTATAGGCCTTGCAAAAATGCAAGGCGACAGCGAGCTCGTCGCCATTCGCGCATCAGGCGTTGGAAATCTTCAGATCGCGCTGCCGATCATTATTCTAGGGATTTTTCTCTCGATCTTTGCCTTCGTTGTAAATCTAAAAGGCGTACCGCTCGCAGCATCATTAGTAAGAAACGTTGCACTCCAGACAGCAATCAAAAAACTCGAATCGCCGATCGAACCGGGCATTTTTAATACCGAGGTTGCGGGTTACACCATCTATGTGCGAAGCGGCGACATCGAAACGGGCCGCTGGGAAAATATTTTTATTCACAGCGAAGACTTGGGAGCCGGCAATGTTCGCTTGATAACTTCGCGCAACGGCCGGATCGATACTTCGGGCGAAACTTCGGAGTTGGTTCTAGAGAATGCATCCGTCACGACTTTGCCGATAAAAGGCGGAGAAGGGAAATATGTCGCCGAAAATCTCGGCCAGATAAGATTAGCGATCAAAACATCGCGGAGCGATCTGATAAAAAAACTCAGCAGCTCCGAGCTTGCGCCAGAAGAGCTAGGTCTTCAACAACTCACCGACTACGCCGCAGAAAAAGGCGGCAAAGAGAGTACCGAAGCTTTGATTCTGCAACAGCGTAGACTTTTGCTGTCTATCACGCCTCTGATCTTTTGTATTCTCGGCACCGTGATCGTACTCAGATTTAATCGGGGCGGCCGTGGATTTGGTATAGCCGTCGCGCTTGTCACTCTGATAGGTTTTTATCTGCTCGCATTTCTCGGTGAGCAACTTGCGAGAACCGGTGCAGTCGGAGTTTACACGAGCGCGCTTTTTCCGATAGGCGGCAGCGTCGCCGCAATCATTTATTTTGCCCTAACTCGAAGGTTGGACTATGTACATACGATCGCCGAGAAACTGAAATCTTTATTCAAATCTTTTCGCCGTTCGCCGCAGAAAATTCACACGCGAGATATCTTTGTCGATCTGACGACGGGACTGCGCGACTTCGACATAATTCGCAATCTGGTGAAGAATTTTCTTCTCGCTTTAGGCTTTCTCACCGCGATCTTTGTTATTTTTACAGCGTTCGAACTGTGGAAATTTGCCGCAACGATCGACGGTGGCTTTTGGCTGCTTGTGAAATATCTTTTCTTCTTGCTGCCATTCGTTTATTTGCAAATTGCACCTTCGTCGTCGATGATCGCAACCCTCGCAACTTACGCAATCAAATCCCGGCAAAACGAGATCGTCACTTGGACGTCGGCAGGGCAGAGCGTTTATCGGCTGCTCTTGCCGTGCTTTCTGCTCGCCTTTCTTCTCGGCGGAGTGAATTGGGTGATCCAGGAGAAGATTCTTCCTGGATCTAACAGACGACAGGATGATATTCGAAATCAGATTCGTAACAACGGGAGATCGGAGAGTAAGTCGGGCAGGCTGTGGGTAGCAAACGGCGAGCGAATTTATTCATTTAAGACCTTAGAGTCCGATATGGCGGCAAATAAATCGGCTATAATCTTTGCGTCTGATAACGACATACAAGAGTGCGGTAGAAATTGTGTCTTGGATGTCTCGGCGTATGAGTTTGCTAAGAATAAAGGTGAATTGCAAACTGTGTACCGTTCGGAGGGCGCAAGGTGGAGGGATGGAACGCTCTTCCTTCTTGGCAAGGTCGAACAGGCGGACATAGTCGATGGCAAGATTCTTAGTACTGCGAAAGCGGGTTTAGAACTAGGAGAAATGGATAACCCTTTTGTTCAAATACGTGAAAAACCGACCCATCTAGACAGCGGCATTTTACGTGAACAGATCGAAACTGCTGATTCGGAACTCGAGAGAAGAAATTTAGAGGTGGCTATCCAAAAAAAATACGCGGTTTTTTTGCTGCCGCTCGTGATCGCGCTATTTACGGCTCCATTTTCGTTGACCCTAAATCGCAAAGGCAAAGTTGCAACAATCGGTTTTGCAATCGCTCTCTGGCTTTTGTTTACCGGTGTGAGCAGCGTCTTTGAGCAGCTCGGGTTAAACGGTTTACTCTCGCCGAGCCTCGCCGTGTGGTCGCCTTTGTTTATTTTTACTTTCTTAGGGGTTTATCTTCTATCAAAACTCCGAACTTAACTCCGAGGAGCAACCCCGAGCTCGATCGGACGAAGATCGACGCGTTTCACCGGAATCTTTAGCTCAGGATCGACAACCAAACCTGTCGGTTTTGCTGTGACCTTAAACGTAAATATTTGTCTGCGTTTTGTGATTTCTAACTCAGCAGCTCTTCCGGCTCCTGAATTCTCAATTACGATTTCCAACGG
>JBAUGW010000014.1:0-12322 GCA_049679945.1 Pyrinomonadaceae bacterium | reverse complement strand
ACTCGTCGCTGCCAAAGTAAAAATCATTGACGGCGAGCGTCTTCTGAAAAACGGTCGGGTTTGGGCACTTCGAAACAGCCATGAGGACCGAATTAACGTGGCCCATGTAGTTACGGCCGACTTGATCCGACGAGTTTGCGAGACCGTTTGGATGATGTTCATTCGCTGAACGCAGCAGCAACGCCGCCGAATTTATCGCCCCGGCCGAGACGACGACAAGATGGCCAGAATATTTTTCGACTTCGCCGTTTCGCTCGACGACGACAGCCGAGACTTTCCGGCCCGATTCATCGGTTTCAAGTTTTTTTACGAACGAATTCGTCAGCAGCGTAACGTTTTGAAAATCGAGCGCGTGATCGATGCCGCAAACCTGTGCGTCCGATTTAGCGTTGATCAGGCATGGAAAACCGTCACATGTCGCGCAGCGAACGCACGAGCTCTTGCGGTCGTTTTCCTTTAGCTGAATTCCGAGCGGAACGTGAAAGGACTTTATGCCCATCGCCGCAAAATCCTCAGCGAGGTGCTCAATTCGCGGCTCATGGCTCACGTGCGGATACGGAAAATCGCTGCTTCGCGGCGGATCGGTTGGATCTTCGCCTCGCTGGCCGTGAACCTGATACATCTCTTCGGCCTGCGTGTAAAACGGCTCAAGCTCGTCATACGTGAGGGGCCACGCAGGTGACACGCCATCAAAATGCTTTAGTTCGCCAAAGTCGCGCTCACGCATCCGAAACAGCGCGGCGCCGTAAAATTTCGTGTTCCCGCCGACGTTGTAATTCGTATGCGGGTGCAATGGCTTGCCGTCGCGGTCGTACCACACCTCTTTCGTGTTGTATTTGCCCTCGACATTTACGGCGCGCGAATTCCAGTTGTCCGGCTCGCGCTTTACAAAATCGCCGCGTTCGAGAATCAGGATCCTTTTGCCCGACGGCGCCAGCTTGCGTGCGAGCGTTCCGCCGCCCGCTCCCGTGCCGATAATTATTACGTCGTAATGTCCGTTTGTCATAAAAACTCCTTTTTACTTGCCACTGAGTTCACAGAGAAAGATGAGAAAAATAAGTCGTTGCAATTCTGTTAGTTCATCAGAGCTGCCCCACTAAGAGTTTTGCCCTCAGTTATCTCTGTGTTCTCTGTGGCTAATGCTCTGTATCCGCAGTTGAAGATACAGTGTTTATCGTTGTGGTGATGCAGCTTTGCGCAGAAAACCGATTTCAGGCCTCGCAGCTTAATAAACACCTCGGCCGCGGCAAGCATGGCAAGCCCCGGTGCCACGAAGTAAATCCAAAGTGAACTCCAATGGCCCGCAACCGACGCGGAAGCGAATGTCCGGGCAGGATTCATGCTCATTCCCGAGATCGGTGATTCGACCGCAATGTAAAACGCTACAAAAAGTCCTGCAAGATACGGCGTAAATCGCGACCACCTTGTCGAATTGCTCGTCCACAAAATCATCGTCATCATAAAGAACGCAATTACGACCTCGGCAGCAAATGCTGCTGCGGCGCCATACTCGCCAGGCACGGTGACTGCGAAATTCACCGCGCTGTCGGCGAGCAAATCACCGAGCAAAAGCCACGCCACCGATACGCCAAGCACACCGCCCACGAATTGAAACACGATGTAAAACGCGGCATCGGTCGGTGCGATCTTGCCCAATCTAAAAAATGTCAAAGTGACGACAGGGTTGTAGTGAGCGCCGGAACGCTTTCCCCACGGCGAGCAGATGATCGCGGTCGCCGTCGCGCCCATCGCGACGCCCATCAAAACCGTCCGAAAACCTGCATTCATTCCCGACGCCGGCGACGACGGATTGAACAAGAGCACGCTGAAAGCGCATGCCGACAACATGAAAGTGCCGAGACACCACGCTTCGATGAGGTATTCGGGCAAGTGATTTTTGAGCGCATCGATCATTGTGTTCCGACAAACGAAATCGTTTATGGGCGTAGTTTTATTCCAAGCTTTGCGGGAGAAGCGACGTTTCGCTCAGAGACGCGGGCGGCGGTGAAGGAGTAGAATTAAGGCGAGAGGGCGTTGATTATGGATTTTTACTTTTTGCTGTTTTCGCTGTTTTTTCCGCGGATCGTGATGCTGGTTTATCTGTTTATGTTCCCGGCTGAGTTTCCCGCAAACACGGTGCCGCCGTGGGCTGATATTTTACTTGGTGTCTTTTCCCCGCGCGTGCTGATCCTGATCTACATCTATCAAAACCTCGGTTACGACAACATCTGGTTTGCCGCACACCTTATAGTGATGATCCTCGCCTATTTTGGCGGTGGGCGGTCGGCAAATAAGCGCCGTAGGCGTCGAGACGAAGATTAGCCGATCGAGAAGATCGAGTTAAAGCCACCGACGCCATCGTCTCCCTTAAGGCCGTGGCTTGGGTCCTCGGTCCAACGATTGCCGTCGACAAGGAACTTATATCGGTATTGTCCGGCCGGCTGGCATGGTATAGCAGCTCGCCACAGACCGTGTTCGGTGCGCTCGAACATCACTTGGTCCTTGCGCCAGGCGTTGAAATCACCGCACAGGGCAACGCTCTGGGCGTCGTCATCGTGGTACGAAAACAGTATCTGTCTGCCCTCGACCCTGGGCGGAAAGTGAGTGTCGCAGTCGAGAAAGTGTCCCTCGTCCCGCGCCTTCAATGTGGCAAGGCCCGCATTGAGAACACCAAAGCCCTGTCTTACGCGCGGATGACCGGCTAACTTTGTCGCCGTCGAGATGAGGATGTTTTTGACAGTCGCGGGTGTCAGATTGGGATTAGCTTCGAGCATTTGCGCGGCGACCGACGCCGTGATCGGTGCGGCGAACGAGGTGCCGTCAACGTGTTGATAATGTGTCGCGACGATCTTTCGCCGGACAAGTTCAGCCTCTATATGGCGTCGCGCCGCTTCGTCGTCGAGGCTGATCACGTCCGGCTCAAGGCCGGCATCTTTCCAGAACTCGACAAGCAATGGCCTGAATTGATAGTTCGGCGCCGCGGCGAGCATTGACAGTGTCTCAGCGGCGTCGTAATCGGTCGTCTCGGGTAAGATCGGCGCGGCCACGTACATTGCCGGAGCGATGATCTCGGGCTTTACGAGCCCATCGGCCGTTACGCCAAAACTCGAGTGGTAAAGGTCGAAATTCTCTGCCGCGAACTGATTCTCGTCACTGTAACCGCCTACGGTAATAACCGACGGCGCGTTGGCCGGCGGTATCGAGCGCGACTCAGCCGAGTTGCCCGCCGCGACTGTGACAACGACCCCGGACGCGATCAGTTCCTCGGTCAACTGATTTACGCAGCTCTCATGCGTCGGCAGATCCGCATCGCCGCCGAGCGACATGTTGAGGACGCGGATGTTGTATTTTTCGCGGTTCTTGATGAGCCAGCGGAGGCCTTTCTCTATCGATTCGTCGCCGATGCGCCCGTTCTTAGATACTTTGACCAGAACAAGTTTTGCATCCGACGCGAGGCCGCGATAAGTGCCGTCCGACAGGCTTCCATCGCCGGCACACGAGACGACAGTCTGCATTCCGTGCCAGTGATGACCGCGTGGTTCGCGCATGTCGCTAAGCGAACGCTCATCACCAGTCACGTCGTAAAACGCGACGACCCGGTTTGCAAAATCCGGATGCGGATAAAACCCCGAATCGAGAAACGCAACCGTCACGTTGCGGCCGGTCAGCGTCGTGTCGGCATTCAGCTTTTTTGCCGTCGGGATGACGGCGAAGCGATTCTGCGCGTGAGTGTGATCATGTGATTCAATGAGTTTGGTTTTTGGCATAGCAGGTCACAGGCGCACATATGCTCCCGACTCGGTAAATCACGCCATTCGCTGAGACTATTCCATGGGAAACCGGTTACGCGGCCCGCTCGAACCTAGCCAGCTTCATTTGGAGATTCGAGAGCTTTTTTGATACGGCTGCGAGCGTCGTCGCTCAAATGCACGCTAGTGTCCTGCTGCATAATCTTTTCGTCGCTGTGACGAAGAGCAGATCTAATCAAGCGGAGTTGTTTAATAAAATTGATGCACGGGTCGCACGAGAGCAGGTGTATCTTCATGACGATCCATTCACGCCACGATAGTTTTTCGTCCATCGATGCCGTGATAATTTTGACTATCTCTTTGCATTGAGGCAGATTGCGCCATATCAAGAGATTAAACTTCGTGTGTTTTACGCGAGCTTCCTTCATTCCTTATCTAAACTGTTCTGAACCATTTAACCTCGACGCAACGCCTTAGATGCATACGAGCCCTGTGCATGATAACCCAAAAATTACTCGTCGACAGACTTAGCACGCCGCAGATCTCGTCGCTCGACATGCCGTCCATCTCGCGCAGCGTGAAAACATTTGCGACGCGCGCCGGCAGGGCCGATAAACACTCGTTCAAAACGCCCCAAAATTCGCTCCGCTCCAAAACCTGCTCGGGCGATTGCTCGGGATCGACCGGCCGCAATGGAATTGCCCAATGACCGTTCCAAGCGTCCTGCCGTTCAAAAAAATAATCGACATCCGAGAGATCGGTGTCCTCGTCGGTGATCTGGACCTGCCTGCTGTTCCTGCGGTAATGGTCGATGATCTTGTGTTTCAAGATGCCCGTTAGCCACGTTCGTTCGGCCGATTTTCCGCGATAAGATTGCAGCGACTGAATGGCTGACAGCAAAGTGTCCTGCACCATGTCCTCGGCGAGCGACTCGTCCCGTAAACGCATAAATGCAAAGCGAAACAACGCGTTCCCATGCTCGTCAACCCACGCAGCTGGGTCGATGTTCGTGGGCGGCTGCGGCGACATGCCAACATCGCTAGCGCTAAATGTTCGCTCAGATCGGTTCATTATGTAACGCCGGATTTCGCTCTATTCACAGCCGCTTTAAGACGTTCGCGTGCTTCCTCGCTGACGTTGATCTCGCTTTCGTCAACCGAACAGCGCTCGTAGTATTCACTCATCGCCCGGCTCAAAAATTTTGATTGTTTAAAAAACCTAAGACACCCGGCACACGTGATCAGGTGAAGTTTCATAGTGATGCGCTCACGCATGCTGAGCTTGCGATCCAACGACTGCGAAGCGAGAGCAACAATCTTTTTGCAATCGGGCAGCAGACGCCAGATCAAACGATTGAAAAGGTTATTTGGACTTTCAAACAGTACTTTCATTAATGAATCGCGGGCTTTTCAAACCAATTTATTTCGAGACACTTGCGCAGCGACAGCCGTGCTCGATACATCATTGTCCATAAATTGTTGGCGCTTAGATCGAGAAGCCGACCAAGCTCGTCTGTACTATAACCCTCCATCTCGCGGAGCAAAAAAACGCCCGCAACGCGCTTTGGAAGTTTTGACATACAATTTTCGAGCGTCGAGTAAAACTCCGTTTGCTGAAGCGTCGTCTCGGGAGTCTGTCCCCAATCGGCGGGGATCAACGCATCGTTCCAGTGATTCTCCCACTCAGGATGAGTAAACAAATTATCGAAGGCGGAGACGTCGCATTCGGCTTCACCGATCGGCATCTCGCGAATAGACCTGCGGTAAAAATCGATGATTTTGTGTCTGAGAATCGATGTCAGCCATGTGCGCTCCGTAGATTTGCCATTGTAAGATTCGAGCGACTCGATCGCCGAGAGCAGCGTTTCCTGAACGACATCCTCGGCGACACCATTGTCACGAAGACGCACAGCAGCATAGCGAAAGAGATAGTCGCCGTGCTCGTCAACCCAAACAGTCGGATCGGGCTGATCATGCACGTCCGGTTGTCGAGCCTCACCTGCCTGCATAAATCTAAATTGAAATGGTAAAGAAACTGCTCTGGGAGCCATGGTATCACACGCGGATCGATTTTCTTATCGAGTCAATGAGAGATTGGGGGGCGTAACTATTATTTACCGCACGCTTTAAGAGTTTTCGCAGCCGCATCTCGTCACGGACATCATCTAGAGTTTTAGGCCGAATCAAGAACGGCTCAGAATCAAAATGCCAGCTTCGCTCGCCGGTCGGTCGCAACTTAGCCCTCCAGCGACTTCCGGCCTCTAATCCAAATATTTTGTCCATTTTAGTCTCCTGAACGCTCGCACACGTCACGCTCAGATACTTTATTATTTAAGCCTCTGAGTTTATTCCAAAAGTTTTTTTCGAAAAAGTGAAATTTTTTTGTAAGGATTTCGCGACTCGTGCGACTAACGGTTGTAAGCGGCGATTTTTCGCTAAATTTTTCGAGGGAGCAAAATCAAATGAACGAGATAAAACCTGAAGTTTTTGAAGCAGAAGCGATGCAGCATATTGACGACATTTATCGCACGGCAAAGCGTCTGACCCGCAGTGAAACCGCAGCCGACGACCTCGTGCAGGAAACGTACATGCAGGCGTGGAAGTCGTTCGAGCAATACGAGATCGGCACAAACTGCCGTGCGTGGCTCTACAAGATTCTCTTTAACAAGTTCGATCACTATCGCCGCAAACAATACACGCAGTCGAAATACTTTCAGGAAGCAGACGAGTTTGTCTTCGAGATCTCTGCCGCCGCACCATCGGTTCCCGAGCATCTCACCGACAAACAGGTTATCTCGGCTCTCGACAAGCTCCCGGAGCATTATCGCTCCGTCGTCCTGCTCGCCGACGTGCACGAATTTGACTACAAAGAAGTTGCGGAGATCCTCGAGATCCCGATCGGCACGGTCATGTCGCGTCTCAATAGAGCCCGCACACAACTAAAGAAATCACTCGCGACAGTCGCTCGCGAATACGGCATCAACTCGGGTCACCCGGTTGCCGCCGCCGCATAAAATCCAGCCTAGAATCCTCCGGTCATCCTCTTGTATGCCCTGACAGCGTTTGTCAGGGCTTTTTTGTTCTCAATGGATTTTAAACCGTCGAAGCGTCTCAAGAATGTTGTAACTGAACAAGAGCTCATAGCGGGTTCGGACTGTCGTGGGCGCGGCGAGCGGGCCGACGCCCTGGATGATTACGCTACTGATCGTGAATTCGGGATTGAATTTGTATGCGGCAATGAGGTGAAGCCGATTACCGCGCGGATAGCGGTCACCGTTAAGGATCGACCGGTCAATGTGGGCAAAGCCGCCAGTCAGGGTCAATTTCTTGCGGATGACTTTCTCGCCCATGAGGTTAAATCCGTAACCGGGATCGGGGTCGAGACGTTGATAGTTTTCAAAAAGCACGCTGTCGAGAACCGGCGACTTTGCAAACTTGACCTTAACGGCCTGATGCAGCGTGTCGCGGCCGGCCTCGAATGTGTAATCGGCGGAGAACGACACGCGCTTATTCACCTGTTTTCGCACGAGAAATTGGTGATAGTTTGATTTGTCGAGATGCTTGAAACGCTTGAAAACGCCGGGCTGCGCAAAATCGCCAAGAAACGCGTAGGTCACACCAATTTCATCAAAATACAGCGTCTTTGGCGCGCGAACTACGACGCGCTCGCCAGTCAAATAAACATCATTGTCGAGGCCGGTGATCTCGGTGTTTTCACCGTTTGTCGCTCCGATGCCGCCAAATTGAACTTCAATTTCCGTCACCGGTTTTGCAGAAAAATAGAGCTGCTTTAGGTAAAGATTCGTCTGCCCGTTGCCCGTGCCGATACCCGTGTTGTTCCAACCGCCGTTTATGCTGTTACCCGAAAATAGACCGGCGTGGACGGCGTACTTACCTTTGCCATCAAACTTAAACCGAGCGCGGGCATTGACCTGATACTGTGCTTGATTATTGGTCGTGACGCCGTTGCGTGTGCGGATGAGGCGATAGCGGGTCGTAACGGCCAACGCATCGAGCTCGAACCAGCGTTTGACCTTTTGGCTTGCGGCAGGTTTTTCGTCCTTTTTTGGCACAGTCGCATTCGGGGTTTGCGGCGTCTGCTGGGACACGATCACCGCCGCGGGAGCGAGGACAACGAGAGCGATAAAAGAACAAAAAGGTTTGTGTAACATCAGTGTGAACTATGCCGCACAAAACTCGAAGAATTCAAGGATTGGCAACAAATTAGAAACATAAATATAACATGGCTGAGAATAATGTTACGCGCAACGCGCGCAAAAAACAGCGACACGCTATCCTCATGATATTTTTGGTGCAGGTTGTTGTTTTTTGGTGTGACGGGCGTCACTAAGCTGCTTTTTCGTCGTTCTGGAGGATCAGATCAGAGGCGCTTTGTGGAGAGTCGAGCAGAAAATGCAGTCGCTGGGCCGGAAAGTAGATGGTATCGTAGGCCGCGGTCGTTTTATCCGTTGTCAGACCTTCTTGTGCGCGCTTAATTGCACGAATCATCGCGGTTTCGAAACTGCAGTCAACCCAGATTCTTAAATCGAAAAGGTCGGCGTATGGCTTTTTGAACAGAAAGATCCCTTCGAGCAGGATAATGTCGATGTTGTCGAAAACGTAATTGTGCGGCCGGAATTCGTTTGCTGTTTCCTCGGCAAAGTCGGCGGTGATATTTATCGAGCGGTTCTCTTTCAGCGGCAAGACCAGCTGCTCGAACATTTCGTCTAGCCGCAACGCGTTTTCATAAAAATGTACGCCGTGCTCGCTGGCGCCGAAACGAATATGCGGCAGGTTGAGCCAGCCGTCTGCGTTTACTTCAGCGACACGAAATCCCTCTAACTCAAGCATTTCCGACAGCTTTGCAGTGACAGATCCTTTGCCGCAAGCGTCGATGCCCGAGATGCCAACGAGCATAGCACTTGCAGGCGGGATCTCGCGGCGTTTTGTGAAGATTGCGTTGGCTAATTCCTGGACTTCCATTCGTCTGCGAGCATGCCGTAAATAACGAGATCGACGGTGCGGTCGTGAAGCCTTTCACATTGGCGGATCACGCCTTCCTGGACGAAGCCAAGCCTTTCGGGTATTGCACGGCTGCGGACGTTCTCAGCGGCACAGCGGATCTGAATACGGTTCAGCCCCAGATCGTGGAAGGCGTAGCCGATCAACGCCCCGCAAGTCCGTACGATCAGGCCTTTTCCCTCGGCACCGGCGTCTAGCCAATAGCCGACCTCGGTAGCGCGATTAGGGCGATCGATGTATTCGAGGGCAATCACGCCCACGAGATTGCCGTCATCAAAAATGCCTGCGGTAAAACCATTGCCGTCGGCAAAGCGCGTCAATTTCTCTTGAATAAACTTTTTCGTTTTCTCAACCGACTCGACCTGATCCAACCACGGGCACCAGGCGAGCACGCGTTCGTAATTTCGCCTCACGAGTGCGAAAAACTCGTCGGCGTGACGTTCCTCGATTATCCCCAGAGCGATTCCGTCGGTTATTTCGAAGCTGAACATCATTTTCGCTTTCCAGGAGCGCGAAGTTTCCTGCGTGCTTGAAAGATCTGTCGTGATCAGAGCGCGGCGCCCGTCGTATTGAGCTTGATGCGGTAGATCGCTGTGTTCGATGTAATGTAGAGCACCGAGCCGCCCTCGCCCCAGGCGCAGTTTGCGGTAGCTGAATCGAATTCGAAACTGCCGAGCAACGTGCCGTCGCGAGGGTCGATGACGTGAATTCCGCCGGGACCCGCGGCGAAAAGATAACCGTTTCTGTCAACCTTCATGCCGTCGGGCACGCCAGGTTTCGACGCGGAAACTCCGTTGATTCTGAAGACTTCACGTTTTGCGCCGAGCGTTCCGTCTTTCAAAACGTCGAACGCATACCATACAGCATCACCGCGATCGGCGTTGCTCACGTAAAGGGTTTTCTCGTCCGGCGAGAACGCGATGCCGTTCGGGAACATCACTTCTCTTGTCAGCAGAGTAATTTTGCCTTTTTTCGACACGCGGTAAACTCCCTGAAAATCAAGCTCCTTCGCAGCGTCCGCGAGTACCTTCGGCAAGCCGAATGGCGGGTCGGTAAAATAAAGATCGCCATTCGATTTGTAAACAAGGTCATTTGGCGAATTCAGCCGCTTACCGTCGTATCGATCGGCGACGACCGACATCGATCCGTCGGGCTCGACGCGAGCGATTCGCCGATTGCCGTGCTGGTTCATCACAAGACGGCCGGTCTTGTCGAATACAAGTCCGTTCGAGCCCGGTTCGCGGCCCGTGAAAGGAGCTCTGCCGGTGTAGCCGCTCGGCTTCAGGAACAGTTCGACGCGACCGTCCCGATAAACCTTGTGAATCGAGTTATTTACAACGTCCGATATGTACAGGCAATTGCATTGATAGCTCCAAACCGGCCCTTCGGCCCAGCCAAATCCGTCGGCAATTTGTTCAAGCTTGGTGTCCTTGCCGAGCAGCTTGTCAAAGCGCTTGTCGTGGCTGACAATGTGCTGGCCGAAGACGATTACCGACAGTGTGAGCGTAAACAGAATGATAGATGAAATGCGTTTCATAGGTTTCTCCGATTACCAGTCCCGAACTCGCCGCCAGGTCGTGATCTCTGTGCTCCAGCCTTGTCGTTTTCGTGTCTCGAATGACTCGCGCAGCCACGGCGTTTGTTTGTGCAGCTCGAGCGCGTCCGGCGATCGCCAAACCTCGTAGCGCATGAACTTACTCGCGTCTTTTGTCGATTGGTAAAGATCGTAGCGAAGATTGCCCGTCTCGCCGCGTGTCGGGACGGTCGTTTTCAGAAGTTCGTTTTTTAGCTCGTCCTCTTTTCCCGCAAGGCCGTTTATGAACGTGACCGCGGTGAGCAGATCTTCAGCGTCCATATTTGGCGCGTCTTTGCCGCCGCCTTTTAGTTCGATCAAGATGCCGTGGGCGTCGGTGTCGCCGATGTTTGTCGGCGAATGCGTAACGGCCTCGCTAAAAAGCACGTCGCCGGCCTTTGTCTCGCGAATAGCCGTACGGCCGTCCGGGAACTTGAACATGATCTTAAAACCCGTCAACACGTAGAGAACGTGAGCCGGATGCATGTGAAAGTCCTCAGAGTCGCCTTTTCGCAGCTTAAAATCCATCACGCGAACACGGTCGTTCTCTATCATCACCTTATAGTTTGCCGGATAAACCGGAACCGGATCGGGATGCACCTTTGGCTGATCGGACTTTTGGCCGAGCGCCGCGAGCGAAATCAATAAAATCAATGTGAGGCTAAGTACAGAAAATCTTTTCATCATAATTTCTCCATCGATCTCTTTGTGCGCTCAGCGCCCCACTGTGTCCTTTGTGTTAAAAGGGTCGATTACCACAAAGATCACAAAGCGAGAACACAAAGAACACAAAAAGTATTCAAATATCAAACTACTTAACCGTCGGCCGGACGCCGGCGATGTTTAGCTTTATGCGATACAGGCCGGTTCTGGCGGCGAGGTACAACGTCTTGCCGTCATCATCTCCCCAGGCCATGTTATGTGCGTGCTGCGGCGTAAGAAGCGTGCCGAGATGCTTGCCCTCGGGCGAGAGAATATGCAATCCGCCGGGCGCCGACACGTAAACATTGCCCGCCGTATCGACCTTTACGCCGTCGATCGCGTCTTCGCCTTTAATGCCGGTGAAGTCGAAAAACAGCTTGCCGTTTTTGACGGTGCCGTCCGGCTGAAGTTCGTAGCGGTAAACGACCTTGCGGTTATCGTCCCAGTTGCCGATGTAGAGATATTTCTCGTCGGGGCTAAGAGCGATGCCGTTCGGGCCGGTAAATTCCTTTGTCACCAGCTGCAGCTTGCCTTTGTAGAGCGAGTAAACGCCCGAGTGTGGCAACTCTTTTCGCGGGTCGTCACCGAATTTCGGCAAACCGAACGGCGGGTCGGTAAAGAACAGCGTGCCGTCCGAGCGATAGACGAGATCGTTGGGCGAGTTGAACCGTTTGCCTTCGAATTTGTCGGCGAGCACGGTCTCGCTACCGTCTTTTTCCAACCGGACGACGCGGCGGTTGCCGTGCTGATCAAAGACGATATTCCCCGCGGGATCGAGCGTGATGCCGTTCGAACCCGGCTGGCGATATTCGGCGATGTCGGCTCCGCTGTAGCCGCTCGGCGTACGAAAGACGCTCAGTTTGCCGTCGGTCGAGTATTTGTAGATTGTGTTCGCATTCGGGTCGCTAAAGAGCAAGCCGTCGCGAGTCCACACCGGACCTTCGGTAAATTTAAACCCCTCGGCAAGCTTGAAAACTTTCGGGTTTGGTCCGACGATCTTGTTGATGCCGTCGTCAAGTCGAATAACCTCGACATTCACCTCGCTCGGCGTGATCGCCATCGGGCCTGACATTTCAGTTTTGTAAAACTCGAGCTTTGCTTCGCGCACCCAGATAAAGTTCGTCGGCGGATTCGAGATCGGGCCGTTTATGCCGAAAACAGCGAGCTGGATCTTTTGCCCGGGCTTGACGTCACGGCCAATGACGAGCCGATTTGGCGCGTTCCAACCGGCAACGACCGAGCCGCCCTTTTGCCCCAAATAACGCGAGATCTCGCCG
>JBAUGW010000013.1:0-7355 GCA_049679945.1 Pyrinomonadaceae bacterium | reverse complement strand
CGACAAGAATAGCTCCGTCCATCTGTGCCGCTCCCGTGATCATGTTCTTGACATAATCCGCGTGGCCCGGACAATCAACGTGTGCGTAGTGGCGGTTTGCCGTCTCGTACTCAACGTGCGAGGTCGCAATTGTGATTCCGCGTGCCTTTTCCTCAGGTGCGTTGTCGATCGAATCAAACGACCGAAACGTCATCTTCGCGTTGTGCTTAGACATCACCTTCGTGATCGCCGCCGTCAACGTCGTCTTTCCATGATCCACGTGCCCGATCGTTCCGATATTCACATGCGGCTTACTGCGATCAAACTTTTCCTTGCTCATCTATTTCTTTTCCTCTTCAAATAATCAAATAATCAAAAAACTGGAGCCCAAGGCGGGATTTGAACCCGCGACCTCATCCTTACCAAGGATGCGCTCTACCCCTGAGCTACTTGGGCCGGTTCTGTCAAAATCACGCCTTGCAAAAACTAAATGGAGCGGGAGACGAGGCTCGAACTCGCGACATTCAGCTTGGAAGGCTGACGCTCTACCAACTGAGCTACTCCCGCTCGAAATTTGAAATCTTAAATTTCAAATTTGAAATATCAAATGGTGCATGGGGTAGGATTTGAACCTACGTAGGGAATTAACCCGACGGGTTTACAGCCCGTTGCCTTTGACCGCTCGACCACCCATGCGCACCCAAAGCATATTGCTATGGTCGGCTTTTAGAGCCAAATAGCAAATTTCCAATAATAACAACAGGAAAAATATCTTGCAAGCGCCAAAATGTAGGTTTTTCAGCGCTTTTCGGCCGAGGCTCGCGGGTGGAAACGTTCGTAGTTTTTCTTGAGCTGGGCACTGGTTATGTGCGTATATATCTGCGTCGTCGAAATGTCAGCGTGCCCAAGCATCTGCTGGACCGAACGAATATCGGCGTTATTCTGCACAAGATGCGTCGCAAACGAATGCCGTAGCGTATGCGGCGAAACGCCCTCAAGCCCACAATTTTTGCCGTATTCCTTGATAAAAGCGTGTATCGCCTGACGTGTCATAACATGACCATTAGTAGTAACAAAAAGATTGTCGATCTCGATATTTTCATGCTTTCGGCGAAGCGCGAGATAGCTCTTTACCCACTCGATCGCACTCGAACCAACCGGAACCCGACGTGTTTTATTGCCTTTGCCGGTTGTTGTGAGAATGCCGGCATCGATGTCAATATTGGTCAATTTGAGTCCTACAAGCTCCGAAACACGCAATCCGCATGCATACATCAACTCCAATATCGCGCGGTCGCGCAGGCCACTTTCGCTCGAAACATCAGGTGCGGCAAGTAACATATCGATCTCGGTGTTATTCAAAAAACGTGGTAAATAAAGACCCTTCTGCGGCGACGCAAGATCGTCAGCCGGATTTTTTTTAACATGCCCGTCGAACATCAAAAACTTGTAAAACCCGCGAACCGAGCTGATGATCCGTCGTTTTGAGTTTTCCGAAAGCTTTTCTGCACCGAGATCGATCAGCCATTCGCGCAGATCTTGCCGGGTGAGAGTTAATAAATCGAGCTTTGTCCTCGTCGCCCAATCACTCAGCCGCGAAAGATCGTGCTCGTAACTCACGATCGAATTAGTCGCGAGCCCTTTCTCGACGCGACAATAGTTCAGATATTCACGGACAAGATCACGTTTTCCCATCTACGTCAGTCTCCATCAAAATAACAAACCGGAGTTTGGCTCTGAAGTATTGTGTCATAGTTGTTGAGCACTGAGCGGACTTGAGAACGTGAATAGTTCCAGCTTCGCAGGTCGGCCTCGCCCTTCATGCGGCAATTGCGCCACGCGATTGCGCGCAATGCAGTGACTTGATCTTCAATGTTGAGATCGGCAAATGAGTCAACGAGAACAGGAATCGCATCGTAACTAAGATTTGAGTTATACGGAGCATCGAACTCACGCCCTTCGCGCATTAAGGCGAGATTGTGCCGGACGATGAATTCGTCGGGATTGAACACGTGTGTCGCGCCGAGTATAAAGAACGCAGACCACAGCGCGGCCCAGGCAAAATGCTGTCGAGCCCCGCGGAGCACCGTCGCGGCAAAAAGAACAAACACGATCGCGAGCCACGTCATAAAGATCAGCGGATAAAGGCGAACGGTCGTCATTCCGTAGCCGAGATTGCCGGTCAATAAAACAATGCGCTGAACAGCTGATGCCATGATGACGAAAAGCAATGCGATCTGAACTCCGGCGAGAGTACGGAACAGGTTTTCGGCAGTTCGTGTTTCTTTGCGAATCAGCCAGTGCGAGACAAGTAACATCGGTAAGACGATCGCCGACACCGCGACGAGTTCGCCAAAACCGCGACGTGCGTATTCGGCGAGTTTGAAGTCGGGCGTATTTTGAACAAGCTCCATTCCGCCAAAAAGGTACGGCACTTGCACGATCACGAAACTCAAGAACAACAGATTTACAAGTCCGAAGATCACACCGATCTCAACCGTGCCGAGCGTGAATGCCGTCGGCATGATCGAATTGTCGATATTAGCCCACGACCAAGTTCTCTCTGATGAAGTGACTTTGTTCTGCGGCGTATCTTCCGCCCTTGCTGACGCGCGGGCTTCTACATTATCCGGTGTTTCTGGAGTATTAAGATGATCGACGACAGATTTGTTGTCGGGCAGCGTGACGGGGTGTTCGCCGGAACCGTTCCGTAAGTTAGCGACTTTGCTCCCCGTTTCAGTCGCCGACACAACGCTTGTGATTATCGACTCAACGGAATCAACCGGATTCATCAATACGCCGCGAAGATAGCCCGCCGACAGCCACGCAAAGATCGAGAACAACAGCACGTGCGTGAAAACAGTCTCGGGCATGATGTTAAAGACGCGTTGGACTAGGCCTTCGTAAGCTGCGTCGGCGGCCATGAACAAACCGCCGAATATGAGTATGAAAGGTGCGGCAATCGCCAGCCCGCGCGCAGTCGCTAGCGCGTGTTTTCGCCAACCGGTCCGAGGCATGTTCGACCATTTTATGTCTGACGAAAGCAAAATAGCGGGCGCGAACGCTGCATTAAGCGCCGACCAAATAAAGCCGACGACGTAATGAAACGCTCCGGCGATCTGCGCCGGCACTTTTATTCGCGGCAAAAACAACACGGACAAGATCGTGATTATCGCAAGGGCGTCGGCAACCAACAATTCTCCGGCGTCTCGCCAAACAAACATCGCCGCAAAGAATATCTGCGCACCAAATAACGCGACGGTATGTCGCGTTAACTGTTCGGGCGCATGCCTCCGCAACAGCATTATCATCGCCGCCGCAAAGATCACGTTGAAGAGCAGCACGTTCAGCCCCCACGGCATTTGCCGTAACAAAACGTCGCCAGCGACACCGATGATCACGGCGACCTGTAATATCTGTAAACCGATTTTTGTTCGATCATTCATATACTTTTGTTCAAATACAAAAATTTGCTTTGATGACTCAATCTACAAGTGTTCCGTTAATCTGCCCCTTCATCAGTTCCTTCCCAGTCCTTTTTCTTACAATTTACTTCGGTATCGTAATCGAGATAATAAAAGCTGTGCCAAATTCTTTTTCCTTTGAGTGGGTTTCCTGTCCAGATGGTAAAGTGCATCCCCTCAAAGCCCGAGCATCGCCGAAAAAATTCAGGATTCCCGTCTTCGTTTAAATCAACATTTGCCAGATTATTTCGGACCTGAATTTGCTTTGTTGGTTGGATAACGGCGATGCCGACATCAAACCCAATTTCTTCAATCGAATTCTCAGTCAAAATTAGGGAATAGAAAAAATCTTCTCCCGGATTGTTATCCCCGGTTTCGGAAGCACGGCGGGCGCAACTCTTTTCTAATTTTTTCTCAACGGCTGCCGTCAAAACCTTTTGTGGCGGTTCATCAAGCGAAATAACTATCGAAATCGGGGTTTTTTCGAGTAAGTTTGCATTTTTGGTTCTTAAACAACTGCTTCCTTCGCTACGAACATCGGCAATTCCGATTTTTGAATGAATATCGAAGGTGTCATTTGGTACTGGCGTTGGCGAAATCGAAGTTTGAATTTCTTCTGTTTTATTTACGTTTTCAATGGAATTTGTATTTACAGTCGTTGTGGCATTAGGGGTTTTGGGCTGACAAGAAAGTAGAACCCAACAAAACAGAATCAACAGAATTGGTAGTTTTTGCATCATCTATTTGACGCCGCCGTCTCGTTTTGTTCCGCAAGTTTGAAGTAAGTTCGCTTGTGCAAAATGCTGTCTTCATCATCTACGAGCACGGCCTCGATCGCCTTGTCGATACCGTAGCCCTCGCTGATGTCGAGACGCGGGTTTTGAACATCGACGGGCAGATCGAATACGATTTCCTTTTCAAAACTTTCGACCGGCGAAATCTTTCGGTCAAATGGCAGTTGATCACTAAGCTGCTCTTCCGCGCGTTCGTCACGAGTGTATGTGCGCGACGACGCATCGACAACGTGGGCATCCACAGTCGTGAAGCCGAGCGTGGCGGCCTTCGCGTTGCTGAAAACTTTTATTGTAATAATATAAAATTCGCCACTCGCCGTTACATCGCCGATGGTTTTGGACCGTCGTACGCCGCTAACAGCCGTGTGCATGTGACAGTCGAGATAGAAGCCGCAATATTCCTTTGGCTCGTTCATCGCAAGTGTCTTTTCCGTGCTCGCAAACGAAAAACCAAGCAGCATCACCACGTAATACACAAACCAAACTGCAACGCCGCCAAGCGTGAATTTCGTCAGCCAAGCCTTTTTAGTAAACAGCGAGACCGCCAGCAAAATCGTTGCGACTATCAGCCCGCCGATTGTCATAAGTATTAATAGCACGCCCATAATTCCTCCAGAGCCGGTCCGTTCTTACGGAGCAGCAATTGTCATTAAGCCGTAGTCCTCAAAATTCTGTTCGAAGTCCTTGATGTGGTCGAAGTTTTTCAGTTCCTTGACGGTAATTCGGATTTGACCGACCGAGTCTTTGGCGTTTGCTGGTATTGAGCTACTCGGTGCGTATACCTGCAAACTTGTTGCTCCCTCTTTCTTGTAAAAGATTCTTGCTGTATGAAATACAACGCACTCGTCAGTCTGATCTCTTCTGCCAAACTCGAACGGTTCGGAACACAACCGCACTTCTTCAGAATTTCCTGTTATTCCCCATATACGAGCGAGAGAATAAATTTTCACATTGCCTTTGGGAAAATAAATCGTTTGAAAATTCATTGGTGTCTCGCCGAAAAGTGGTGAGTAAAGAAAGTGCATTACAATAGCTCCTATTGTCATGCCAGTCACCAAACCAATAATTAATAGGATCGCCTTCATTGCTACACCTTCTTCATCGCATTAATCAGCGCTTCCATGTGGTTTAAATATCTTTCAAGAGCGTCGCGGCCGGCGGTTGTAATAGCGTATTCCGTTAGCGGTACGCGGCCGTTGAACGATTTTTCGCAGGTGATGTAACCCGCGTCTTCGAGCTTGCGTGCGTGGACCGAGACGTTGCCGTCGGTCGTGTCGAGCAGCGTCTTTAGCTCAGTAAAACTGAGCCTTTCGTTCGCCGCCAGCGCGCTAATGATACCGAGACGCATTCGCTCGTGAATGACCTTGTCGAGATTATTTGGCACGCTCTCGGCGACGCGCAATTCGCGTAACGGCTCAATAACTTCGCTTTCCAATCTTGCAACTGCCCTTTTCATATCTGTTTCTATCTGTGTTATCTGTGGCTAAATTTCTCATCCGCCGTAACGGCGTGCGATAATCGCTCCAAAAACGATGTGCAGCACGCCAAAACTCGCCGCCATCATCAAGTTCCCATAGTTACTCGGCAACGCAAACGCGACAGCACCGAGCGCTATAAAGCACCAGCCCATGACGGGCACGACTCGCGCCGAGAACGCGCCGCCGCACGCGACGGCCGCTCCGTAACTGACGATGCAGACCGGAGCCATTTCGTAATAGTGGCCGTAACGCCAGAGGCCGAGCACAACCACAACGCCCGCAAGCAGCGGCGGTGCAAAGCTCAAAGCAAACTTCCTTGCCGGCGCACTAAAAAGCGACTGGCCGGCGATCTTCGACTTTTGCCACATCGCCAGTAGGCCGATCAGAAACGCTAAAACAGCCTCAGCCAGCCAAACCGTGAGAGCATCAACTAAGTAAATTTGTTGGTTGGCAATGTATGCCGCGACAAGGGCCGTCGCGCCCATAAGCATGCCGCCATAGCCCGGCACGGCCGTTAACGCCGTCGAGCCTTCCATTGTTTCGCGTATGTATTTGAGATTGTCGATGGCTCGATCGCCTAAATTTACAGGCTCGTTTTGCGGTTCATCACTTTTATGAAGCAGGCTCGTTTTCGCCATATCGAGGTTTATTAAATATCAAGTAGTATCTTTTGTCAAGAACTTTATTATACAAAGTAAGATTGCCACGAATGCACGAATAACCGATCAGTTCGACAAATTTCGAAACACTTTATTGTCTTATTCGTCCATTCGTTGCTATTTATTTCTTTTGCTTATTGACCTTGTCGCCAAGATTTTCGAGAGGAATTGCTTTTGGATCAGAGGTAAGATAGGTCAGCCGCTTGCCTTGCAGGAGAAAATCCTTGCCGTTCCATTTGTAAACCGAGCGTGTGAAGTGTGTCGGACAGCATAGTTGTTCGAGGTCATCGCCGATCTTGCCTGTCTCGGTCTGGCCGAGCAAAAAGCGGTCTTGGCCGTAAAGTTCGACGACGAGATTGCCGCCCTCGGCAAAAATATTTTTCAGCCCGCCGTCGGCGCGATCGCCGGTTCGAAAAGGCCAGATCAACTCCGGTGCGCCGTTTTTCCAGCTAAACACGTAAACGATCTGCGGTATCGCCGAACCGCCGGTCTCGATCTTTAAGATGACGACCGCCTCGTCGTCTCCGTCACCGGTCACGTCAAAAAATTTGGTCGCAACGAGTGTCATGCCGATGCGCCGGAGACTTGTCGCATCATCTTCTTTGTCTTTGTCTTTGTCTTTGTCTTTGTCTTTATTTTTTGTTTTGTCGGTTGTCCTACCGTTCTCATTTACTTCGATCGGGTCAACGCGGCCATTTGTTAGAGTGATCTCGTCCGTGCCGTCCGGATTTTGCCATCCACGCGGTAGTTCGTAGGTGTAACTGCGAAAATCAAACTTTGCCAGCGGCGATTTTGACGACGTGTTGCTATCATCAAGCAGTTCAGCCTGCAAATTTGGTATCGCGGGCGTGGCCGGCGCTTTGGGTGTTGGTTCTGGCACGAGTGACGCTACGGTTGGTGCTGGGTTCGAGTTGGTTTCTACACGTGAACT
Organism: Pyrinomonadaceae bacterium; assembly: GCA_049679945.1. Classification (GTDB taxonomy): domain Bacteria; phylum Acidobacteriota; class Blastocatellia; order Pyrinomonadales; family Pyrinomonadaceae; genus OLB17. The sequence continues at coordinate 50 of JBAUGW010000013.1, read as the reverse complement.
ACAGGCCGCGAATGCGACTGTTGCGAAAAATATCACCGTAAGGCAACGAA
>JBAUGW010000012.1:0-16903 GCA_049679945.1 Pyrinomonadaceae bacterium | reverse complement strand
CCATTACGCAAACCATTTTTCTGCTCCCTTTAGTCTGGATAATGCTTCGGTTGCGAGGCGAGCGTTGGTCGGAGTTTGGATTTGCGCGACCAGACGGCTTCGGAAAGGCAATCGTAATCGGCGTGTTGGCGGGCGTGCTAATCGAGGTGTTTGCTGTTTACGTAACAACCCCAATGATAAGCGCGTTTTTTGGCGTAGAGCCTAATTACTCGGAACTCAAAGATATACGCGGTAATCTGACATTGTTGTTTATCTTTCTCGGATTATCTTGGACGCTAGCGGCGTTTGGCGAGGAAATCTGCTTTCGAGGTTTTCTAATGAAAAGGGTAGCGCAGGTATTCGGCGATAATCGAGCTGGCTGGGTTGCGGCCTTGTTGTTGTCTAGCGTCTTGTTCGGTTGGGGGCATACGGAACAAGGCGTATCTGGCTGGATTCAGGAAGGCTTGAGCGGACTGATACTCGGTATTCTGTTTCTGTTCGCTAATCGTAATCTCGCAGTTCCGATTGTCGCACACGGAGTTTCAAATACGCTCGCCTTTGTTCTCATTTATTTGGGGCGGTATCCGGGACTTAGCTGAACGAGGGGCATAACAATTCAGTGGACGTAAGAACGCGAACCAGCGACTTTTTTTTCACGTTGTTTTTTTTAACTCATATGGGCATGCTCTCGATCTCGACCGACGGCAAAGACCTGAAGATAGCTACATTCCAGCAGTGAAAAAACGCCGTTGATTAAGCGCCGCCATTTGCCGTATTATCAACGGCATTGGTGTTAATGAATGGTTGGGCGGCAATCGAGTTGCACAACACTGTCAACCAAAAGGAGAAATCACAATGTTTCACCAAACCCTGATTAGCCGCTCATTGCAGGCGGCATCGCGTTGCTCGTTGTTGCTCATGTTGGGTCTGGCGGCCGGTTCGTTCGCCTATGCACAAGCGCCGAATCAAGAGCAGGCAGTAACGCAGACCTACCGTAATCCGAAGCTAAAGTGGGGGCCATGCCCGCCGTTCTTGCCCAAAGGATGCGGCATTGCGGTGCTTCACGGCGATCCTGCAAAAGACAACGTGGATGTGTTCTTTAAGATACCCGCCAAGTCAACGATACCGCTCCATTGGCACACCTCGGCGGAACGAATGGTGTTGGTAGCAGGCGAGCTTCATGTCACCTATGACGGCCAGAAGAAGGCGGTTCTTAGGCCTGGAACTTATGCGTACGGCCCCGCCAAACGACTACATAAGGGCTTCTGCGCAAGCTCCGTCCCATGTGTCCTTTTCATTGCCTTTGAATCGCCGTTAGATGCAGTGCCGATCGACAGCAAAGAAAAATAGTGGTATCGCCGCCCAACAAATCGTTCCAGCGGACGGCGTTCCGTGAACATTAGCAAAAAAGGCCGGAGCGAAAAAACTCCGGCCCTCGCTTTTTATCTAGTAATCCCATTTTGAAAACCAATCGTTGATAACACGCCGCGACCTGCCGTATTATCAATGGTACCGGTGTTAATAAGTAGTTATACGCTTTCTTGCCCTATGGATCGTCCGGCCACCAAAGATGAGTTACTCGCGTTGATCTCGGAGGGACTTGCTGACGCTGAGTTGGCCATTCGGAATCACCCTCCCGATACGGTTTTGCTTTACGAAACAGGCAGGAGCGGTTTACTTGCAGGGCATGCCAAAACCGAACATACGCATTGGTCGCTTCAGTCCGGATTCACACTCGGAGAACTTTCGCTTGCGCATCAATATCTTTCGGCGATGGCTTTCATCTCCGCCTCGCATTATGCTCACGGTGACAAGAAACGTCGGAACAAAGCCACGGCCCCGCCTTGTCTCCTGGTTTCAGGATTGATGCAATGTCCGCCGGAGGACGCTTTGCACACTTACCTTCAATACGAACGCGCATGGCTGACCGTACTGAAACCGCGACGATGGTGGGCTTTCTGGCGACGCGTATAACAATTCGCTGGACGCGAGCGGTGGGAGCGTGTTTTTCAACTTGCTTGGTGCGGCGAAGGGTGCTTTGATTCGCGCCGCCACGTCATCTCAATCGTCATAGACCTAGTGATCACGACATTCGTTCCGTGAACATTAGCAAAAAAGGCCGGAGCGTTTGCCCCGGCTAAGAAAAGCAATCCACCGTAAATTAATGAGCCGGTAAATTTATGCCAAACGTCCATTTCCATGTATCGCCGTCCTTAACGTAAACGGACGTGCCCCAAATAGGTCCAACCTTCTGGCCAAAGCAGGTGCCGTCGGCACCACCGTTAAATGTCAGGATGCCGACGTTAGGCGAAAGCATCGTGGCCGTGGCGCCCGAGACGCTGACGCTATTGACATCGCATCCGGGACTGGTCCAGTCCTTTAATGCATCGGCCTTGGTTGCGAAGTAGGTGCCAAAGATATTGATAAATGAAATATCCTTTGTCGTCAGGTCCTCAATTTTTTTGCCGTCGTGGTCTTTCCAGGCTTCCCAGAGGGCTTTTTCGGCCGTCACTAACGCATCGGTTCCGGCATCAGGGGCGACGGGTTTAACCTCGAACTTTATAGAAGTTCCCTTCTTGTCAGCCGGTTTTGCGGGCGCCGCTTTTGGATCGACGATCGGAGCTTCGGCGTGGAAGGCTCCTTTCCATTTATCGCCGTCGCGAACGCATACGCCCGCCGCCCAACTGTTAGCCGGGACTTTTTGTCCGCCGCATGTGCCGTCAACGGTTGTCTTATAAGTGATCAGCGCCGCATCATTGCCGAGCGGCCGCATCTGCTCGTCGGACAGAGCGTAACTCTTGATCTCGCAATCGGCGCCTGTGTATTCCTTCGTCGCTGATGCCTTATCGAGCTTGCCGGACGAACCATAGCCGACAAACTTGTCCGAAAGAAATGTATCCCAGAACTTCGCGTCCTTAGACTTCCAAGCCTCGTATGCACTCTTTTCGAGCGTCATCAGGGCCTCTTTGGCCGGAGCCCCGACTTGTCGGGGTTTGACGGCTGTGTTTGCGGCATTTGCGTTATTCGCCGGTGCGTTTCCGGCCGGTGCCCCGCAGGCTGTGAAAACAAATGCGGCTGCCGCGGCCAAAACGAAATATTTGATCCTGGTCATAAATTGTCTCCTCAAAAAATCAGTGTAAATCGAATTCACGCTCAATGGCTTTCCACCAAAAAATCTTCAAACCTATGATCGTTCGTGATGTGAGTGAGTCAATTGTTTACGCCTTGGAGTTTCAAGTCAACTTATGAGGCATGGATTAGACCATGCTTCAAAAAACAAAAAAGGCCGGAGCGTTTGCCCCGGCCTTGAACGCTAAAAACGGCGTAATTCCGCCTTCTACTGTGAAACGCCCATGCCAAAGGCTTGTTTCCAGGCATCGCCATCTTTTGTATAGACGCTTACATACCATTCGGTCATTATTGGCTGGCCCTCGCAAGTGCCATCGCCGCCGCCTTTGTAGGTGAGCATCGTAACGTCCTTGGCGAGCGACGCCGATGCCGCGTCGGAGAGCCAGTAGCTCTTGACCTCGCACTTATTCTCGGTTGCCCATTCTTTGAGTATGGTGGCACGGTCTCTGCGACCCTGACCGCCGGTGAACACAAAGTCCTTTGCAAGGACGGCTTCGAGAGTCTTGGCGTCTTTAGTTTTCCACGCTTCCCATATCTTTTTTTCGACCGCAAGGACAGCTTCGGTGGCGGCGTCGGGTTTGGCTTCGTCTTTCTTTGCCTCGTCCTTTTTGGCCGGTGCGGCTGGTTTTGGCGGAGCCTTGGGATCTACGACAGGAGTTTCTGCGTAAAAAGCTGCCTTCCATTTGTCGCCCTCGCGAACGTAGATGCTCGCCGAGTGAACATTAGCCGGGCCCTTCTTTCCGTCGCAGGTGTAATCCTGAGCACTCTTAAAGGTCAGCACCGCAACATCGGGGCCGACCATTTGCATTTGATCGTCAGAGAGCGTGTAACTTTTGATCTCGCACTTTTGCTCAGTGTAGGACTTGATGGCAGCGGCCTTATCCATTCGGCCAGTGGATGAATAGCCGACGTACTTGTCCGTTGCGTTTTCGACCGTCCACTTGGCGTCGCGATTCTTCCATGCCTCCCAACCGGCCTTTTCCATCGTCATAAGAGCTTCCTTGGTCGGAGCCGCGGCTGCGGGTTTGGCGGCTGCATTAGTCGCGGTCGCGTTGTTGGCCGCCGGAGCGTTACCGGCGGGTGCTCCGCAGGCGGCAAATAGCCCGGCTGCGGCAAGCGTAAATGTGATCAAACTAATTCGTTTCATAATTTTTCTCCTGGATTTATTATCTTAAACCTGACAAAAGCGATCGAGGCGAATACAAACTCCAGCCTATCGATCTGTTCGTCGCATCAGAACTTTTATCGGGAAACAGTTTGACTATACACCCGATCACGATTTTGGCTAACTGAGGTCGACAACATTTGCGGCAAACAAAAAAACCGCGGCATCCTGTGACGCCGCGGCCGTTGGTAGAAATCTTCGCAATGTTACATCGCAGCCGATTCAAACATAAAGGCGAGTTTCCACGCATCGCCCTCTTTTACATAGACGGCGGCCTGATTTAGCGGGCCGTTCTTTTGGCCGTCGCATGTGCCGTCGGATGTGCCTTTGAGCGTGAGCAGCTCGACGGTCGGCGATAGAGCGGTCGAGAAACCGTCGGTGACGGCGACTTTAGTGATGCCCTCGCACTTCATGGTCTCTGTCCATTGCTTCGTGACCGCAGCATTACCGGTGTGATAATTGCCCAGAGGATCAACCACCGATATGTCTTTAGTCATATTGTCGTTGAACCACTTGGCGTTCTTTGCCTTGAAGGCTTCCCAGCCGGCGGTGTGAGTCTTTACGAGCGCGTCGGTGTTGGCCGATGGCGTCGGTTTGGCCGGAGCAGTCGCCGCGTTGCTGTTAGAAGCGGCAGGTTTGTCATCAGCTTTCTTGTCGTCAGCTTTTGGCTCTTCTTTTTTAGCTTCTTCTTTTGCGGGCGGTGCAGGCGGGTTTTTGGGATCAATGATCGGCGTTTCGCCGTGGAAAGCACCTTGCCACTTGTCGCCGTTACGAACGTAAACGCTGGCCGCGCGAATCGGGCTCGGCAGTTTCATGGCTTTGCCGTCCGGCCCTGTGCAGCTGCCGTCGAACGTGCCTTTGTAGCTCATCGCGTACGTGTCGTCGTTGACCTTAGACATCTTTGGGTCTTCGAGGTTCCACGATTTTACATCGCATTTGAACGAACCGATCATTCCGGTTACGTCAGATTTGCTCATCCGCTGGCCTTGTTCCACGGAAACGAATTTGTCGGACAGCATTCCCTCGAAATGTGCTTTGTCGCCCTTGATCCAAGCTTCGTTCGCTTTCTTATCCATGTCGAAGAGAGCTTCGACGGTCGGTGCTGCGGCCTTTGTCGCGGTGTTTGCTGGTGCGTTTGCAGGCTTGTTTTCAGCCATGCCGCCACAGGCCATCATAAATGCGACAATCGCGGCGATAATCAATAATCCGGTTTTTCTCATAGTTTTTCTCCCTTGCGCTCGAAGAGCGCGAATTTAAAATAAAAGCCCGATGGGATTCGTACTAAAATCCTTTCGAGCGTTCCTCAGTCGTCCTAATTGGGTATAGTTTTAACACTGATACAACATCTTGTCAAGCAAAAAGTCCAAAAACTTAGCTTCCTAATGCTTGAAATGACGAACTCCGGTGAATGCCATAGCGATATTATGCTCGTTGGCGGCGGCGACCGATTCGTCGTCTTTGATCGAGCCGCCCGGCTGGATGATGGCCGAGACGCCGAACTTTGCGGCTTCGTCAACGTTGTCGCGAAATGGAAAGAACGCATCCGACGCGAGTGCCGAGCCTGTCAGCGACAGATTAAACCGTTCCGCTCGCATCGCCGCGATCCGCACCGAATCAACGCGATTCATTTGCCCCGCACCGACGCCGAGCGTTTGAATTTCATTTGCAAAGACGATCGCGTTCGACTTGACGTGCTTGCAAACCGTCCATGCGAGCATCATCGAACGCAGTTCCGCCTCAGTCGGCTGGCGTTTTGTGACGATCTTGAGATCGGCGACGGCCAGTCGGTGCAAGTCGCGATCCTGGACCAGGAAGCCGCCGGAGATCTGACGATGCTCGAATGCGGAGTGCGGAATGCGGAATGCGGAATCCTCGAGCTTTAGAACCCTCAAATTCTTTTTAGTTCTAAATATCTCGATGGCGTCGGCGTCGTAATCAGGGGCGATGACAACTTCTGTAAACACTTCATTTACGGAAGCAGCGACCTGTGCATCGACCTTGCGATTAAATGCGACGATACCGCCGAAGGCTGACACAGGATCGGTTGCAAGTGCACGACGATAAGCTTCTTCGTTTGTTGGGCCGATGCCGACGCCGGACGGATTAGTGTGTTTTATGATCGCGACGGAGAGCTCGTCAAAGTCCTGTACCAGATTCCACGCCGCGTCAGCATCGACATAATTATTGAACGACATCTCTTTGCCATGAAGCTGCTCGGCGTTTGCGAGGCCGCTGCCCTGACCTACGTAAAGAGCGGCTTTTTGATGTGGGTTTTCGCCGTAGCGGAGGTCGGTGATCTTGGCGAGTTGGATCGTTTGGACAGGTGCGAGAAGCTGGCCGCCCGCTGACGCAGGCGGTTCTGACAAGAAGGTCGATATCGCAGAGTCGTATGCAGCGGTTCGCATGTAAGCGGCGGCGGCAAGTTTTGCGCGCGTCTCGAGTGACAGCGAGCCGTAGTTAGAATTTAGTTCGTTGACGATCTCGTCATAAACGCTCGCATCGGTCACGACGGCAACGTCGCGCCAGTTTTTTGCCGCGGAGCGAATCATCGCCGGACCGCCAATGTCGATGTTTTCGACGGCTTCGCTGAGCGTAACACCTTTTTTTGCAACGGTTTGCTCGAATGGATAGAGATTTACGACGACAAGGTCTATGGGCTCGATGCCGTGTTCGTTCATCGAGGCGACGTGCTCTGCGTTGTCGCGCAATGCTAAAAACGCACCATGGATTTTTGGGTGCAAGGTTTTGACGCGGCCGCCCATCATCTCAGGAAAGCCCGTCACTTCAGAGACGTCAGTAACTTTCAAACCCGCATCACGCAGAGCTTTCGCCGTACCGCCCGTCGAAATAATCTCGACGCCGAAATTCGAGAGCGCCGTTGCGAATTCGGCGACGCCGATTTTGTCCGAGACGCTGATGAGAGCGCGTTTTATCTTTTTCAACTCACTCATAAAAAACTAAAGGCGGCCGACTCGACCGCCTTTTACACAAACTTTTTTGGGGACGAATCTTGCGCCCCTATCACTACAATCTGACAGATCAATTGCCCGGCCAATTAGAAAAAAAACCGGCCTAGAAACAAAAGGCTAAGCACAAAGATCATTGCGTAAATCAGCACTTTGATAAGACTCATAAAATCCTCTATTCTGAAACGCGAGCCCCTAAGACGCACTAACAAAATGTCATTTTATTCTCCGATTTACTCGATGTCAAAGAATTTAGGCTCAATTTTGCTCGTTTTGGCCGCGTTTGTGGCGATTTTACAATTCTTTACAGACGCGAGCGGCCAGAGTGTCGAAGCGACGATAAACATTGACCCGAACCAACGTTCGGTCGTAAAAATCAGTGGAAAAACCGCCTCAAAAAGCAGGAACTTGTCATTTTTGAGATCGCTCGCCGGGATCGACAACCTCGGCGAGCGGGTGTCCGACGTCAGTTTATTTGACGACGGCGGTAATTCGGTGACTTACAAAAAGTTTGTCGCCGGCGAGTATGTCGCCGACACGGATTTTACTTCATGGACCTACAAGATCGATCTCACGCCGCCGAGAAATCGCACAGCTGCGGCGCACCTTTCGTGGCTGACGAGCGAGAACGGCCTTCTTATGCTTGGTGATGTATTACCGATCTTCGGCAAGGGCGATATAGCGACCTCGGCGAAGGTAAAGATGACGATACCTAAAGGCTGGCTTCAGATGGTGAACCGCATCGATGACATCGTCGAGACGAAAGATGTGGCGTCAGAAGTTGTCGCGGTCGGTAAAAATATTCGGTTTCGCAAGGTGACTATCAATGAAACAGTGATAACAATTTGCATCGCCGGCGAATGGCTTTTCACGAGCGACGACATCACAAATTTTGCCCGAGACATTTACGCAGAGACGAGGCAAGTGTTCGGAGCGGACATGTCAAACGAAGTATTTATCAACGTCTTTAGATTTCCGCAGGACACGTCCATCGGCCAATGGGAGGCGGAGACGCGAGGTCAAAATGTCACCGTCATATCGTCCGACATGCCATTTAAGTCACAGTCTTTGCAACGTTTACACGAACAGCTACGGCACGAGATATTTCACCTATGGCTGCCGAACGGTGTTAATCTAAGCGGCCAGTACGATTGGTTTTACGAAGGCTTCGCACTTTACAGATCGCTGAAACTCGGCGTTGCAGTTAATCGAATTCGGTTCGAAGATTTTCTCGATACGCTTGCGCGCGTTTATGACATCGATCGTTTGTCGGCGCAGAAAACATCGCTGATCGACGCTTCGAAAAATCGTTGGGCGGGTGCGAACACGCGTGTGTATGCACGCGGAATGCTGGTTGCATTTCTGTGTGATGTGGCGATGCTGGACGCGTCGAAAGGTAAGCGTTCGGCAGAGAGCTTGTTGCGCGAGCTTTACGAAAAACACAGACCGCCATCGGCAACGACTGACGCGAACGCTGCGATTCTCACATTGATGAAATCTCGCAAAGAACTCGTGCCGATCGTCGAGCGTTATGTTACGGGCAGCTCAGCGCTTGATTGGACATCCGGCCTGCAGAAGGCCGGCATCGATGCGACGACGAGAGATCAATTAACCAGGCTCGCAACGGTCGCAAAACCGTCGGGTAGGCAAAAAGATTTGTTGGACAAGTTGGGTTATAATAGCTGGCGCAAGCTAGGAAATAGCAAACAATGAAGTTACGTTTTTTTGCAATTATTATTCTTGGGATTTCGGCGATTTCTATCGCTGGCTGCAGCGTGCTTGGTGGCGTAATCGGCCCGAGCGATACCGCTACGGTGGTGTCAAGGTCGGCGTGGCTTCGCACGTCGTATGCGGTAGTGGCGGCGGATTTGCTCGAGGTGAAACGCGGCGACCGGCTCGATGTGCTTGATCAGATGGAGTTTGAAAAGGTCTTCTGGTTCCGTGTCCGGGCACATGACGACGCTGAAACCGAGGGCTGGATCGAGGCGCAGAACATCATTACCAGTAATACGCTCGAAAAATCTCAGCAGATAGCCGAAGAGTTCAAGGATCAAGCCCCGCAGGCCGCCGGCGTTATTCGTTCGGCTTCAAATCTGCGCACGACGCCGGGAATCAATCAAGAGAACGTACTCTTCAAACTTGCGCACAGCTCGACTTTCGAGATCATGGCGTGGAAATTTGTTCCGAAGCAGGAGGTCCCCGACGTCGACGACGCGCCTAGAGGGCAGCAAAAGACGGGTAAGCGGACGAAGAATGTAGAGATTGAGGCCGCGAAGGAAGAAGGCGAGCCTGAAAAGCTAGACGAAAAATACGACATCTGGTATCTTGTTAAACTCGATCCATCGGTTTCGCCGGCGCCGGCCGGTTGGCTGTTCGGCAGACAGGTCGAGCTCCAAGTCCCTAGCGATATCGTCTTTTTTCAGCACAACAATCGCAAGTTTGTGACATGGCAGCGTCTCGACGCAGATTCCGCAAACAAGGTCGGTGTCGGCGACAAATCGCTCGCACCGGGAAGCTGGGTGATATTGGCCCGTAACAGCTATTCGAAACCGATCGAAGGCGTCGAGCCGGATTTTGACTACATTCTCGTGCTTGCGTTCGACAAGTACGACCAAAGCTATTACACAGTCTGGAAAACGACGCCCAACAACGAGGTCTGGGGAAAGCTGCCGCTAAAAGTTGACGGCAAAGGCGACAACAAGACGTTTTCCGTGACGATTCGAAACCCGTCGGGACAGATGGACGAGAAGCGGTTTACTGTCTTTCGCGATAAGAACCGACTAAAAGTCACGCCGCCCGAGGACATCGCTCAATACGAGACAAAATCTCCGAAGTAAGCCACAGGGCAAAGAAAGTAAAGATGCAAAATTAAAAGGAAAAACAAGCTTTTTGCCTTTTACCTTTTTACTTTTGACTTAAAACCTCTGTGTGCTCTGTGGCAAAAAACTATGTCCTCATCAGACGAGAATCCTTTTTCCGAACCAGTCGAGATCGAGATCACCGACTCGCTCGATCTGCATTCGTTTGCGCCGCGCGACATTCGCGCCGTTGTCGAGGCTTATCTTGCCGAAGCTCACAAGAAAGGTTTCACCGTGGTGCGAATAATCCACGGCAAGGGCGTCGGCGTAGGGCGCGAGATCGTGCGAAAGGTTTTATCGGAAACAGATTTTGTCCGCGAATTTAAGAACGCACCGGAATTTTCGGGCAGTTGGGGGGCAACGATCGTCGAGTTTGAAGTTTAGCGTTCCTCGATAACATCGGCCCACGCTTCGTCTTCTTTTTTGCCGTAAACAGTTTTGAGCAGTTCGTCCTGCTCGGCGATACGATGCCCGGCCTGTTCGAGGCGGGCGGCGAGGTCTGAGCATTTATGTTCGAGGGCTCTGAGATATTTGCGGCGTTCGCGGTTTAGGCGATCAATATAAAAAAGATATGTGAACTGCAGACCGGCAATGCCGACCAACACAAGACAGAGACCGATCAGAAAATACATGAGCATTATTTATTTCTCTTTTGGATTATACTCTTTGACCTTGCGGCAAGGAAAAGTAAACTTGAACTAAGCAAAAAGGCATGAACATACCCAATCTGAAACTAATTTATACGCTGTTGTGTGACGACGTTCGCATCGAAATGGGGAACAAAATCTCGCTGATGGGCATCTTTCAGAACATCATGGTCGAGAAGCTGCCCGTCTCGCTTATCAAATTCGCCGTCATCAACCACTGGCAGGGCGCCGGCAATCACGAGACCGAAGTCCGCATTCTCTCGCCCGACAAATCAAATCTCGTCGTTACATCACAGCCGACGAATATCGAGCTCGCCGAGGGCGGCTTTACCGACAACGTCAGCTTTTTTGTAAACGTAGTTTTCCCAAACCCCGGCACATACTGGATACAAACCATCGCCAACACCGTCGTCCTCGACGAGTTTCCGCTCATGGTCACCGACCAAGAAAATCTCGACTCCATCCGCCCGGCGGACGAGATTAGTGATACGGTGAATTAACAGATTTGTGTCCGTAGCCCGCACGTAAGTAAGGGCTGCTTTGGCGCAGAAGGAGCCCTTACTTACGTGCGGGCTACGGACGATTGACTGGTAGTGAAACGGCGGTGCGGTAGATGGCGGCAGTTTCAACGTCGAGGTCACGGCTCGCGGTCGCGTCTTTGTATTTTGCGGTGAAACGGTATTTAGCTTTGCCCTCGGGACGGCGAATAGTGAAATCACCACTTATGTTTGTGTAAACCGTAGTAATGTTTTTGACGGAGCCGTCAGCCTCGACACGGTCGATGCGCACTGCGGCTCCGGCTACGCTGGTTCCGTCCTTATAAAAAACGCTGCCCTGAATTATCACCAGCGTACCGCGGTCGACAAAGAGCATGAGGTTGTCACCGAGGGAACGAATCTTGCCCTTTTGAACTTCGAAATTGTAACGAATCGCGGCGGCGTAACCTTTGGCGTCGATTACGAAGCTGTAAACCCCGGCTTCGAGACCGTCGAGGACAAACTCACCTTTGCCGTTTGCTGTTACAGTTTTTAGATCGTTAGAATCGCGCCGAGCCGTAATCGTCGCACCTGAAATGGCATCGCCGCGAGAATTACGAATTTTGCCTTTAACACCGCCGGTCGTTTGGGCGAAGGACGTAGCGGCAAAAATAAGAACGAGGCAAAGTTGCAGAAGCCCGCACGAAGTAAGGGCGCCCGTAACCGTTGAAAGCGCCCTTACTGCGTACGGGTTTCTGCCACGATTTTCTTTACTAATTCTGTGCATGCTGCTTCGATTCGGGAGACTCGGCTTTAAATTCGCTCGCAACATCATTGATGATGTCATCGAGCGATTTGGTTGGCTGGTAACCGACGAGGCGTTTTGCTTTGTCGAGCGAGGGAACGCGGCGACGCATGTCTTCGAAGCCTTCTCCGTATGCCTCTTCGTATGTAACGTAGCGAATCTCGCTCGTGCTGTTTGTGAGAGCGATTGCGCGTTTTGCAAGATCGTTGATCGATGTTTCGGCGTCGCTGCCGAAGTTGATCACCTGGCCAAAACACGCGGGCGTTTCGAGCGTTTTGACAAGGCCGTTGACGACATCTGATACGTGTCCGAAGCATCTCGACTGCGTGCCGTCGCCATGGACTTCGATAGGCTTGTTCTTCAGAGCAGCTTTTACAAACCGCGGCACGACCATTCCGTATTGACCGGTCTGGCGCGGGCCGACCGTATTAAAAAGCCGCACGACGACGACCGGAAGCCGCGTTTCTTTATAATGCGCGAGCGCTAGAAATTCGTCGAGCGTTTTTGCGCATGCGTAGGCCCAGCGATGTTTGTCAGTCGCGCCTGTGAGCAGATCGTCGTCCTCTTTGAAGGGCACGGAGATTCCTTTGCCGTACACTTCGCTCGTCGACGGTATCAGCACACGTTTGCGAAACTTCGCGCAGCGGCCGAGCACGACGTCCGTCCCGTGAAAGATCGTCTCGATCGTTTTCACCGGCTGTTCCATGATGAGGCGCACGCCGACAGCGCTCGCCATGTGATAAACGCGGTCGGCATCGCGAATCAGCTCCTCCATCAGATCGGCGTTTAGAACCGTGTCGATGATGAGTCTGAAATTCGGATTTTCTTCGAGATGTTCGACGTTCGAATAGCGTCCCGTCGAGAGGTCGTCGATAACCGTGACCTCATGACCTTCGCCGATCAGTTTGTCCGCAAGATGGCTGCCGACAAAACCGGCGCCGCCTGTGATAAGTATTTTCATAATCAGATTTTTTTAAGGCAAAGACGCAAAGAACGCAAAGTAAAACAAGAAACAGAAATTCCCATAAATATTCAACTAGCCCAGTTCTTAGCGGCCTTTGCGGGCTTTGCGTCTTTGCGTTAAATCAATTTCTTTCAATTACGTCTACGAAATACGCGACTGTCCGTTTTAAGCCGTCAGCTAATGCAACTGTCGGCTCCCAGTTTAACAACTTTTTGGCACGCTCGATGTTGGGTTGCCGCTGTTTTGGGTCATCCTGCGGCAGTGGCAGATATTTTATGCGGATTTGCTTGCCGGTTGTTTTGCCCACTTCGTCGGCGAGCTCGCTCATTGTAAATTCGCCCGGATTGCCGAGGTTTACCGGCAAGTGAATGTCGTCGGCTTCAGCGTTCATCAACTTAATAAGGCCGTCAACGAGATCGCTGACGTAGCAAAATGAACGCGTCTGTGTGCCGTCGCCGTAGATCGTCAACTCTTCGCCGCGAAGCGCCTGCACAATAAAATTCGAAACCACGCGGCCGTCGTTCTCGAGCATGCGCTCGCCGTAGGTGTTGAATATGCGGACAATTCTTGTATCGACGCTGCTTTGCCGATGATAGTCCATCATCAGCGTTTCGGCGACGCGTTTGCCTTCGTCGTAACACGCACGCAAGCCTATCGGATTTACATTGCCGTGATAGTCTTCGGTCTGCGGATGGACGATCGGATCGCCGTAGACTTCGCTTGTGGAAGCCTGCAGGATGCGCGCCTTTACGCGTTTCGCCATGCCCAGCATGTTGATCGTGCCCATGACATTTGTCTTGACGGTTTTGATCGGATTGTACTGATAGTGAACGGGCGACGCCGGGCACGCGAGATTATAAATTTGATCGACTTCGAGCAAGATCGGCTCGGTCACATCGTGCCGCACAAACTCGAAGCGTTTGTTATCGAACAAATGCTCGATATTCGCCTTGCGACCTGTGAAAAAATTATCGAGGCAGATAACTTCGTTGCCTTCGTTCAGCAGCCGCTCGCAAAGGTGCGAGCCGATAAAACCGGCCCCGCCGGTCACGAGAATTCGCATAAACGTTATTTTGCCACAGAGCACACAGAGAACACAGAGTTAAGAGACGAAATTTTGGTTCCCATCTCATCTTCCTCTCTGTGCTCTGTGGCTGAAACTATTTTAGATACTTCTCAAAAAACGCAAGAATTCGCTCGTATTCATCCGCCCAGCTCTCAGGTCTGACAAAGCCGTGATTCTCGGACGGGTAAAGCATTGCTTCGAAATACTGCGTCTTGCCGAGCCGGATCAGCTTTTCCATTAACTGGATCGAATCCTGCACGTGAACATTGTCGTCCGACATGCCGTGAAGTATCAGCAGCGGTCGTTCAAGTTTATCGGCGTACGATATCGGCGAACTACGTTTATACGCCTCAGGGTTTTTGTCCGGAAAGCCGAGACGCTGCGCTGTGTATTGCGGCGACGATGCGTAGTAATTCTTCCAGTCAAACACGGGACGTAACGCCGCAGCTGCTGCGATGCGTTCGGGGGCACGCATCGCGAGCATTCCGGCCATAAAGCCGCCGTAGCTGCCGCCATAAACGCCTATACGCTTTTGATCGACGCCGTAATTCTTGACCATAAAGTCGATCGCATCGACATGATCGTCAAAATCCTTCCCACCCAAAAAATCATACAGATCCGTCCGCCAATCACGTCCGTAACCCGCCGAACCGCGATAGTCGATGTCGAGCACGATGTAACCTCGTTTAGCGAGCAGGTCGTTGAACATAAACTCGCGCCAATAATTGTTCCAGCCGTTGATCGTGTTCTGCAGATAACCCGCACCGTGAACAAATATCGCCATCGGGTATTTGCGTCTAGCGTCGTGACCTGCCGGGAGATAGATCTTAGATTTAATTACTTTTCCGTCACGCGACGGAATGTCGATGAACTTTGGCACGTTCCACGAGCGTTTTACAAAGGCTTCAGGCACCGTATTGGTTAGTTGCCTCGGAGGATATAGGCTGCTGCATTTCGGACAGACTTTCTGAACAAACAGGTCGTCCGGCTGGTTCCACCGTGAAAAACTGAAGAGAAGCGTTGGCTGTCCATTCTGGTCATCGATTTGCGGGGCCGACCGCATTCCCTTGGCTGCGGATGTTATCAAGAGTCGCTCACTGCTTCCCGGATAAATTGCGTAGAATTCGCGCTCTGCGGTGTCTCTCTCGGTCGATGAAATGACGATCTGATCACCCTCGGCTGTCCATTTTGCCCATTCGACCTGCCAAGTGCCTTTTGTAAGCTGAATGATTTTTACATTTGTGTTAAGCCGGTCACCACCTTCTGCGACTCTCGCTGTGCTGTCGGGCACACTCGCTACCGCTCGTGTTTCCGCCTCGAGTTTTGCGAGATAAAGATGATTGTAGCCGTCGCGTTCCGAGCCGAAGAACAACTCACCTGCGCGCGTTGGATGCGGCTCGAAAATGGTCGAGAGTGGAGCCTGCCATTTGTCGTCGGTTTCTTCGGTGACGAGGATCGTCTGCTCGTCTTTGCTCGCGACATTGTGAATGTAAAAAAGTTGCCGCCGCTTTGTGTCTTTGTCGTTACGATCGACGATCAGACTGCGACCGTCGGCCGTCCAGACCATTCGACGAAAAAAGCTGACGCCTTCGTGTTTCGGCAGCTTGATCTCGAATGGTGTCTCGCGGCTGCCGTCAGCGGACGTGACGAAAACTTTCTGCTCCGTCCAGCCGCGACGCGGCCCGCCGCCACTCACGTATTCGGGAACAAAATTCGGCACAACGAGGGAGCGTTGCTTCGAGCTGTCCGAAACGACATACGCGATCATCGAGCCTTGTTTGTTAGGCACGACGCCGCCAACCGAAACAAAATTCTGCGCTATTGCCTCGCGAGTAAGCTGCGTCAACGTCGCGTCAACCGTATTCAAAACAAACCAATGTCCGCTCTGCGAAAACAAGATGCGGTCATTGTCGAGAAACCGCGCACCGGACTCGGGCGACTGCGTTCGTGTAAATCGCTTCGGAGCCTTCTCGCCAAGCGTGAGTACGTATAGATCACCGCCGAACGAGAAGACCAACTTCCGTGAATCAGGCGAGAACTCAAATCCTCCGAGCGCATTTTCACGCACTTTCACAAACTCGTCCCGAACCTCAACGCCATAATCTAATTTATTTTCAGGCTGCGGCGTCGCACTCGGTTTAGGCAAATCCATTGAGCGCAAAATTATCTGCGGTGTGCCGCCACTCGTCGAGACCAGATAAAGATCACGCGGCAACTTGCCCTCGGCGTTCCAAAGATAAATAACCTTCGAGCCATCGGGGGACAACTTTTCACCTTCGACACGCTGCCCGGCGATCGACGGCTCGGCCATGATTTCACGGACAGTGAGATTTTGCGCGTCGCCGCTAATGCAGAGCGCAAAAGTGAAAAACAATAACGAGGAACTCGCGAGATGTCTATTCTTCATACTCTTATGGCAATTCGAGCGCGGCTGCACGTTTTTCTGTTTTCTGAGCGTCGGTTAGGCGACCGTATTCGTAGATCGCGTTTTCCCAAGTGCCGTACATCGCGTTTGGCAGGACGATCCAGTATTTTCCCCAGCTGTATTTTGCTTTATCGGTTTCGGTAAAGCGGTCGATGATCGACTTGCGTTCAAATACGTCAGAAAAGTCGTCAAGGTTATCGCCCATCAACATCACAATGCGGTATTTTTGGCTGACAAATTCGCGGCGCGGAGTTTTTGTCGAGATGTTATTGCCTTTGTCGTCTTTTACACGTAGCAGAACATTCTCGGCGGAGACATCGTTAAAGCCGACGCTTTTGAGATTGTCGATCGTCGGCTGAAGCTGCGGGTCGCGGTCGCGGTTCGATACGTAAAAAATTTTCACGCCCTTAGACACCGCATAAT
>JBAUGW010000011.1:0-7746 GCA_049679945.1 Pyrinomonadaceae bacterium | reverse complement strand
TTTCCGCGCTCACAAATAGGATCGTCATGGGTACAGGTGGAAAACTCGGAGTAAGCCAAGCCGGGAGATATCGGCTAAAGGTCTGCAATAACCGGTTCAACCAAAAGATATTTTTTGCTCTTCACTTTGCGACGAACAAAAGCTTTCTTACTGAAGGTTGGTGGAGCGTTACAAAGGGGAAATGTCTCGAGTTCGCGGTCAGCGATCAGCTCTACCAACGATTGAATCTCGAATACGGCAATATGCCGCGGATATATGTGTACGCCGAGACTTTCACCCAAGATCCGATGTATTGGAGCGGCGGCCTGGCCGGCCTAAAGCGCTGTGTGAACCGCAGCGACGAATTCCGGTTCGTATATCCCGGGGTATTTATCGGAGACACACCGCCCGGCTCATGCAGCTCGAACCAAAAGTTGGTTAGCTTCCGCCACATCGATAGCCCGAAGCCGAACGAGGTGTACTACTACCTGACTTTTTAATTGCGAGCGAACTAGCGTAATTGCAGACAAGTCCACTGATCTTCGCGGCGAGAAGGTTTTCTATTTGAAGACTTTATTGAGGTATTTCCCGGTATGCGAAGCAACTTCCTTTGCGATCTTCTCCGGCGTTCCGGTTGCTACAACCTCACCGCCGCCGATGCCGCCTTCGGGGCCGAGGTCGATGACGTGATCGGCGGTTTTTATCACATCCATGTTGTGCTCGATCACGAGCAAGCTGCCGCCGCTGTCGATGAGCGCGCGAAACGCGGCGAGCAGTTTGTTTATGTCGTCAAAATGCAGGCCTGTCGTCGGCTCGTCGAAGATAAATAATGTTTTCGACGCGGTTTTTTGCGCTAAATGCGATGCGAGTTTTACGCGTTGGGCTTCGCCGCCGCTCAGGGTTGTAGCGGATTGTCCGAGCCGCAGATAACCGAGACCGACCGCGTCGAGAACTTTTAAACGATTGACGATCTTGGTTGATTCTTTGAAAAACAAGATCGCTTCTCGCACCGTCATTTGCAGGGCTTCGTGAATATTCTTACCTTTGTGTTTCACGTCGAGGACATCCTTTTGAAAGCGCATTCCGCGACAGTCTTCGCAGGTTAATTCGACGTCGGCGAGGAACTGCATCTCGATCGTCACGGTGCCGCTCCCCTGGCAAATCTCGCAGCGTCCGCCCGGCACGTTGAACGAAAAGTGAGACGCGTTGAAACCTTTCGCTTTTGCGCCGTTAGTCGCGGCGAAAACTTCGCGGATCGCGTCGTATGCCTTGATGTAAGTCACCGGATTCGAGCGTGGTGTGCGGCCGATCGGCGACTGATCGACGAGGATCACGTCGTCGATATTCTCGCCGCCTTTGATGTCCTTAAAAAAACCGACGTGACTGTTCCATTCGCCGCGTTTCTTCTTGAGGCCTGCGTAAAGAACGTCGTGCACGAGCGTCGATTTGCCCGAACCCGAGACGCCCGTCACGCACACGAGCATGTCGAGTGGAATCTTGACGGAGATGTCTTTCAGATTGTGCTCGCGTGCTCCGACGATCTCAATCTTGCGCTTCGTAGCCGTGCGACGCTTTTGCGGAATCTTTATCTCCGCATCACCACGCAGGTACTTTGCCGTCAGTGAAGTCTTGTCTTTTAGCAAGCCGGCGAAATTACCGTCGTAAACAAGCTCGCCGCCGAATTCGCCCGCGTTGACGCCGATGTCGATGATGTTGTCGGCGGCTCGCATCGTCTCTTCGTCATGCTCGACGACGATCACGGTGTTGCCGATATCGCGGAGGTTTTCAAGGATCTTTATCAGCCGCGCATTGTCACGCGGATGCAGCCCAATACTCGGCTCGTCCAACACATAAAGCGTGCCTACGAGCAATGAACCAAGGTTTGTTGCAAGCTGTATCCGCTGCGCTTCACCGCCTGAAAGCGTTGCTGCGAGACGGCTAAGCGTCAGGTAATCTAGGCCGACATCTACGAGGAATTTGAGACGGCGGCGAATTTCTAATAATAATTTGTCTGCGATCTGCGAGCGTTCGGCGTCTAATTCGAGGTCATCGAAGAATTTGTGAGCGTCGATCACCGACATCTCGACGATCTCAGGAAGCGAACGATCACCAATTTTCACATCGCGAGCTTCTTGACGAAGACGCTGTCCGTCACAGTCGGGGCAACGCGTGTAACCGCGATATTTTGCGAGGAAAACGCGGACGTGGAGCTTGTATTTTTTTGTCTCAAGCCATTTGAAAAAACCTTTCAACCCTCGCCAACCTTCGTCGCCATAGATGATGCAATTCTGTTGAAAGTCAGGGAGATCGGCGAATGGTCTTGTTACATCGATTTTCGCCGATGCGGCGTATTGTAAGAGCTCTTTCTGTGCCCACGCGTGAGCGGGCCGAGAGAACGGCTCGATCGCACCGTCTTTCAACGACAACAGCGGATTCGGAATCACCAGGTCATAATCGACGCCGATCGTGTTACCAAAACCCTGACAAGTCGGACACGCGCCATACGGCGAATTAAAGCTAAACAACGTCGGCTCCGGTTCCTCGTAACGCGTGCCGTCGTACTTGCAGATGTATTGGTCAGAGAATTTTAGGGAACGCGGACACTCCTGTCCGCTCTGTTCTTTATTATTTACGGACAAGAGTGTCCGTGTTCCGGCTGTCTCGATCACGGCGGCGTGGCCTTCGCGAAAACATATTTCTAGCGAATCCACGAGACGTTGGCGAATATCGGCGCCGGCTTTTAAGCGATCGATCAGAACGAATGTATTTTCAAAATCGTCAAACTCATAATCTTCGGGTCGCGTGAGCTCGATCATCTCGCCGTTGCGATACAAGCGGGAGAAGCCTTGTTGAAGAAGGGAAATAAGGAATGCTTGGGTGCTAAGATTTTCGGAGGTTTTACGTTTCGATTTTTGCGACGATCCCTTACTTACGTGCGGGCTACGGACACGAGCGGAAACTTCTTCCTGTATAGGGAATAGAACGTAGAAGCGCGTATCTTCTTCGAGCTCTGCCAAGATTTCATCCGCCGCAGATTCGGGCGAATCCTTTTTCACCTCGCGATTGCATACATGACAGATCGTCGTTCCGGCCCGTGCGAAGAGCAGCCGCAGATAATCGTATATTTCAGTCTGGGTCGCGACGGTCGAGCGCGGATTTTTTGTCGAATTTTTTTGACGGATGGCAATCGCAGGAGCAATGCCGACGATCTCATCGACATCGGGCTTATCCATTCGTTCGACAAACTGGCGCGCATATGCCGAGAGCGATTCGACATATCGGCGCTGTCCTTCGGCATAGAGCGTGTCAAAGGCGAGCGACGATTTGCCTGAGCCGGAAACGCCCGTAATTACGGTAAGTTTGTTGATCGGCAGCGAGACAGAGATGTTTTTGAGGTTGTGAACACGGGCGCCGCGAACCTCGATTTGCTCTTCTTTTGTTTTCGCAGCGTGCATAGACGAGATTCGGCGCAAGCGCAGAAACCTCTATCTTAGCAGATGGATTTTGGATGGTAAAAACTACCAGCGAAGGTCGTATCGAGAAAAGTTTTCGCGCCAGTCGTCGGGTTCGTCGTGGGTGAGGATCGGGACAGTGCCTTGCAGTAGGACTTCGCTGTCGAATTTTCGCCGCAGACGGTAAGTGCGCCCCGTCGGCGAGCAAACAGTCAGGACGACGCGCTGGTCGGCTATTTTCGCGACGGCGGCGTGACGCCAGTCTTTTCGCGAACGAACGATCAGCCGCGAGCCGACCGAAAGTTTGTCGAGAGTTATTTTAGTTTCGGCAGCTTCCACGATTTTTGACGTTTGGAATATATTTCTTTCGGCATCTGGACGAGATATGGGTTCTTAGCAGGCGAGGCCCACGCGACTATTCGCTCGAGGTTTCGACGTTCCATCGCCGTACAGCCTTCCGTTGCCGTGTCGGCGTCCTTCCAAACGTGAAGAAAGATGCACGAGCCGCGGCCTTTCTCGACCGGATACGAGTTATACGCCACAAAGACGCCGAGTTCGTATTGCTCGATGGCGAGCATCTTTTCAGAAGACTTCCAGTCGAAGTTCCCGACGTGCATGCGATTGACGATACGGTTGTAGAATGTCGATTTTACGTCATCGACGCATTCGGTATTCGCGTCGAGTTTTGTGTAAGGCAGCTCGACGGCGTTCGGCTTCGAACCTTTGCCAAATGACGCCGTGAGCGGGAACAGGCCGGCGGGCGCGTTGCCGTCGCCTTCCTGTTTGATCTTTGTCATATCGATGTCGCCATTTAGAAGCTCGGCCCATGCGAGGCCGCTGCGCCCCAAAACGACGGTGAAAGAGTCGCCGACTTGCTTCCAACTGCTGCCGGTGTTTTTGCGTTCGAAGATCGCGCCCGTGCCTGTCGTCGTATCCCAATCTTTTGTCGTGACGACGAAGGCTTGCAGCGATTTTTCGAATGGAATTTTTACGGCGGGCGGCTCGGGCTTCTTAACCTGCGCCACACAGACAGCGGCGAACAAGGTCATGAGGATAAACAAAATATGGGCTTTCATTGTTTTGGCTGCTTTTTGCATTTAGTCTACCAGAACTCTTTGAAAAATATGGGTCTGCGGCGCAGCAGTGTGCGGAGCACACGTCAATAATTCTAGCTACAGGTGGAGCGAAGCGGAACCTGTAGTCGAGCGAAGCTTCGATCCCAAAGCCTGTAAAACAGGCGGCAGACGGAGGACACCTTCGACACGATGTCGCGTGTTCCACACGCTTAACCTCGAAACCGAAGGCTTCTACACGTTCCGCCTTAGGCTGCACGTGTAGCTAAGGTCATGGTTGTGTGCTTTGCACACTCGCGAACTTCAGTTTTTCAATGATCTCTAATGGCCTTTAACAGCTTGTAGCTCTTTTCTCGAGTACCTTTAATCTTCGAACAGCGAATCGCTCGTCGGCGAAGCCTTTCTGATCGCATAAAATCGCATACCGACGACGATCATAAGCAGCGCGATTGCGATCCAGGCGATGACCCACAAAAATGCGGGAATGCCGGTCGCGGCAGCCATATTGCCGGCGTCGTTCGCAATATTGTCGCCGACAAGCGGGGCGTTGATGAACAGAACGGTTTTGAGATCGGATAGCGCGTTCAGCAGGCATTGCACGGCGAGAAATGCGACCGCGAAGTTCGCAACTTTGCTGCTCGCGTACAGCGCCATTGCGATCATGCCGGCCGACAATAGCAACCCAACGACAACCGTAAACGCCACGCTCGAAAAAGGCACATTGAGCGAGAGAAAATTGAACAGCGGACTGACAATGCCAAAAAAAATCGTGATCACGCCGACGAACAAACCCGAAATCAGCAATATCTTGTGCGCCGAGAAGTTTCGCCGCATGAGATACAGCATCAGTACACCAAAAAATGTTGTGCTCAGATAGCCAGCGCTCGACGTGAGCAGCGCACCCAACATACCTGACGGAGCGCTATACACACCGCCGCTACCGTCCGCCGAGATCGTTAAACTCTGCACCGCGCCGCCGGTGACAAACGCCATGATCGCGTGCCCGCTCTCATGCACAAACGTCACAAACAGACGAATCGGATAAACCAGATATTCGGCGTAGGGAATGAACCACAGCGCGATGGTCGCAAACGTCGCGATCAGCAGCAGTTTTACTTTTGGCTTTGCATCCGGGCGAAGCGCGTATCTCATAACTCAAAACTCCTTAAAAAACTTCACGAAAACGCATACGCACATTCTAACGTAAAGTTCGGGTTTTGGATAAACAGCATACCTCAAGGTCATTGCGGCTTTGCCGCACTATTTGCGGAACAGTTGCGGCGTTCCCGCAACACTGGCACGTTTTGTGTGCCAGAACCTCTGCTTTTCCGTCACGCTTCCCACGGAAACGGTAAGCGGATAATTATTGCATTTTGCAGTGTTTTGGGGCAGAGTAACCGTATGACGTTTGAGCGGATAACAATCGATCCCAAACGGATGAACGGGCAGCCCTGCATTCGGCAGCTTCGGCTGACGGTGCGCCGCGTGGTCGAGGCCGTTGCCACATATCCCGACCGCCACGATCTGAAGCGCGAATTCCCCGAACTCGACGACGAAGACATCCGCGAAGCTCTCGCATACGCGGCCGCAAACCTCGACGACCGCGTGATCGAACTGGCGTTGACCAAATGAAATTACTGCTCGATCAGGGAACTCCACGCTCTGCGGCAAGTATTCTTCGAGACGCCGGTTTTGATGCGATTCACACAGGCGAAACCGGTCTTGCTGAGGCCGAAGACGCCGAAATTATTCACAAAGCCGCTCTCGAAGATCGCATCGTGGTTACGCTCGACGCGGATTTTCACGCCCTGCTTGCATTGTCGCAAGCAAAAAAGCCATCGGTAATACGGATTCGCGTTGACGGGCTTCGGGCAGACGATTTCAGCTTGCTAGTTCAGTATGTACTGGATCATTGCCAAACCGATCTAGAATCGGGGTCGATGATTTCTGTAAATCAATTTCAGATCCGCGTTCGTCGCCTGCCTGTTTCCTAGGAATTAGTGAACGGAGTGGATGGTGAACGGTGAATGGCGCGGCGTAAGAAATTTCGCCACGAATTAGCACGAATGATCACGAATCGCGAAGTTATCTAATTCGTGTTCATTTGTGTGATTTCGTGGTTAATTCTCTTTCTATGATTTCGCGGAGCGGTGAATGGCTCGGCGTAAGAACTCTAGCCCGCGAATCTGCACGAATCGTCACGAATCTGGAAGTTATCTGATTCGTGTTTATTTGTGTAATTTCGTGGCTGATTCTTCCGTGATATAGACGATTTACGATTAACTAGGCTTTCGGCTAGACTAACGATATCGATAATCACATGTCCGATCTTTCTTACCTTTCCGCTTCGTTTGACGTCAAAGAGACCTTCTTCACCGTTTTTGAACACCCGGTCAGCTATGTCGAGTTTATCGGTACGCTATTCGGCCTGATCTCGGTGTACTTAGCGGCAAGGGCAAATATTTTTACGTGGCCGACCGGGATATTAAACGCGATATGTTTTCTGGTTATCTTTTACCAGATACACCTCTACTCGGATATGTTCCTGCAATTTTATTTTTGCGGGATGGGCGTTTACGGTTGGTTTACGTGGAAATACAAGGCCGAGCATCAGCAAAGCGCGATCCGAACCCTTAGCAATGCTAACAGGCTGCGGCTTGGCGTATTTATTACATCGGCAACGCTCCTCATCGGCTTTCTAATATCCAGGATACATCTGCTTCTGCCGCAAATATTCGCTTCACCTGCCTCGTATCCCTACATCGACACGTTCATCGCGGTTTCGAGTGTGCTTGCTGTGATCCTGCTCGCCCGCCGCATTTTTGAGACCTGGGTGCTGTGGGTACTTGTCGATATCACGAGCATCGGTCTGTATTCGGTAAAGGGAGTAAAACTTATCGCTCTCGAGTACGTCATTTTCCTTTGTCTCGCGGTGCTCGGAGTTCTTAGCTGGTATCGCCTTTGGAAAAAAGAGGAGCTTGTCACGGTCGAATAGGTCAACGGCCGCGGGAATTTTGTGGCAAAAGGAAAGGTCGGGATGCTCAATTCTCAATTGAAATCTGGCCTCGCGTACTATGCTAATTGTCGTTTGTTTTTACTTCGATCCTTCAGTCTTGAACTATTGATTCAGATTTAGAAAAGGCAACGAATCACGTGCCTTGTCCGAACCGAATAGCCTGTTATCTCCGTCCCAAACTACCAAAACATCGCGGTCGTTTTCGAGATATTCATTCATCCAATTA
>JBAUGW010000010.1:0-77546 GCA_049679945.1 Pyrinomonadaceae bacterium | reverse complement strand
TACTTACGTGCGGGCTACTGACACGAGTCTCTTATGGTTTCTCGACGATGTCCTTTTCAAGCGGCCCGACCGCTCCAAGCACTTCGCCCTTTTCTTTCGCTGGAACCTTAAACTTATCGAGCGTTGCGACAAGATGTTTGACGCTCATGTCCCACTCGGCTTTTGTGATCATCAGTCCCGTGTGAACCGTCTTCATGTCGCGCCCCGTGTATGCGCACGGGCCGCCGGTGGCTTTGCAAAGAAAATCGACAATATGCTGTCGCACCTTCGTCTTTGAGTCGTTGCTCAAACCGACAAAAAACTTACCGAGCTGCTTATCCGTGGCAAGGCGTCCGATGAAATCGTCCGTAACAGCGGCAAGCGCGTCGTAGCCGCCGAGCCGTTTGTAGAGCGATGCGTCTTGAGCGCTGACCGCCATCGAGCTGAATAAAATAACTGCAAACAAAAAGATTGTCCTTTTCATTGTTTGTTTTCCTCCTAATTTGTTTCTCATAAATGTCCGTTTCGAACCCGTTAATAAAACGGATGCGAAAATCTGATAAAATGCATTGGTTCTAACAATTTACTCGAAGGAGGAGCAAAAATGCAAAGATCACTCGCGGCAGTCCTGACGGCGTGTTTATTCACTTCTATCTTGTTTGCACACGGCGATAACAGCCATTTTGAAAGCCTGCAGGACATTACCGTCAAAGTCACAAAGGTCAACGGCAACGTCTATATGCTGCAAGGTCGCGGCGGCAACATCGGGGCGGTTGTCGGGCCGGAAGGCATTTTGATCGTCGACGACGATTACAAAACCGTAAGCGAAAAGCTGCGCGATGCGCTGAAGGAACTTGGCTCGGCGACACCAAAATTTATTTTAAATACTCACTGGCACGGCGATCATACCGAGGGAAATCACTTTTTTGGCAAAGACTCGATCATCGTTGCGCACGCGAATGTACGAAAGCGTTTGATGGATCCGCCTATGATTTTTGGCATGAAAACGCCGGCTTATCCCGCGTTCGCTCTGCCGGTTGTCACATATGAGACAGTCGCGACGCTGCACATTAACGGTGAAGACGTGAAGCTCGTTCACTATCCAAACGGTCACACCGACGGCGACACGATCGTCTTTTTCAAAAACGCGAATGTCGTTCATCTCGGCGACGATTTTTTCGTCGGACGGTTTCCGTTCGTTGACATCGACAGTGGCGGCAGCGTGCAAGGACTTACGAACAACATCGCGTCGCTATTAAAGACGCTACCGGCAGATGCAAAATTAATCCCCGGCCACGGGCCGCTATCGACCATTGACGACCTCAAAGCCTATCACCAACTCATCGTCGAGTCGTCAAAAATTGTTAGCGATGCGATGAAAAAGAAAAAGTCGCTCGACGAAATCAAAAAAGCCGGCTTGCCCGAAAAATTTAAGGCCGCCGGCTCGGGTTTTATCAAAACCGATATGTGGCTGGAAATCGTGTATCGGAGTTATTCGAAGAAATAAGAGAATTGGCCGCAAAAAGGCGCAAAAGACACAAAAAAGAGGGATCTGCTTTTTTGCGTGTTTTGCGCCTTTTTGCGGCTAATTTTCTTAAGCGACGGTTATGTCTTTTGACAGATAGACGTTTTGAATTGCATTGAGCAGTTCGACGCCCTCTGCCATTGGACGTTGGAACGCCTTGCGACCCGAGATCAGGCCGGTGCCGCCGCCGCGTTTGTTGACGACGGCTGTGCGAACCGCATCGGCGAGATCGCTCGCACCTTTTGATTCGCCGCCGGAGTTGATCAAGCCGGCACGCCCCATGTAACAGTTTGCAACCTGATAACGCACGAGATCGATCGGGTTGTCGGTCGTCAGCTCGTCGTAAACTTTTTTGTGCGTCTTGCCGTAGCTGCCGCTCTTATTGAGCGCGGTGTAGCCGCCGTTTCGCTCAGGGAGTTTTTGTTTGATAATGTCGGCTTGGATCGTAACGCCGAGATGGTTCGCCTGCGCAGTCAGATCGGCAGCCGTGTGCATGTCGCCTTCGTCAGTCTTGAACGCCGAGTTGCGCAAATAACACCAGAGTACCGTCGCCATGCCAAGCTCGTGGGCATAAGCGAACGCCTCGGCGACCTCGGTGATCTGCCGCGTCGATTGATCGGAGCCAAAATAGATCGTCGCGCCGACCGCAACCGCGCCCATTTCACGCGCCTGCTCGATAGTCCCGAACATCACCTGATCGAACTGATTCGGGTACGTCATCAACTCGTTGTGGTTTATTTTGACGATAAACGGAATTTTGTGCGCGTATTTGCGCGCGACCGAACCGAGCACGCCGTAGGTCGACGCGACCCCGTTACAGCCGCCCTCGACCGCGAGTTTGACGATATTCTCAGGATCAAAATACTGCGGGTTCGGTGCAAAACTCGCCCCCGCCGAATGCTCGATTCCCTGATCGACCGGCAGGATCGACACGTAACCGGTGCCGCTCAAACGACCGGTGTTGTAAAGCGATTGCAAACTGCGCAGGACGTTCGGATTGCGATCGCTATGTGCCCACACGCGGTCGATAAAATCGCCGCCCGGAAGGTGCAAATTCTCCCTTGGAATCGTCCTGCAAACATGATCCAGCAGCGTCCCGGCTTCATCGCCCAGCATCTCGCGTAATTTTCCCTCGTTAAAAGACATCAAAATCTCTCCTAAAATGTAATAAAAACCTCAATTTTGTCGAAATTATAGCACAAAAACCTCGCTCGCCGAACGCCGCAAAAATCCTTTGCATTCACGCGACGATTTCTGTAAACTACGCTCAAATATAAAACGAATGCATCATGCTTCCCCAATAGCCTGTCAGTTTTTGAAACATCAGGCTGATTTTGTATCTAACGCCACTCCTTATTGAGGTTTTTATGAAAGCTATCTACTCGCTTTTGCTGCTTTTCGCAATGACTTTGACCGCCGTCGCGCAGGACAAAGACTGGCGGCCGGTAACGCCTTGGGAACTCCAATTGAAAGCCCCTAAAGTCGAACCAGATGCCGATGCCGAAGTCATTTTTTGGGAGATTCGAGTTGACGATTCCAATCCCGAAAGTATGGTGATGAAGCACTATATTCGCGCAAAGATCTTTACGGAGAAAGGACGTGAAAAATACAGCAAGGTCGATATTCCTTTCACAAAAGGCATAAAGATCAAGGACATAAAAGCTCGTGTAACCAAAGCAGACGGGACCACCGTCGAGCTTGCAAAGGCCGACGTCTTCGATCGTGAAATTGCTAAGACGGACAAGATCAAGGTGAAAGCAAAATCCTTCGCCATTCCGAATATCGAGATCGGCTCGATGATCGAGTATCGGTATCAGGAAGTTTACGATTACGGCTCGGCCAACGACATGCGAATGATGTTTCAACATGATGTTCCGATTCAAAACATCTCCTACTATTTCAAGCCCTACGAAAACGCTCGTTATCTGACATTCAACATGGCGGATAACAAATTTATTAAGGATAAGGACGGTTTTTATCGAGCAACGATGGAAAACGTTCCGGCGATAAAAGAAGAGCCGCAGATGCCCCCAGTGGATGAAGTGAGATCGTGGCTCATACTTTATTACACTCGTCATACAAAATCATCGACGATGGATTTCTGGGCGCGAGTTGGCGGCTGGCTTGCTGAGACTTGGGAAATCAAAGATACGTTAAAGCCGAATAAAGAAGTAAAGGCTGCCGCAACCGAGATAGCTGCGGGCGCGACCGAACCTGAGGCTAAGATGCAAAAAATATTCGAGTTCTGTAAGGATAAAATTCGGAATATTACTTATGACACATCTTTAACAGATGACCAGAAGGATGAAATAAAACCTAATAAATCGACTTCGGACACCTATAAGAAGCGTCAAGGCAATGTGAGAGATGTAAATGAATTGTTTGCATCTTTGGCAACGGCACTCGGTTTTGAAGCAAGACTTGCATTTGGAGGTGACAGAAGCAAAAAGTTTTTCGATCCGTCGCAAGCGCACGAATCGTTTATTCATTTTACCGGAGTTGCTGTCAAGGTTGACGGTCGGTGGAAGTTTTTTTCGCCCGGTGACCGATACGTGCCATACGGCATGCTTGGCTGGCAAGAAGAAGATACGTCTGTTTTGCTTTTGAACAACAAAGATTTTATTACTACTAAAACGACTTATTCTGATTATGAAATGAGCGTCGCTAAGCGAACAGGTCGATTTAAACTCTTGGAGGATGGAACTTTGGAAGGCAGTGCCCGAATTGAGTATAGCGGCCATCTTGCAACTCAGAGAAAGCTTGATAATTATAAAGATTCGGACGGCAAACGAGAGGAAACGCTCAAAGAAATCGTCAAATCATCTATGAGCACCGCTGAGCTGTCGTCAATTTCTATTCAAAATGTAACCGACCCTGAAAAGCCTTTTGTATACGAGTATAAAATTCGAGTTCCTAATTATGCCCAACGAACCGGAAAACGAATTTTTTTGCAGTCTGGTTTTTTTGAATACGGCGTTCCGGCGATGTTTTCGTCCGCCACTAGAAAATACTCGATCTTTTTCCGACACGCCTGGTCGGAGAGTGACGATATTGAAATAGAACTGCCGACGAATTTTGTATTGGACAATGCAGACGCTCCGGCAATAGTTGCCGAGCCGAGCAACATAGGCAAGGTTGAAATAAAAATTGGAGTTGATGCTGCCAAATCGAAGCTCTTTTACAAACGTAATTTTCATTTCGGCAGCGGCGGAAACGTCCTTTTCCAGCCTAGTGTTTATCAGCCCCTTAAAGGACTATTTGATGCATTTCATCGAGCCGATTCGCATACGATAACACTAAGACAGAAATAGAGAAAGCAAATAGCTGATCCAAGACTTTTGATTCTTAAAAAAATAGCTGGCAATGAAGAAAATTTCATTGATTAACAAAAAAACCTTTAGTAAACTACGCTCAAATATAAAACCGATGCATTACGCTTCCCCAATAGCCTGTCAGTTATCGCAACAACCCGCTGATTTTGTATCTAACGCCAACCCTTGTTGAGGTTTTATGAAAGCTATCGTCTCAATCTTCGCATACTCGCTTTTACTGCTTTTCGCCACTTCGCCGACTGTCGCCCAGGACAAGGACTGGAAGCCGATCTCGCCGGACGATCTCGCCGCAAAGGCTCCGATCGTCGAGCCCGACGCCGACGCCGAAGCGATCTTTTGGGAGACGCGAATCGACGACAGCGGCAATTTCGATCTGTCGATTAGACATTACGTGCGGGTCAAGATCTTTACCGAACGCGGTCGTGAGAAGTACAGCAAGTTCGACATTCCGTTCTCAAAAGGTGAAAAGATCAAGGATCTTGCCGCTCGCGTCATCAAAGCCGACGGCTCAATCGTCGATATCAAGAAAGAAGACATCTTTGAGCGTGAGATCGTCAAAGCGAATGGCCTAAAGGTAAAGGCAAAGTCGTTTGCGATCCCGAACATCGAGCCCGGCGTCATCGTTGAATATCGTTATAAGGAGCAAATAGAAGACGCTGGAGCGAGCGGGATGCGAATCGAGTTTCAGCGCGACATTCCTGTGCGGAGGATGGCCTACTATTACAAACCGTATCAGGGTGAGCCAACTTTCAAAACTTATAATTTTAAGGATGTGAAGTTTATTAAGGACAAGGACGGTTACTATCTCGCTTCAAAGACAAATGTCCAATCCTTTAAGCAAGAGCCTTATATGCCGCCCGAAGATATGGCACGGCCGTGGATGCGGCTCGGTCGCGGGCAAATTTCGTTAACAGGGATTCTTTTCAAGACCGAGCTTGCAAAATACCTAAAGAAGGACGGCGGCGATATGAAAAAGATCGCGGCTGAGATCGCGGCCGGTGCGACTACCGATGAAGAAAAGGTTAAAAAGTTTTACGAATACTGTCAGTCACAGATCGCAAATACCACTTGGGACCCAACAATAACGGATGAGATGCGTAAAAAGCTCCCCGAAAACAAAGGCCCAAAAGATGTTATGAAGCGAAAAACCGGCACCGCTTTTGATATAGATACGCTTTTTGGCAGTCTCGCGATATCGAGTGGAATGGACGCGAGGATCGCCTTTATCGGCAACCGCAGTAAGATGTTCACAAACGTAGGAAATATCGATCAGGATTTTCTTCGCCCGGCCGCTATCGGCGTCAAGGTAGATGGCCGTTGGAAATTCTACAATCCGGGAATGAAATTTTTGCCATTTGGCAAACTCGTCTGGTACGAAGAGGACAGTGCGGCCGAAGTCGTGAGCGAAAAACATCTGGAATGGATCCAGACTCCGCTCTCAGATCATGAATTTTCGATCACAAAGCGAATGGGGAAATTCAAATTGCTCGAAGACGGCAGTCTTGAAGGCGACGTCACGGTTGAATTGAATGGCCAGCAGGCGATCAACTATCGCATTGATAATTTTGACGAAACACCAACAAAGCTCGAGGAGCAATTGATCGACGATATCAAGCGGCAGATGAGTACGGCTGAGGTTTCGGCTATAACTATCGAAAATCTCACTGACGGCAACAAACCTTTGGTTCAGCGATACAAGGTTCGGGTGCCAAATTACGCGCAGAAAACCGGTAAGAGGCTCTTTCTGCAGCCGAACTTTTTTGAATATGGCAATCCGGCGGTCTTTTCGAGCTCGACGCGTAAATACGACATTTACTTCCAATATCCGTGGTCGGAGAATGACAACATTGAGATCATTTGGCCGACAGGATTTGAACTTGATAACGCTGATGCTCCAGGTGTAATTGCCGATGCTGCTAAGATCGGCATGCTTGATGCAAGGATCAATGTTGATAAAGTAAATCGGTTGTTGATGTTCAAACGAAAGTTTCATTTCGGCGGCGGCGGCAACATACTTTTTGGTTCTGCAACCTACACGCCGTTAAAAGGCTTGTTCGATGCGTTTCATAAGGCTGATTCGCACACCATTACGCTGAGACAGAAATAGGAAGGCAAAGTTATGAGAGCAAAATTCCTGCAAAACACGCTGTTCGTCGCCGTTTGTTTACTGACTGCAAGCACAGTGTTTGCCGACGACCCACCGCCGGGCTGGCTGCGACAAGCGGCGTCCGTGAGCGTGTCAGGTTACGACAAAGATACGCCGGCTGTGGCTGTACTCGACGAACAACAAGTAACGCTCGGCAGCGACGGCAAACTTGTAACGACGGAGAACTTTGCCGTGCGGCTTCTTACTCGCGAGGGTAAGAGGTTTGCGACGGCAGTGGCGTTTTATCTCACCAGTTCAGGCAAGGTCAAAGAAATAAAAGCATGGATCGTCAGGCCTGACGGAACGACAAAATACTATGACAAAAAGTTTATTCTCGATCTGATCTCGGATCCCGA
This sequence comes from Pyrinomonadaceae bacterium, assembly GCA_049679945.1. Lineage (GTDB taxonomy): Bacteria > Acidobacteriota > Blastocatellia > Pyrinomonadales > Pyrinomonadaceae > OLB17. The sequence goes on along the minus strand of JBAUGW010000010.1, from coordinate 70,208 downwards.
TGATGTTTATAACGAAGGCCGCATAAAGGTAATCGACGCAACAGGCGATGTCGATGCGGGTTATGTTTTTGGTTACACGATTGTGTCCGAGGAGACGCCGCTTTTTTATCAGGATGTTTGGGGATTTCAGGGGCCGATACCGACCGTCGTCTCGCGTTATTCGCTCACGCTGCCAACGGGCTGGAAAGCCAGCAGCACGACATTCAACACCAGCGAAATCACGCCACGTTTAAACGGCAGCACATACACATGGGAGATGAACAATCTGCCAAGGGTTCCCGACGAACCGATGAGCCCGTCGATCGCGAACATGGCCGCGCGCATCGCAATTAATTATTCACCCGACGTTGCGGACAAGACCGTCAATCGCGTTTTTACAAATTGGGCTGACGTTTCTCGCTGGGCAACAGCGATGCACGACCCGAACAACATCATCGATGACAATATCGCTGCAAAGGCGCGCGAATTAACGGCAAATGCACAGACCGAGCTTGAGAAGATTCGTGCGATCGGCACCTTTGTGCAAAACCTGCAGTACATCTCGATAGACATCGGCGTCGGTCACGGCAACGGCTACGCGCCGCGGCCTTCGACACTGGTGCTCAGCCGCGGTTATGGCGACTGCAAAGATAAAGCAAACTTGATGCGAGCGCTTCTTCGCTCGCTGAAGATCGAGTCGTATCCGATCGCAATTTATTCGGGTGATCCGACATTTGTAAAAGCCCAGTGGCCAAGCCCGCGACAATTTAATCACTGCATCATCGCTGTCAAAGTCAGCGACGCAACGCAGTCGCCCGCGATAATCAAACACGAGACGCTCGGCCGCCTTTTGATCTTCGACGCGACCGATCCGTACACGTCCGTCGGCGATCTGCCTGAGCACGAGCAAGGCAGTTTCGCGTTAATAATCGCAGGAGCCGACGGCGGGCTTGCGACGATGCCGATTCCACCGCCCGAAAATAATTTGCTTGACCGAAAGATCGAAGCCGCTATCGGCATCAACGGCGAGATGACCGGCACGATTCGCGAACGTGCGCTGGGTCAAACCTCTGCGGTTTTTCGCGGCGAGGTCAGAAACCTATCTGCCACCGACTATCAAAAAGCGATTGAAGGCTGGCTGACGCGCGGCGCGACCGGTGCAAAATTGGTAAGTGTAAAATCAAAGGACAATGCTGAGAAATCCAGTTTTGATCTCGACATTGATTTTTCCGCGCCGCGTTACGGCCAGATCATGCAAGGCCGTTTGCTTGTGTTCAAGCCTGTGTTTGTTGGCCGCCGACGCGACATCTATCTCACAGAAAACAAGCGGCTGAGTCCGGTAGAGCTCGATTCACAATCGCTTACAGAAACTGCGACGTTCACACTGCCCACTGGCTTCGCTGTCGACGAGATGCCCGAAGCCGTAAATCTCGACACTGCATTCGGCAAATACTCGACAAAGTATGAGGTCAAGGGCGAAAAGCTGCTCTTCACACGCTCATTGACGATAAGGCGTTCGTCGGTGCCGGTAGAAAAGTACGACACGGTAAAATCGTTCTTTACAAAAATGCGCGACGCCGAGCAGGCGCCGGTTGTGTTGATAAAGAAGTAGTCTTAAATCGCAACTGAATAAAAAAGGGCGAGTCCGAAAAGGCTCGCCCAAATATTTGCAGTGAAAAGTCGGCAGGTTTATTGTGTGATAACGTTGCCGTCCGAGTCGAGTATTGTGATCGGCAGGCCGAGTTCCTTGAGGCCCGGTTCGATCACCTTTCGGTCGCCGACGATGACGATTGCCATTCGCGACGGATCGAGATATTTGTTGGCGACGCGATTAACGTCATCGATTGTCACGGCGTTTACTTTGCCGATGTAGTCGTTGAAGTACGTGTCGGCGAGACCGTAAACGACAAGATTCGCAAGTTGATTCGACATTGCACCAACGGTTTCAAAACCGCTCGGAAAGCGACGGATCAAACTCTGCTTGTTGTAGTCTAGTTCCTTTTGCGTGATAGGAATGTCTCCGCGAATTCCCTTGAGTTCCTTCATTAGTTCCCAAACCGATTCTTTCGTAACGGCAGTTTGCATATCGCCACCCGCTCGAAACGGTCCCGGTCCGCGCCGAAACTGAAATCCGCTCCCAGCGCCGTAGGTGTAGCCTTTGCCCTCGCGAAGATTCATCGAGATGCGCGATGTGATCGCACCGCCGAGAATCGAGTTCATCATCACGACCGGAAAGTAATCGGGATTCGCACGGTCGATGCCGACCTGACCGACCGAGACGACGGACTGCGCCGAATTCGGGCGATCAACGATGTAGATACCCGTCGAATTTAGTTGAGCAGTAGGTGGCAACGATTTTGCAGCGACTTCGCCCGGGTTCCAACCTGAGAAAGCCGCTTCGAGTTTCGACTTCATCGTCTTACGGTCGTAGTCGCCGACGACGATCATCACGCCGTTGTTCGGCTTGAACGTCGAAGCGTAGTAACTAACAACATCGTCACGCGAGATCGCCTTGAGCGTCGCCTCGGTGTTGTCGCGGCCGTATGGGTGATTGCCGTAGAGCACCTTGTTATAAACGGTGTTCGAGATTGCGTTCGGGTTCGATTTTTGAACGCGAAGCCCGATCATCTGCCTTGCGCGCAAACTCTCGAATTCTTTATCCGGAAACGTCGGATTTTGAATCACGTCTGCGAAAATATCGAGCGCCTTGTCGATGTTTTTTGTGAGCGTCTGCATCGAGACGTTCGTCGCATCATAACTGCCGCCGGCCCCCATATTCGCGCCGATCGATTGAAGTTCGTTTGCGATCTCAAGCGCCGAGCGTTTCTTTGTGCCGTCGTCTATCAACGAAGTCGTCATGCCGGCAACGCCCGTCTTGCCGTCAGGCTCGTTGACCTGACCGGTTTTGAGCACGAGGTTCATCGCGATTACCGGAAGCTCGCGCTGCTCCACCATCCAAACTTCGAGACCATTTGAAAGTTTTGTCTTCTCGATCGGCGGCAGCGAAAGTCGCGGATCTGGTCCGCCCTTTGGCAGCTTTGCAGCTTGTGCATCGATCTTCGCCTGATCTTTTTTCTCCGACTTGACCGATGTCGGGGCGTTTGCCGCACGTGTGCTGCCTGCTCCCGCGGCTCGCTGCGGATTGTAGGTCATCACGAGGTTGTTGGCCGTGAGATATGTGTTCGCGACTCGCGTCACATCAGCCGCAGTCACCTTTGCATAGCGGTCGAGATCAGCCTGAAAGTAATTTGGCTTACCGACGTAACCTGTGTAGGAAGTCAGCTGACCTGCCTTGCCCAAGATCGTCTGAAGGCCAAAGATCGTCTGCGCTTCGATCGAGTTTTTTGCACGCGACATTTCGGCTTCGGTTGGAGGTTCGCGTTTGATCTTGTCAATCTCGGCTACGATCTCTTTTTCTATATCATCAAGTGATTTGCCCGGTCGAGCCGTCGCTTGTATCTGAAACAGACCGGCGATCTCGCTCGCATTGTTAAACCCAAACACGCTCGACACCATTTCTTTGCCGTAGAGCAGGTTGCTCTGAAGGCGCGAACCGCGTCCCGACGAAAGAATGTTAGAAAGTATATCTAACGCGGCCTCATCCTGGTGATATTGACGCACGCTGTGCCAAACCATGTAGCGCCGCGGGAACGGCGCGAGCGGATCGTCGACCGATGTGCGAATGGCCTTATCCATCATCGGCTGCGCGGGATTTGGTCGCGTGATCTCGGCTCCCTTTGGAATCGGACCAAAATACTTATCGATCCATTTCTTTGCTTCGCCTTCGCTAAAGTCGCCCGAGACGACGACGATCGTGTTGTTCGGCGTATAATACTGGCGGAAAAATGCCTTTACGTCTTCCATCGAGGCGGCCTGAAGATCTTCGAGCGAACCGATCGTTGTCCAATTGTAGGGATGCGGTTTTGGATACATGATCTCGCCGATCTTCTCAAACGACGCGCCGTATGGCTGATTATCGACACGTTGGCGGCGCTCATTTTTGACAACGTCGCGCTGATTGTCGAGCTTCTCCTGCGTCATCGCGGGCAGAAGGTTCGCAAGACGGTCGGCCTCCATAAAGAGAGCTAGTTCGAGGAAGTTCGACGGCATCGTCTCGAAATACCATGTGCGATCAGGGTTCGTCGTGCCGTTTATGCTGCCACCCGCTTCCTGCAGCGGCGTGAAATAATCCGAATCGTAATTGCCCGATCCCTGAAACATCATGTGCTCGAAAAGATGCGCAAAGCCCGTGCGGCCTGGTGTTTCGTTCTTCGACCCAACGTGATACCACGTTCCGACTGTGACGATCGGCGTCGATCGGTCGCTGTGAAGCAGAACGCGAAGGCCGTTCTTTAGCTTAAATTCCTTTACATTTATCGTCGGCAGCTTTTGTGCCGATTGAGCAAAACCACTCGCTGCGCACAAAAGCAGGGTGACCAAGACGAGCGTCAAAAATCTGGTGTATCTCATAATTTGTAATCCTCTCAGATAGACTTGAATAAGCAGAAAAAGGCCAAAGCCGCTTTCCCATTATCAAAAAACGTCATTAACCGGTTCTTTATTTGGAAACTTTTACGTGTGTCAGCTCGATTGGGTTTCAACCTTTGCGAGCGCGGCGATCTTTTGACGATCCGAGACGACGACACCGCCATCCTTTTCAATTGTGACCGCAAACAGATAAGGTGAATTCGCCTTTAGCTTAGCCGTAATGGGCACAACAACCTCGCCGTCCGACGTCACTTTGAAGACGCCTCCATCGATCGGCGTCTCTTTCTTCTGATTCTTGTCGAAAATCCAAAGCTGGTAACATGTCGCAGCATCGTTGACGGGTAGTCCGCGAAAAAGCATATAACCTGTTTGCTTCTCGTCGCTCCAAATAATGTCTCCCGTTACTGCAGCTATTTCCTTCACATTGCCGGCGGCCCAGTTCGCTTTGATTGCGGAGCCAGCAGCGAGCAATTGATCGTGTTTCTGCCGCTCGGTCAATGATTGCTGAGTTTCGGGCGGATTTTGATTTTTGACCTGCTCCGTCGGTTGAATGCGAGTGAACCAAATGTTCACGCCAAGCGCGACACAGGCGGCAGCGGCGGCGGCCCAACCGAGCCAGCCGAACCAGCTTGAACGCTTTTCACCGAAAACATCATCGCTCGTGTAAATTTTTGCTTGTCCGTCTTCCCGAATGCCCTCGACGAACGGCGCGTTTTTTAGGATTTGCGCTCGCAGATGTTCGGGCAGCGGCTCAATTTCACTGATGCCCGCCAAACCAATCGCGGCCGCGGTCGCTTCGAGCGAACAAAATTCCGCATCGACGAGCCCGCGATCAAATTCTGCGAGCTGATTATCGTCAGTTTCGTCGAGGCCGTAAACCGCTTTTTTCGCAAGCAGGTCGAAGAATAATTCGCGTTGTTCTTCTGTCATACCGAAACCTCCTGCGCGTAGTGAGAGCCGCCCAAACCCAAAACTTCCCGGACGTGCAAAAGCCCGCGGCGAACATGTGTTTTGACCGTGCCGAGAGGCATTCCCGTCGCGTTCGAGATCTCCTGATGCGACATTCCTTGCACTATCGACAACCGCAAAACCTGCTGTTGCTCAGGTTTGAGAGCACGCATCGCCTTTGCAGCTTCTTCAGCTTCGATGCTCGTCTGCATCGCTTTGTCGGCACGCGTAAATGGCTCTAAAAGAACGTCGTCTAGCGAATCCGCCGAGATCCGCCGCGCTGAGTATCGAATCTTGTCGATAAGGCGCCGACGCGCGATCATCGCAATGAACGTCGTCTCGGACGATTTCTCCGCATCAAACCTTTCGGCGTTCTTCCAGATATCCACAAAAATCTCCTGTACGGCATCCTCGGCATCGTCAGAGTTGCGCAACATCTTGCGCGCGATCGACCAGACGAGGCCGCCGTATTTGTTGAGGCAATCCTGGACGGCCTGGCCGTCACCGTTTGCGATGCGTTGTAAGATAGCTTCAGTCACGCTTCGAAAGATATATCTAAAGCTACCTTATTTAGCCAGCATTTGGCAATCTTCTCGCCAAAAGCCGCTAGGACAACCTCCGGGGAAGATTTCGCTGATTTTTTCGTTTTAGATTCAGCTTCTACGTGGAGTAAGCTGCGAAATTATGAAGATAACAAAGAGCAAAATCGAGGTTGCGGCAGAGAGCATGCAGAACTGGCAAAAGGCATTGATCTTAGCGGCCTGAACGTATATCAGCCAAATGCTTACCGCAGCCATCGCTAGGCTCTGCACGCCAAACAGGAGGCGCCCAAAACTCTTGCCCATCGCCCAAAGCACTGCAAAAACAAACGCATCGAGATACGCGATCGCACCGAATAACGCTATCGGAATATCGGCAATCGTCGCATAGGCGCTTGTGAGCACCATTTCGCATCCCTCAATAATGCTGCACGGAACGGGCTCGGCCGTGTAATGATGAATCGTGAGGTAGATCGAATCGACAAGCCCTACAATTGCGACCAGTGCCGCAACTATCGGCAGTTTGGCCAGTCTTGGCTTAGCCGGTTCGATCTTTTCGACGCTGGTCATTTGTTTGAATTTCCGGTATTCGAAGCAGCAGGAGCGGCCTGTGTGGAAGTCATTTTTTGCAGCTCGGCGTCGATCAGAGTCTTCAAACCTTCTCTTGTCATCTGCGCGAAGGGCACGTCAACCCCATTGATGAACAACGTCGGCGTCGATGTCACGCCGATCGCCTTACCGCGTTTTTTGTCTTCGTCAACACGCGCCTTCGCCGCGATGCCCAGCATGTCGTTTTCCCACTTTGCAACATCGAGCCCGATCTTATCGGCGTAACCTTTCCATGTCTGTTTGTAATTCGCATCGGTCGTCCACGCAGTTTGGTTGTTAAAGAGCATGTTCTGCATGTCCCAAAATTTACCCTGCAAACCTGCTGCGTCGGCCGCGACGGCTGCGTCATAGGCCTTGTCGTGCATGTCGAGAGGATAATTGCGAAATATAAATCTAATGCGGCTGCCATACATCGATTTGATCTCGTTGAGGACCGGATGCTTTAGCGCACAAGACCCGCACTGAAAATCTGCAAACTCCTCAAGCACGACGGTCGCCGTCGACGCGCCGGCCTGATTCGGCGGCTGCGCGCCAGGCGGCGCATTCGGCGGAATTGTCGTGACCTTAGGGGGTGTATTTGCAGCTTTTGTGCCGTTGCTAGCTTTGTTGGCCGGAGCCGACGAACAAGCGCTGAACAAAGCCGCCAAGACTGCCACAGCGGCTATCAATATCGAATTACTTTTTATATGCATTTCGTTACTCATATTTCGATTTAATTTACAGCATCTAATTAAGGCTATCAAGCCATCACACATCAGCAATCCCTTGACGAACATATCAAATTTGTAAGATGTTAGAGATGTAAAAACTTAAGTTATGAATTTAACACGCCCTTTGTTTCTTATTTTTATTTTTTCCTTTGGAGTGGCTGCCCAGTCACCGTCAAAAATTATCTCGCAGGCGAACAAAGCTCTTGGCGGCGAGAAAATCTTAAAGAGCGTCGCCTCTTGGCGACAAACAGGTACGATTCGCAGGCTGTCCGACGGCGCTTCAGGCAAGTATTCGACTTTTGCGGCGGGCGGGGCTCTTTACGGCGGCATGTTCGATCTCAGTGGATTTGAATTCGCTGTCGGCTACAATGGCAAATCTGGCTGGATGCGTAATTCGAAAGACGGTCTTCGCACGCTGACGGGTTTATCGGCACGCGAATTTCAGGCTGAGGCACTGTATCGCAACAACCGCTGGCTGCGCGCTGGTAGCGAAAAGGCAAAACTCGCATCCGGCGGAACTGCCAACATCGACGGCAAACCGGTGAACGTCGTCGTCATGACGACCGCGAAAGCGATCAGGCTGAAGTTGTTTTTCGATGCTGTAAGCGGGCTTCCGGTTCGCGAAGAGCTGCCGTGGAACGGCGGCGCCAAAACATTTGATTACAGCGATTACCGGCCGGTCAACGGTATTCAAACACCATTCGCGATCAAGGTGGGCGGTTACGATGAGACGCTGGAGATCAAACTCGACGAAGTTAAATTTAACGAGGTAGTCGCAAAGTCTGCCTTTGACTTCCCTGTTATTTCAAACGAGCCGCTGCCAGATATTCCCAGCTTACTCGCCGAGATTCGCGGCAATACCGAAAAGCTCGACGCCATTCTCGAAAACTATGGCTTCACCGAAACGCGAATCGAGCGCGATGTCGACAAGAACGGCAACTTTATCGAGAAAAATTCCGAGACGCGAGCGTTGAGTTTTTACAGAGGCTATCGCATCTCGCGTCTCATTGAGAAGAACGGCAAGCCGCTCTCGGCTAAGGACCAAGCTGAGGAAGATAAAGACGCCGCGAAGCAAGTTGCCGAGATCGAGAAAAAAATTGCCGATAAGGAAAAGCGTGAACAGATAAACGTCACGAAATCTAAAGCCGAAGACGCCGAGCGACGCATCACGCTCGCCGATGCTCTGCGAAACTCGCTTTTGATAAATCCCCGACGTGAACGTTTTGGCGGCCGCGACGTGATCGTCTTTGACTACGAACCAAATCCGGCGTCAAAACCAAAATCGCGCACCGAGCAGATTTTTGCGCTCTGCACCGGCGCGGTTTGGGTCGATGCAAATTCGAAACAGGTCGTGCGCCTCGACGCCGAATTGACAAAAAGCATCGGCAATTTTATCGGCAAAGCGAAACGCGGCGCGTCCTTCACGCTCGAAAACGAACTCGTAAACAATGAGATCTGGCTGCCTAGCCGAGCCGACGTAAACTTTCAGATCAAGATACTTTTTGCGGGCTTTACGATTAACAACCTCATTAAATACGGCAATTACAAGCGTTTTGAGACTGAGGTCAAAGGTGCGACTGTCGGTGACGAAAAAAAACCGTAACGTGATTTAGGCAAGACGTTCGGCGAGAAGTTCGAAAATCCCATTCTTAAAAAAGACCTTCTTAAGATTTGATTCTTGCGAGGTCGCACTCACGCCCGACGCGCGCCCTCGCGCGATGCTTGAGCTTTGCTCGATGATCTTCAACGGCTGATGAGCAAAGTAATCGACCACGCGCCTTTCGGTCAGGTGGACGGTGTGATCCGCAAACGCGGAGAGCTCAAGTTTTAAACCGAGCGAATTCCATGCGCCGTGGGCCATCGACGCAAAGTGATAGATCGGATGATGAATATTGACCGTGAAAAACAGCAGCCCACCCGGCCGCAAAACCCGCATCATCTCGTCGATGATCGCAAACGGACGTGCCCCGTGATCTATCACGTTGTCGCTCAAAACAATGTCGAACGACGCATCCGCGAACGGCAATTCTTCGCCGAAAGCCGCGACCGTGTGCGCCGTCGCCTGAAGTTTTGGATATAGCTGCTTGTAATGATGCGCCAACGGATCGATGCCCACGGACAAACTATTTCCAAAACCGAACACGAGCCCGCTCACGCCGCTGCCAACTTCGAGGACAAGATCTGTCGCGCTTATCGGCTTAACGTTTTCAAGACGTTTGCGGATCATCTGCGAACGCAAAAACTGAAAACGCGCCATCTCGTCTTCAGTCGTTTTCGATGAGGCCTCTTTTTCGCGCTGATAATCGAGTTGCCGCTCGAGCGCTCGGGTTGCGCGTTCGTAACGCTTTTGTTCAAACCAATTTTGTCGGGAATGGTGTGCCGGTTCTCTCATGACAATTTTGCTTTCACTGCGTCGCTGACAGCTTTGCCATCGGCAGATTTGCCGGAAAGCTTGGCCATCGCAGCTTTCATAACGTTGCCCATGTCTTTGATCGACGAAGCGCCGGTTTCGGCCACGGCGGCGGCGACCGCGGCGGCAATTTCATCGGCACTCGCGGCTTGCGGCAAATAAGTCTCGATCACGGCAATCTCGGCAGCTTCCTTCGCGGCAAGTTCGGCGCGCCCCGCTTTCTCGTAACTCTCGATCGAATCGCGCCGTTGCTTGACCAGCGTTTGAAGCGCTTTTTGAACTTCGTCGTCAGTTAGCTCGTCGCCTTTGTCGATCTGCCGGTTCATTAGCGCGGCCTTTACCATTCGCAACGTGCCTGTCCTGTCGGCGTCCTTTGCCTTCATTGCTGCGGTCATGTCCGCGACAATCTTGTCTTTCAAATTCATATTTATACTTTAACAATTCGTCCGTATGTTTCGGTAAGTTCGCGGAGGCGGTTTGTGTATTCGTCCTTTATTGAATCTGCCATCAGCCGCCATTGCCAGTTGTCAGCGGTTGTTGCGGGCAGATTCATGCGGCCCGTCGTGCCGATGCCGAGAATGTCCTGCATCGGCGCCATTGCCGTGTCAGCAACCGAAGCCCAGACGGCGTGCACAAAATCCCAGTGAATCTCTTTGCCGTCGCTATCGAGATACTTCAAACAATGCTCGCGCACACGATTGTTCCTGTTTTCGTCACTAGCCGAAGTATTATCGGCGTGCGAGCGCCACCACCCGGCCGTCGTATCGTTGTCGTGGGTGCCGGTGTAGGCCACGCAATTTTTAATATAGTTGTGCGGCAAGTCATGATTATTCGCATCCCCGCCAAATGCGAATTGCAAGATCCGCATGCCCGGAAGATCAAACGCGTCTCGCAATTCCTCGACATCGGGCGTGATAACGCCGAGATCCTCGGCGATCATGGGCAGCTGACCGAGACTTTGTTTTAACCCAACGAACAATTCTCTTCCCGGCACGTCGACCCAGCGACCATTCTCGGCGGTTTTGTCTTTACCGGGAACCTCCCAGGCCGCACAAAAACCGCGAAAGTGATCGACACGAACAATATCGACGGTTGTTAAGGTGAAATGTACCCGCGTCGTCCACCACGAGAAATTATCCTCTCGCATCGCGTCCCAGTCGCAGATCGGATTGCCCCAGAGCTGTCCCGTCTTTGAAAAATAATCCGGCGGGACGCCCGCAATGACTTTCGCCGTGCCGTCCGCGTTCAATTTAAATTTATTCTGATTACACCAAACGTCCGCCGAGTCGAGCGCAATAAAGATCGGAATGTCGCCGATTACTTTTATGCCTTTTTTGTTGGCGTATCTTTTAAGTTCGAACCATTGTCGAAAAAAGAGAAACTGCGAAAATTTTTCGGCCTGGATCTGCTCAAAAAGTTCTTCGCCTGCTTTGACGATCGCTTTTGCGTCGCGCAGCCTTAGTTCATCCGGCCATTCATACCACGGCTTTTGTTGTTGGTCGGCTTTGATGACGCGATAGAGCGCGTAATCGTCGAGCCACCACGCATTCTGCAGACAAAACTTTTCAAACTTGCCGCGAATGTCGACGCTCGTTATTCGGTGAAAACCTTTGTAAGCCTGCGCCAGAATTTCATTCTTCCACTTAGGGACCGAGCTGAAATCTACTCTGTGAGCGGGAAAATCGGGATGTTCGCTGACCGCAGCGTTGTCGAGTAAATTATCCTCAACAAGTTTCTCCGGCGATAGCAGCAGCGTGTTTCCGGCGAATGCTGAGAAGCACTGGTAAGGCGAGTCGCCGTAACCCGTCGGCCCGAGCGGCAATATCTGCCAATACGCCTGGCCCGCTTCGCGCAAAAAATCGACAAACTTAAACGCTTCGCTACCGAAGTCGCCGATCCCGAAATCGCCAGGCAAACTTGTCGGATGCAGCAATATTCCTGATGCGCGCTCAAAACTCATTGTCTTACTTTAAACTCTCGCGAGATTATTTTGTAACGGTGATGTTGTTAACAGCTAGCGTCTTGCCGATGACGCGGTGGAATTCGGAGATCGCCTTATTGAGGTCTGTGCGGGATTGCAGTTCGCGACCGCGAGCGGTGGTCAGATCGTTCTGTCGCTGCAGCACGAGGTAAAATGTCGTTGCTCCGCCGCGAAACTGACGCTGTTCACTGGCATAAAGCTCTTCGGCTGCGGCACGCGCTTCGGTTGCGGCTTTTAATCGCGATTCGGCGGATCGCAAGGCCTGAAGAGCGTTTCGCACCTCGGCCTCGATAATTTGCTCAGCTTGCGCGCGGTTATTTGCGAGGCGGTCGCCCTCGACGAGCGTGCGGCCGAGATTTGCCTGCGCCGTTCGGTTTCGCAGCGGAAACGATATCTGCACACCGGCGCGATAGGTCGGGAAATTCAAGCTGACCAAATTACCAAGCGAATCAAAATATCCGCCCACAAGACTCGGCGGCGGCGTGCCGGTCGATGTCGGATTTCGTGTGCCCGCAAGCCCCGCGGACGTGAACGAACTTACAAGATCGACCTGTGGCTTTGTTTGATTGCGATAAAATTTTTGATCGATGCGATTGATGTCTTCGCTAAGTGCAAACTGCTCGATCTCGGGACGATTTTTTAAAGCTTCGGCTGTCGCGACTTCCAAACCGATACGCGGGATGTCGAGTTCGGCGGGCGTGACCGGCGTGAGCGGCCGCGACCAGTCCGCCGATTTGCGATCCGGCAACAGCAAAGTTTTTAGAGCGTTCTCAGCGCGAGTAACGGTTTCTTGAGCCAAATAAACCGCCCCCTCGAACGTCGACATCTGCGCCTCGGCGGCAACGATCTCTATCGGCGCGAGCACGCCGCGCGTCGCAAGACGTTTGTTGCTCTCGATCTGTTCGCGAGCCTGCTTTAGGGTGTCGGTCTGCACCTGCAAATTTCTGAGGGCGAAGGCGAGATCCCAATACGCCTGCTCGACACCGGAGACAACGTCCATCGCTCTTTGCTTCAATTGTGAGTCCGAGATATTTATGTTTTTCTTCGCGATCTCGATCGTGCGGCGATTGCCGTCGATGCTGCGATTTCGCCACAGCGGCTGTACGAAGGTCGCCGTGAAACTCGAGGGAAACTGCGGGTTAAGCGTCGGATTGCGGCTCGTCGATGTGAGACGCGACGAGTTGAAAACTACGTCGTACGAACCGCCGTATCGCGGAACAAAACCGGTCAAACCGACATCCCCAAAGAATTGTCGCTGCGTGATCGAGTCTGTCACAGCGCCGCCGATGATCGATGCTGTCGGCGTCGTGCGACTCTCAAAATAACTTTGCGAATTAAACAGCGGATCGTAAATCCCACGCGCACTGCGCAAATTAAACTCAGCGATACGCGCCTCGTTACGCGACGCGTCGATGTCGTTGTTATTTTTCAGCGCCATCTCGATTGCCTGTTCGATAGTAAGCGGCAGATCACTCCCAATATCGACGCCGACACGAGTAGCGTCGGGCATCGGAGGCAAAGGTTTTGTGAACGTCGGTTGCGTCGGTGGCGGTTCGTCGGGTGGTGGTGTCTGTGCAGAAGTAACTGCTGACCCGAACAGTAGTAGAGTTGATATCAAAAAGATTTGCGGCTTTGCCGCTCTATTTGCGGAAAAGCTGCGCTTTTCCGTCGATTGCACCAATGATTCTGCGGCTATGCCGCCGTTTGGTGTAACCTTAGGCGGCGCAGCCGCATTAAATTTTCCACGGCGAACGGCGAAGCAGAGCTTCGCCGCAGATAGAGCGGCAAAGCCGCCATGAACGTCACTCTTACGCATCGGCTTTTTTTCTTCTAAATACCGAAAACAACTTGTCGCTAGCTGCTCCAAAAATCCTAAAAACACGAAACTCTTTCGCATCGTCGAATAGTGAATAAAACACCGGCACGGCAAGCAGCGTCAGTAGCAGGCATAAGCTTTGGCCACCGACGACGAGGATTCCGATCGAACGATTTGTCGCCGCACCGGCGCCGCTGCCAAGCGTGAGCGGTATCATACCCGCGACGAGCGCGAGCGTCGTCATCAAGATGGGGCGCAGACGGTCGCGATTGGCCTGAATGATCGCATCATAACGCGCCAATCCACCTGCTCGCAGGGTATTCGTGTGGTCGATCTGCAAGATTGCATTCTTCTTCACAATGCCGAAAAGCAGCAAAATACCGAGCGCCGAAAAGATATTCAGCGTCTGTCCCGCGATCGCTGTCGAGAGAAGCGCGAACGGTATCGATAGCGGCAGAGTGAGCAAGATCGTTACCGGATGAATAAACGACTCGAATTGGGCCGCGAGTATCAGATACATAAACACGAAAGACAAGAGAAACGCGTAGAGAAACGCCTCGTACGCTTTTTGTAATTCTTTTGATTGGCCCGTGACGCCGGTGAGATATTCGGCGGGCATATTGAGTTCCTTTGCAAATCGTTCCATCTTGGCAACGGCGTCGGATTCGGCCGCGTTTGGCGGCAAACCGGCAGAGACCGTGACCTGGCGCTGACGATTTAGACGGTTGATCGACGACGGTGCAAGTCCTTCGTCTATCTTGACGACACGGGCGAGATCGACGGTGCCGCCTTTAGACGAGCCGACGGCGAAGTTGCCAAAGTTGCTTCGGTCGCGGCGATACTGCTCTTCGGCACGGACAACGACGTCGTAGAGTTTTGAGTTTTCGCTGAAGGTCGATGTGATCTGTCCGGCGGAGAGAATATTGAGTGCCTGCGCGACATCGCCGGCACGCACGCCGAGATCGGCCGCCTTTGCGCGGTCAATCGTGACGCGAACCTCAGGGTTGCCGACTTCGATCGACGTGTCGGGATCGCGATAGATCGGATCCTGCTTCATCTTTTCGACCATCGCGTTTGCATACTCGGTTAGTTTCGCCATGTCCGGCCCGGCGATGTAATAGCCGACGCCCGAGCCACCGCGTCCCAAGCCGATGCTGCCCGCGATCGACGACGACGCCGAAACCGTCACCTGATAATCTTTGGAAGAATATTTTTTCGCGATGCCGCGAACTTGATTGATAAGATCGGCCTGCGATTTTTTACGCTCAGCGACTGGCACCAACGCAACGTTGATAAAACCGTTGTTCGACCCCGAACCGCGCCCAAAACCTGCGAGCACGAGCGTGTTCTTAACACCGGGAACTTCGCCGCGAATGTCGCGTGCAATTCGGTCGAGTATCGATTGCGTCGCAGAGAGTGACGTTCCCTGCGGTGCGCGCAAATTAACTTGAAACAGCGATTCGTCTTCATCGGGCAAAAACGCCATGCCGACAAATTTATACAGCGGCACGATCGACGCAACGGTTAGAATGCAGATCAACACAACCGCCCAACGGTAGCGCATCGCGAGTCGCAACAGCCATGTGTATGTGCCATCGATCTTGCGCCAGAACCAACCACTCTTCGAGCTGTTGTGGATTGCGGATTGCGGATTGCGGATTTCGTCTGCGTCCGCACCCTCGGTTGCTTCAAAGGTTTCCCTTTCGCCCTCACTCCCTTTCTCCGCTTCTTTCGGCTTGATCCATCGCGCCGCGAGCATCGGCGTGAGTGTGAACGAAACGATGAGTGAAACGGCAATCGCGGCGGCTGACGTCAGGCCGAACGACGACATAAAGCGGCCGACAATGCCGGTCATAAAGCCGACGGGAATGAAAACGGCGAGCAAACTCAATGTCGTCGCAAGCACGGCAAGACCGATCTCCCGCGTGCCTTCAACGGCCGCTTGAAACGGATGCATTCCCTTCTCTTCGACAAAGCGATAAATGTTTTCGAGGACGACGATCGCGTCGTCGATCACGATGCCGACCATCAGCGTGAGAGCGAGCATCGTCATCTGGTTTAGCGAAAAACCGAACGCCGCGATTGCAGCAAACGCCGCGATGATCGAAACCGGTATCGCGAGCGCTGCAATGATCGTCGAGCGCCAATTCCACAAGAACAAAAATACGACGATCGCGGCAAATAGTCCGCCGAGTACCAGATGCTCCTCGATCGACTCGAGCGAGTTGTTGATAAACTCCGATTGATCGCGGATCGTGGCGATCTTCATGTCCGACGGCAGATTCGGGATGATCGTCGCCATACGGGTTTTGACGTTGTTGATGACGGCGATCGTGTTAGAGCCGGCTTGTTTGCGAACGCCGACTGACACGCTAGTCACGCCGTCGAGCGAGGCGGCCGACTGCGGCTCGCCGCCCGATTTTGCAACGTTGCCAATATCTTTGATCTTTATCGAGAACCCGTTTCGCGTCGCAACGACGATCTCGTTGAACTGCTCAACCTCGGTCAGTTTGCTCATCGTGCGAACGCCGAGCGTGCGCTGGCCCTCAACAATGTTGCCGCCGGGCATCTCCTGATTTTGCGCTCTGATCGCGGCGGTGACCTCGGTCACCGCAAGATCGAAGGCGCGCAGACGGTCAGGATTTACACTGATCAAAACCTGCGGCGTTCGAGAGCCCCACATAAAAACTTCGCCGACGCCGTCGGCGCTCTCGATGCGTTTTTGAATAAGAAGCTCGACCTGCTCACTCAGCTCGACCACGTCGCGCGGCGCGCTGATGGTGTACATCAGGATCGGCTGTGAATCCGGATCCGACTTTTGCGCAACCGGCGGATCGGCCGTCTCGGGCAGGCGGCTGACGACGTTGCTGAGCTTTTGCTGAATCTCCTGAAACGCGACGTCCGGGTCTTTTTCTAGATTAAAGGTGAGCGTGACGTTAGAACTCCCACGCGACGAACTTGAACGCATTTCTTCGACGCCGGGAACGGTATTGAGCGCGCCTTCGACGATGTCGGTGATCTCGGTTTCGATCTCCTCAGGCGCCGCACCGGGATTTGTCGTGCGCACCGAGATAGTCGGCAGATCGATCTTAGGAAACCGGTCAACGCCAAGCGTAAAAAAGCTGAACCCGCCCACGACCGTCAAAAACATGACGATTACGGTTGCGAAAACCGGGCGATGCACACAAATTTCAGCTAACCACTGCATGGTAAGTTTCTAGTTTCGAGTTTCTGGTTTCTCGTTTTGCTTGAATTTTAGTCCGCGCACGTCGGATGAGCGGAGATATTTCATCAAACCAGCGATAACCCGGCCGTTATCATTGGCCTCTACGTAAATGGTTTGGAATTCACTTTCAGAAATGTAGCCTTGATCAAGAGCGACATAAAGTTGAGAGCGGACCTCAGCAACCGAGCCTTTTGCAATTGAAAGAAAATTGCAGAATTCCTTATTGCCGTCGCGTTCGAAGCCCTCGGCAATATTCGACATTACAGAAACTGCTGCTCTTCGAATTTGATCACGCAACCCATAATCTTGCGCAAAGCTTCCGTTCGCAGTTATCGAATAAACGTCTTTTGTTAATTCACGCGCCATTTTCCAACCATCGATATCTTCGAACCGCAAAATTGTCGCCATATTTTCTCCTCGTTCAAATTAACCTGCTCTACAACTGAAAACTAGAAACCAGAAACTACAAACTAGAAACTAATTTTCGCGCCTTCGTAAAGTTGTTCGAGATTGCTCGTCGCGACCGTCTGATCCGCTTCTACGCCTGTGACAATTTGCTGAAAGTCGCCTTCTTCCGCGCCGAGTTGAACGACTTTAAGTTTTGCGACGCCATCGACGATGACGAAGACGCGATACGACTGCGTCGCCTGATCGTTGAAAATGGCCGACTTCGGCACGAACACGCCTTTGCCGCCGCCTTCGCGCGTAATGCGTGCGGTTGCGAACATCCCGGGACGAAGCGCGTTACCGTCATTGTCGACCATCGCCTCGACGGTGGTAGAACGTGAATTTGGATCCACAGCCGGATTCACCGCTGTGATGCTGCCCGCGAATTTGCGTTCCTTGTAGGCATCGACTTCGAGCGAAACGCCGCGCCCAATGACCGCGTATGGCACGTCGGCTTCGGCAACCTGAATCTCGGCCTTGATCGGATTCGTTCTAAGAAGCGTGACGATGATCGACGATGACGAAACGTATTCGCCGACCGCCGTCGGACGGCTCGAAACATAACCTGCAAACGGCGCTTGAACGACCGTGTCGGCGATCGCCTTTTGCGCCTCGGCGACCTGCGTCAACGCCGCATCGACATTCGCTTGCGCGCTGACGATGGCCTGATTGCTTTGTTTTGCCGTATTGATCTCGGCGTCGAGTTGCTGCTTTGCGGCGAGGGCACGCGTACGCGCCGTGTCGCGTACCGTGCGAAAAATTTCGTAAGTCGCCATCGCGACGTCGCCGGTTTCGGTGAGTTCGCGGTAACGCTTTTCGTTTGCCTCGGCCTGTTTTTGATCGGCGAGAGCTTGCTGATAATTTGCTTGGGCGGCACGAACTTCCGGTATCGTCGAAGCCTCGAATCTCTTTCCATCAAGCATTCCCAACCTCGCCTCAGCCTGACGGACACTCGCACGCGCCTGCTTTACGGCAGCTTGAGCCGATACCAATTGCAGACGCGCGTCGCGGTCATCAACTTTTGCGATCGTTGCACCGGCACCGACAAATTGACCGACGTTTGCGTAGATGTTCGCGATCTTGCCCGCAACCTTTGGAGCAACATCGGACGTTTCCAAAGCGACGAGCGTGCCCGTTGCGTTGATCGTCGAGGCGACATCGCGTGATTCGCTTTTGCCAACGGTAACTGAGATCGCGGTGGTTTGTTCGGAATTTGAGTTTGTTTGCTGACGGTTCGCGCTGCTCGACCCGCATGCGCAAATCGCAGACGCGAAACCAGCGCAAACCAACATCCTTATGCGTGTGCTCAACATAATTGTCGTCTAGGCATCGATTTTACAATACTTGAGCGAGCTAGCCAGCCTTTATGTGTAAAGTTTTGTCAATCCAGGTCGAGTCGGCTAAAATACATTCACAAATTTTATGCAGCAAATCACAGCTATCGAATTAAAGGCGCGAATCGACGCCGGCGAAGATGTCCAACTGATCGACGTGCGTCAGCCGGACGAATATGCGTTTGCAAAGATCGACTGCGCGAAACTAATTCCGCTCGGCGAAGTCATAAGCAGAATGAGCGAGATCGACGCGACGCGTGAAACTGTCGTCCACTGTAAAATGGGCGGCCGCAGCGCACGAGCCATCGAAGCTCTTGAGCAGCACGGCTTTGCGGGAAATCTCTTAAACCTCGCCGGCGGCATCACTGCGTGGTCGAACGACGTCGATCCGAGCGTGCCGAAATACTAACCCAACTCAATATTTTAGTGTTATTATTTTTTTGCGATGAATTATAGCGACATTATCACCATCGAACCGGGTAAACGGGGTGGCAAACCTTGCATTCGCGGTATGCGGATCACGGTTTACGACGTGCTCGATTATCTTGCCTCGGGAATGACGCATGAAGAAATACTTGATGACTTTCCGGAACTGACGAGCGAGGATATTTTTGCCTGTCTGGCGTTCGCCGCCGACCGTGAAAAGTCACAACTATACATTGCTTCATGAAGCTTTTGTTCGATGAGAACCTTTCGCGTCTCCTCGTAGCACGGTCACAAGATATATTCCCCGGTTCCGGTCATGTCATTCTTATCGGACTCGAAACTGCGAGTGACCGCGAGGTGCTTCGATACGCAAGCGATAACGATTTCGTCATAGTAACAAAAGACTCTGACTTCAATATTCTTATCTCGACTGAAACCACTTTGCCAGGCCTTATCTGGATCAGAACCGGCAACTGTTCTACAAACGTTGTAGAGAATCTCCTCAGAAAGCATCGGGATCAGATAATGAACCTCTCATCTTCGGATACCGTGCGCCTATTGATGTTATTCTGATTAAAAATGACAATCGACGAACAACTCGAATATTTAAAAAAAGGCACGGTCGATGTGATCCGTGAAGAGGGTCTGCGCGCGAAACTCGAACGCGCGGCAAAGACCGGCAAGCCGCTGCGCGTAAAACTCGGCCTTGACCCGACCGCGCCGGACATTCACGTCGGACATACGGTCGTCATTCGCAAGTTAAAAGCTTTTCAGGATTTAGGTCATACGGTTATCTTTCTGATCGGCGATTTTACCGGTATGATCGGTGACCCTTCGGGCAAAAACGTGACGCGGCCGCCGCTGTCACGCGAAGAGATAAACGCAAACGCCGAAACTTACAAACGGCAGATGTTCAAGCTGCTCGATCCGGACAAAACGGAGCTCCGATTTAACGGCGAGTGGATGGATAAATTCACTGCGGCGGATTTTGTTCGCCTGTGCGCGAAAACGACGGTCAAGCAGATACTCGAGCGCGACGATTTTGAAAAGCGCCTCGGCGAACAACAGCCGATCTCGCTTCACGAACTGCTCTACCCGCTCGTTCAGGGTTACGACTCGGTCGCGCTTGAATCCGACGTCGAACTTGGCGGCACCGATCAGAAATTCAACCTCCTGATGGGACGCAACTTGCAGCGTGAATTTACGCAGGAACCGCAAGTGATAATGACAACGCCGTTGCTCGAGGGCCTCGACGGTGTGCAAAAAATGTCAAAATCGCTCGACAACTATATCGGTATCGACGAGCCGGCAAACGAGATGTTCGGCAAAGTAATGTCGATCTCGGACGAGCTGATGTGGCGATATTACGAACTATTAACAGACCTAACGCAATCTGAAATTTCGGTTTTGCGATCACAGATTGAACAAGGAGAGAACCCGCGGAACATAAAGGTCAGTCTCGCTAAATCAATTATCAAAGATTTTCATTCGCAGACGGACGCCGACGCCGCCGAAGACGATTTCAACCGCCGATTTGTTCAGAAAGAAGTTCCGGAAGAGATCGAAGAAAAACAGGTCGCCGCGGGCAACCGCAAACTCGCCGATCTTCTAGTCGCGACCGGCCTCGCGTCTTCGAAGGGCGAAGCCCGACGCTTGATCGAGCAAGGCGGCGTAAAGGTCAATGGAGAAAAAGCTTCCGCTGCAAACGCCGAAATCATGATCGATGACGACGGTGTTCTGCTTCAAGTCGGCAAGCGCAAGTTTCTGCGAATCAAGTCTGAGTAAGTCCGCAGCCGGATGTATCAAAGGAAATTAACCGCAGATGACGCAGATAAGGCAGATTAAGAAATTGCCTATCTGTTTTTTTTGCGCAAATCTGCGGCTAATCCTTTCTTTACGAACTGGCCGCCCGCTGACAAGGCGGTTCTGACTGTTGTGTTATAATCGCCTAAACGCATGGCCAAACCCGCAACAAGACGCGCGCGGATCGCGGAGAAATTTAATGGCTACATTAGTGGCGAATTTCAGCTGCGCGATCTCGCGAGCAGTGTTTCTAAGGTCGCAAAGTCTGCTATTAACGAGGCCAATAGTTTATCGCTCGAGTACGTTGAGATCACGCTTGAACGCCTGCCGAAAAAGCTCGATGGCTTCAAGATCATTCATCTCTCCGACACGCATCACAGCCCGCAGACAGGACTCGAGCACATTGAACGAGCGGTGAAAATTGCCAATCGACTCAAACCCGACATCTGTATGCTCACCGGCGATTACGTTTCGCACCACAGCGAATACATCGCACCGGTCGCGGCTACGCTTGCAAAACTAAAGGCAAAATACGGCGTTCACGCGTGTCTCGGCAATCACGATCACTGGACCGACGCCGAGCTGGTCACGCATCTTTTTCGCGGCGAAGGAATTAACGTACTTATCAACGAGGGTGCGCGCATCGAGACTCGTCGCGGTGCATTTTGGCTCGCCGGCGTCGACGATTATATGGTCGGCAAAACGGACGTTCCGGCGTCGCTGCTTGGCTCTTACCCTGATGAGATGAAGCTGCTGCTCGCCCACAACCCGATAATCTTTCGCGAAGCCGCTCGTCTCGGCGTCGATCTTACACTCAGCGGTCACACCCACGGCGGACAGATTCGCGTTCGCAATACCGAGAAGAACATCATTCCGCGACGACGAAAGGCCGGACTTCACAAACGCCGAAATTCGCAGGTTTACATCACACGCGGCATCGGCACCGTCGTGCTGCCGGTTCGCTACAAGTGTCCGCCGGAGATTTCTTTGCTGGAGTTGAAGTGCGTCGAGTAATGTCAACAAAAGCCCCCCTCCTTACGAAGGAGGGGTGGCGGCGTTTCGCCGACGGGGTGGTTCTCTCGCTATGACTGAATCAAGTGTTTCCACCAAAATCATCACGATACCTAATCTGCTGACATTCTTGCGAATGGCGCTTATTCCGCTGTTCGCGATTCTGCTCGTGTATCACCGAACCGGCTGGGCTTTGATTGTATTTACTATCGCGGGCGTATCGGACGGCGTCGACGGCTTTATCGCACGTCGCATGAAGCAAGAGAGCGAACTCGGAACGATCATCGATCCGATTGCCGACAAACTGCTGATGACGACGGCATTTGTCATGCTCACGCTCGAAACCGTCATGGGCACGCCGCGACATCTGCCCGTGCCGTTTTGGGTGACGGCGGCGGTCATCGGCCGCGACATCGCGATCATCGCCGTCGCCGGTGCGATAAATATGATGACCGGCTTTCGCGGCTTTAGACCTTCGTGGCTCGGCAAAGCGAGCACATTCGTCCAGGTCGTAGCTGTAATTCTAATTCTCGTCGCCGCGGTTTACCCCGAACTCCGCGGCTTTTATCTGCCGACGGTATACACGACCGTAGCGGCATTCGCCGTCTTCTCCGGTGTTCACTACATCTTCCACGTCGCCAAATTGATGAAAGATGAACAGGTAGAAACGGACAATTAGTCTTGTCCACCTCGAATCCGTTTGTAATCGGCAAGCTGTTTTTGCCACTTTAAGCTCGGCTTCCCGATTGAGAGTAACTGCTCGTTGCTTTTGGCGCACGCCTGATAAAAATCATCGGCCTCGGCTGTTTTGTTAATCTTGAATTTCAGCGCCATGCCAACGCACTTCTGGGTCACGACCTGAACGCTGTCCTCGGCAAAGTGCAGCCTTAAAAGTCCAAGCATCTCGTCAAAAAGCTGATCGGCGGCCAGATATTTGTCGCTCGGCGCCGGTTGCGGAATGTGGCGGAGAAACATATCGCGAAACTCAGCGCGATTATCGCCGGCCAACTGATGAAAATAAGCTTCGAGCATGAATGGCAAATTGAGATTTTTTGGATTTGTCGCCCGCATCATAACTATAGCGTCTGACAAAAGCTGCACATCCGCGTCGGTCTTTATTGCGTCGCCGGTCCAGTAAACATAGGCCATGTCCTTTGCCACTAGTTCATGCCAGTCGCCGTAGTAAGAGCGCCGAAGCTCAAGAGCCCGTAAAGCATGTGTCCGAGCCTTTGCCGACGCGCCAGGTTCTGTTCGAAAATTGTACGCATCGCAAAATTGATGGTGCAGCTCGGCCAGTACGTCCGGCTGGTCGGCAAATTCCGAATCGATCCTCGATGCCATGTCATCGAGCGCTTCTATTACGCGTGCTTCACCGCCGAAACGATAGCCTTCCGCATGCCAATGCGGATTTGCATACGAGATGATCTTCATCATGAATTTGCTGATCTTCTCAGATTTTTTCTGCTCGGCTTTGGCATTGTCAGATTCGATAACTGCGGCAGCCGCATTTGCGCGTGCAACACTCGTTTGCCGCAACGCAACCGTGATGCCGGCAACAAGCGCAGCGAAGATTAGTAGAGCGGCCGTGACCGCGATCTTATTTCGCCGGTAAAATCTGCTTAACCGGTAAATCCGCGTCGCAGCGCGAGCCTCGACCGGCTGCCCGTCGATGTAACGCCAGATGTCAGCGGAAAACTGTTCGACCGAACCATAACGCCTCTCGGGATTTTTGCGAATCGATTTGAGAATAATGTTGTCGAGATCACCCTCCAAATGCGGAATGCGGATTGCGGAATGCGGATTTGCGTTTTGGTCTTGAGCGGCCGATGGTGCGGTTGGTTCGTCGTCGGTGATCGCTTTAAAAAGCTCGTTATTGCTTTGTCCGGCGTTTTTGAACGGATGCGCGCCGGTGAGCATTTTATAGAGCACAATGCCGAGGCTGTAAACATCCGTCGCGGTCGTCACGGTTTGTCCATTTATCTGTTCGGGCGAAGCGTATTCGGGCGTCATCGCGCCGTGCAATGTCGTCGCACTGTCGCCGGAATCGGCGTCAAGAATTTTCGAAATGCCAAAGTCGAGCAGCTTTGGGATGCCGTCGCTTGTGATCAGTATGTTCGACGGCTTTATGTCGCGATGGACGATCAGGTTGCGATGTGCGAATGCAACGGAATCGCAGATTTTGTTAAAGAGCTTGAGCCGGGCGTTAAGATCGAGGTCATTTTTGAAACAAAACTCATCGACAGGCATTCCATCGACATATTCCATGACGAGATATGGAACGCCGTCGTCCGTCGTGCCGGTGTCAAGGAGACTTCCGATATTCGGATGTGAAAGTGCGGCGAGAATATCTTTTTCCCGCTCGAAGTTTCTACGAATCGCCGCCGTGTTGTATTCACGACGCAGCATTTTTATGGCGACGGCTTGCGAAAATTTGCCGTCCCGTCGCTCGGCTAAAAAGACGGCGCCCATACCGCCGGCTCCGATCTCACGCGTGATTTCGTAAATGCCAAGCCGCCGTTGCGAGGGTTGATGTCCGTTGCCATTCTCGATGAAAAAATCGTTTGAAAAACTACCGGCCGGCACGGATAGAAAATCGGCCGCATCATCTTGCAGACTCAGAAGTGATTCGATCTCGGCGCGAGCCTCACCGTCGATGCCGGATTCGTCAAAAAACTTTTGACGCTTGTCAGGATCGAGTTCAATCGCTGCTGCCAGCAAATCTTTGTGTTTTTTCCAGTCGTCGACCGTTACCATTTTTTGCGGCTCTGAATTTAATATGCGTATTCCCTCGCCAATGCTCGCCAAAGTTCTTCAGACTGTTTTTAGCTCGCGATAAAGCCAAAGCCGAGCGGTTTCCCAGTCGCGCGAAACTGTCCGCTGCGAGATGCCTAAGCTGTCCGCAATCTCACCATTTGTCATGCCTCCAAAGAAACGCATCTCGACAATATTGGCCTGCTGCTCGTCGAGCTTGGCGAGCCGATCCAACACTTCGTCGATAGCAAGTATTGAATGTGCACGCTGCTCAACCGGAATCTGCACGTCATCGACCGAAAAATGAATTACACCGTTGCCGCGCTTCCCCGCGGCATGCGAGCGGGCATGATCGACGAGTATCTGACGCATCAGCCGCGAGGCAATGCCGTAAAAATGGCTGCGATTCTGCCATTCGATCCCTGTTTGCTCGCTGATCCTCAAGAATGCCTCATGCACGAGCGCCGTCGGCTGCAGCGTGTGGCCGATTCGCTCACGGGACATCAGGGAGCGCGCCTGTCGCCGCAGCTCATCATAAACGAGCGGCAAGAGCTGTTCTTTCGCAGCTTCGTTGCCGTTGTTCCAGTCATGCAAAACCTGCGTGATCTCTGGCTCTGGCTCTTGCTCGCTCATAGATATCGAATGAGTTGATTAGTGATGTGGAATTTTAGCCTTTTTGCCGCTAAAAAGAAACTTCGTCCGCATAACCAGCTTTTTTGTCCTATTCGGCGTTGATTTTTCGCTTATACGTCAAAAGGCGATTTTCACAATAACGGGGAGTTACTTATGTCGATCAAACTGGTTCTGTCGTTTCGCGGAGTTTTTGTCGTTGCATCGGTGCTGTGTGCGCTTGGAATTGCGAGTTTTGCGTTTAGCGGACGAATAATGCCAACGATGCTTACGGACATGTTGGTGTCAAAGGCCGCGGCCGCAGAGAGCCGACCCAAGCCTGAAAAGCAGACCGGCGGTGTCAAGCGAAAAATGTCGGCTGCCATAACGCCATTCTTCAGCTCCTTCGGGGCGAGTCCTGACGGATTAGTTTTCGGCCAGGGTGATTTACCGCTGTTTGGTTTTCAGCATCTTCGGACGGACAAGATCTACAGATTTGTTGGCTCGACCCCGATCGATCTTGGCTCCGTAAACGATTTCGAGCCGTCATGGTCGCCGGACGGCAAGAAGATCGTCTTCGTATCCTTGCGCGACGGGCCGAACCCGGTCCAATATCAGGCCCGCCAGGAATATCGCGAGATCTACACCATGAACGCCGACGGCACAGACCAGCGGCGACACTTCGGTTCGCAGATCGGGGGCGAATATCAGCCGAGTTACTCGTTCCACACGAGCCCGCCGCTACAGCGTATCGTGTATGTCGGACATTACGGAAACTTAACCAGCCTCTACACGATGGATGTCAATGGCTCTAACCACACATACCTCACCGACGCGGCAGATTGCGAGGTGCCGCCGGAACTCGCTAGGGGCCGCGCAAGGAAACAGGAGTTTTATCCGGGCGCCGTCAGCATCGATACGCCGAACTATTCGCCGGACAATCAGTTCATCATCTTTGGACTGGGTGGCGACGATGGAATTAACGTCTACCGTATCAACGCTGACGGTACGGGCTGCACGCGGCTATATACGGGCCAGGATAACTCATACATAGCAGCCGAGGCACGCTATTCGCCCGACGGAACGAAGATCGCATTACACCACCGCGACGGCAACGGCATCTACAATGACACGCTGCGGATCATCAGCGCAACGACGGGCGCGGTGCTTCAAGACCTTATCCCGATCGATGGTGAGGCCAACGGTCATTACTCCGGATCTCACGCCTGGGATCCTAACGGATCGGCGACCATCGCCTATGCCGCCGGCGACATGAACCCGAAGAACACACTCGAGGATCAGGAAATATGGACGATCGATCTTAATACGGCCTTCCAAACGCAGCATCTCGTTCAGGGAGTTCGCGAAGGGATCCGAGGCATCGATTGGGGCGTGCCCTCGACAGTCGTCCCGCCGCTCTCGATGCGGATCAACGCACCGCATCCGCTGACGTCCGGCAGGTCGACGACCGGAACGCTTTATCTTGCCACGCCCGCCCCGGCCGGGGGCGTCAATATCACGCTCCAGGCGCTCGGAGCCACGGGACCGCCTCCCGCGATCACGGTTCCGTCGTCCCTCTTCATCGCCGAGGGTCTTTCGCAGGCGGACTTTACGATAGATTCGGCAGTAAATACGAGTTACCGCGGAGCCGGCGTCCTCGCGACGCGGCCCGCGCCGGATTTTGCGCAGTCCCAGGCGTCCGTCTCGCTCTGGCCGTCGCGCCCTGACTTGCGTGCCGTCAGCTTCACATCGCCACCGACCGCCGCCCCGAATGAGTCTTTCAATGTCAGTTGGACGGTAGACAACATCGGCCCGGTCACCACGGGCCCGAACGGCGGAGCCGATGCGGTTTACTTTTCGGCCGATAACATCCTCGATGCGAGCGACAGATTGCTGGTGACGCTGAGCAACGGCGCCCTGCTCCCGGGTGCATCGCGCAACCGCAACACCAGCACCTCGATACCCGGCTCGGCTGTGCCCTCGTCGGGGCAGTACTATTTGATCTTCAGAACTAATCCTGATGAGGCCGTCAGTGAGGCAGGTGCAACGACCAATAACGAGATAGCGGTACCGGTCGAACTGAGCCTGCCCGACCTCGTCTCCGAAAACGTTATAGTCCCGCCAAACGTCGAGCCGGGCGTGCCTTACAACGTCACCTGGACCGTTCGGAATGCGGGTACGGCGACCAGCGCGGTCGCCTCGACCACCAACGTCTACTTTTCCGGTGACAATGTGGCCGGAAATGCGGATGACGTTCTTCTTAACTCTTTCTCGACGCCCGTTCTCGCGGTGGGGGCTACCAGCAATCAGAACGTGAGCGTGAATATCCCGACTGTCCCCGTGCGCCCGAGCGGTCTTTCGTTCTTTTACGTGAAGGTCGATTCCGGCAACACGGTCGGCGAGGGGCTTGCAACCGGGAACGGGGAAACGAATAACAATAATTTTCAGCCGACGACATTCGACTACCGTGTCGCCGATATGCAGGTGACGGCGACGAGTATCCCGCCTAGCGTCGACACGGGCATCGCCTTCCAGATCTCGTGGACGACGACCAATGCGGGCACCAGGGCGGCCGGGGCGTTCTCGGAAAGCGTCTATTTCTCAACCGACAATATAATCAATGCCAACGACGTCCTTCTGGGTGGCTGGAATCGAACAGGACTCGACGCTGGGGCAAACCTCAACAGTACAGAGAGCGTGACCATTCCGCCGAGCGCGATATCCGCGAGCGGCAGCTATTTCGTGTATGTAAGGACGGACTGGGGAGCTGATGTCGACGAGGGCGTGAACGAAAACAACAATACCCGCTTCCAGGTGGCACAGGTGGTGTACCGCATCCCCGACCTGCAAGTGACGGCGACCGGCGTCGCTCCCGAGGTCGAGACCGACACAGCATTTCCGGTTTCGTGGACGAGCGCCAATACAGGGACGTTGAACGCCGGCGGTTTCTCCGAGCGAGTCTATTTTTCGCCCGACAACCTCGTGAATGCGAACGACGTGCTTCTCGGGACGTTTGCCCTTCCCGGCGGCATCGCGCAAGGACAGTCCGTCAACCGCGTCCAAGACGTAACGATACCGACCTCAGCGATCACCGTGACCGGCGACTACTTCGTCTACGTCAGGACCGACAGCGGAGCGCAAGTACATGAGGGCGCAGGCGAGAACAACAACACACGCTTTCAGCCCGTACGCGTCCGCAGGCTATTGCGTCCGGACCTGACCGTCACGAACGTCACCGGCCCACCAACCGCATTTTTCGATCAAACGGTTCAGGTCCAATGGACGGTGACGAACACCGGCCCCGGGCCGACAAACGCCCCGCAGTGGCGTGACACGCTGTATATCGGCACAAACCCGGCGAGCACATCTGGAGCGAGTTTCCTCGCCCATGCCCAGAGTGTCACGGCGCTCAATCCCGGTGAGAGCTACACGGCATCGGTGACGGTAAAGGTGCCGCGAGGATTGAACGGCGGATATCATTTTATAGTCGTAACGGACTCCGCGTCTGACGTCAACGAGGAGAATAATGGCAACAATCTCCGGTCGAACCCGATCCAGGTCAACGTCCCGCCGCTGCCCGACCTGACGGTGGAGTCCGTTCAGGCGCCGGATGAGACCTTCGCCGGACAGGAGATCTCGATCAATTACACGATCAGAAACGTCGGTACGGAAAACGCGGGATCTCGCAAGGACCGCATCTATTTCTCGCGCGATACGGTCCTCAATTTAGGCGAGGACCGCCTCGTTTTCACGAGCGACAATCTCAGCGGCCCGCAGGCCGGGGCGGCGACGTCGCATGTTTCCCAGAATAGGGTCGGCAACGACAATCCACCGGTTTACCAACTTGGCCGAGTGCCGTCCGATATGGAGGGTCTCTGGTACGTTTTTGTCCTCACCGACTATCAGGACAGCGTTTATGAGTTCACTAACGAGAACAACAACACGGGCCGCGACACGGTCGAGCCGGGCTCGCCGATAAACGTACTCGTCACGCCGCCCGATCTCGTCGTGCCGAACGCTCTGACGGCCCCGGCGACAGCTGAGAGCGGCACGAGTTTCCCAGTTACCTTCACCGTAAGGAATCAGGGAGCATTCGATGCCGGGCCGTTCCTCTATCACGCCGTTTATCTGTCGACCGACGACACGTTCAGTCCGGCGACCGACAGGCTGGTCGGCTCGATCCGGGACCCGGACCCCTTCGGGCCCGCCGCCGAGCATCCATTCACGATCAATGCAAGTCTCCCTAACTGCCTCGCCAACGGCACCTACTATCTTTTCGCCGTAGCCGACTATAACGGACGGCAATTCGAGTTCGACCCGAATTTTGATGCCGAGGCGAATAATGCAAGTCCCGCGCGCGCGATCCAGCTTTCGACCGTGCCGCCGGACCTGCAGGTGACGAACTTCCAGGTTCCGCCGATCACGATGCCGGGACAGAGCGTCTCGGTAAGCTGGACCGTCTCAAATCCCGGCGGCACCGCGACGGCACAGAGATGGTACGACCAGATCCGGCTCCATTCGACAAACCCGGCGGTCGGCGCGCAGACGCTCGCCACGATCGAACGGACCGGCGGCCTCGCGGCCGGAGGAAGCTATACGGTTTCGCGTTCCGTCGGCATGCCAGCCTTTATGGAGGGCGAATACTACTTGTCGGTTACGACAGACTATAGCGACTATGCGGCTGAGTGCGGCACATCGGAGAGCAACAATTCGACTAACTCGGGCAATTTCACGGTCGCGAACAACCTGCCGGACCTGGTGATCGATTCCGTCACCGCTCCTCCAACCGCGGCGGTCGGTGATTCGTTCAACGTTGAATGGACGGCCAGAAACGCAAATCAGGCGATGCCGGCGAACAATCCAAGTTGGAACGACACCGTTTACCTCTCGACGAACACTACGCTGAGCAACAGCGATTACAACCTCGGAAGCGTCATAAGCTCTACGCCCCTAGCGGGCGGGGAGACGTATTCTCGGCAGAGGACCGTTCAGACTGGTAACGTCCCGGCGGGCACCTACTACATTCTCGTTTATGCCGACAGCGGCAGCGATGTGTACGAGGGTCCGGGCAATTCGAGCTTCGAGCAGAACAACCTTAGGGCCTCAGGAACGATAACTCTGACCTCTCCGGCGGTCGACTTGCAAGTCGGAAACGTCGCGGTTTCGACGCCGCATCATTCGGGCACGTTCAGGAACATCTCCTGGACGGTTACTAATTTGGGAACGAATCCGACGCTCACGGCGAGCTGGTACGATCACGTCATTCTTTCGCGCGACTCGGTCCTTGACGCGTCCGACACGACGCTCGGGTACACGCACAGGACGACGTCGCTTGCGGCCGGAGCCAGTTATACCCAATCGACAAACTTCTTTATTCCAACCGGCCTGACCGGCGATTACAGCGTGTTCGTCATAACGGACAGGAGCGATTACGTCGTCGAAAACAACAATACGAATAACACCAGTGCGCCGTACGGCGTTACGCTTACATTGCCGCCGCCCGCGGAAATGAGCGTCTCGAGCATTACACCGCCGCCAGCGATCAACCTGGGCGAATCCGCGAACTTCTCATGGACGGTACAGAACGCCAGCCCCGTCGCCGTCAACGGCAGATGGCGTGACACTGTCTATCTCTCTCGCGATATGTTTTGGGATGCGAGCGACATCCTCGCGGGTGTTAGCGACCACGATAGCCTGACGACCCCGCTTCCAGGCGCGGGCTCGTACACTAAGACCACTAACTTCGTGGTTCCGCCTGTTGAAGAGGGACCGTACTACGTTATCGTCCGCACCGATGCGCAGAACCGCATTCGCGAAACGAACGAGGGCGACAACGTAACCGCCTCGAGCGCGATCACTAACGTCTCGATAACCCAGCTCACTTTGGGCACCCCGTTCAGTACGACGCTCGGAAACGGCGCGGAGAAGTTCTTCAAGTACACCACGCCGCCACTCGAAACGCTCCTCGTCACGCTCGATACCGACCGGCCAGAGCGCTCGAATGAGCTGTTCACCAACTTCGGGACCGTCGTCAGTCGCGCCGACTACGACTTTCAGGGCCAGCGACCCGGCGAAGGCGAGCAGGAGAACTTCGTCGCTGAAACGAATGACGGGGATTATTATTCGCTGGTCCGGCATGACCGCATTCCGGAAAGCTTTGCAAAGAACTTCAACGCGGTTTCCGGGAAGGCCAAAGAGGTCAACGCCGAGAATTTAGGCTCGGTTCCGGCACAGAACATAACTGTGAATGCCCGCATCCTGCCGTTCACGGTTCGCGGAGTGGCACCCGAGGAGGCTGGAAATGCGGGATTCATTACCCTCTCCGTCGACGGTGCTAAATTCCAGACCGGTGCGACCCTCAAGCTCGTTGGAACTGGCGGCGCCCAGATCGTTCCGGCAAATTTCCGTGTACTTCCGACCAACATCCTCGCGGTGTTCGACCTCAGAGGCAAGTCCGCTGGCGTTTACGATGTCGTCGTCCGTAACCCGGACAATCAAACCTCGACGATCGATGACGGCTTCACCATCATTAACGGCGGAGGTGCCGCAGAACCGCGTGTCTCGATAGAAGGCCCAAGGTTTTCGCGCGGGGGCAGGTCGCGGTACACGTTCTCGTTTACAAATGACGGCTTGAACGATTCATATCTGGTTCCGCTTATAATTGTGATGCCGAGCAGGTACGGGTACGAACTCGACCGATCGAACTACATGGGCGATCTCGAGGATATGCTCCCGCCGGACGCGATCCCGTCGCAGCTTCCTCTGCACTTTGAACGCGACGGTTTGCGGGTCATTGCGCTTTTCACGCCTTTGCTTGCAAGCAAGCAAACCGTCCGTGTCAACATAGATGTAACTCTGCCCTTTGGCTTCTCGGGATTCGAGGTCGGCGCGATGGCCCTGCCGCCGTTTGCGGACTGGCTACGACTCTCCAGGCAGGAGCAGACAGAATCGATGGCCCGGCAATCGATCACGATGCTGGGCAGCGGAACCGAGGAAGCGTGCGCCGCGGCGCGTAATTCATGCCTGCTTGAGCTTCTGCGTGGAGTGCTGTTCTCGGTACTATCCGAGGCATTGCCCGGCGGTTGCCTCAACGTGGCGTGGGGCGCATTGGCGGCCGGGCTTGATCTTACGTTCTCGATAATCGCCAACGCAGCCCAAGCCGGTGACTTCAGCGTTGCCGGCGCCATCGGCAGCGTAGCCAGTTTTTTCGCGGCCACGCTCGGTGGTCTCGCAACCGAGTGTCTTTCTGTGGGCCTGCCCTGGATCAAGCTCATCTCCATTGCTCTTTTCACCATAAAAGGACTATTGGATCTGTACGAATGCCATCGCGCATATAATGAGTGTCTGCCACCGCCGCCCGAGATCCAGGAGACGGAATTCTTGGCAGCGATCGATCCGAACGAGATGCTCGGGCCTAAGGGGTACGGCGGCGAGGGGTTTGTACCGATACGTCAACCACTGACGTATCGAATAAACTTCGAGAACCTGTCGAGCGCGAGCGCGCCGGCACAGCTGATACGGATCGTCAATGATCTCCCTCCGCCTCTGGACATACGGACCGTCCGGCTCAAGGAGATCGGCTTTAAGCAAAACCGGATCGTCGTTCCCGACAATCAGGCTTTCGTCCAGCAACGCATACAGCTCGGAGCAGACCTGGGCAATCTAAAGGCCGACATCCTTGCCGGTGTCGATCTCGTGGGCAATCGGATCTTCTGGTCTTTGCAGGCGATCGATCCGCAAACAAGCGAACCGCCGCTCGATCCGTTTGCGGGACTGCTGCCGCCAAATAACGCCGAGCACGATGGCGAAGGCTATGTGATCTTTACCGTCGAGGCCCGACCGAACTTCCCGAATCGGACCGCGATAGAGAACTTCGCGACCATAGTTTTCGACCAGAACGAGCCTATCGTTACAAACACCGCGACGAACCTGCTTGACAGCGTCGTCCCGGTCAGTCAGATCGCGCCGCTGCCGCTCACGTCCGATACTCCGGATTTCAACCTGAGCTGGACCAGCAACGACGATGCTGACGGTTCCGGTTACGAGGGCACCAGGCTTTTGTTCTCGGAAAACGGACAGCCGTATAGTCTGTTCGCAAGTAGCGTGGCCTCGGCAGCGACCTTCACAGGTCGTTGGGGCAAGACGTATCGCTTCTACTCCTTGGGTTACGACAACGCCGGCAACGGCGAGCTGCCGCCGACCTTGCCCGATGCTACGACCACCGTGCTCGGCGGCGATACGGAAGCGGACCTCGCACCGCGGCCGAATGGCAATGACGGACAGTTGAATGGCGATGATGTGGACCAGGTCCGCAGGTTCATCGCCAAGCTCGACACTATTTTGCAATACAACGAATTCCAGCGAGCCGATACCGCTCCCCGCGCGGATGGCGGTAACGGAGCACTATCCCTCACCGACGTGATCCAGGCGCGACGCTACACCGCCGGATTGGACACAAAACGAGAGGCCGCCGGACCGAACGAGGCTTTGCCGTTCAGCCCGAAATCTGTCGTGGGTAAAAGATCCGCCGCGGGTTCACCGCGTGAGCTGCGTCCGGTTGCCGTATCTCGCATCGGCGATGTTTTGACCCTCGCCGTCGAACTCGAAGCGCAGGGCGATGAAACGGGCGCGAGTTTTACGCTCGAATACGACACGGCGGTTTTGAGCAATCCGACAAACGTCACGCTCGGTGCGGGCGCGGGCAATGCCGTTTTGACGGTCAACAGTTCGCAAACCGCGCAAGGCAGGCTCGGCATCGTTATGGACAAAGCGCCGAACGACGCTTATCCGGCGGGCCTGCGCCAACTGGTATGGATGACGTTTACCATCGCACCGAACGGTCCGCCAACGACCAACATCGGTTTCGGCAACTCGCCCGTCTTGCAGGAGGTAGCCGACGGCGCGGCAAATTCGCTGACCACCGCGTTTACTGCCCGCACCCTTGCGCTGGTCGGGCCGACGGCCGCCGAGGTTTCGGTCGGGGGACGAATCGTAACATCGCGAGGCGTCGGCATACGCGGTGTGACAGTTACAATCACTGACGCGGCTGGTAACAGCCGTTCAGCCCGCTCGAGTACCTTCGGTTACTATCGATTTGACGCAGTCGCGGCAGGGCAAACTTACGTGATGAGCGCCGTTTCAAAGAAGTATCAATTCTCTAATCGAGTTATTACGGTGTCAGACGCACTGGACGATATTGATTTCGTTCCTCTGGAAGAGTGATCGGCGCTGCACCTTAAAAAATTCCCAAAACCCCTTACTCGCAGCCGCCAAGTTTGAACAAGCTCGGCGGCTTTTTTTGCCATTTGATAACCTTGACAACATCACGCTCAGATATTATAGTTTGACACGGCTCAAGTCGTCGAAATCACGCTTGGGCCGAGCAATTATATAAGGTTTGGAGAAAAAAATAATGGGCAAAATCATAGGAATTGACTTAGGAACGACTAATTCGGTCGTTGCCGTTATGGAAGGCGGCGAGCCGGTCGTCATTACAAACAGCGAGGGCGGGCGCACGACGCCGTCGGTCGTGGCGTTTACAAAGGACGGCAACCGGCTGGTCGGCCAAGTCGCCAAGCGGCAGGCGGTCACAAACCCCGAGAATACGCTTTATTCGATAAAGCGGTTTATGGGACGCAAATTCGACGAGATCCCGGGCGAGATCAAACAAGTGCCGTACAAGGTCGAAAAGGCCTCGAACGGCGATGTGCGGATCAACGTGGATGGCAAACAGTACAACCCGCCGGAGATCGCGGCGATGGTACTGCAAAAGTTGAAGCAGTCGGCTGAGGATTACCTTGGGTCGAAGGTTGAGCAGGCCGTAATCACTGTGCCTGCGTATTTTAATGACGCTCAGCGTCAGGCGACCAAGGACGCCGGCAAAGTCGCCGGGTTAGAAGTTCTGCGTATCGTCAACGAGCCGACGGCGGCTGCATTGGCTTACGGATTAGATAAGAAAAAGGACGAGACGATCGCGGTGTTCGACTTTGGCGGCGGCACGTTTGACATCTCTATTCTCGAGGTCGGTGAGGGTGTCGTCGAGGTTAAATCGACCAATGGCGACACTCATCTTGGCGGCGACGACGTTGACGAAGTCCTCGTCGGCTGGATCATCGACGAGTTCAAAAAAGATCAGGGCATCGATCTGCACAACGACAAAATGGCGTTGCAGCGACTAAAAGAATCTGCTGAAAAGGCCAAGGTCGAGCTTTCGCACGCGATGGAGACCGAGATCAACCTGCCCTTTATCACGGCGGACGCGAGCGGCCCTAAGCATCTCGTGATGAAGCTTACGCGGGCGAAATTCGAGCAGCTCGTAGAACCGATTCTCAAGCGTCTGATGCCGCCCGTCGAACAGGCGATCAAGGATGCCGGACTCACGCCGAAAGACATCGAGGAGATCGTGCTGGTCGGCGGCTCAACCCGTATTCCAAAAGTGCAGGAGATGGTCAAAGAATATTTTGGCAAAGAGCCGAATAAGTCCGTGAATCCTGACGAGGTCGTCGCTCTCGGCGCGGCTGTTCAGGCAGGCGTGCTAGGCGGCGAGAAGACCGACATTCTGCTGCTCGACGTAACTCCGTTGAGTCTCGGCATCGAGACGCTTGGCGGCGTTTCGACGGCGATGATTCAAAAGAACACTACGATACCGACCCGCAAGAGCGAGATCTTTTCGACCGCTTCGGACAATCAGACGAGCGTCGAGGTTCACGTGCTGCAAGGCGAGCGACCGATGGCGAGCGACAACAAAACGCTCGGTAAGTTTCACCTCGTCGGCATCCCGCCGGCGCCGCGCGGCATGCCGCAGGTCGAGGTGACGTTCGACATCGACGCGAACGGCATCGTAAATGTTTCTGCGAAAGACGTCGGCACCGGCCGTGAGCAGAAGATCACGATCACGGCTTCGTCGGGTCTCTCGAAAGAAGAGATCGACAAGATGATGAAAGACGCCGAGTCTCATGCCGGTGAAGACGAGAAAAAGAAAGCCGCGATCGAGGCACGCAACCGTCTCGACGGCCTTGTTTACAGCGTCGAGAAGACGATGTCCGAGAACAAGGACAAGCTGGACGCAACGGCGGCTGGCGATATCGAAGCTGCTATCGCCGAGTCCAAAACCGCTCTCGTCGGCGAGGACGTTGACGCAATGAACAACGCTTTCGAAAAGCTGCAAACCGCTTCGCACAAGCTGGCCGAGGTTCTCTACAGCCAGGCGGCACCGCCCGAGGACGGCGAACCGACAGCCGAAGAACAAGCCTCTTCCGCGACAGCGGGAGCCGACGGCGACGCCACATCGGCAGCCGACGACAACGTCATCGACGCCGAGTATGTTGACGTGGAAGACGAAGAAAAGAAGTAACTTAAGGCACAAGTGACGAGGGGCGAGGGACAAACTAGATTCGGTTTTGCCTCTCGTCCCTCATCCCTTTACACTTGTCCCTAACTCGCGATGGCGAAAAAAGATTACTACAACATTCTCGGCGTCAAGAAAGACGCAAAAGCCGACGAGATCAAGAAGTCGTATCGCCGCTTGGCGCGCAAATACCATCCGGACGTCAATCCGAATGACAAGGCAGCTGAGGATAAGTTTAAAGAAGTTCAGGAGGCCTACGACGTTCTCTCGGACGACAAAAAGCGTAAGGTCTTCGATCGCTTTGGCTACTACGCGGACAATCTCGACGCCGATTCGCCGTTTGCCAGCGGCGCGTCATCAGGTGCTGGTGGAGTGCCGCCGGGTTTTGATTTTTCGGGTTTTGATTTTTCAAGCAGTTCGACGAGCGGCGGCGGAGGCGGCCTTCGTGATATTTTTGCAGATCTGTTTGGCGGTGGTGGTACGAAGGCGCAGCCAGAACCGCCGCGTCCGCTGCCAAAAAAAGGTCGCGACATCGAGATTCCGCTGTCGATGAGTTTTGAGGAGTCGTTCACCGGCCTCACACGCAACATTACGGTGAATCGCAGTGAGCAATGTTCGCGTTGCCAGGGCGCGGGCGACACCGGCGGGCCAGTGGTTCAGTGTCCGACGTGCAAAGGCACGGGTCAAGTTATGCGAACCGGCGGGCGTTTGCAGTTTTCGCAAGGCTGCTCCGATTGCGAAGGCACGGGCCGTCGCCGCCAGCCGTGCAGTTTATGCAACGGCAAGGGCGTGACGCCAAAGACGGAACAGGTGAAGATTAAAATTCCGGCGGGCGTCGATACCGGCTCGCGTGTTCGCGTGCCCAAGAAAGGTCACGGCGGCCGGTTGGGAGCTCAACCCGGCGATCTTTATATTCTGACAAACGTCGGCAAGCACAAATTCCTCGATCGACGCGGTGACAACATCTACATCATCGTGCCGATTACGGTCAGCGAGGCCGCGCTCGGCACGAAGATCGAGGTTCCGACCGTCGAAGGCAAAGCCCAGCTAAAGATCCCTTCGGGAACTGAATCGGGGCAGAAGTTTCGCTTGCGCGAGCGCGGGTTCCCTAGCTTAAGAAATCCGACGCTTCGCGGCGATCAGTTTGTCGAGGTGAAGATCACGCTGCCGCGTGTCATCTCGGAAGAGACAAAAGACGTGCTGCGGCAGTTTGAGAAACTGAATCCCGAAAATCCGCGCAAGGTGATGGGATTAGAATAACGTCATGGCCGGAACGCAGGCGCCCTCGCCTGCAGGCGTCCTGCTTTGAGGACGCTGATGGACACGGTGTTTATTAAACTTGAAAGAGTCCGAAAGTTCGTAACGCCAGATGAACCGGCGTAGCAGGCGAGGGCGCCTGCGTTCCCGGCAGCGTATGAAAAAACGTATTAAAACATACACGATCAGTGCCGTCGCGGAGCTTTACGACATTCATCCGCAAACGCTGAGGTTGTATGAGCGAGAAGGCCTGCTCGCGCCGTCGCGTTCGATCGGCAACACGCGGCTCTACGAAGACTCTGACCTCGAACGCCTCGAGGTTATTCTCTCGCTCACGCGCGAACTCGGCGTCAACCTCGCCGGGGTCGAGATCATCCTCAACATGCGCGAAAAGATGGGCCAGATGCAGCGCGAATTCGAACAGTTTTTTGAGTATCTGAAAGAGCACGCAAGCGAATTCTCACGCCACAGCGAAGCGTTCTCGTCAAGCGAAGCTCTCATCCCTGTCTCACGCATTCGTGTCACGCGCACACGCGAAAATTTTTCTCACGAAGATTAGCTTTCAAATTGCTTTCACGCGGCTTCTGCGTTAGGATTCTCTCATCCGAATTAACCAATAATGCAGGAGTTTATGATGTTATTTAGAAGTTTGTTTCGCAGTTTTGCGTTTGCAGTTTTAATTTGCGCGTTTGCCTTCGCCGCAGTCGCTCAGGACCTCGACAACGTGACCGTGACAGGCAAGGTCACCGACACGAACGGCCTCGCCGTCGTCGGTGCCAGCGTCACCGCCACGTCCGTCGAAACCGGCGTGACGCGCAGCGTCATCACTGACGACGACGGGCGCTACAGAATCGTCCAACTCAAACCCGGCACGTATAAAATAAAAGTGACGCAGAGCGGCTTTGGCACGCAGGAAACTTCTGCAATTACAACCATCTCCGCCCAAAACGTGCAGCAGGATTTCAAACTCTCGCCCGCGGACGTCCGAGCCGAAACAACCGTGACAGTCTCCGGCGACGACGGTCCCGCCGTCGACACAACCCGCACAATCGTCGGCGGCACGATCACCGAACGCGAGATAGAGGAGCTGCCCGTTGACTCTCGTAATCCTCTTGACTTAGTTCTTACTCTCGGCGGAACCACCGAAGAACAACTGTCGACCCGGGATCTCTCTAATGACCGAGGAACGCGGGGACAAACTGCTCCAGGAACAACGCCTGAGGAAGCAGGTATTTTTGGCTTGTCGGGTGGGGCCGCGTATTCAAATAACATCACTATCGACGGACTTGATAATAACGATGACCGAGGAGCGTCCTTCCGTTTTCAACCCTCTATCGATGCTATCAGCGAGGTTCAGGTGATTACCAATCAGTTTTCGGCCGAATACGGGCGAGCCTCGGGTGGACGTGTTAATTTGGCCACACGCGGTGGCAGCAATAGATTCAGAGGACGTGCATATCTCTATTTTCGAGACGAGAGCTTGAATGCGAATACGTGGAACAATAATCGTCGTTTCATCGGTCGACCGCCACTGCAAGAGCGCAATCCGGGGTTCACGTTTGGCGGCCCGATAATCAAGAACAAACTCTTCTTTTTTAGCTCGTACGAGTATAACGATGTCTTTGACACTACCGTCCTTGATGCGTGGACACCCGTATCGGGAGGTAGTTCGAGTTTTACTCTTCCCGCTCCGAACAATCCCGCGACCGGTACGTTTCTGGTATCTGCAGGGACTTGTCCGACCGGTTTTACATGTCCGGCGGTCACTGTCGGCAACTATTTGCTTCCGACCGCCACGCCGGCAATAAACCACATACTCACTACTAGGGTTGATTGGAATATTTCTAAGAGCCAAAGCTTTGTTTTTTCATGGCAGCTCGGCCGTTCAAATGACCTTCGTGCCTTTAGCGGCACCAATCGAATTGCGGACTCGATAATTGGCCGCATCCGAAACACGGATGGCTATAATTTCACGCATAACTGGTTCGCGGGCAACAAAGTCAACCAAGTCCGAGTCCAGTACTCAAAACTGGATCCGAGTTCCAGCCAGGCTGCCGGTTCGTTGTCGCCTGCGGTCCTCGTAACTTTTACGCCACAGGGAACACAGGTCTTCGGCTCGACATCGAATTCGTCGGATCGAAAAGAGAATCGCTGGCAAGTCCAGGATACATTTAGCTTGGTTCGCGGCAGTCGAACCTGGCGCTTCGGTTTCGATTTTCATAACGTTGACACGACATTCCTTGACAGGTTCGATACAACAGGCACATACACGTTCGGCAGCTTTTCGTTCCTTGCCGGGGGCGTTCCGACAAGGCTTCAGCAAAATTTCGGCGGCACTTCGTCATTACAGAATAAGTATGTGGGAGGATTCATTCAGAACGACTGGCGCGCAAGGTCAAATCTAACGTTGAATTTCGGCCTCCGATACGAGCGTGAAACTGTCCTTGATGACAATGACAACTGGGGCCCGCGAGTGGCCGTCGCTTGGGATCCTTTTAAGAAGGGCACAGGTGTGATCCGGTTCGGCGCCGGAATCTTCTACAACCGTGTTCTGCTCAGAACTATTGATGATTACACCGGCGACTTGACTACGGTGCGTCTGGATACAAACAGTGTTCCTCTTCCGGCCGGCAGCACCTTTAGCACGGACGCACTTCGGAGGTCGCTTGCTGCCCTTTTTCCAAATGCAGTCACTTTGGATACCAGGCTCGCCGTGACAACCACTGCGGGACAAACGTTCAGTGTTCGGGAGCTTACACGATCAAGCACTGTTTTCCGAAGCCTGTCGCCCGACCTGGTTATTCCCAAGAGCTACCAGGTGAATCTCGGCTTTGAAAGAGAAGTCGCCAAAGGCATGGTGTTTGAATCCAATGTAACCTTTAATCGCACAGTAAACCTTTGGCGAGAGACAAATCCGAACGCTCCGGTGCTCCCTAATGGATTGACTGATCGTAGTGGCGACGGCCGTATTACATATACCGATTATCTGCTTGGCATCGCGACTGGAACCAATCGGTTTTTCATGGGTAGTCCTGTCGCCGGCGGAACGCATGATGGAAGCCAGACTTCGGCCGCGGCCTGTACTACCGCTACGACTCTCTGTTTCGTCAACGTAAACACTACGTCAACAACGTTCCCAACGGGCGGATGCGCCACGGCGGCGCCGAATACGGCGTACTGTCGGGCTATTGCAGCACTAAATCCGCTAAGACCTCCGGCATTGTTCGCCCAATTCGGCCAGGAACAACTTGAAACTGTGACTTCGATCGGAAATAGCCGATACATAGGGGCCATCTTTGAACTACGAAATCGGTACAGAAAATTCAGTAATGGATTCGGGGGATCATGGCGGCTTTCCTACACACTGTCCCGTCTGATGGACGACGGAATTGTTAATACGTCTGATCCAACTACGCCGGGCGATTTTCGCGGCGACTGGTCACGCAGTCTTGCAGACAGAACACATCGTTTCTCGGTTACCGGAACGATTGATACGCCAAGCTGGATGGGCAAACTAAGAATCTCGCCGTTATTCCGCTATGGATCAAGTGCGCCGTTCAATCTCTCGTCGGGCGGCGTGGATCGGAACCTTGATGACATAAGCAACGATCGGCCAAACTTCGTCGGCAACGTTGACGACATTCGCTGGCGCATCTTCTCGTCGAGTCCCTTTCCCGGCGTACTCGCCAGTCAACTCTCTTTGGCACCTTTGGGCAGCCCGGGCACTTTGCCGCGTAACGCCGGCAAAGGCCCGACGTTGTGGCAATTTAATTTAAACTTCACGCGTGAATGGAAAATTAGCGAGCGATTTAGGCTAAGGCCGTCACTTGAAATCACAAATCCATTTAATATGCGTGTCTTTAGTTATGGCTCGAACTTTATCAATTTCGATAACCTTTCGCTGTGTACGAGTGGGGGCACTTTGACCACTGCACAACAGCAAACATGCGACGGATTCGTTGCGCCGACGCGAACAGCTACACATCGCAGAATGAGGCTTGGAATACGATTAGACTTTTGATCGAAAAAGGAACGATAGATTGGCCGCCATTGATTTTGGCGGCCTTTTGCTGTGTAAAAACCCATTTTGAGAGAAATTTTTGCTGACGGCTGGCGTTGCGCTGTGCTAAATTAAGTTGTTGAACAATTTTGTTCAGCGTACTTCTTATCATCCGTTATGAATCAGGTTATAGCTGACCCGCAGGTGCCGATTACCGAGACGACGATCGAGTCTTTGTTGCTCGACGCCGACCTGTTTGTAAAGTACTCGTCGCCGGAGAAGGCGTTTGACCTGCTGAGGACATCGCTTGAACGTAGCCCACGCTCGATTGCATTGCGCGAAAAGATGCGCGACATCTGCGTCAAGCAAAAGAATCTGAACGAGGCCGCCCGGCAGTGCCTGGCACTGGTCAGCTTGTATATCGCCCGCGAAGATTTCGACCTTGCCTACGACCGTCTGCAAGAGGCGAAGCTGCTCGACCCGCGAATATCGGTCGCACCGGGCCTCGAAGCGATTCGCCGTGCACGCCGTCCTGATTTTGCGCTGGAGCGCGACCGTTCACCGCAGATGGTGCGAACCGATGTCACGTTCGCCGGTAATCTTGCCTATGTAAGTGTTTTTGACGCCGTTCAGGTGATCGAGAACTCCAAGATGACCGGCCTGCTCGTCATAAAGTCCGATCTGCATCTCGCGAACGTTGCCTTTAACGAGGGCAAGATCGTTGACGCCGAGTGCAACGGCCACAACGGCGTGATGGCGTTTCGCGAGATCATCGAGATCAACAGCGGGACATTTGAATTCTCGACCTCGGCGAAGGAGTTCCCCGTCGTCATCACCGTCTCATCCAACACAAATTTCCTCCTCGACGTCCTCACCGAGCTAGATCACGAACGCGCCGAAAAGCAGGGCCTTCGCAATGTCGGCAGCGAGATGATCTGAACAGTGGTCAGTGATCAGTGGGCAGTGGTCAGAAAAATCCAGTACTGACCACCGAACACTGACCACCGACCACTGTTTTGTTTGACTTTTAGTGCCTAAATACAACAAAATATAGTGCTTTCGCGAAATCAAAGCACTATAGAATGTTTAAGCTCCAGCGTCTAGAAATCACCGGCTTTAAGTCGTTCGCCGATTACACCGAGGTCGTTTTTACCGGCAACGGCATAACTGCGGTCGTGGGGCCGAACGGCTGCGGCAAATCGAACGTCTCGGACGCGATCGCGTGGGTGCTCGGCGAGCAGCGTGCGAAATCTTTGCGCGGCGGCGAGATGAAAGATGTCGTTTTCGCCGGCACAAAGACGCGCAAACCGGGCGGCATGGCTGAGGTCGTTCTGCATCTCGTTCGTGACGACTCGGAATTCGACGTCGACGAAAACGAACTCGAAGACATTGACGAAACTCTGAGCGGAATCGACGACTCGGCCGTAGATATGGGCGAGATCGAGGGCGTCGAACCCGAAGCTTTGTCCGAACCCGACGAAATCCGCATTCCGAATTCCGAATTCCGCATTGAGGAGAATGGTTTTCATGACGACTCGGTGGTCGAAACCGAATCCGTCGAGACCGTAAGAGCTCTGGCGGTCGGTTCATCTCAGCCGATCGAAACCCGCGTTAAGACAAAACGTCATTGGCGGCCGCGTTCGTTCGCACTCGACTTCGCACCAGGCGAATCAGTTTCGGTCACGCGGCGGCTTTATCTTTCGGGCGAGAGCGAATATCAGCTCAACGGCAAAACCTGCCGCCTGCGCGATATCACCGATCTTTTTGCCGGTACGGGTTTGTCCGGCGCTCACTACGCGATTATCGAACAGGGCCGCATCGGACAGATCTTGTCGGCAAAGCCCGCCGACCGCCGCAGTCTAATCGAGGAAGCCGCGGGAATCTCAAAGTTCCGCGCACGTCAGCGCGCCGCCGAGACTCGGCTCGAATCAGCCAAGTCTAACTTGGCGCGAATATTCGACATCGTCTCCGAGGTTGAAACGCGGGTAAACTCGCTGCGTCGACAAGCGGCAAAGACCCGCAGATACAAAATTTTGCAGGAGGAGTTTCGCGAACTTCTGCATCAGCTTTACGCGGCCGAGGGCAAGCATCTGGCTGAGCTTTCGGATGAATTAAAGAGGCGACTTGCTGAGGCCGAGGCAGTCGAAACTGATCTTCACGAGCAAGTTACCGCAAAAGAAGAGGCCGTTCGCGAATCGACGGTCGCGGCACGCGCGGCCGAGGAGAATCTTGCCGAAGTTCGCAAGATTCACGCAAACAACGCCCTCGAGCGCGATCGCGCCGAACGCGAGCATCTTTATAAATCCGACCAGATCGTCAGCCTGAACACGCGTTGCGAAACGCTGCGCACCGAGATCGCGGCCAGCGAAGAGCGTTTCAAACTGCTTGCCGGCGAGCTCGAACGCCTGAAAGCAGAAGAGCAGCACGAGGCGACCGAACATGCAAAGGCCGAGGCCAGCCTGCGCGAGGCCGAGGACGATCACCGCCGCGAAGCCGATGCTCTTGCCGCGATCGAAATCTCGATCGAAACTTTGCGGAACGATCTCGTGCAGCACACGGCCGCGGCCGAGCGTTTTGATGAGATCGGTCGTCAAGTGGGCGGCAATCTGACGCGACTGCAAACTCGCCTTGACAGTCTTGAGCGTGAACGAAAACACGCCGACGAAACATTCGCGACAAATAAAAACCACGCCGACGAACT
This sequence comes from Pyrinomonadaceae bacterium, assembly GCA_049679945.1. Classification (GTDB taxonomy): domain Bacteria; phylum Acidobacteriota; class Blastocatellia; order Pyrinomonadales; family Pyrinomonadaceae; genus OLB17. The sequence goes on along the minus strand of JBAUGW010000010.1, from coordinate 25,816 downwards.
CGCCGAGCACCTAGCCGCTGAGGAGAAAAAGCTCGTCGAGCTGAATGAAGAAAAAGAACAACTGCTAGCCACGACGCATCATGCCCGTACCGCCCTGCGTGATGCCGAAGGCAAACTCGTCGAACTGCAGGACGAACACTCGGCAAAGCGGCATCGGCTCGCGACGCTCGTCGAACTTGAAGAGAAACGCGCGGTTTACACGCCGCCCGTGCAAAAGCTTTTTGCCGAAGCCGAGAATATCGGCGTCCGGCTCGCGGGCGTTTTGGCTGATAGATTAAATGTCACTCCGCAAACCGAGACCGCAGTCGAGATGCTGTTTGGCCCGATGCTTGAGGCCGTCATTGTCGAGTCGCTCGACGACGCGCGTCGTGTAACGGCTTGGTTAAAATCGAACGATATAGGCCGTACGGCATTGATAATTTTGCCGAACGGTGGAAAGGCAGAGCGAAAACAGCATGCAAATTCGGGCGACACGATCGCCGGGCATCTCGGCGTTTCCGTTGAGGTCGCCAATGTACTCAGGCAAATCTTCCCTCGTGAAATGTCGGCTCGTCTTGTCCACAGTTTTAACGAATCGAGCGGCGAGATACTTGTAAATTTTGACGGCGACTTATTGCTTGGCGGTCATCTACTGATCGGCGGCAGTGCGAACGCAGAAGGTAAAAACGAATCTCTGCTGGCGTTTAAACGTGAGTTGCACGAACTCGATATCGAATGCTCGCGGCTCGCGTCCGCTGTCGAAACGTCGCTGAGGGCAACCGACACTTCGCGAGCATCGCTCGTCGATCTCGAGAGCAAAACCGTCGATCTTCAATCGCTGATAATCAAGGTCGATCGCGGCATTCACGGCCTTGCGATTCAAGCTCACGCCGCTCACGAAGAGATCCAACGCGCCGAGCGCCATCGCAAGGTTGTCGCGGACGAAACAGAGCAGGTTACAAACGAGATCGCGGATCTAAACGGCAAGCAAAGCGAAGCCGGCGAATCTCGTCAGCAGGCCGAGGCGGCTCGAATCGCGGCGACGACATCACTCGACAGACGCGCCGGTGAGGTCACAGCCGCTCGCCACAAGACCGGCGACGCGAGCGCCGTTCTGAACGAAAAACGAATGATCGCCGCCACATCCGACGAACGCCGCCGTGCGGCGGCATCGGCGCTTCGCCGCGTCGAGAACGAAGCACGCGATCTCGAGTCGCGTCTCGCAATTTCAAATCTCGAGCTCACCGAGTCGGATTCGAAGATCAAGACGCTTCATACTGAGATCACGACGATCACCGACCGCATCGCGTCAGCCGGCGACGAGATGAGCCGCGAAACGCGCGAGGTCACCGACGCCGTCAATGCTCTGACAAAGTCGCGCGAAGCCTCGGACAAAATGAGCGAAGAACTTCGCGAATTGAATCACAAAGCTGCGGAAGCGCGTAACGCCCGTGCCGAGATCGAAGTCTCGCAGGCCGAGGCCGTCACCAGGCTGCAAAATATCGCCGAACATTGTCAGCAGGAGCTGAATATGTCGCTCACGGAGCTTGTTGATAAAACTACGCCAGGCGAAGATTTCGTACTCGAAACTGCCCGCGAACACGCTGACGAACTGCGACAAAAGCTCGAGAATTTCGGCGCGATCAACATGCTCGCTCTTGAGGAGCTCGGCGAGGCCGAGGAGCGGCACATTTTTCTCACGTCGCAACGTGAGGACATCATTCAGAGTATCGCCGCAACGGAAGAAGCGCTTCGCGAGATCAAGCAGCGTTCGCGCGAGCGATTCAGGAATGCATTTGAGGCGATCAACGAAAACTTCTCGCAATTCTTCATCGAGCTGTTCGGCGGTGGGCAGGGCCAGATGACGCTGATGGAATCGGATGACATTCTCGAAGCCGGCATCGAGGTTGTCGCACAGCCGCCGGGCAAACGTCTGCAAAATATCCTGCTGCTCTCGGGCGGCGAGAAAGCGATGACCGCTATCGCACTGGTGCTCGCGATCTTCAAATATCGTCCGTCGCCATTCTGCTTGCTCGACGAGGTTGACGCACCGCTCGACGACGCAAACGTCGGCCGCTTTGCCGCTAAAATAGCCGACATGTCCGAGAAGACGCAGTTCATCGTCATCACTCACAACAAACGCACGATGGAATCCGCCCGCGCACTATACGGCGTCACGATGCAGGAAGCAGGCGTCTCGAAGATCGTCTCAGTCAAGTTTGAGTAGGTAAATCAGCCACCGATCACACAGATAAAACGGATTAGAAAAAGTATTTTCAGATCTGTCCTGATCTGTAAAATCGGTGGCTAAATTCTTTTGTATTCCACTTAAGTTCGCTAGACTAGCGCTGATGAGATCGAGTTTCGTAAAAGTTGTGTTGATTGCTTTGGCGTTGGCATTGCCTCTTACAACATTTGCGCAAACAACCAAGCGCAAGACGACAAAGAAACCGACGGCAAAGCCAAAGGTCGCCGCGACGCCGCAGCCGACGCCCGAGGCGACACCCGACCTCCCGCCAAAAAAGAATGAGCGTGAGCCGGACGGCAAAACAAATTCACGCGATGCGACGTCGGGCACAGCGCAAACCTACAAGCCGGTTTATGTTTACACGTTTGATCGGCCAGGTTTTGTTTACTCAAATCTAAAGATCGAGCACGACGAAAACGGCAAAGGGCGAATTTGGTTCAAGAAAGACAGCTTTGACGAACCACTCGACGATCCGATCGAACTCTCGCAGCCAACGCTTGAGCAACTAAGAGCCGCATTCGCTGCGCTGAACTTCATAGACTCGACCGAGGATTATCAGTATGCGAAAGATTTCTCAAACATGGGCAATGTCACGATCACTCTAAATCGGATGGGACGCACGCGCACCGTAAAATATAACTGGACTGATAACAAACACGCGAAAGCGCTGATGGACACCTACCGCGCCATCGCAAACGAATACACCTGGAAGTTTGAATTCACTCTCGCACGCGAAAACCAACCACTGCTCACGCCCGGCCTCATCGACGCACTCGACAGCTATCTAGGGCGCAACGAGATCCCCGACCCGCCGCACCTGCTTCCGTTCCTCACTACTCTCTCCACCGACGAACGCCTGCCGCTCATCGCCCGCAACCACGTCCGCAAGATCATTGCAAAGATCGAAAAGGCAAAGAAGTAGGTTTCGGCAATCAGCATTCAGCGGTCAGCGGTCAGCATTCCGCCTTCCCCATTCCGCCTTCCGCATTCCGTCCGGGAACCGGACGACGCGTCAATAACCCACGGATTTATCGGTGGGAACGATGGATTCATCGGCGGGATCGTGATGATTTCATCGTCCGCGAAGCGGACGACGCGTCAATAACCCACCGATTTATCGGTGGGAATGCGATGAAAATCAATCCCGAGTCCCGCCAGGGACGGCTGAAAACAACCGAAAAACACGCGGAAAAAACCATCGAAACCCGCCCAACAAACGGTCAATCAAACACATACCGTTCGTCATATTCGACAAAATGCTTGTCCAAAAATGATATGAATTCTGTCTCGAAATCCTTTGCGCGATGATGTTCGGCCTGGTTGTTGATATACCGGACGGTGCGTTCGACCTCGCCGATGCTTATCGAAAACGCGCCGTAACCCTCTTGCCATTCAAACCGGCGATATTCTGCAAACGTGTCGTGAATCCATTTTGACGAGCCGCCTTTTATCAACTGCATCGCGTGCGCGACATCGAGCGTCTTTGGCAGCGAGATCAGCAGATGTATGTGATCGGCGATGCCGCCGGCCGCGATGAGTTTCATTTTGTGTTTGCGCGCTATGCCGCCGATGTACGCTATAAGGCGCGGCTGGAGTCTCGGCGTGATCATCGGACGGCATAATTGTCACCGACACCAGTTTTAGGTATCATGATATTAATAATACCTGCCAAGCCTCTCGACGATGCTCAAACGGGCGGGTTTTCTCTTTTTAGATCAATGCTTTACGAAAAGCCCGCTCTCACATTTGAAAAACAGATCGAGTTGCTCGAAAGCAGGGGTCTGCGTGTTACTGACAAGTCGCGGGCCGCAAATTATCTTTCCAATATCAGCTATTACCGACTAAGCGCCTATATGCTGCCGTTAAAAGTATCGGGCTCGGACGACTTTATCGACGGTACGACATTCGACGAAGTGCTCGGGCTATACCTCTTTGACCGCGAGTTCAGGTTGTTGATATTTGACGTTATTGAGCGAATTGAGGTCGCGTTCAGAACTCAAATGAGCTATCAGCTTGCTCTGGACGCGGGGCCACTGTGGAGTTAAAAATCTAAACCCGTCGAATTCGACCGGTTTAGAATCCTAATTATGGCAAATTCGCCATATTTAGTTTCAAAGAATAAATGGCGAAGATAACGGTATTAAACAAAGACGTTACGATTCAATTGTTCAACGAGGAAGATTACATTTCGTTGACGGATATTGCGCGTTTCAAGGACTCTGAGAGAACGGACGACCTTATCCGCAATTGGCTTCGCAATCGAAACACGATTGAATTCGTTGGGATCTGGGAACAGTTAAATAATCCGGGTTTTAATCCCGTCGAATTCGACGGGATTAAAATGCAGGCGGGTCTGAACAGTTTCACGCTTACACCCAAGCAATGGATAGAAAAAACAGGCGCGATAGGCATTGTTTCAAAGACCGGGCGTTACGGCGGAACGTTTGCTCACAAGGATATTGCCTTCGAATTCGCCTCGTGGATATCCGTTGAATTCAAGCTTTACCTCATAAAGGAATTCCAACGCCTAAAAGAGCAGGAACAAAAGCTGCTCGGCTGGGACATCAAACGTAATCTGGCGAAGATCAATTATCGAATCCATACCGACGCCATAAGGGAAAACCTGATTCCGACCGAGCTTACCAAATCCCAGGTCAATCTGGTTTACGCATCCGAAGCAGACGTGCTAAATGTGGCTCTTTTTGGAATGACCGCCAAACAATGGCGTGATAAGAACCCCGGAGCAAAAGGAAATATCCGGGACGAAGCGAATATCTCACAACTTGTTTGTCTTTCTAACCTCGAAAATCTAAACGCAATGTTAATAAATGAGCGAATGTCGCAATCGGAAAGACTGAAAAGGCTAAATCAAATTGCTATCCAGCAAATGAGGCTGCTCACGGAAGATCCGCGTGTCAAGAAATTGGGAGGCAAGACGTTGGGAAGCAAGAAATGATGGCGCTTCATCCCGACTTCCCAAAGTCACCGCACGCGATATTAGATCCATCGATGAGATGGTTGCCGGCCGCAGCCGCCCAGGGATACAGATGCTAGGCGGCGGGAGATCAAATGTCACCCGCCGAAACGTCTGTAGATCGACTGGTATTCGCGTTACTTATCGCATGTCTTATGGCCGACGAGCCAGCCGAGCATAACGCCGAGGCCGATGCCGACGGCGACAGCGCAAGCCGTCAACGACCCAGTCTCGCGGGCGCCCCCAACGCGCCCAGACGGTTACAAATTGAGAATTGCTTACCAAGACAGGGGTTTATGAAAAGTGCCGTTGGCGTCGGTGAGTGTATTTGGAAATTGACTGGCCCGAGGCACGCCTTCTCGAATTTGCTTAATAAATGTCGCGTGCGGCCGGAGCATAAAGCTTGGATTCTTATGCGGATTGACCAGCCCGACCGGCAAGTTGAGCTCTTGCCGGACAATTCGCATCGGCTCAAGCAGGTCTGAATCATTCGTCACAAGAACGGCTGTTTCAAATTCACCTTTGTAAGCGTCATCTTCGGCAGCGTAGAGACCCCGCTTGGCCATTCGCTTGGCGTCGATCAATCCATCTTCCACAAGGTGAGCGGCCTTTTCTTTTAGTCGCTCGACTTTTACGCCGGTTTTCGCAACTTCCTCGACAGCGTGCATCGCTCCCGTGAAAAAGCCGGTCTTGTTATCCGTTTTTTCTAATACTTGATTTGGCATTTTACTACTCCTTAATGCTTATCTCTCAAAGCACCTGGTTGAATCTATGCTAAAAGAGCGCGCAACTAACGTGCCGCCGAATGCGTGCTCTTGCAAGCCAATTAAGACGGGCATGCCGCGGTTCACTCAACCGCCCGATCGGCGTGCGTTGCGTGTTTACTCGCGCCTCTCGCGCTTTTTTCGATTATTTAACGGTCGATTTACAACCCGGGCATTTGGCGGGCTTAGGTTGTATTTAGCCGTGACCGGGAGTATATTCGCCAGTGTCAACACACTAAATTAAAGGAGGCGGATCATGAGAGAGAGGTTTTTTGCTGTAAGGGCGGTTTTTGTCGTTTGCGCGGCAATGATGCTGGTTACGGCCGGTTCGGTTTCGGCGCAAAAGGCGCTGCCAAACCCGGTGCTGGTATTCGCCGGGGCGGAATATTACACGGCTGCGGGTGGACAGTTTACGAGGTATACCTATTCGGTCTTTAATTCGGCCGCCTACCCGGATGCGATGTTCGCCGCGGCGCCCGCCTTGCCGCCGTGCGGTGCGAACACGAACGCTGCGCGGACATGGGTCGATCTTTTCGATCAGAACGGCAAGAGATTGTACGGCTTTTGCGCGCTTGGGCGGGCCGACGACCTCAACAAGATCTGGTTCGCTCTGCCGGTAGATCAAATCCCGCCGAGCTACATCTACATCGAGATGAACGACCGACAGACGAACACAAAATACAAATCGAATCTCGCCGATACGGTTATGTGAATTTATTTCGCGGTAAATGTGCCGTCGTCGGCGATCTTCGGCGTGGTTGTCGGAAAGTCCGTCGTCGAGAGATTTCGTAAAAGCGAGATCGAGGCTTTCGCTTCGTCGGGCACGGGTAGACCGCGGCCTTCTTGCTTGCCTGGGTGAATCTTGCCGCTGACGAACTTGCCTTCAGCATCAATCTTTACTTCCAAGACGGCGGTCAATGCCGTCTCGCCCGCAAGCTGAAACCAACCGTAAGTGCAAAAATTACCGAGGCTGTACATGATGAGCCGGTCTTTGTAGATCTCCATGGCGCGCATGACGTGCGGGCCGTGCCCGATCACGAGATCGGCACCGGCGTCGATAACTGTTCGTGAAAATAGCGGAAGATTGCCGCGCGATTCACCGGCGAAGATCTCGGTGCGTTGCGGTACGTGCTGTGAATTTGTTCCCTCGGCTCCGCCGTGAAACGAAACGACGACAATATCGGCGCGTTTGTTTGCTTCGGCAACGAGTTGGCGAGCAAAAGCGAGGTCGTTAACATTCGGAGTAATGTTGTTATGGGCAAAACCGATAAACGCGATACGCTTACCGCGTGATTCGACCATCGTGGTTGCAAATGTTTCACGGTCGCTGCCCGCGTGTTTGATGCCGAGTGCGTCGAGCGTCGCCCGCGTGTCCGTTCGCCCGCGATCGCCAAAGTCACCGGCGTGATTATTCGCGAGACTCATCACGTCGAATCCCGCGTCTTTAAGATACTTGCCATAACGCGTCGGCATTCGAAACGCAAAACAACGCGTTGAACCGGGCGAGCATTTTGACGAAGCTCCGCCGTCGGTCATCGGGCCTTCGAGATTGCCGAACGCGATATCAGCCGCGCTCAGCACGCTCTTAAACGGCGTCAGCAGGTCGGCACCGTCATTCGGCGGCATGCGGCTGTCGTTTGGATACGGCGACGCCATCATAATGTCACCGACCGCCGCGATAGTGATCGGCTCTTTGTTCTTTGGCGTCGGTTCGGCGATCGGTAGCGCCTCAGTCGGAGATCCGCCGCTAACGGCCTTTGGCTGACATGCGAGCAATGCGAGGAAAACAATCGGAACCGCGAGCAATATCGAGCAAATTTTCGGGTATGTCATAAACAGCCTTTTCATCGTTACATCGCCGCCGACGTGCCTTCGATGCCGACGGTCAGCGAATCGTTCACAAGTTTAGCTTGCTCGGCGTTATGAATTGAGTAGGAACCAGTCGCGGGCGATGCAGATGGGGTTCGGCCTATGTATCGGAGCGTCATATTCGCCGGCAAGATCGCTCTCAGTCGTGGTTCGACAAACGTCCAACCGCCCATGTTCCGGGCCTCTTCCTGTGTCCAGACGATCTCGGTTGCGTTTGGGTATGTCGCAAAGACGTGAGCAAGTTTCGAGGTTGGGAACGGGTAGAATTGCTCGAGACGGACGAGAGCTACCTTGTCCGTAGATCTTGAGGATTGCTCAACGGCGCCCTCACTCACGTGCGGGCTACTGACACGAGCAGCGTCGAGATCGTAGAAAACTTTACCGCTGCAGACGACTATGCGTCTTACTTTTGTCCTGTCGGTAATACCGGCATCGTCGATCGCGGGCTCGAAGCCGCCCGTTTGCAATTCATCCATCGTCGAAGTCGCCGCCGGCAGTCGAAGCAGACTCTTTGGCGTCATCACGATCAGCGGTCGGACGATATCTTGTCTGACCTGTCGCCTGAGCAGATGAAAATACTGCGCGGGCGTCGTCGGATAACAAACCTGTAGATTATTCTCGGCACAAAGCTGTAGGTAACGCTCGAGTCTCGCGCTTGAGTGTTCGGGGCCTTGGCCCTCGTAGCCGTGCGGCAGCAGCATCACAAGGCGGCAGCGTTGCTGCCATTTGTCCTCGCTCGATGAGATGTATTGATCGATGATTATTTGACCGCCGTTTGAAAAGTCACCAAACTGGGCCTCCCATGCAACAAGCTGCGGTTTTGCAATCACCGAGTAACCGTATTCGAAACCGAGCACGGCGTATTCCGAAAGCAGGCTGTCAAAAACGTAAAATCTCGCAGCAGGATTCGCCTCGTTTTTCAATTCGCTCAACGGCGTCCATCGTGTCCCCGTCATCGTGTCGTACATGGAAGCGTGCCGCTGTGAGAATGTCCCGCGACCGCTGTCCTGACCGCTCACGCGAACCGGAAACCCGTCGAGCACGAGCGAACCGAACGACATCGCCTCAGCAAAGCCCCAATCCATCGGCACTTCGCCGGCGCCCATCTTGGCGCGGCGTGCTAACTGGCCGACCATCTTAGGATTGATACTAAACGTTTCGGGAACGAGCGAGACCTTGTCGACGACCTGCTTCAAAACGTCGGCGCTCGCTCCGGTTTCGATCACCTCCGAACCGTCTTCCTCAATCAGTGTATCGGGCGAGTCCGTTCTGATCGGCTTGCCGGCAGCGATCTCTTTTGCCTTCGCAAGAACGCTCTCGTATCGCTCGACGACGCGCTTAGTCATGGCTGAAAGCTCGTCTTCAGTTATCACGCTTTCGCGCATGAGTTGCTGTGAGTAAATTGATTGCGTGCCGGGATGCGCCTTGACGCGAGCGTACATAACCGGCTGCGTGTAGCTTGGTTCATCGCCCTCATTGTGGCCAAGCCGCCGAAAACCGACGAGATCGATGACGACGTCTCTATGAAATTTCGTCCTGTAATCGAGCGCGATTTGAATGACGCGATAAGCCGCTTCGGGGTCGTCGGCGTTTACGTGAAAGACCGGGGTGCGCGTAATATGCCCTGCGTCCGTCGCGTAAACCGATGAGCGACCATGCTCGGGCGAAGTCGTGAAACCGACTTGATTGTTGATGACGAGGTGGATCGTGCCGCCCGTTCGATAGCCTTGAAGACCTGCGAGCTGCAATGTCTCCATTACAATCCCCTGGGCAGCGAACGCAGCGTCGCCGTGAATCAATATCGGTAATATCAGCTTGAAAACCTCGTCACGCGTTTTCTGCCCGCCCACATTTGCAGAACCGAGAAGCTCATCCTGCCGGGCCCGCGACATGCCTTCGACTACCGGATTTACGGCCTCGAGATGGCTCGGATTGCACGAGAGATGAATTTTCATCTCGTTGCCGGACTTAGATTTACGCGTTCCCTCGGCGCCTTGGTGATATTTGACATCGCCCTCGTCAGCCGGAAAGCGTGGGTGCGAAGTTCCTTCGAAAACGGTGAAAATGCGCTCGGCCATGTTGCCCGTCTCAGGGTCACCGATGATATTCGAGAGTACGTTGAGGCGGCCGCGATGCGCCATGCCTAGATAAATTTCTTGACCGCCGCGCGCCGACGCACCTTCGAGAAGTTGGTCGAGCATCGGGATGACAGTCTCGCAGCCCTCGAGCGAAAAGCGTTTTTGGCCCAAATACTTTTTGTGCAGAAACTGTTCGAACTGCTCAGCCTCGATCAGTTTTTGCAGCAACGCGATCTTTGTCTCGGCAGCGAGCGGCTCGATATCAACAAACTGCTCGCGCACCTTCGAGCGGATCCAATTTTTTTCTTCGTTGCTCGCGATGTGACGATATTCGATACCGACCTTGCCGCAATATGCTTTGCGCAGAATGTCGAGTATGCGACGCAAGGTCGCCGTCTTTTCGCCGTGAAGACCGCCGGTGATGAATTCGCGGTCGAGATCCCAGACTGTCAGTCCGAAGTTTTCGAGATCGAGTTCGGCCGTGTAGTGCGACGTCATATTCAGCGGATCGATGTCGGCGAGCAGATGACCGCGAACTCGATACGCGTGAATCAACTGCAACACGTTCGCCTGCTTCTCGATCTGCTCAGCCGATGTGTCGCCGCCAAACAGCCCGGGATTATTGTCCTGCGCAGCGCGCAGCGGCGAATAATGAATTTCGAGATCTGCAAATATCGAATCGTAAAACTCGTGCTTGCCCGACAGCAGCTCGCTGATTCTCGCTAAAAACAGCCCACTCTCGGCGCCCTGGATCACGCGGTGATCGTAGGTCGATGTGATCGTGACCGTCTTGCTGATGCCGAGCTGCGAAAGCGCCGCCGGCGACATTGCCTGATACTCGGCAGGAAACTCGATCGCGCCGGTCGCGATGATCGCGCTTTGCCCGGCCATCAGCCGCGGGTTCGACGCAGCGGTGCCGATCGTGCCGGGATTAGTGAGCGAGATAGTTGTGCCTTGAAAATCGGCGATCTCAAGCTTGCCGTCGCGAGCTTTTTTTACTTGCTCGTTATACGCGGCAAAAAACTCCGCGAAATTCATCTTATTCGCGGCTTTTATATTCGGAACGAGCAAGTTTCGCGAGCCGTCTTTTTTCTCGATGTCGATCGCGATGCCGAGGCTGACGTCTTCGTGCTCGAGTCTCGACGGCGCGCCGTTGACGACGCCGTAACCAACATTCATCTGCGGATAAGTTTTTATCGACTCAACGATCGCCCACGCGATGATGTGCGTGAACGAGACCTTGCCGTAGCGTTGGGACGCGAGATATTCGTTGAGAATTCGGCGATTTTCTTCGAGCACCTTGACCGGAATGTTTCGAAAGCTGGTCGCCGTCGGCACCGTCAAACTGTGCTCCATATTCTCGACGATTTTTTTCGCTGCGCCGGTTATCGGTTTCGGTTCGGTGTTGGCTGAGAGCGGAACCGTGACGGGCTTTTTAGGTTCAGTTTTAGGGGCTTCGGATTTGACAGGCACACTCGCTACCGCTCGTATTTCCGCCTTTGGTGCCGCTGACGTTTCCGCTGGTGCGTTACCGTTCAGCAGATCACTAAAATACGTCTGCCAAGATTCATCGACCGACGTCGGATCCGTTTTATATCGCGCCAAGAGGCCCTCGACATAGGTCGCGTTCGACCCAAAAGCCTCTTTGATAAACTCGGATAAATTCGTCACTTTTTCGCTCACTTGTGCTTGTAGAATGCCTCGACTAAAGCTTGATTTTATCGCAAACGCAGCGAAAACCGTAATTTGGTGTCAGGTGAGTGGGTTTTTGACTTTCAACTCAATCTGAACCGGCACTACGCGTTTGAATTTGAAGCCGAACTTTTTGAATTTACCGAACACAAAGACGGTCCCGGTCACGTGCCAGGTCGGTGGCGACTCGACCATTTCTTTGTAAGCGGCTTTCGCGATATTTAGGCTGCTGACAAAGCCGTGAACCGGTCTTGGTAATTTGATCGCGACGCCTTTTTTGACGTCGAACGAATGTGTGTATTCGTCAAACTCGATAGCTACGCCGTTCACGCGAAAATCGCGAAATGTAAGAAAGTCAATTCGCCCGCTCTGCGGCATAACGCCGAGGTTAGTATCGGTTTCAAAGGTGACGCCCGTGAGGCCAATATCGATTACGCGCGGCTCATCGATCTTTACAACTGCATCGCCGTCAGTCGCGCTTGTTGTTGTCGTATCGGCAGACGTTGTGACATGAACTTTGGCTTTATAAACTTTGTAGCCGCGAATTTTGTCGGGCAGATCTTGCGCGCTTGCTTCGAACGCGAGCAGCAGCGAGATCACGATCGATTTCAACGCCGAAACTCTCACCGTTAGTTTGTAGAAGCTTGTGACTTTGCAACGTCCTCGCCGTTTTCCGAATCGAGATCGTGGCGAATCGCATCAAGAATGCCGTTGATGAATTGCGTCGCCTCGTAAGTAGAAAAACGTCGAGCGGTTTCGAGTGCCTCGTTTATCGCAACCGTTTTCGGCGTGTCGCGGAAGAGAAATTCGCAAACGGCGAGACGAAGAACGTTGCGATCCACAATAGCCATTCGCTCGATGCGCCAATGTTCGGCGCGCGTGCGAATTTTATCGTCAATAGTCTGCAGATTATGGAGAGTACCTTTTACGAGGTCGTTCGCAAACTCACGCGCCTTTTCGTCAACCGCTGAGTCGCCGAGTTCGCTCCAATAGTTTTCGATGACCGCGCTCGAGTCTCCACCGACGAGGTCGGCCCCGAACAACATCTGCAAGGCGCACTCGCGTGCCTTGTGCCTTGCGCTGGGAGTTTTCTCTGACTTTTCAAACGACATGCGGAACTGCCTTGTCCTCACCTTTGCGGTTTTTGAAACTCCGCATCAAATGCGCCATCTCGATTGCCGAGACGGCAGCCTCGAACCCCTTGTTGTCTTCCCCCTCGCCCGAACGCGACTCAACTTGCTCAGTCGTGTCGGCCGTAATCACGCCAAACATCACGGGCACGCCGCTCTGTAAAGATGCGTTCATAATGCCGGCGGCTGCCTGGCCCGCAACGTAATCGAAGTGCGGGGTCAGCCCACGAATGACGACGCCGAGTGCTAAACAAGCGTCAAAATCTCCGCTCTCTGCGGCTTTCAAACATGCAAGCGGCAACTCGAACGCGCCCGGAACTTCAAATATCTCAATCGCGCGTTCATCAGCTCCGGCTTGCAGCAAAGCGTCTTTCGCACCTGCCGCAAGCCGCGATGTGTACGCTTCATTCCAACGGCTGACGACTATCGCAAAGCGAAACCCGCTCGCGACGAGCTCGCTTTTGTTCAGATCAATTTTCAAACCGCGTGACGCCATCTGCAAAAACTCTAAATCAAGTATAGAGAACACGAAAGAAATTGAAAAGGTTTATGCCATTTTTCATTTGGAGACGGATTCCCCGCGAGAATTATTCCGAACACGTCGTTTGCCAAGAGAATGGTAACGGAGCGATTGTCTTATATTACAATGCTATAATTCCCAATCACATCAAATGCTTAAACTTGGCGAAAAAGTATCGCACTACGAGATAGTTTCCGCGATCGGTAAAGGTGGGATGGGCGAAGTGTTTCTCGCTCAAGACACGAAACTCGACCGCAAAGTCGCTATCAAGTTTTTGAACGAAGCGTTCAGCAAAGATCCCGACAAACTGAATCGTTTTATTCAGGAGGCAAAAGCCGCATCGGCGCTAAATCACCCTAATATTCTAACCGTTTTTGAGATCGGCGAATCGGATGGCACAAACTATATCGTCACGGAGCTTATCGAGGGCAAGACCCTGCGTGAACATCTATTGCATAATGAGCAGCTTCAGCTTAATTCCATCCTTAAAACAGGTGTTCAGGTCTCTGAGGCTCTATCAGCTGCGCACCAGGCCGAGATCGTCCATCGCGATATAAAGCCTGAAAACATAATGCTCCGCAAGGATGGGTATGCAAAGGTGCTCGATTTTGGACTCGCAAAATTGTCAGAACCAAAAAGCTCCCCTCCTGCCGGAGGAGGGGTGGCAACCGATTCGGATGACGGGGTGGTGGGAGGCGGCGGGTCAGAAGATGCGACGAAGGCGTTTGTCAACACAACCCCGGGAATGGTTATGGGCACGGTTTCATACATGTCGCCCGAACAGGCACGAGGGCTACCGACCGATGCGCGAACCGATATTTGGAGCCTCGGCGTTGTTCTTTACGAAATGCTGTCGGGCAAGGTGCCGTTCGCCGGCGAAACGGTCAATCACACCATCGTCTCGATACTCGAAAAGGAGCCTCTTCTCCTCGAAAACATACCCGATGAATTACAGCGGATCGTTCGCAAATCGCTGACAAAAGATGCTGAGATGCGTTACCAGTCGGCCCGCGATCTGCTGATTGACCTAAAGAATCTGAGGCGTGAATTGGACATTCAAGGTGAGCTTGAGCGTTCAGTCATCCCAAACCGCGAGACGGCAAGTGCTTCGTTGTTTGGAGTCCCGCCTTCAGGCGGCTTCTTAGGTGATACGCTCGAAGAGCCGCCTCAAGGCGGGACTCAGAACATCACGACATCCTCATCGAGCCTCGAATACGCAGTCACGCAGGCAAAGAGCCATAAACTCGCAACAGCGGTCGCGGCGGTACTGCTTGTGGCCGTGATATCGGCCGTCGGTTACTTCGGCTTCGTGTCTAAGGGCAGCAACTCAGACCAGATCAATTCGATCGCCGTGATGCCGTTTGTCAATGAAAGCGGAAACGCAGACGTTGAATATTTGAGCGATGGAATGACCGAAATGCTCATCAAGAGTCTGTCGGATCTGCCGAATTTGAATGTCAAACCGCGTTCGTCGGTCTTTCGTTACAAAGGCAAAGATACCGACATGAAAACTATCGGCAAAGAACTTAATGTCGAGGCGATATTGAACGGCAGAGTGATTCAGCGTGGCGAGCAATTGACTCTTAGTTTGGAATTAATTGATGTTCAAAACGACAAAGTGCTTTGGACTGAACAATATCAACGCAAGCAATCTGACCTTGTCAGCTTACAAAGCGAGATTGCCAAAGATGTTTCGACCAAACTCAAATTAAAACTTTCAGGTGCGGACGAAGCAAAAGTCACCAAAACCTCAACGGCAAACCCGGAAGCCTATCAATTGTACTTAAAAGGACGTTTCTACTGGAACAAGCGCACGCCGGAAAGTATTAAGACGGCTATCGAACAGTTTAAGGCGGCCTCGGAAAAGGACCCGAATTTTGCATTGGCTTACGTCGGTCTGGCGGACTCTTATTTGGTAGGACTCTATTCAACGCGGGGCAAGGAAAAAGAAGCTAGACCTATGGCGAAGGCCTACGCCACCCGCGCACTTGAAATCGATCCATCACTCGCCGAGGCACACGCTACTATGGGGCTGGCAAGTACAGATTTGTGGGAATGGGCGGAAGCTGAAAGGCATTTCAAGCGTGCTATTGAGCTAAACCCAAATTACCCATCAGCTCGGCACTGGTATTCGCGGCTGCTACGGCCGCAGGGACGATTTGACGAGGCGTTTGAGCAGATCGCGCAGGCTAAAAAGGCGGATGAGTTGTCGGCCGTGATCAGCAATAATGTTGCCGAGAACCTTTTCGAGAAAGGTGACTTTAAGGGAGCCATTGAAGAAAGCAGACGCGGTATTGAGATTGCTCCGATGTGGGCCCTTTATCGTACGTTGACGTATTGTTATCTGCGATTGGGCCAGAATGAAGAAGCTTTGGCCAATGCCCGGAAAGCGAATGAGCTAATGAACGGTTCACCGATCACACTAAAAGTATTGGGTTATGTTCAGGCCGCAACTGGCAACCATAGCGAGGCCCTTACTATTGCCCGTGAACTCGAAAATAGATTCACTAAAGGTGAAGCTGACGGGCGGGATGTCGCCGTTGTTTATGCAGGGCTTGGTGATAATGATCGGGTTTTCGCGTGGCTCGAAAAGGACTTTCAAAGCCGCAATTCATCGCTTGTGGAATTGCGGTCGGAAGTCCCGTTTATGCCGCTTCGCAGCGACCCTCGATTCAAAGATCTGTTGAGAAGAATGGGATTGCCGGAATAGCTCATGAAACGATGCCCTGAATGTAGAAAGGATTATTTGGATGACAGTCTCCTTTACTGTCTAGATGACGGAACCGCGCTAGTGCAAGGCACTGTAAGTGATGATCCACAGACGGCGATATTGTCGGGCGACCGTGGCGTCAACGAGGGTGTTACCGCCGTGCTAAAGGGTGATGGAACGACCGCACACAGTGGGCCGATAACGCTTCGGCTGCCCTCGTTCTTGTCATGGGAGCGGCTGCCTTGGGTATTGGCCGCATTGCTGTTGGCGGCACTTGTCGTGATGACGATGCGTTCGGTCAGTTCGTACCGATACCCGGCATCGAGCGAGTCGGCAAAGGCGGCGTTCACGATCCAGCCGCCCGGGCGATCAAACGGCCAGGGACAGATCTCCATCTCTCCCGACGGGCGAAATATTGCCGCGATCGCCACGATGGACTCGACAAGTTTGATCTGGCTGCGTCCCATTGATTCGATCGATGGGCGCGTCTTGCCGGGCACTGAGGGAGCAGCGGGCTTTCCGTTTTGGTCACCGGACGGCCGGTCTATCGGGTTTCAATCTGGAGGAAAACTGAAGCGTCTGGATCTGGCGGACGGCACGGTTCGCGACCTTGTGGATCTGCCATCGGATGTTCGCGGATTTGACGGCACGTGGAACCGCGACGGGACAATTGTTTACTTCATGGGCGGCAGCGGTTTGTTCCAGATCACCGCTTCCGGAGGGAAATCAGCGTTCGTTCCTGGTTACGAGCAACGCCCTGACGGCATCGACCGGTGGCCGCATTTCCTGCCTGACGGCAAGCATTTCATTTTTCTTGGCACAAGTTCTGACCAGACACGATCGGAAGTATACGTCGGCTCGACCAACAGTACCGAGCGCAAGTTATTATTTGAGGCTGACTCGAATGCTCTTTACTCACCTTCACCGAACGGAACTTCGGGTCATATACTTTTTGCCCGCGGCGGGGCACTGCTTGCTCAAGGGTTCGATCCCAATTCCCAACAGCTTATCGGCGAACCATTTCGCGTAGCCGAGCGGATCCGGATCAATTTTAACAGCCGGGCATTCTTTTCGGTTTCAGAAAATGGCCATCTCATTTACGATCCCAGCTCGGACAGTGAGGAGTCGCGGCAGCTCAACTGGTATGACAGAGCGGGCAAATCGCTCGGTGCCGTTGGGCAGCCGGGTCCGATCCAAAACTTAGAACTTTCGCCCGACGAGAGGCTCCTCGCGATCACGCGCCGGCCAATAGGGGCAGTACCAAATGATGTAATGATCTTTGACACTGTTCGCGGGGGAATGTCGCGGCTAGCGACAACTCCCGGTGACACTCCGCAGGCTATCTGGTCGCCGGACAGCAAATTTGTCGTTTGGAATGACTTTAGCGAGGGCAAATTTCGCCTACAGAAAAAGCTGGCTAGCGGTGCCGGCGAGGCCGAAGTGCTGCTCGAGTCGCCCGTTCGCGTCTATCCGACAAGCTGGTCACCCGACGGCCGCGTCATTCTTTACACCGTGGTAGATAATGCGAGCAAGCGGGACCTCTGGGTGCTTCCGCTCGATGGTGACCGAAAGCCATACGTCTTTTTTAAGTCACCGTTAGAGGATCGGGACGCATTCTTTTCACCAAATGGCAAGTACGTCGTTTACTCGTCGGGAGAATCCGGAAAGGATGAGATATATGTCCAGACCTTTCCGGCGGCTGCGGATAAATGGCCGGTATCAACCAGTGGTGGCTTTAGCTCCCGTTGGAGCCAAAACGGCCGCGAGCTGATCTATGTTCAAACTGACGGCAAGATCATGTCCGTTTCCGTAAAGGCTGACAGTACATTCGAGGCCGGCGTTCCGCAGCCTTTGTTTGATGTCACGATGGCAAGATCACCGCGAGGTGACGACTACGTGGTATCAACCGACGGCCAACGGCTGATGTTTGTAAGCCGCGGCAACGACGGCTCGCTACCGCCAATTAACGTGATCTTGAATTGGTCCTTGGGACTTAGTAAATGAACCGATATGAAACGATGCCCTGAATGCGGCCGCGAGTACGACAATACGATGATGTTCTGTCTCGATGACGGAGCCGAATTGCTCTACGGCCCGGCGTCGATGGACGAGCCGAAGACTGCGATACTCCACGCCACCGAGGCGCCAAGCGAAACGCCGACCCGCGCTCAAATACATACAACCGACCAGACGGCGGTTTTGCCGACCGTCGTTGGAGATATTGCCGCAAAATCCCGCAGTTTTGATAAGCGTTTGCTGTCTGTTCCGTTGTTGGCTGTTATCGTGCTTGGAGGATATTTTGGATATCGATATTTCAAACCCGCCACATCCGAGCAGATAAATTCCATCGCGGTACTTCCGTTTGAGAATCGAAGTGGGAATTCCGACAC
This sequence comes from Pyrinomonadaceae bacterium, assembly GCA_049679945.1. Lineage (GTDB taxonomy): Bacteria > Acidobacteriota > Blastocatellia > Pyrinomonadales > Pyrinomonadaceae > OLB17. Next base: position 7,462 of record JBAUGW010000010.1, on the reverse strand, counting down.
GGATTATCTCTCTGACGGGCTGGCTGATTCGCTGATCTACCGCCTTTCTCAACTCCCGAATCTAAAGGTCAGCCCGACGAGTTCGGTTATGCGATACAAGGGCAAGGAAACGGATGTCGCCCAGATCGCGAAGGAACTTGAGGTCGATGCGGTCATGTCCGGTCGCCTGGTTCAGCGCGGTGATGACCTGTCAATAAGTGTGCAATTGATCGACTCTCGCACCAAAAAATTAATATGGGCCGAACAATACGATCGAAAAATGGCCGATCTGCTGGCCACGCAGCGTGAGATCGCGACGACAATTACGCAGAAGCTCGAATTGAAACTGTCGGGCAATGACGCGAAGGGCATCACCAAGAAATACACCGACAGCAATGAGGCGTATCAGCTTTACATGCGAGGCAGGTACAGCTTTGGCAAGCGGACCAAGGACCAGATGCTGCGTGCGGTCGAGTATTATCAACAGGCGGTCAAGCTCGATCCTAAATTCGCATTGGCCTATGCGCGGATCTCGGAAACATACGGGAGTATGCCGGCCTATCCTTACCTGTCGCCAAAGGAAGCTTTTCCCGAGGCGAAGGCTGCTGCGCAAAAGGCGCTCGAGATAGACCCCACGCTGGCCGAGGCCCACACGTTCCTCGCGTACTCTTTGGTGATCTACGATTGGAATTTTCCTGAAGGCGAGCGCTCATTCAAACGCGCGATCGAACTGGATCCAAACAACGTTTCTGCGCATTTCCGTTACGGTCAGATCTATCTCGCACCGGCCGGCCGTCTTGACGAAGGACTTGCCGAGATAAAGCGGGGGCTCGATGCAGAACCTCTCGATATGAATATGGGAGGAACGCTGGCATGGGCTTATCTCATCACCGGGCAGCAAGACAAAGCTCTGGAACTGGCTCGAAAAAACTACGAACTCGAACCTAATCATCCCATTGCGCGCTGGAGCATGATCGACGTGTATGTCGAGAACGGAATGTACACGGAAGCAATATCAGTGGCCGAACGATGGCTGCAAGCAGATCCCGTGAACCAATTCGCGCTTCGAGGTGCCGGCATTGCTTACGCGAAAGACGGCCGACGTGACAAGGCAGAGGAAATGATCAGGCGGTTGCGTGATCTGGCGAAAACGCAATATGTTCCGACCGGCCGTTACGCGGCGATATACGCGGCACTCGGTGACAAGGACAAGGCATTTGAGGAACTAAATACGGCATTCGAAGAGAGGGATTGGGAACTGTTTCGAGTCAACGTCGACCCTTATTGGATTCCGCTACGCGACGATCCGCGGTTTGCGGCCCTCGTGAAACGATTGAATCTGCCGGAATAGGATTTTATGAAACGATGCCCTGACGGGCTTTAGAGATTGAAATGTCGCGGCACATCATCGAGACCGAAGAAACGTTAATCATCGAGACGCCGGAGCGCGTACCGCTGGAATTTGCGCTCGCGTCGATCGGTAATCGCTTTCTTGCAGTCGCGATCGATCATTTCATACAGTTTCTTTCGATCTTTCTTATCGCGTGGTTTTTCTTAAGCATTGCAGGTTACACGACTTCTGACGTTACCGACACGCCCGATCAACTTTTTAGCGAAGCTCCTAAATGGCTGGTCGCATTACTGATAGTAATTCTCTTCCTGATTTTTTCGGCATATTTCATCGCGTTCGAGTGGCTGTGGAATGGCCAAACGCCCGGCAAGCGTTTGATGAAACTGCGCGTCATCCGTGCCGACGGACGGCCGCTTACCTTATGGGAAGCCATCGCGCGCAACCTGCTGCGCATCGCGGACGCGATTCCAGGTTTTATTATTCCGGTTTATTCGGTCGGCTTGATCGTCATTTTTTTGAGCAGCCGCGATCAACGCGTGGGAGATTTTCTTGCGGGTACCGTCGTGATTCGCGAACGCACGGACGAAGCTCCGACATTCGACGAAACTTTTTCGAACAAGATTCGCGACATGGCCTTTACGCGCGTACAACCATCGGCCGATCTGCAGGCGAATGTCGCCGCGTTGACGGAACGAGAGATCGAAGTCGTCGAGAGCTTCCTGCGACGGCGATGGGACCTGACCGAGCGGCAACGCCTCTGGATGGCATGGCGCATCGCTCTGCCGATAATGTATAAGCTCAAGCCCGCCTATAATTTAGAGACGTTCACATACGAAGGCTTTCTCGAAGAGATCCTGCATCGCTTTCACGCCAAACAGCGGTTTTTGAACTGAATATGGCGAAAAAAATTAGCCGAAGATAAACGCAGAAAACGCGGATAAGAAAAAAGAAATAGATATATCTGCGTCATCAGCGTTTATCTGCGGCCAAATTGCTTTTATACTTATATTTTTATGCGGAATATTCTAGTCACCGGCGGAGCCGGATTTATCGGCTCGCATCTTGTCGATCATCTCCTTAATGAAGACGGTTGGCAGATAACGGTCGTCGACGATTTTAATGATTTCTATTCGCCGGAAATAAAGCGCGCGAATATCGCCGCGCATCTTGATTCACCAAATTACAAACACGTCGAAGCCGACATTCGCGAGTACGCCGCTCTGCAGAAAGTTTTTGCGGAAAACAGTTTTGACGTGATCGTGCATCTCGCGGCGCGAGCAGGCGTGCGCCCGTCGCTCGCCGAGCCGAGACTTTACACCGAGACGAACGTTAACGGCACTGTCAATCTGCTCGAACTAGCAAAACAGCACGGCGTTAAGCAGTTTGTTTTCGGCTCATCATCGAGTGTTTACGGCATAAACAGTAAAGTTCCGTTTGCAGAAGACGACCGCATTCACCAACCGATCTCGCCCTACGCCGCGACCAAAGCCGCCGGCGAACTCATCTGTCACACGTACTCGCATCTCTACGATATTCGCTGTGTTTGTCTGAGGTTTTTTACGGTTTACGGCGCCCGGCAGCGGCCCGATCTGGCGATATATAAATTCAGCAAGCTGATCACGGACGGCAAGCCAATTCAGGTTTTTGGCGATGGCACGGCGCGTCGCGATTACACATACGTAGACGACATCATCCAAGGCGTACGTGCGGCGATCGATTACGACAGATCGATGTATGAAATCTTCAACCTCGGCGAATCGCAGACAACGGAATTGAGCGAACTTATCCGTCTGCTCGAAACAAATCTCGATATGAACGCCATCATCGACCGCCAGCCGCCGCAGCCCGGCGACGTTCCCGTGACGTTCGCCGACATTTCAAAATCACGCGAGTTGCTCGGCTACAATCCGACAACAAAGATCGCCGACGGTATTCCAAAATTTCTCGATTGGTTTAGAGCCCAAATGAATTCGTAATGGCGTATAATAAGCCTTCTGCGATGCCGTACAACCGAACATTCAGCCTTGTCCTGATCAAGCCGTCGCACTACGACGACGACGGTTATGTGATCCAGTGGTTTCGCTCGGCGATACCATCGAATTCTCTGGCCGTGCTCTACGGTCTGGCGTTGGAATGCGCCGAGAATAAAATTCTGGGCGACGAGGTTGAAGTTAAGATTCACGCTTTTGACGAAACAAACACCGTTATCAATGTTGACCGGATAGCTAGACTTCTCGAATCGGCTGACAACGGCATGGTGATGCTCGTCGGCGTACAGTCCAATCAATTTCCGCGAGCACTCGACATCGCAAAGCCGTTACGGGCAAGGGGCATCAAGGTCGCCGTCGGCGGTTTTCACCTTTCCGGTACGATGGCGATGCTGAAAGATCGTGACCCTTACGTTCAGCGCGCGCTTGATATGGGTGTATCGCTTTTTGCAGGTGAAGCGGAAGGCAGATTGGCACAGGTTTTAATTGACGCCTGCAACGAACGGTTGGAGCCGATCTACAATTTCATGGACGATCTGCCGAATATCCAAGGCGTTGCGACGCCTCTGTTGCCCGCCGAACGCGTTCACCTGACGGCCGGGGCAACGACGAGTTTTGATGCGGGACGTGGTTGTCCGTTTGCGTGTTCGTTTTGCACGATCATAAATGTCCAGGGGCGTGTGTCGCGCCGCCGCTCGCCCGATGACATAGAACGTATTGTCCGCGCCAACGTCAAACAGGGCCTGCATTCATTTTTTATTACCGACGATAACTTTGCGCGAAACAAGGATTGGGAACCTATTCTCGATCGGCTGATCAAGCTTCGCGAGGGCGAAAAACTTAATATCAGCTTTATTATTCAGGTCGATACGCTTTGTCACAAACTCCCGAATTTTATCGACAAATCGAAACGGGCCGGAGTAAAGCGTGTTTTTATAGGTCTCGAAAACATCAACCCGGACAGCCTGCTCGGCGCAAAAAAACGGCAGAACAAGATCACAGATTACCGGCAGATGCTGCTCGCATGGAAGCATGTCGGCATCGTGACATATTGCGGCTACATTCTCGGCTTTCCGGGCGACACGCCTGAATCGATCATTCATGACATCGAGGTCATCAAACGCGAGTTGCCGGTCGATCTGCTTGAATTTTTCTATCTAACGCCGCTGCCCGGCTCGGAAGATCACAAACGGCTTTACACTTCCGGCATCGCTATGGACGAGGACCTTAACAAATACGATCTGAATCACGATGTGACCACGCATGACCTCATGACCCGCTCAGAATGGCGGGATGTTTATCGCCGCGCGTGGGAAACGTACTACACCGACGAGCATGTCGAGACCGTGCTGCGACGATGTATCGCGACGGGCACTAGCCCAGGAAAGACGATGTTCTTTATCGTTTGGTTCAAGGGCTGCATCGGTATCGAAGGAATTCATCCGCTCGAGGGCGGTTTCTTAAGATTGAAATCCCGACGCAATCGGCGTGCAGGATTGAAAATCGAGAATCCGTTGATTTTCTATCCCAAATATTACGCTAAAATGTTGTGGAAGCAGGCGCGATGGGTCTCGCTTTACACGCGAATGCGGCTAATCTACAGACGCGTTAGAAAAGACCCGAAGCGTCTTGAATACATGGACATCGCACTCGAACCGGTAACCGACCACGAAGAAGAACGTGAATTATTTCAAACCGACGCTGCAAAAAATTATCTTGAAAAGGTTCATAAAATAGAGCGGCTAAGCCGCGGCGAATTTGTATGAACCTTGCCGACAGTTTAATCTCGCCAGATTCTTTGAATGCAGTCTAAGAAAGTAATCCTTATAATTTACACGACAAGATACCGACTCGGCGGACATCAGTTTCCCGTTGTCGCGGAGACGCTAGCCGCCGAAAAGCGTGGCAATGGTTTCGATGGCGAGGTCGTCGCATCTCCGGTCGAAAGCAAGCGTGACGTGTTGAAAGCGATTGCTGAAATTCGTGATAAAGGTAAGCAAATAAAGGAGTTTATCTTTGTCGGACATTCGGGAATGTACGGGCCGATGTACGGCACGGTCGCATTCCCCGAGCAGTTTTCGCCGTACGAATGGGAACAGATGAATATACCGTTCGCCAAAGATGCAACGGCTTCATTCTACTGCTGTCGCTCGGCGCGCTGGTTCGCACCGTTTTTTGCCCGTACATTTAACGTGCCGACTTACGGATTTTTTTGGTACACGACATTCTCTCGCAGCAAAAAAAAATATGTCGCCGTCGGTGACAGTACCGAATCGCCGCTCTATACGATCGGCTGCAAAGGCCGCAAGTCGCATGGGCTGCTGGCATCGGCCCAGAAGCGACTCGGCTCCATGCCCGCCGAAGAGATGAAGCGTTTTGAACCGCGATCGCCCGACGGCGACACGTCGTATGATCACGTCGCCGAACTTTACGATACGACGTTCGAAGACATTCGCGTTCGCAAGGACGAATGGAATTGGTTGAACGCGCATCTGCCCGCCGGCAAGATCGACATGCTCGACATCGGTTGCGGCAACGGAGCCCTGTTATACGCGCTCCGTGACAGGATAGGCACCGGCGTCGGTGTCGATGAATCTGCAAAAATTATCGAACATGCTCAGATTAAAAATTCTCAAATTTCTCATCTTAAATTTGAAGTTATAGACGGCCCCATTCTGCCTTTTTCCGACAATTCGTTTGATGTTGTAACTTCGCTGATGTCGTTTCGCTATCTCGATTGGGATCCGCTGCTTGCCGAGATCAAACGGGTGATGCGGCCGGGCGGGAAGTTTCTAATTGTTGATATGGTTACGGTTCCAGTTGCGGTACGAGAATATCCGAGGTTGCTGTCAGACAAGCTTCGCACGATGAAAAATCAAAAGTCGAATGCGAGATTCGACGCCGCACTTAAAAAACTCGTCTCGCATCCGGACTGGAAAAAAATGGTCGAGTACAATCCGATCCGCTCAGAGCACGAGATGAAGTGGTACCTCGAGAGCCGCTTTCCCGGACCGAGGATGGAGGTACTGAATATGGCGTGGCACTCGCGCATCGTCGCCTTCGACAGCGGCCCGGTCGAGTGCGGTGTCGAAGCAAAACTTACCTATCCGTAAGACTTTGCCCGCAAAAAATACGAAATAGACTAAAGATCAATTGATTTCTTTTTTAGTGCTTTTCGTGTATTTCGTGGGAAAATCTGTTTGTGAAACGACTCGGAATTATCGACTGGGGAATCGGCGGCGTCAGTATCTACAAACTGATCAGGGAAAAGATTGGTGATGTTCCGACCACATATGTTTCCGACACAGGCGTGACACCGTATGGCAAGATGACGCGTCATGAATTAGCCGGGCGGTTAAATGTCGTAATCCAGTTTCTAAGATCATGCGGTGTGACGCACATCATCATCGGCTGCAACGCAGCTAGCACGGCGATCCCATTCTTAAAAGATCATGGCGTTCCATTAGAAGGTGTGATCGGACCCGCGGTAGCGATGACGGCAAAACTCAAACCGTCAAAGATCGGTCTGATCGGCGGGCGACGGACAGTCGTCTCGGGCGTTTATCGTCGCGCTTTTGCAGAGCTTGGAATCGATGTCAACCAGCGCATTGCGCAGCCGCTATCGGGACTGATCGAGAACGGCGACATTTCTTCCAAGCCGCTGCAAACCCAGGCGAAACAGATACTTACGCCGATTAAGAACTCATCGCACATTTTGCTTGCGTGCACCCATTACCCTGCGATCGTCGATGTGCTTAGGCATTATGTTTCGCCGACAACCGAGTTCATCGACCCGGCACGCGAGATGGTGAAGATTGTAAAGCGTTGGAATTTGGGGAGCCTCGGCAACGATGAATTCCTCACGTCAGGCGATGTCGCCGCAATGAAGCGCGCGGCGAAAAATGCTTTCGGGGTGAAGATCGAGCGAGTTGTTAAAATCAAATTGTAATTTAATGCTCCTCGCTGCCACATTCAACCACCCACTACCGTCCCGACTTGTCGGGATTCTGACTCGCGTGTTCCTGCAAAAAACAGGTACGAGTACATCGCGATGCCGCTGCCGACGCCGGTTGCGATTTTTACAGCGGGCGGAAGATCTGATGGCGAGAGAAAACCTTCGATAATACCGGCTATTACCAAAAAG
>JBAUGW010000009.1:0-63544 GCA_049679945.1 Pyrinomonadaceae bacterium | reverse complement strand
GGGCACGGATTATGCGGGGTCGCTTTGGTGCAAAAGACCCAAGGTCGATGATGCTTCGTTTTCACACGCAGACGGCCGGGTCGACCTTGACGGCGCAGCAGCCTGAGGTGAATGTCGTTCGTACGACGATCCAGGCGCTTGCCGCCGTGCTAGGTGGAACGCAATCGCTGCACACAAATTCGCTCGACGAAGCTCTGGGCTTGCCGACTGAGAACGCCGCACGCATCGCCCTTCGCACCCAGCAGGTCATCGCACACGAGTCCGGTATCACCGACACGGTCGATCCGTTCGCAGGCAGCTACGCTATCGAAGAACTGACGACGCAGCTTGAACAAAAAGCCGTCGATTACATCGAAAAGATCGACGCGATGGGCGGCATGCTGCGTGCGATCGAGACCGGTTACGTGCAGAATGAGATTCAAGACGCGGCTTACGATTATCAGCGAGCGGTTGAAAAAAATGACGCAATCGTCGTCGGAGTCAATAAATTTCAGGCTGAAGAAGCGCCGATTCCGGTCATGCGCATTGACGCTTCAGTCGAACGCGATCAAGTAGCACGCGTGCAAGCTATTCGTGCAAAACGCGACGCTAAAGCTGCTGAAAACGCCTTAAAAGCCATAGAAAACGCCGCCAACGGCACCGAAAACCTGCTTCCGCACATTCTCAACGCTGTAGAATCGCACGTAACCGTCGGCGAGATTAGCGGTCGCTTACGCAAAGTCTGGGGCGAGTACCGCGAATCCCTCACGGTTTAGCATAAAAAGTGGTGACAAACAGCGTTTTACATGCTATCTTTTTGTCTAGGCCATATCGGCCTAAATTCCAATCTTCAACCTTACTTCTAAGGTTTGCGGCCATCAGGCCGCTCTTCCACCTTCAAACCCCAATGGAAAAGTTAAATTTTTATTTAAAGCAGCTTCTGTCGTCTTGCAGCGAAGAGCTTCGCATCGAGCCGGACAAAATCCCGTATCTCGTCGCGAACAACCGCAACGAGGATGTCGGCAACGTCGCGCTTTTGGGCACACAGATCAGCATGATGATCTTCCCGATGATACCGAATGAAGCGAAGGTCAAACTGCCGAACAGCGACGAGATCGACTTCACGCACACGCACGAGCTCGGCAATTTTCACTTCACGGTTCAAAAATCACCCGCCGGTTTTATCGTTGCGGTTCGCCCTGTAATTGGCGAAACCTCGGCCGGTTCTGTCAGAGTCGAGCAGCCGCAGCCTGATGCCGCGCCTGTTGAATCAAAACCTGAGCCAGTTGCCGAACCGGCACCTGAATTTCAATCGGCACAGTCGCCAGCGCCGAAATACGAGCCGGCGGCATACAGTTTTGAAAGCACATCAGGCGTTCAGGACATGACTGACGACGGCGCGATCGATGCAGCGAAGTTTCAAGATCTAAGTGAAAAACCTGCAGCCGCGTATATTCAGCCGGTCGAACCGCAAGTCGAACGACTTTCTGCGAACAACGAGCCCGCAAGCCAACCTGTTATAACCGAACCAAAGATCGACTATCCGCTTCGTCGAAAGACCGACTTCATCCCCGACGAATCTGCAAATAATATGAACTCTTATCAACAAACTTCTACGTCGCCTTCAACTCCTGCATTCACGCCCGCAGAGGCCAATTCGGCGATGACCGCAAAGATGGATGAGCTCTTTAAACAGATGGCCGAGATCGGCGCGTCCGACTTGCACCTGTCCGTTTCGATGCCGCCGTTGGTTCGCAAAGACGGCAAAATACAGACGCTCGGTGACGGCGACACTCTGTCCGCTGACGCAATGCGCGATCTGCTCACATCGATAATGCCTGCGAAGAATCAAGAGGAATTCGCGCGTCGTCACGACACGGACTTTGCTTATGAGATCGCTGATCTGGCGCGTTTTCGCTGCAACGTCTTTATGGATCGCAAAGGCATGGGCGGCGTGTTTCGCATCATTCCGGCGAAGATGACGACCGCCGAACAGCTTGGACTTTCATCGGCGATTCTCGATCTCTGTAATCTTTCAAAAGGTCTCGTCGTCGTCACCGGCCCTACCGGTTCGGGTAAATCGACGACGCTTTGCGCGATGGTCAATCACATCAACCAGCAACGCGAGGACCACATCATCACCATCGAGGACCCGATCGAATTTGTCCACGACAACATCAAGTGTCTCGTCAATCAGCGCGAAGTGCACAATCACACCGATTCGTTTAAAGACGCGTTGCGCGCCGCTCTTCGCGAAGACCCTGACATCCTGCTCGTCGGCGAAATGCGCGATCTCGAAACGGTTTCTATCGCTATCGAAACTGCTGAGACAGGCCACCTCGTGTTTGGAACGCTGCACACGACAACGGCATCTTCGACGGTGGACCGCATCATCGATCAGTTTCCGGCGGATCGCCAGCAGCAGATTCGCGTGATGTTGTCAGAGTCGTTAAAGGGCGTGATCGCGCAAACTCTGTTGCCAAAAAAAGGCGGCGGCCGCGTCGCTGCTCTCGAAATCCTTATCGTCACGCCGGCAATCAGCAACTTGATTCGCGAAGGCAAGACGTTCCAGATTCCGTCCGCCATGCAGACCGGCAAAAATCATGGCATGGTCATGCTCAACGACGCGCTCTTTGAACTCGTTAAAAATGGCACCGTCGAGCCAAAAGATGCCTACATCAAGGCCGTCGATAAGACAGGCTTTGAGACGATGCTTGGGCGCGGCGGATTTAAGATCTAACGACTTTCTCACACTCCCAAAAAACAAATCGGCGCCGAAGCCCCACGCTTCGACGCCTTTTCCACGTTCCATTTTCAATTTTCAACTTTTTACGGTGTTGGCGTAGGATTCGTGGCGGCGGTTCGTTTCGGAGCGCGTTCGAGATGCGAAGCGACGGTCCAGGCTGCGAGTTTTGCTGAGTTGTCGGCGTATTTTATGCGGACGATCGAGTTGAGTTTTCGCGATAAACTCGTGCTCCGGCGCGCCGCGTCGAACAGACCGCCGGTCGCGGCGGCGCGTTGCTCGACGTTCGAGTCTGCGGAGCGAGCCTCAGTTTCGACCGCATCGATCGCAGCTTGCAGATCGTCGAGAAACGTCCCAGCCAGACCGTATTCCTCAAACTTTGCCCGAATCGGTGTTGCGTCCGCATGAAAAGCGCGGGCCGTCGCAAGTAGATTCTGCTGCGAACGGTTTCGCGGCATTCTGAACTGATCGCGGCTGCCTGGAATCTCGTCGTCAAAGCCGCGCGCCGCAAGATTCATCTTTTTTATTAACGCGATCAGATCGTCAAGCGCATCATCCTGATTGCCAAAGGCCTGTGCCGCCGTGCTTGCGCCCGAAACTTGCCGCGCCGCCAGGATGCGTATCTCGGCGATCACCGCCGACAACTCAGCAGCCGTCGTCGCTCCCGGCGTCGCGGACGGGAAATCCGTCGCATTATCCGCCATGAACGCTTCTTCGCGTTCAAATTTATCGAGTTTTCGTTTAATCGAGTCTTCCATTTCTACTCCTATTTTGTTTTTATCCGAACCGCCTGTGTGACCAGCACGGCCAGTCATGTGACTGTAGCCCACGGCGTGCGCGAAGGCGAACGCCACAAAAAAAGCCGCAAGCTCCCCTCTTGCCTGAAGAGGGGTGGCTGAGGGCCGGGGTGGAGGGAGTGCGAAGCGGCCTTTTCACTTTTACCCGACGCCCGGGCAAAACCATAAAATCTGTTGCACTAAATTGTGAATGTGCGGTCATGAGCAGTTAATGCCTGTCCATTAGTCGTTAAGTAGCTTTCCCTCGCGTCGATACATGCTTCCCGTGATTGCAAATGCGCTTCCAAAGTTCGTTTTTACGCATCCCTCGCCTCCGAAATAATGTCCCTCACTCGTGAATCTGCGTCCGTGAGCAGTGGATCTCTCGTCCGTCATCGTGAATCTGCTTCCAAAGTTCGGTTTTACTCATCGCTCGCTTCTAAATGCACTTCTCCCAGCCATGAATCCGCTTCTGCGAGTCCGAATCTCTCATCCGTCACGTATGAACGTCCGCCCCTGACACCATCCCGTTCATCCGTGCATTCTGAACGCGTATCTTTGAATTGTTAATGTGTGTTCTTCGGTTGTGAATGTGTGGTTAGCAACAGTGTGAGAGCTTTATTCACTCGTCGCCGACGTGGTCGCCCAAAGCAAAAGTTGCAGCGGCCAGGAACCTTCTCATCAACTGCGCGCGTCTGGCTTCGTGATGGTATCGGTTATGAGGAATTCTTGTCGCGTTGGGCGAAGTTGGTCTGTGCGAGGGGTCAGGAGAGGTGAACAGGGAAACCCGCTCAGTCTCTGAAGGCCTGAGGGCACGGCCAGCCATCCCGGTATAAAGCATCGGGATGAGCCGATTCGGTTTCATGTAGCCAGTATCAACTGTGCACGAATAGATGATGGCACTCGCCTTAATAGGCGTTGCGATATTTGAAAGTAAGTCTAACTAAAATTCTAAATAAAAAGGAGGCAGGTTTGTTTATTGTCAGAGCAACTTCTACCCGATCCCAAACACCGGAAACGATGTGCCGATATGGGTGTGCTTGACTTCAGGATCAACTTCATAGATGACCCCAATCCAATCTTTCCAATCTTTCCCCTATATACAATCGATAATTCCATCCTTGTTGACTGAGCCCACGTTGACTTTAACAATTCCAGACATCCATTTTGCCCTCCCAGCTTTCAGATACGGGCGGAACGTCCATTTCAATACGGCATCCTTTACCATTTTTCTGACCAATGGATGACCGTTGAGTGGATTTGCGCGGATGACTCTTCCAGTCTTATCAATAACCAAATACACGCGAACAACGCCCTTGGAATCAAGTCGCGACACGGGGACACACCGATCAATTCGAGCATGCAAATGTTTCGTCGAAAGTCGTACTGGAGATGCTTGGGAAAGAGCAGCCGTTACTCCTGCCATGGTCATGAGGCAAAGCAGGATGGAGCGGTTTACAAAATTATGTGTAAATGAATAACTCATGTGACGATCTCCACTTATGGTTCCTTTGCACAAATCGGCCCGGCCGGGACCTTTGGAATCGGTGCGCGCGTCAGATAGAAATTTTGCCTTACCTCACCTTCTGCTGCAGCGGCTTCTTTTTCGACGGGGTGGGTAGGAGAAACAACGTACGGATCATGATCGCCGGTGGTTGTGCTGTTACCGAAATTGCTAAGGATGAGGTGTGCTCTAAACTCATGATACATCGTCTCAACTATCATTTGTTCTGAAACATCATTGGCCACCGCCACAACATTGTTACTTCCTCTAACATAAAATCGTCTGTCAGTTAAAGGCTTATTCGCGGAATAGAATGTGAAGCCTACGATGCCCGGATCATCCTGTCCGCTAACGTACATGTCTTGGCCTAATACCTTATTATCAGGAACTAGAACGAGGACGTTTGATCCTGGAGAGACAGCTTGGGTTGCGAGAACATTTGGTATCGGATCTTGCTTTCCACCCAGGAACAGTTGCGTCGTCTCACTTCTGTTGTTAGCTATTTGCTGAATAGCCTGAAAATTTCCGGATTGGCTTGAGTGATTGGAATCAACTAAGGCGTAAAACTTCCCTTTCGCGTATCCGTTTTTTCCATCACCTACAAAGAAAGTTACGCTTCCCCTATCACTTAGCTTAAGGCCTTTCTTGAGTAATTCCAGTCGTTGTCTAGCCTCTTCCTCATTCTTTCCACCTAATTCCAAATCCTCACCATTTTCGTCAACATAGTTGAGGGGGTTATTGCGGACATACACGTACAGATTAATACGTTGGGGATCTAGCCTTCTAGCTACTTTCATTAAAACCGGATCGGTTGTCGTGAAACGACCCAATCTCTTGATATACATCCGTGCCTGAGCAAAATCCAATCCAGTCTCACTGTCGTTTTCGTAACCCGTAAATCCTTGTCTTACGTCATCAGCGACGTATTTATCTGTTGAACTTCTACCGCCTAAACCGACGATTTCTTCGCCGTAGGGCATGTAGTCTGAGCGTGAGACGACGTTGCCGGTTGCGTCGGTGTTTATGCGAGGAGTTCCGAGGTTGTCGTTTGTGAGGTATTGGACTTTGGCGGTTTCAACGGGCGCGACAACCGTCGAATATTCGGCGACAGTTTTACCTGCTGCATCATATACGAAGATCGTGGTTTCACCATTGGGAACGACTTTTTTAACTCGTTTACCGTCACCGTCAAAGTAATATGTTCCAATTGTTCCGCTTCCGTTTGAAACCGATTTTTGTTTATTCTCTGCGTCGTAGAAAAAGCTTCGACCTTCCGCATCGGTGATGACGTTTCCGGCGAGATCGTATGTCCAGCCTTGTCCCGTTGTAAATCTATTATTGGCCGAGTCAATCTGCGGGTTTGTGATGTTCGGATTCTCAAACGTCGGAAATGTTGTGTTTGTTTGGTCAAAACGCCTGTTTCCGTACCTGTCGAAGGTGTAAGTTTGTTTCCAAGTCGTCGCGTTCGACGCATCTTTTTCCTCGGCGGATTTTAATCTGTTCAGCGAGTCATACACGTAGCTTTGAGTAAACACCAAAGGCGTTTGGTTGCTTCGGTTGACTGTGATTGTCTGGCTCAAAACATTCCCATTATTCTGCGTCGTGCCGTAGTCGTAGTTTAATTTGAGCAAACTTGTGTTGGTTGCAGAACCGCCGAGGCCGATTTGGGTTGGCTGCAGACGTGAGTTGAACGTCGTATTTTCCCACTTGCCGTTACCCAATCTCATCGAAGTCACAGCACCCGCTGCATTGTAATTAAAACCATTTGCGTAGTTTTGCAAAGGGCCTCCGCTCTTTTGGCTTTGCACCTGTTGCAGATCGCCGTCATTCGACAAAGTATTTTTCACCACACGTCCTGACGGATAAGTTTCCTCGATCAACGCACCTGAGAGATTGTAAGTGTAACCGGTCGTGTAAGCGTTGCCGTCGGTCGTCTGTTTGTGAGCCGTCACACGTCCCAAGATATCGAACGCAGTGTATTCGGTTGTCGAAACGCTGGAAGCGACTTTGGTGAGCTTGCCTTTTGAATTCGCGATGCCACTCGCAATATTCACACCGTCGTAAAAGTAACTGACATTCGGCGTGGCTTGATAATCGGGCGGCGTCGAGCCGGTCAAAGAGTAGTTTCGATTTGTGACTCGATTCAAAGAGTCGTAAACATAATCGGTCTTCACGCCGCGAGCATCCGTCTTGCTCGTCAAATTGCCGGCGCCATCGTAAACGTAATTTATCGTGCCGGATTCTGGATTCGTCGCGCTCGTGAGGCGCGAAAGGCTGTTGTACGCAAAGCTGCGCGTCTGAATGCCCTGATTAACTGTTATGAGATTATTCAGCGTGTCGTAGCTGTAGCTGGTCTTGTAGCCGTGTAGCGACAACGCGCCAAAAGTGATCGGTTCTGTGTTTGCATCTGAAGCCGTTACCTCCCAGACGTCTTTGAGTTGTCCAAGCGCATTTGTCCGGCTGATCCTCTGCTTTCCGGCTTGGTCGGTTACGAGCGTCCTGTCGGCGTCAATGTCAGTTTGCACCTTGCCTGTCGAATTCGTGTTACCGCCCCAAGGCGCGGGCAGAGCGACGCCGGAGAAAGTTTCGACTTCGGAGTGACGACCTGTGTTTACGGCCTTTGAGCGCGTCCAGCCCATTGTCGGGTCGTTTGTCGCATGCGCTGCGTACGCAGCGCGAAACGGGTTCGAACTCAGTTGGTAACTGTTTGGATTGCCGGTCTGGTAACGCGTCTCGACCTTTATGCCGTGCGTTTCGTTGTAGGGGTCTTCGGTTGCGGCGTCCTCAAGCGTGCGAGCAAGGCGCACTCGTCCCAGTTGATCGTAATGCTGAATCGCAACTTTTTTACCGTCATCTTTTACAAACAGATCAGCCTTCGTCACGATTCTTCTCGCCGCGTCGAAGTATTCCATCCTCGTCCAAACTTCCAGCGGCGTACCGACCGCGGCTTTTGATAAAGTCGGCCTTCCAAGCGCGTCATAGATCGTCTCCGAAACGACATTCTCAGTCGAAGTGTTTCCCAATCCAGTTAACCTTGTCGCTAAACCAGTGTAAAAATCATATTCACTCTGAACCGTCTGCTGTATCGGCGTGTTGTATGCAGTTTTTACTTCGGTCGGGTAAAGATCGGTGACGTTGCCGTTTGGGCCGGCGATGTTGCCGTAAGTGATCTGTGTCTGATTGCCTTTGGCATCCGTCACCAAAGTCGGATTGCCGTATTGATCGTAAACAGCCGTCGTCGAGAGCGAGTTCGTCGTCGTCAAAGGATTGCTGTAAGGCTGAAAAGTTCCGCCCTTGTGCGAATCCCAGGTGCGCGTCTCGGTCAGATTGCCTTTGTCGGGGGAACTCATTCCGCCGTCGTAATAAAGCTCCGTGCGGGAAACAGTCGTGCCATTACCGTCCTGTATCTCGGTTGACTTGAGTAAGTTCTTGAGTTTCGGCGAGGCAGGGTTCGAATAGTGATTTGGACTGTTGTTCAGTCCGGGATCGAGCGTATTCGGCGTCGGGTAGTAATATGTGTTGATGGTTCGGCGTTTTAATGTCAGGCCCGCAGGCAATCCAGTTGCACGAGGCAAAGGCAAATACTCGGTAACCTCGCCGGTGCTGGAACGCGGCACCGAGCTATAAGGTACCCAATCGTATTCCCTTATCTCCAGAACATTACCGTTCTGGTCGTAATCGAAATCTTTGGTCGCCGTTAACGTCGGATTGCCATTTGGGTCGGGAACGCTGTTGAATTCAGTCTTGACGAAAGGCTCAATTTGGGCATAGACACTCCCGCCCATCGGCCTTTTATTGACCCAGATCTTCTCGGTAACCGAACCACCGGTCTGAGATATTCGATATGCATATCCGGCAAGGTCACCGCCAACTGCCGAAACCTGTGACTGGCATCTGCCGTCCGGTGAGCAAGCACCGCCAACTCCATTTCCGGCTCCATAAGTCGTCGTTTCTGTTACTTCCTGTGTGGTGGCGTCATATTCGAGGTCATATGTGAGGACACGGCTCGTGACCTTGGAACCTGTTATTGCACGGTTCATTTCAGTTCCCATCGGGTCGCCATCCAGGGCAAAAGAATATTCCGCTCCAGCGCCGCTTGGCAGGGTGACGGTCTGTAATTCGCCTATGCCGTCGGTATAGTCGTTAGGGGCTGGTGCAGTGTAATCGCCGTGATAAGTAAAGTTATACTCGCGTCCCCCGGATTGTTGTGGAAGCGTTATCTTTTCCAGAACGCCGAGGTTCTGATACAAATCGGCGTGCGTGAAAGAATAGTTCGCATTTGGCGCGACTGTGGCGAGATGGCGCTTGTAAACCCATATGTCGTCCCATTGGAGCGTTGTCTCGAGAAGCTCGCCATTGACGCCCGGTTGAATAACTTTGTACCAACTGACAAAAACATACTGACCTACTTCATTCTCGATCTTGAAGCCGTTTAGTCCGTTCAGAGTCGCAGGTTTCCATACCAGCTTGTTTCCGTTCCGATCAGTCATCCGTTGCGTAATGTTTGGGTCTTCTGCAGGACGGTTCTCGACGATGCGGCCATCAGCCAGATACAACGTCCAACTCTTTAGCGGCATGCTCACCGCTGGTTGATAAGGAAGAAAAAGGCGGAGGCGCGACCCGTCGACGGTGTAATAATTAAGACCTGATGTCGTACCTTGTACATGCGTGTCGGAGCAACGCGGGTACTCCTCGTCCGGTGCAGTCGGAGTATATGAGTAGCTATGTTGAACCCCGTTCGGGTCAATTGAATAGAAGCCATCGGGAAACGAGAGATGCTGGCTTGCACCGTGTGGGTGAAATTCTCTTACACCCCCGTCCGGCATTTGAAGTTCAACTTTATAGACATATCCGTTTCGCTCATAGGCTGCCTGACCTGAAAACTCGGCACATGGAGCTTCGGCCTCCAATCCGAGACGGTTGACCAGGTTTAGCCGATAGCCGCCGCTGTCGAGATACCAGCCACCGCTTTCATTGACGTCAACGAGTTCCCGATCGTAATGTAGTCCCGGGATGCCCTGGCCAATCCCGTCGGTACGGTGTTCCTGCCTGGCATTCCACAGTTTGCTGTTGTAATTCAGCGCAACTGTGTAACCCAAGCCGCGTCCCGCGGGCAGAGAGGCAAGCGGAATGTTGAGCATCAGATTGCCGTTCGTCAGGTTGACATTCTCGATGTCCGAGATCGAATAGGAATTTGCGGTCTGAATCCCCCGATCAGGTCGCCGGTCTTGCGTAAATCCAACCACCGAAAGCGAAAGAACGAGCATGAAAACCGACAATGTTGTAAACGTTTGTTTTCGATATTTTTTATTTCTCATGTTCGTTACCTCCTATAAAAAGCCGGGACGGGGATGTCGCCGGAAATTCCCCATTGGACTTGGCGGAGTGAGTTGTTGCTGGCGGATTGGCGGATGAACCAGTTGCCGAGCGTGCCCGCTGGGTCGTTGGTCGGTCGCCAGACTGCTATGTCGACTTTGCCGTCGCCGTCGTAGTCGTTTTGGACGGCGATGTCACTCGCTAGTTGCCAGTTGAGAGTTTCGAGTTGAGAGTTCGCGGAGTTGCGGATTATCCAGTTGTTGCCGCTGCGGATCGCGTAATCTGCACGGCCGTCGCCGTCGTAGTCGGCACTCACCGGCTCGGTGCCGGATTGTGTGAACGTAAACCCTGCGGATGCGTTATTGCTGCTGTTTACTGAATAGAAAGTGTTGTTCGAGCCTCGCCAGACGGCGATGTCGGCGCGGCCGTCGCCGTCGTAGTCGGCGGGCGCGGGTTTGTCACCGTTCATGCCGTAAGCTGCATATTGGACGCCGCCGGTCGAGCTTTGGATGATGTACCAAACTCCGTCCGAAGCCCGCCACACAGCAACATCCGTTCGTCCGTCGCCGTCGTAATCGGCTTGTGCCAAATTGTCCGAGCCGATGCCGAACGACACGGAGTAATACGTGCTGTCTGAAGATTTTAAAATCCACCAAGTGCCGCTCGTCGGCGTTGGCCGAAAAACTGAGAAGTCCGTCTTCCCATCGCCATCGAAATCGCCTTGTGCAGGAATGTCGCCATTCATGCCCCATCCCTGCGTCACCGCCTGCGAACCCGCTCCACCCATCACCCACCAAGTTCCAGTCGATGGCCGCCACACCGCCAGATCAGCAGGTGGCGCCGCGTTGGCATTCGCGTCTTCAACAGCCAACAAACGTGATCCGGCGTAGATGTATTCCTTACTCAACTGCGGCGTGCCGGATGGCAATGAAGTTGTGGATGACTGCGTTAAACCACCCGCTACCGCAGGTGGTTCTGACTTGCCGAACCATCCGGTCTTCTTTCCAGTAACCGCGTCGGTATGCGGCAGCCAACCGTTGCGGGCCATCACTCCGGCCGCGATCAGCGACACGAGCACCAATGCAGACGCGCTCACGAACCAGTGCTTTCTAAGTTGCGATGTGATTGAGTTGCGAAGTTCCGAAGGTGCGGACATGAGTGTCCGTGTTCCATCAGTTGTATTTTCAACGATTGTTAGGAATGTTTGTTTTGCTTTTTTGCCTTTTCTGTTTTTTGCAGACATACGCCTCTCCGTCTTTCGACCGAGGTCGCATGTTTGCCTACAGAAAGCTGCGGGAAGCTGCAAACGGCTTCAAGGGAATCCCGACAAATCGGGATTCGATTTTAGGAGTTTTTACTTCTCGATGTCTCTAACGAAGTTTCTGGGCGTAACACTAAACCCCGTCTCTCTCATCTCAAAACTAAAATCCAATACTGCTATCTATCGAACAACTCACTTCTAGCGCCGTTGCGACCACAAAGTCAAGCGTGCTGGCGGCTCATGTGCTCTGCTCGTTTTGAAACCGTAGATACGTCAAGCAAGAAGTTAGTTGCCTCGGCGCAAAATATTTTCCAAGTAAAAAGGTGGTTGTGTTCCGCCTCATATATGATCTCGTCAACTTGTTAATTCGCCCTTATCCCGATGCATCGGGATGCGGGCTACGGAATGTCTTTAAGCTTCTGGCGGCCCTGTACAGCCTGGTCCCATGAGCGCGGGTTGTTTTGTGCTGATGATCGGGTAATTCTCGGCTTCTGCGTTTTTCTCCATCCAATCCATGTATTCTTCCGGCACGGACATGTCGGAGAAAATCGCTTCGACGGGACATTCGGGCAGACACGCGTCGCAATCGATGCAGGTGTCAGGGTTGATAAGCAGCCGGTCGGGCGTTTCGTGAAAGGCCTCGACTGGGCAAACGGCGGCACAGTCTGTGTATTTACATTCGACGCAGGGCGTCGTCACAATATAGGTCATACTCTTCTATCTTTGGCTCAAAAAGCCAAACTAAAACCGTAATATTCGAGACGCTGGTTGTCAAATCACGCCGTGCAAGTGGTAAAATGCCTTCAATAAATGAGTTAGACGTGCGGTTCGTCATAGGGTATTTGGGGAAAATAGATGAAAAACATCAAAGCAGAACGTGAATTGGCGCTCGACTTTTTGCGCGTGACCGAGGCCGCGGCGATCGAGTCCGCTAAGACGATGGGCCAGGGCGACCGGAAACACAGCGACCATGTCGCGGTCGAAGCCATGCGCGAGGTTATGGATACCGTGCCGATGCGGGGCCGTATCGTCATTGGCGAGGGTGAACGCGACGAGGCTCCGATGCTCTACATCGGCGAAGAATTGGGCGGCGGCATCTTCTCGGAAGAAGCGCGAAGTGAGTTTCCCGAGGTCGATATCGCGGTGGATCCACTAGAAGGAACAAACCTCTGCGCGCTCGGTGCAAACAATGCGATCGCCGTGTTAGCTGCGGCCGAGCGCGGGGGTCTGTTGTACGCGCCCGACATCTATATGGACAAGATCGTCGTCGGCCCGTCGTGCCGCGGCGTTGTAGATATCGATGCGCCGGTCGAGGAAAACCTCAAGAACATCGCTCGCCGACTCGGGCGTGACGTTGACGATCTTACTGTGATTTGTCTCGAACGCTCGCGTCACAAAAAGTTGATCGATGATGTGCGAGCTACCGGCGCTCGAATTCGCTTAATATCGGACGGTGATCTGTCGGCGGGAATCTCGGCTGCAGTTGCAGGCACAAACATCCACGCGCTGATGGGCATCGGCGGCGCACCCGAGGGCGTCATCACCGCCGCCGCGATGAAATGTCTCAACGGCGAAATTCTTGCAAAACTCGTTTGGGATCCCGAAAGACTCGGCGTCGATAAATCGAAAGTGCCACCGGTCGAAGAAGTCATGAAACGCCTCAGCGAAATGGGCATTACCGACCCCGACAAAATTTACGACACAAACGATCTTGCACCGGGCAAGAAAATTATCTTCGCCGCGACCGGTGTTACGGACGGCGCTTTGCTACGTGGTGTCAGGTTCTTCGGCGCGGGTAAACGCACGCACTCGGTCGTGATGACAACAGATTCTAAAAGCATTCGGTTTGTCGACACCGTCCATGTCGAAGGTGGTCCGGACGCCGTCATCAGGTTTTAGAGGATAGCGGCGAGGCCCGTCTGCAAGCGTTGCCCCAATTGAGGCGGCTCACGAAAAGATTGTCTTTTGTGGGTTTTAGACCTTTTTGCGGCTATTTACAGTTATGTCGGACGATACGCCGTATGTTCTCGATTTTGACCAGATCAGCGCTGACGACGTCGCGCTTGTCGGGGGTAAGTGCGCTTCGCTAGGAGAGCTTTTCCGCGAGCTGCAAAGCGAGGGCGTTCGCAGCGTCGACGGCTTTTCAACGACCAGTCACGCCTACGAGCTTCTGCTCGAAACAGACGGCTTGCGAAAAAAACTAAGGTCCCTGCTAAAAGGTCTCGATGTAGATAATCTGAACGAGCTTGCGCGCGTCGGTGGCGAGGCTCGGCAGTTGATGCTCGAAACGCCAATTCCCGCGCCGGCTCAGTCTGCGATCTTAGATGCTTATGCTCGTCTCGGCGAGCGTATTGGCAAAAAGTCTTTTGAGGTCGCCGTGCGGTCAAGTGCGACGGCAGAAGATTTGCCGGATGCGAGTTTCGCCGGTCAGCAGGACACAATTCTGAACGTAAAGGGTGAGACACATTTGATCGAAGCTTGTCATCAGTGCTTCGCCTCGCTTTGGACCGACCGCGCGATTTCATATCGCACCGCAAAAGGTTTTGATCATTTTGACGTAGCGCTTTCGATCGGGATTCAGCCGATGGTTCGCAGCGATATCGCGGCAAGCGGCGTGATGTTCACGCTCGACACCGAGAGCGGTTTTCGCGACGTGGTAGTGATAAACGGCGCTTGGGGTCTGGGCGAGGCGGTCGTGCAAGGCATGGCTACGCCCGACGAGTGGATCGTATTCAAGCCAACACTGAAATTAGGTTTTCGTCCGATCGTCACGCGAAAGCTCGGCGTAAAAGAGGTCAAAATGGTCTTTAACGACGACGGCATCGGCACGGTCGTCAAACCGGTGGTCGAATCACAGCGAAACCGCTTTTGTCTTGCCGGGTTCGAGATTCTGCAGTTGGCCGAGTGGGCATGCGCAATCGAAGATCACTATTCAAAACGAGCCGGGCAAAGTCAGCCGATGGATATCGAGTGGGCAAAAGACGGCATCACGGGCGAGCTTTTTATTTTACAGGCCAGGCCTGAAACCGTTCATGCTCGCAATGAAAGCAACTTCATCGAAAAATATAAACTAACCGGCACACACGGAGCGCCGCTCGTCTCCGGTGTCGCGGTTGGCGAAAAGATCGGACACGGAACGGCACATGTGCTGCTCGATCCGTCAAAGCTTACTTCATTCAAGGGGGGCGAGATTCTCGTCACTTCAATGACTGATCCCGCCTGGGAACCGATAATGAAACGCGCCTCGGCAATCGTGACGGAACGCGGCGGGCGCACCTGTCACAGCGCGATCATCAGCCGCGAGCTTGGCATTCCATGCATTGTGGGCACGGGCAACGCGACGGAGAGAGTGAAGCAAGGCGCCCCGATCACCGTCAGCTGCGCAGAGGGCGAACGCGGCAATATTTATTACGGCAAAATTGACTTTAAGGTCGAAAAGCAAAAGGTCGCGGAAAAGACTCGCCCGCAGACGCAGATCATGATGAATGTCGGCGATCCCGATCACGCATTCGCAGTTTCGCGTTTGCCGAATGACGGCGTCGGCCTCGCGCGACTAGAGTTCATCATCAACAATCACATCGGTATCCACCCGATGGCTCTGGTCAATTATCCAAACCTCAAAAAACCGTCTGACGTTGAACTCATCTCACGTCGCATCGGCGAGGAGGAACCGAAGGAGTTTTTTGTCCGCTCACTGGCCGAGGGCGTAGGCCGCATCGCTGCGGCATTTTATCCAAAACCTGTGATCGTCCGAATGTCGGACTTCAAATCGAACGAGTACGCGATGCTAATCGGCGGTAGGGAATTTGAACCTGTCGAAGAGAATCCGATGATCGGTTTTCGCGGCGCATCCAGATATTATGACGACCGGTACAAAGCGGGTTTTCGCCTCGAGTGCCTAGCGCTCTGCCGTGCCCGCGACGACATGGGGTTGACGAACATCAAGCCGATGATTCCGTTCTGCCGCACGGTCGAAGAGGGCGAGCGCGTCATCGCACTCATGGCCGAGTACGGCCTGGTTCAGGGCGAAAATGACCTCGAGATCTACGCAATGTGCGAGCTGCCGGCGAATGTTGTTTTTGCGGACGAGTTTCTCAAGGTGTTTGACGGTTACTCGATTGGCTCTAACGATTTGACCCAGCTCGCACTAGGTCTCGACCGCGACTCGGAGATGGTCGCGCACCTTTTTGACGAGCGGAACGGTGCCGTAGAAAAGATGGTTGCGATGGCGATCGACGCGGCGATTCGCAGCGGTAAGAAGATCGGCATCTGCGGTCAGGCACCGTCCGATTATCCCGAATTCGCGGACTTTCTGGTGCAAAAAGGCATCAACTCGATCTCGCTCAATCCGGACACCGTTTTGCAAACGACTGCCCACATCCTCGAAACCGAAAAGTCGCTCGGCATCGGTCCTCAAGCTACGAAACAGAAACTCCCCGCAGTCCAATAGCCTGCTTCTAGCTACCTTTCATACGGTTTAAGCTGCTCCGAGATCTTCGCCTTGTCACCGACGACGACGAGAGCCATCTTTTCTTCGACGAGATATTTTTTCGCCATCCCTTGCACATCGGCGGCAGTCACGGCGGAAAGTTTTTGAACATAGCTGTCGAGATAATCTTTGCCAAGTTCGTTGTAATTCATGCTCTCAAGTTGGCCGATCACACCGGTGCGCGCCGAATTTTGCAGAACATAGAGGCCGATGAGATAACTTTTTATTCCGCTTAACTCAGTGTCGCCGACCGGCTCGGTGCGCATCCGATTTATCTCAAAAAGAATTTCCTTGATCGACGCTCCGGTGAATTCGGTCGTCACGTCGGCGCTCTGCACCCAGTAACCGGTTTTGTAGCGGTTCCACAAAAAGCTGCCGGGTGAATACGTGTAACCCTTATTCTCGCGAATGTTGGCGGTGATCCGCGAGCCGAACGCGCCGCCGAGTATTGAATCCATCACAACGAATTTTGCGTAATCAGGATCCGACACCGCGGGACCGGGCATGCCGAGATAGATCGTCGACTGGGGCGAGTCCGGACGGTCCATCATCGCGAACGCCCGTTTTGCATTTATGGTTGGGACGTTACGCGTCGCCGCTGTTCCGCGTTTCCAACCGCCGAATGCCTTGCTGATGGCGTTCTTAACCGCCGCCGTGTCGAACTTGCCGACCACGTAAAGATCGGTGCGTGTTCCGCCGTAAAACTCTGTGTAAAAGTTGCGAACGTCGTCGAGCGTATAACCTTTGACCTCGTCGTCGGTCGGGTTGATCTGTGCGTAGGGATGGCCGGCGAAGATGACCTCGCGAAACTTTGACCACGCCTGATTGCCGGCCTGCGTTCGGGCGACCGCAAGCGCGCGAAGTTTGTTTGCGCGAATACGCTCGAGATCTTCAGATTTGAAGTGTGGATTTTGTATTACGTCTGCCAACAGAGCTACAAACTGCGGACCGAACTCAGTTAAAACCTCGCCCGATAAATTCGTGCTGTCGGTGCCCGTGCCGACATTTAGGCCGCCGCCCATCTCGGCGGTTTCGCGTGCGATCTGTTCGGCAGCGCGCGTCTGCGTTCCTTCTTTCAACATCATGCAGACCATTTCGGAGAGTGCTTTTTTGCCTTTTGCGTCGTCCTTCGTGCCGGCGTAGATCACGGCCTGAAACGCGACTTTCGGGACCGAACCGTAAGGCACAAGGGTGACATTCATTCCGTTCGGCAGCGTGTAAACTTCCTGTTTTGGAAAGACGAAAGGCTTTGGCTGTCCGCCCGCGGGCGGAGTTTGTTTTTGTGCAAATGTGTTAGCGACAACCGCGAATAAAAGTAACGCGATGGCAGCGGTTCTTAGTGTAAAAAATATCTTCTTCATCATTTTATTTGCCCTCAGCTTTCAAAACTACCGTCGTGCGGTTTGTGCTGCGAAGGTATTCTTTCGCGGTTCTCTTGATCAAAGCCGGCGTGACGCGCCGAAAGTTCGCCTCGATCTGATTTATCTTTTGCGGATTGTCGTCAAAGATCGCAAAACACGCAAGCAGATCGGCGCGGCCAAAGCCGCCAAACTGCGTCATTGTGTCGTAAAGACCCGAACGAAGTTTCACCAGTCCACGGTCGATGTCCTTTTGCGAAACATCTTTCTCCTGCAAACTGGCGACGACCGAGTCGAGCGACTTTGTAATATCGGCCGCGCTGAATTTGTCGTCGTGGATCACGCTAATGTCGAACAGCATCGGGCCGTTGTAGTTGAACATATTGCCGAGGCCCGAGTTGATGCCGCCCCCAACACCGCCGGTAAAACCTCTATCTTTAACAAACTCTTTGTAAAGCAAACTGTCCTCACCCTGCACCATTATCTGGTCGATCAAACCCATCGCGTAATACTCGGGCGTGCCGCGCTCGGGCATTTTGTAGCCGAACGCCACGCCGGGCTTGTTTGCGAGCTTGTCCGATTTTGTAACGGTTCTTTCCTCGGTCTGACGCGGCTCACTAATATCTGGAATCTTGTCGGGTGTTTGCGCCGGAATGTCTGCAAAATATTTTTCTATCCAGCCGCGAGCTTCGCGCTCGTTGAAGTCGCCAGTCACGACCAGCACCGCATTCTTCGGCGAATAGTACTTGTCGAAAAAGGTCTTGGCGTCGGCCATCGTGGCAGCTTCGATGTCTTCGAGCTCGCCGTAGAAATTGTGCGAGTTGTACCAGTTCGTAAATGCGGCCATCGGCAGATCTATCCACGGAAAGCCGCCGTACGGTTGATTCAGCACGTTGACTTTTACCTCGTTGCCGACGACACCTTGCTGGTTTTTGAGATTTTCCTGCGTGATGTCGAGGCCGCGCATGCGGTCGGCTTCGGCCCAGAGCAAAGTCTCGACCTTGTGCGACGGAACGACGGCAAAATAATTTGTAAAATCAAAACGCGTCGAACCGTTGAGTACGCCTCCATTGCTCTCGACGAGACGGATGTATTCCATCTTGCCGAGATTCTTTGAGCCTTGAAACATCAAATGCTCGAAAAGGTGCGCAAAACCCGTACGGTCACGCGGCTCAATCCGGAACCCGATGTTGTAATAGACGGCGATCGTCGCAAGCGGCGCGCTGCGTTCGGGCGATAGGACGACCTTGAGGCCATTGCCCAATTTGTAATACGTGACCGGCACGTTGATCCCAGCCGGCGGTTTCGCCTTTTGAGCCCGAGTCGCGACTCCGAGCGACAGCACTATCGCCATCAGCATGAAACCGGCCGCACTTCTATTGATAAAAGTTCGCATAAATCTTTCCTTAAAATTCAGTGTTCGAGAACAAATCTTGTTTTTATACGCGGGATTTCACGCAATTGTTTAATAATCGCTAGACAACCCGACATTTGGAATATAAAACATTACTAACGGATAAGTATGAACGCGGGCCTCGACGGCTACAACTCTCAAACTGTTATTGCGGCGATGCGGCGGCAAGCGTGCAAAGTCTGGGCCATCGGTCTGGCGGTCGTGTTGGCTTGGGTAATCGCAATTTTGCTGGCACCGATCGCAAAAACAAACGGTCTCCTCAGCATTGCATCGCCGATCTATCACTTCTTCAGTTTTATTTGTCATCAGCAAGCCGAACGCTCTTTCCACATCGCGGGCGAGCCGTTCGGCGTCTGCTCACGATGTTTCGGCGTGTATTTTGGACTGCTGTTAGGTTTCGCAATCTATCCGCTGTGGCGAAACATCGGCGAGATCGAACCACTACCGCGCGTTTGGCTGTTTCTCTCGCTGGTGCCGATATCGATCGACTGGTCGTTGACAATGTCTGGTATCTGGGAGAACACGCACCTGTCACGATTTGTTACTGGGACAATCTTAGGTTTTGCCTGCGCGACGTTTATTATTCCGGCGATTGTAGAGATTACTCGCAACCTTGCAACTAAAAGGTGATTTGTCTTTGCGTCCTTTGCGTCTTTGCGGGAACAGTTTTTCTCCCGCCAAGCCGCAGAGGACGCAAAGAAAACCGTCCGAACTTTCATTGACTCAAGCTCGTAAACAGAGCAAGATCGAATCATGCGTTTTACTAAGGAATCTGCAGTTGAGCACGCAACACGCGATCTAGCAAAGCGTTTAAAGATTGGTGATGACAAGATCAGTGAAAAGGGCGTTGTGAATAAAGAGTTTGCCGACATGTCGCTCGGCGCTCCCGAGAAAGGCGAGATGGCGGCGCAGATGATCGCCGACGGCTGGCAGATCAAACTCGCGGCGGACGGCAAGACTTACGAGTATCGCGGCGACAAATATCAGCTGCGGCTGCACAACTTTAAGGGTGAAAATTACGTCGTAAAATCATAACGGAACGAGTCCCGATATATCGGGATTGTCCGCAGAGGTAACATCATGAATCGCAATAATATTTGGATACACGTCGGGCTCGCCACGGTGCTTATTGTTTTTGCAGCGGTCTTGGGAGAGATCGAGCGTTGGAAGACAGCCCTGACCGCACACGACGCTGTGCCGAGAAAAACGTTTGAGCGCAAAAATGATCTCCCCGCGACTGTTAGCTCTGTGCCAGAAGTAATCGTTCGTTTCAAACCCGGCGTCACCGTTGAGCAAATTCGCGCAATCGCAAGCGCAAATAACGACACCTTGTCGGACGAGATCGAGTCCGTAAACGGACTTGCCGTCATCGACGATCTCGACAACGCCGCAGCACAATCTGTCGTTGCTCAGTACGCGGCGATGAGCAATGTTGAATACGCCGAACCTAATTTAGAGATCAAACTCGACGATCCGATTCAGAAGGAGATCGAGAGGGACTTCGCATTCAGCGAGCCAATGTTGGATGAAGAAGGGAAATGCATTAGGAATTGCGCTGTCGAACACCCAAACGACCCTATGTTCAGTGAACAATGGGCGCTGAATAATTCGGGAGCCGACGGCGGAATGAAGGGCGCCGATCTTGATGCGTTAAAAGCTTGGGAAACAACAAAAGGCAGCGACGAAGTAGTTGTCGCTGTGCTAGACAGCGGCGTCGATTACACGCACGTCGATTTGATGAGCAACATGTGGACGCGGCCCGCGAATGTTCCGGCTTATACCGACGACGAACTTGGCGCTTTTAATGACATTAATGGTTATGACGCCACTTCTGAAATTCGCGATCCTATGGACGATAACGGCCACGGTACGCATTGCGCCGGCATTATCGGAGCCGAAGGCGATAACGGCGAAGGCATCGCGGGTATAAATTGGAATGTCAAAATAATGCCGCTCAAGTTCCTTGGCCGTGGCGGTTTCGGTTCGACCAACGACGCTATCGAGGCAATAAATTACGCCATCGACCGAAAGAAAAACGGCGTGAACGTTCGCGTCATCAGCGCAAGTTGGGGCTCGACCTCGAAATCGAAAGCGCTTGAAGACACGATCCGCGCAGCCGGTGACGCAGGAATTTTGTTTGTCGCCGCCGCAGGTAATGACGGCTCGGACAACGACCGCCGTCCGCATTATCCTTCAAATTACGATCTGCCAAATGTCATCAGCGTCGCAGCGCTCGACCGCACCGATCATCTTGCATCATTCTCAAACTTTGGAGTAAAAACGGTCCATGTTGCCGCCCCCGGCAAGGCGATCATCTCAACGTGGCTTGGCAGCGATTATCGCGAAGCTTCGGGCACATCGATGGCGACGCCGTATGTTTCGGGCGTGGCAGCGCTCATCATCGCCAGCGAACCGCGCATCTCGATGAAAAACTTGCGCGAGCGCATTCTAAAAACTGCCGACAAACTTGATGCGCTCAACGGCAAAGTCGCATCGTCGGGGCGCATCTGCGCGGCAAACGCGCTCGGCAATATCGTCAAGTCGCACGTTCATGATTAGCCAAACGTAATGGAATGTCGGGTAAACGACATGGTTGAAATTTACTTCAAGCAGCCGATACAGTTCGCATAAAAACCCTGTAAAAACAGGGTTTTTCTTTTTGGCACGGTCATTGCTATCTCCCAAACGGAGCAATCCCGACAGGTCGGGACTCATTGCCCGAACTTTATGAATTGGGGGATAACAATGAACAGAATAAAAAATTTTATAACAATCGCGGCATTATCTTTACTCGTTTTGGGTTTGCCGGCCATCGCCTCCGCTCAGTATCGTGATCGCGACGACGACGATTACAACCGCCGCAATGGCGGTTACGGTAATGGTCAATATGGCCAGTATGGAAACAGTGGTGACATGCGTTCGATCGTGCGCAATTTAAAAAATCGCACAAAAGACTTTCAGCGTGAGCTTGATCGCGACCTCGACCGTAGTCGCTACAACGGAACGTATCAGGAAGACGAGATCAACGATCTTGTGAGAGATTTTCGCAACGCCGTCAACGATCTCGGTAACAATGATCGTCAGAATTCGAACGAGGTTAATCGCGTTGTCGATCTCGGCCGACAAGTCGACCGCGTGATCTATCGCATGAGACTCGGCAACAACACAGAGAATCTTTGGCAAGGCATCCGCAACGATCTCGACGCGCTTGGCAATAACGGTTACGACAACCGCAACAACCGACGCAATCGCAACGGCAACAACGGACGCTGGGGCAAAGGCGGCGTCAACAAACCGAGCTGGTGGCCTTTCTAACAAGCTTGTAAATAATTTTTCGTGGCCTGAATCTTCGATGATTCAGGCCTTTTTGTTTGTGTTACGGCGAGAGCAGGTTTACATTTAGACAATGCTCGGAACGCTCTATCTCGTCGCCACGCCGATCGGCAATTTGCAGGACATCACGTTCCGCGCGCTCGATGTGTTGCGCAGCGTTGACGTGATTGCCTGCGAAGATACGCGGCACACGCTCAAACTGCTTAATCATTTTCGTGTATCCAATCGTCTTGTGAGTTATCACGAGCACAATGAGCACGAGCGCGCCGACGAACTCGCCGACCGTCTGATCAAAGGCGAATCTGTCGCCGTGGTGTCCGATGCCGGAACGCCCGGCATTTGTGATCCGGGCTTTCGCATCGTTCAGCGAGCGATAGAGATTGGCGCCGATGTAGTTGCTATTCCGGGAGCGGTCGCGTTTGTAGCTGCATTGACCGCATCGGGTTTAGCGACAGACTCGATATTCTTTGGAGGATTTTTACCGGCGAAAAAAGGTGAGCGCCGTCGTCGGCTCGAAGAGGTTCGCGATGTTCCGGCAACTTTGGTGTTTTACGAAGCGCCGCATCGTCTCGGCAAATCTCTCGCCGACTGCGCCGAAATTTTAGGCAGCCGTAGCGCAGCCGTTGCACGCGAGCTGACAAAACTTCATGAAGAGATCGCCCGCGGCAGTCTCGCCGACCTTGCAGCAAGATTTGCTGTTAAAAATGTAAAAGGCGAGATCGTGCTTGTTATCGATCGAGCTTCTGCAAAAATGATCGAGCAGCCGTCCGTAAAGACACTGTCTAAACGAGTTAAAGCGTTGGAAAAAGAAGGTTTGGATCACAAATCCTCGCTGAAAAAAGCTGCAAAGGAATTTGGATTGAGCAAATCCGAGGCGTATCGGCTTACGCAAGTAAAAGGTCAAAAGTAAAAAGGCAAAGCGAAACTGCTGTTTCTCATTTTGCCTCTTACGTTTTTTACGCTTTGCTCTATTTACCGTTGCGTTAGTTCTTTAGGTAACTCTTTATCGACCTTTGGACGTGACTTAACGTCCGTGAGTTCCCAAAGCGTCAACAAAATCGTTCGCGTTACTTTTTCCATCTTTGCATAGTCGATTTTGTCGGGGTGGTCGCCGGCTCCGTGATAATCCTCGTGCTCGCCGTCAAACCAAAAGGCTATCGGAATCTTATTCAACGCGTAGTTAAAATGATCGGACCGGAAGAAAAAGCGGTTAGGATCTTTCGGATCGTCGTATCGCGTGTTGTAAGCAAGATTCAAATAGCCCTTATTTGTGCCGTCAACCACTGCTCCGAGCGTCGAGCTCATCATGTCTTTGCCGATCACGTAAATTTCGTTTGCCTTTGAAAGCTCTTCGTTACAACGTTTACCGGGAGCGTCGCATTTGATGATGTTATTCGGATCTTGCGAGCGGCCGATCATGTCGATGTTGAGCGCGGCGATTACCTGCTTGATGTTGACAGTAGGGAACTTATTAAAATACTCGCTGCCCCACAGACCTTTTTCTTCGCCAGCGTGCCAAACGAACAAAACCGAGCGTTTTGGCCGCTTTGGAGCTTTCGCTAGAGCCTCGGCAATCGCCAACACCGCAACCGTCCCCGAACCGTCGTCATCGGCACCATTGAAGATCTTGTCCGCTCCTTGAGTATTCGGATTCACGCCGACGTGATCGTAGTGCGCTCCGATGGCGACCATTTCATTTTTTAAGACCGGATCGCTGCCGTCCCAAACGGCAACGACGTTCTGCGTCATCAGCTTTTCAATTTTAGTTGCGGCGCTTGCTTTCGCACTCTTTTTTGTCTCAAATGCCGTCGCCGAATTTTTGTCAGCGGCTTCACCGTTAAAAATTGCGTTCGCGACTTTTTCGGAAACTAAGAACGCCGGTATATCCGTATTCGAATTGGTCGGCGTGTTTCGAAGTTTATCGACATACAAACTACCGCCGCCAAGGAATCCTCGCAATCGTCCCCACATTCCCTGAAGCTGCGGCGGTGCGATCACGATCACCGCGGCCGCCCCTTTTTTCTTTGCATAGGTCATTGGGTTTGCCCAATCGACGCCTGGCTCGCCCTTTAGATCGTCGTCGGTGACGCCGTTTGGTCGCGGGATGACCGTAGCCTGGCTAAATCCCTGGCTCGAGAGAACGACGATCTTGCCCTTTACATCGACACCGGCGAAAGCATCGATGCCCTTTGACTTCACCATCCATCCGTCTTTGCCAAAAACAACCGTGCCGCTCGCCGTACCCGTTCCGCTGACGCGATAAAAGTCTTCGTTCAATACAAAACTCTGACCGTTAATCTCTAGGGTTGTAGCTGCCGTATCGAGGGCCTCGCGCGTCATCGCCATCTTCTGGTAAAACGTGCCGTTATCGCCTGCCGGTTTAAAGCCCCAACGCGAAAGATTCATGCCGATGAACTTCGCCGTTGTGTCGAGCCCGCGCGACGGCGTATCACGGCCTTCCATCTCGTCGGACGCGACAAAATGTAAATAGTCGCTAAGTTGTTTGGCGGTCACGCCGTCGGCGATCTTTTTCTCCGCAGACGTGATTTTTACGACTGTCGCCTGCGAAAACGATGAGCTGACAAACGCAAAGATAGTGAGTAATGCAATAAGGTTTCTCTTCATTTTTTTCTCCAAATTTTGTGTGTCTTACGCGCGCTCTAGCTATTTTGTTTCCTGAGGCGACCCAATAATACAGATTTTATTTTTATCGGCGAGAGCGATCATCTCATCACGGTCGAAGATCAGCGTCTTGCCCGCTGTGACCGAAAGACAAGTCGCACCGGCTTCGATCATCGCTTGAATGGTCGGCACGCCGACGACCGGAACATCAAAGCGCATATCTTGATAGGGCTTTGCGACTTTGACGACTGTAAGTTTGCCGTTTGCAAGCTCACCTGCGCGTCGAATCGTCGCGTCCGTTCCCTCCATCGCTTCGATCGCGACGCACGCTTTTGCGCGAACGATAATTGTCTGGCCGAGGTCGAGCCGCGCGATCTCGTGTGCAATATGCAAACCGTATTCGATATTCTCTGTCTCAATATCGGTTGGTTTTCGTTTAGTGAGAACGCCGGTCAGCGCGAGTTGATCTTTTATAAAGTGCGTTGAGTCAATAAGTTCGACGCCTTCTTTTGCAAGCTCGTCAGCCACGCCGCCGATGAGCGCGTCTGTGTTTCGCCGCGGCAGATTCCAAAGCATCTTCACCATTCGCACGTCTGGCATCGCACTAGAAAAAATTTGCACATGCTTAACTTGCCCGGCCATCATAACTTTTTCGACTTCGTTCTTTTTGAAAAACGAGATCATCTTGCCAAGCTGGCCGATCCCGACCCAAGTAACATTCTCCGCAATCTCGTCGATGCGCGGATCAGTTTCTTCTTTGATTGCGACAACGGCCAGTGAAGCGCCGTTTCGTCGTGCGCCGTCAAGGACAAGAAGAGGGAACTGCCCGTTACCCGCAATGAGACCGAACTTCATAATTGAATCTCGTAAAGCTTCAGCTCCTCGCCATCCGGCGTCGTAAAAATGCCGTTTAAGCTGAAACCGAGCTTTGTGAGCAGTTTACCCGAAACGTCGTTGTCCTGCGAAGTTATGGCGAAGACGCGCTCAAAGCCGAGCGACTCTCTACCGTAGTTCAGCATCGCAGTTGCCGATTCAAAACCGTAACCTCGCCGTTCAAACTGCGGCAGAAACGCAAAACCTATGTCAGCGTGCTCCAGGTAATCGCGTTTTACAAAACCGCAGATTCCAATGGCCGTGGGCGTGCTGAAGGCGGAAACACGACCGGTAGGGAGCGTGTCGGACACGCCAATTTCATGCGACTTAACTTCAACCAAATAAAGTCCAAACCCGTGTTCGCGGTAACTCGCACGATAGCGGTGGTCGATAAAATCGCGAGCTTGTTCGACGGAACGCACGCCGCGGTCGCCGATGTATTGTACAAATTTTGGAGTGTTGAGCAGTTCAAAAATAAACTCCGCGTCGATGGCGGAGTCGAGTTCACGTATTGTGAGCCTTTCGGTTTCGAGGATTGGCATTCGCGCGCTAGAAAAGTTATTTCAGAGTTCCTGTGACCGCCATAAATCGCATGTCGGGCCCTTCGAAACCGCGCGTAAACACGCCGACGAAAACCGCTATGAATTCTTTGTAAAGATAAACGTCCTGCATTCGATAGTCGATCGCGCAGCCGCGGCTAGCCGGCAACGTAGTATCTTTTTGCAGAAACTTAATCGTGTCGTCTTCTTTGTTAGTAAGTTTTAGTTCGAGCATTTTTGTCTCGTCCTCAAACACTTCGCAGTCTTTTGTTTTGATCGGGGTTTGAGTGATCATTAATTCGTAATCGCCGCGGTGATACATCGAACCGATCTCCTCGGCGAATTTTATTACCGACTTGTCGCCTTCGCCGTCAAATGTGAGATCGGTCATCAGATGCGAAACGACGAGCTTGCCGACGTTGCCTTTGACGATGCCGAATTGTTTTAATTTTTTTGCAGCGAGAACAGCAGAACGGTTGCCTGCCGTAGTTTCGCTAGCAGTTTCTTTCTCAATCGTGACGGCGATGCGCGGCGCGGCGTACGCATTTTTTGCAGTGTCGATAAAATAGATATTAGAGTAAGGAAACCCCGAGCCATCCTGTATGCCGTATTCTTCGAATGCAAGGTAAAGTCCGTCCTTTGAGAAGCCGATCACATCCAGCGTCGCAAAATCACCCCCGAAGCAATTTACTGCGAGCAGCAAAACCACAGCAAGTACAAGGCTATAAATCGTTTTGAGTTTCATATTACTCACTGAACGGCGCGATCTCGCCGGGCTTGCGTAACATTTTGTTGACCTCGTCGAGATGAAGTTCCTCGAGCAAGATCATCTCGCGCGCATATTCCTCGAGCGAAACTGACTTTCCATCGGCAAGAGCGAGCAGTTCACGATAAGCCGCGAGCGTGGACTTCTCTTGCTCAAGACTCTCGCGCAAGATGTCGCCGATGTCGTGCTTCTCAGTCTCGAGCAGCGGCCCGATCTTCAAACTCGGATGACCGCCGAGCATTGTCACAAATTCGCCCGCCTTATGCGCGTGCATCAGCGATTCGTCGCCGTTGCCCTTGAGCCACGACACGATCGGTATTCGGTTATAACCGTAAACCATCAAGCTGTAATGCGTATATCGCACAACGCCGGCAAGTTCCAACTCCAAGATCTTGTTCAAGACCGCAATTGCGTTTTGTTTGTCAGTTTCGTTCATAATTATTTTAAGGTTCTCGCTTTAGTGCGGATTTAGCAACAAACAAAGTTACTTCTTGAAACATTTTTGCACAAAGTTTGAGTCCTCGATAGTAAAGAATTCATTGCCTTCGATATCTCTGTAATTGATACGGATTTGATTTTCCTCGTTAACAGGTTCGCGATCATCTTCTTTAAATAAGGCATTGATTATTGTCGCCGCGGGAATCCATCCCCATTTCAATTGATAACGAATTAACGGCGATTCTGGAGTAATTGTCCTCTCCGATGTAATCACGCGGGACTCTATCTTAGTAACCTCATTTCCAAAAAGCAGACGATACTTGTACTTGTTAATTACAATCGAACCACTGATGTCTGTTGCGATATTCTTAAAGCTGGTAAATACAAGTATCGTTGTATCGTCCGATTGATTACCGCGATAAGGTTTAAGGTCGCTCCAGCCCTTGATATAACCGGCACGCAGAATGACAGGCCGCAAGTTAGCTTCCTGAGTTTGGTTAGCTATGCGATTCGTATCGCGAGCATAAATTATCAAAACGACAACAGTTATGGTGAGAACTAATAAGTTTAAGATGGGAAGCAATTCAGCCATTGTAAACAAAGTATGATAAATGGGCATGTTCAAGCTATTTTTCCACTTTCTGTTTGCTGTCTTGCGTGATACGACGAGCGTGTCAGCGGTGACGATTCGACGTGTTTGAAGCCCATCGCCTCGCCTTGTCTTTTCCACTCAGCGAACTCTTCCGGCGTCACGTAACGTTCGACCGGCAGGCGTTTTTCGTAGGGCTGCAAATATTGGCCGATGGTCATGATGTTGCACGAGGCTTTGCGTAGGTCGCGCATTAGATCGACGACTTCGTCGAAAGTTTCTCCTAAGCCCGCCATGATGCCGCTCTTTGTGAGCATCGTCGGCTGTTGTGTGTCGCGAAAATGCGCGGCGCGTGCGAGTAGTTCCATCGACTGGTCATAGATTGCGTCGGGGCGAACGCGGCGGTAGAGACGGGCTATCGTCTCAGTGTTGTGATTGAGTACGTTGGGGCGAGCTATTAAAACATTATTCAGAGCGGTTTCGTCACCGTTAAAATCTGGAATTAGGACTTCGACTTTGCAGTCGGGATTCATCTCGCGCACGCGAAAGATCGTCTCGGCCCAGTGTTTAGAACCGCCGTCGGCGAGGTCGTCGCGATTTACCGAAGTGATGACAGCGTGTTTTAGATCGAGATGCTTTACGGCCTCTGCGACGTGGACGGGTTCGAGAGGATCGAGGTCCATCGGCTCGCCCTTATTAACCGCACAAAAGCCGCAGTGCCGCGTGCAAGTGTCGCCGCCAAGCATGAAGGTCGCAGTCTTGTCCGTCCAGCACTCGAAGATGTTCGGGCACTTCGCTTCCTGACAGACGGTGTGCAGATTTAGGCCGCTGATGAGATCGAGCACGGCGTTTTGATTGCGCGGGTCGCCGAGCTTGATCTTTAGCCAATCCGGTTTCTTGAGCCGCTCACGCTGCTTGCGGTTGAGAAAATTTTGGACTAGAACTTTTTCTTCGATCATAAAAACAATGGCCGCAAAAATGCGCAAAAATCGCAGAAAGTGATTATCTCATTTTTGCGAGTTTTGCGCCTTTTTGCGGCAATCTCTTGGGCTAGCCGAGCCGCGAATTCACGACCGTCCAGTTGATGTTCGAGAAGAACGCCTCGATGTATTTTGGACGATCGACCGGCGCGTAATCTTTGATAAACGCGTGTTCCCAGACGTCCATTATCAGGATCGGCTTGTAGCCGGCGACGTTGCCGGTTTCGTGAAGGTTGATCCAGTGGTTTGAGACTGCGCCGTTCGTCGGATCCTGATAGCACGCCGCCCAGCCGACGCCGCGCATCTTGCCAGTGTTTACAAAGTCGGCCTTCCAAACTTCGTAGCTGCCAAAGCTCGCCTCGGCTGCGGTCCTAAAGTCGCCGCCTGTCGGGTCGCCGGTGCCGTTTTTCATCATATTTTCGAAGTAATATTCGTGCAGCACCATGCCATTGTATTCAAAGCCGAATCTCCGCTTGATCTCGCTAAACGCCGCGACCTGCGTTGCGTCGAGTTCGCCGCTGCCGATCATGTCGGCGATGCGTTGGTTGTAGGTGTTCGTGTTCGTTACGTAGCCCTCGTAAAGTTTAAAGTGCATCGCCAGCGTCTCGTTTGAGATGCCGGTCAGATCGCTCAGGTCAAATGTTTTCGCTGTGTAAGTCGTGTTAGTTCCCATATTGTCTCCTAAATCATAAAGCTCCCCTCCTTGATTAGGAGGGGTGCGGCTTCTAGCCGCGGGGTGGTAGATAATTTAATCTTCCGGCCGTGTCCCCGCGTCGATACCGGCGACGCTTGCCTGATTGATAACGCGAACGTGAATGTCGTCGCTCAAGCGAATCTGACAAGACAGCCGCATGTTGTCGCTAATACCTTCTTTAGTTGAAAGTATCGCCTCTTCGTCGTCAGTTCGCGTGCCGACATTGTCCGACAAAACCTCGACGCGGCAGGTTGTGCATCGAGCATTGCCGCCGCAGCGGTGCAAAATGTCAACGCCGTTGTCTTCGAGCGCGAGGACGAGCTTCTTGCCCGCATCTGCGTCAATTGTAGTTGCTCCTGTTGCCGTTTCGGCAGTAATTTGTGGCATCAAAAATCTCCTTCTATTTAAATTGAATTTGGCATAACGAACCTTTGAGCGCAAGTTTAGTCTCCGATTCGAACCTTTTCACGAGCTTCATTTATCGCGACAAAACTAACTTCTGCCTCAGTAACTTTTACGAGCACGCCCGGCGTGCCAAAGCGTTCAGCCTCTACATCGACGTGGATCGTGATCGACGTGTTGCCAACTCGAATCGTCTTTGCATAAAAGCTAACTAGATCGCCGATAAAGACCGGCTCGTGAAAGATAACTTCCTTCATCGCAACGGTTACAAAGCGATTGTGCTTTGTGTGCCGCACAGCTTCGACGCCGCCGGCGACGTCGATGTAACTCAAAATAATACCGCCAAAAACCGTGCCGTGTGCGTTTGTGTCACGCGGCATCATCGTCAGACGTATCGCGGCGTCTCTGTTTTGATTCATAGTTTCCATAAATTTAGCTGGATCAGTTAAATTGCGCTCTTTTAAACACAGAGGGCACAAAATGAAGACACAAAGAGCACCAAAAAAAATCAAAGCTTGCGGTTGATCACGCGTTTTATTCCGTCGCGTAAATATTCGACATTAAAATTTATCAGCAATGCAAGCCGGAAATCGCCTAATCTTAGATACGTTAGAGTTTGGGCAAGATGAATCGGGTGAATCGCATCGACACTTTTAACTTCGACAACCAATTTACTTTCAACAATTAAGTCGATCCGATATCCGCACTCGAGTTTTACGCCTTCAAAAACCAACGGCATCGGCTGCTGTTTTACAGCATAAAGCCCTGATTCGAGAATTTTGTAAAACAAACATTCTTCGTAGGCATTTTCTAATAAACCCGGACCGAGCGTACGATGAATTTCAATCGCTAAACCAATAACTTTTGTGGCAAGCTCGTTTTCCGTCATCATGTGGGTTCTCTCAGTGTTCTTTGTGTTCTTCCCTTTGTGTCCTTTGTGTTTAGTTTTCGCGTAGTATTTTTACCACCCAATTGCGAATCGTATCTCGCAACTCGTTCAAGTGCTCGTCAAAAAAATGTCCACAGTTTTCGAAGACGACGAGTTCGGCTGTCGGTATTTGATCAACGAGTTTTTTAAGATTATCAACCGAGCCGAATTCGTCCGCGTCGCCATGAACAAATAGTATCGGCTTTTCGACTTGCGTCAAAAAATCGTAATCATGATATTTATCGACCGGCGTGCCGATCGAGATCAGCCGAACGACACGGTCGTCATGCATGCCGACCTCCATGCCCGTGCGTGAGCCGAAGGAAAAGCCTGCGAGCGTAATGTCTTCGTCGGGATATTCCGACGACCAGTATTCCAAAGCGTCTCGGACATCTTCTCTGCCGCCTTCGACTTCGTTGTGCTCGCCCGTGGATGCTCCGACGCCGCGAAAATTGAATCGCAAGGTTGTCAGTCCTGCGTCAACCAAACCTGCTGCGGCGCGAAAGACGACCTTATTGTGCATCGTTCCACCACCGAGCGGATGCGGATGACAAACGAGCGCGACGGCGCGTCGTTCGCCTGGCGGTTCCTTTAGGATCCCTTCGAGCTGACCGTGAGAAGCCGGAATAAAAAGATTGCCTTTCGGATACATCGCGAAGAAAGAGTGTAACAAATCCTATTGCAGAAACCGCGGTGTCAGTAGCCCGCCCATAAGTAAGGGCTCCTTCGGCGCAAAAGTAGCCCGTACTTACGTGCGGGCTACTGACACAGTTGCTCGCGTGCGATGTCGCGTGATACTTTTTCCTTTATTCAACGCACTCATGGAAGAAATCATAAACGAACCAACCGACACGAAAACCGCCAAAAAGCAAAGCTGGAGCGCATATCTCGACAGCGAGCAGGCGACGCGCGTGATCTATCTGATCTTTGGTTTTGTAGCGACGTTGATGGTGATCTCGTTTTTGCAGACACGGACCGACGCGATCTGCTGCGGCGACTGGGACGGTTACTACCACATCAAATGGTCGTCGTTGCTTTGGGAAAATTTCAAACAGTTCAAGTGGCTGCCTACATTCGAATGGCTGCCGCTGACGGTTCTCAATGCAAAAGATTACGCCGATCATCACTTTCTTTTTCACCTTTTGCAGATCCCGTTTCTGTGGTTCTTCGAACCCGTAACGGCGGCAAAGGTCGCGGCGATCTTTTACGCGACGCTCGCGATTTTTTCGGTGTATTGGCTGCTCTACCGCTACGACGTAAAGTATCAGCTCATCTGGTTCGCCGCGATCATGACCTGCTCGAACGCCTTCTTCTACCGCATGAACATGGCAAAAGCGCCGCCGCTCACGATCATCATCACGGTGCTTGGCATCTATCTGCTGTTTGAACGAAATTACAAATGGCTGCTGCCGTTGATGTTCGCGTTTGTGTGGACTTACAGTTTGTTTCCGCTGCTTTGGTTCGCGGCGATAATTTGGACGGCGATCATCGGTTGGAACGAACGCCGCTTCGAATGGCGGCCGGTTGCCTTCACAACCGGTGGAATGGTCGCGGGCAATATCATCAACCCATACTTCCCGCAGAACATCGGTCTATTCCTTGAGCATTTTTGGACGAAGTTCAAAGTCGGCAGTGACTTCGCCGTTGCGGTCGGTGGCGAGTGGTATTCGTACTCGGGAATGGAGCTGCTGATGAATTTCCCGATCGCGCTAGCGGCGATGCTGATCGGCTACATACTTTTTGTGCCACGTGGCGGCAAGCTGCCCGAGAAAGCGACGTTCTTCCTGGTGTTTACGAGTATTTTGCTTGCGGCGCAGTTCCGCTCAAAGCGTTTTGCCGAATACTTCCCGCCGTTCGCTATATTGTTTGCGGCTTTTGCGTGGCAGGCGTTTACGACGAAACAAAGCGCCGAGCTTCCCGAAGAATTTCAACGCGACATCGAGCCATACACCGACGCGCCGAAACTCACGGAAAAACAAGAGTGGTGGGTTGCCGCGCGCGCCGCCGCTCCGTGGGTCGTCGGCGTTCTGCTTTGCACCTTTTGGTTCTACAATCTCGTCGGCTTGCATCGCTTTGGCTTTGACCAGGCGGGCATGATCGACAACATAAAGACGAACGAGCCCGGTGACAAGTACCGTCGCACGATGGAATTCGCCACTGGGCTCGACGAGACGGGAGCAGATAATATTCCCGCGGGCGAGATCATCTTTAACTGCACGTGGGACGATTTCCCGAAGATGTTTTTCTACGATACAAAGCACCGATATGTTTACGGCCTCGACCCGAATTATCTTTACACCGAGAATTCTGAGCTTTACTCGCTACTCAAAGATCTGACCGAGGGCAAGATCGACGATCCTGCGCCGCTGATCCGCGAACGCTTTGGCGCGAATTACATTTTCGCGGACGCACAAGAGAACACCGATATGATCGCCAAGGCGCTCGAGAGCGGTTGGGTCGAAACGATCTATGAAGACGATGAAGCACGGCTGCTGAAAATTCGCGCACAAAAAGGCGCTCCGCCCGACGAAGCAAAAGACGAGCCGCCCGCGACCGACGAAGAGAAAAAGCTCCTCGACGACGAAGAGAAGAATGATGCGAAGAATGCTCAGAATGGTAACGATGAAGAGCCTTAGGTAACAAGCCTTCATCACAAAGTTCACAAAGTGAAGACACAAAGGACACAAAGATGACGGAAAATGAACTTTCCCATAAAATTATCGGGTTGGCGATGAAAGTGCATTACGATCTTAGGCCTGGCCTATTGGAACGAGCATACGAGGAATGCCTTTTAAAAAAAACTTCTTGTGGCATCTACGCAGAAAAACAAAAACCGATGCCGCTTGTTTATGAGAACGTAAGGCTTAAATGTGGTTATCGTGTCGATATTTTGGTTGAGAACAAGCGTGTTGTTGAAGTGAAGGCGGTAGAGGCAATTCATGATATTTTTGTTGCTCAGTTTTGACGTATCTTCGTTTAGGTGGTTACAAACGGGGATTGATAATTAACTTCAATGAGTTGATGCTCCGCAACGGCATCCGTCGAGTCATACACGGCACGTTGTAAAAAGCTTCGTGCTCTTTGTGTCTTCCCTTTGTGAACTTTGTGATTCGATCTTGTTTGCATATGAACGAATTCAAGTATTTTCTGTTTTTCGCTCTTGCAATCTCCACCGCCTGCGGTGCAAACGAGGGCGTTTTGAAGTCGGGCAAAGAGACGTCGCCGCAGACGAATGCCGCGCCGCGTCAGACGACGTTTGCAAAAGAGCTTGACGAGTTTCGCACCGCCGACTTTCGATATATTTTTGTACTGCGGCGAAAGGACGGCGGCGAGATCGACGTCGAAGACCGCAGTGTCATCAAGCTGAACACCACGGACGCGAATCGGCGGGTTTCCGCCGACAACGGCAAAGCGTTCATCATCGGCACGAACAACGCGATACCGCCTAGGAACATCGCCGAGATCTACGAGCGCTTCGCCGTTGAAGATTATTCGCCCTCGCCCGAGACCAACACAACGGCTGATTCAAACGCCGCCAAATAGCGTATAGTAAAAAAGCGTATGGCCGAGCTGAAAAACGATGAGAAACCGAAAGCGGTGAGCAAACGCGAATTGCGTGAGCGTCAGCAGACGGCGCGACGCGTTTATCTTGATTCCTCTTCGCCGTCGGTGCGTTCGATTGCACGCGTCGTCGTCATCGTTCTGATCTTGCTGTTTATAGCTGGCTCGGTTCAGGTCATCGTGATGAGTCTTGCGTCGCTTGCTTTCCTGATCGTGTTGTCCGTTTTCTTTGCGTATCTGATCGATCCGCTTGTGCGGATAATAAGACGGCCGTTCAAAGAGCGCAATCTCGAAAGAATAATGCCGCGTTCGTTCGCGATCGTGATCGCATACGTGTTCGTTTTTACGATTGTAGGCATCGCGATCGCCAACATCGCGCCGCGCGTCATTGATCAAGCGAAGGAGTTTGGTTCGAATTTTCCCGCTTACAGCACCGTCTTTCGCGAACGAGCTCAAGAGCTCAATCGGCGCTTCGACCGCCTGCGGATTCCTGACGAGGTTCAATCAGAGCTAAACAAAAAGGCCACCGACATCGGCGGCTACATTACCGCTGCGGTCGGCAACTTCGTCCTCATCTCGGTCACATATTTGCCGTGGCTGCTGCTCGTGCCCGTGCTCGCGTTTTTCTTTTTAAAGGATGTAAATTCGTTTCGTCTGCTCGTTTTACGAATGTTCCCTGCGGGTCGCTGGCGTTTTCGCGCCGAAAAAGTTATGGCCGACGTCAACACAACGCTTGCTGCCTACACACGCGCGCAACTTATTTCGTGCGTGCTCATCGGTCTGATCTGCACGATCGGGTTTTACGCCCTCGGATTGAAGTACGCCCTTCTGCTCGGCATACTAGCCGGAATTTTTGAGTTCGTTCCTTTGCTCGGCCCGCTCACCATAGCCGTAATCGTGACGCTAACCGCCGCTGCGTCGGACAATCCGTGGAAGGCGTTGTACGTCGCGATCTTTCTTATCGTGCTGCGGATCGTTCACGATTACGTTACGTACCCGCGCATCGTTCGTGGCGGCATTCATCTGCATCCACTCGCAATAATCTTGTCCGTGCTCGCCGGTGAACAGGTCGCCGGCATCCCCGGCGTCTTTTTATCGATTCCAATTGTCGCCGTCGCCACCGTAATTTACCGCAACATCCTCGAACACCAGGGCCAGCGCGGCCTGCTCTCTGGCCTCATCCATGAAGCCGAATCTGTCACGGAGGACGTTGTCTAAATGTCGCCTCTCGCGTGGTTGGTTGTATTTTTCTTTTTATTGCTGCTTATCTCTGTGCTGGTCTATGTGCTTGTCGTCCGAGCATTTTACTGGGGCGACAAGAAGGGGAAATGATGCTAAGACACGGAGACGCGGGGACGGCATAGCGTTGAAGGCGGAAACACGACCGGTAGGGCGTGTGTTCTTAAATTAAGATCGCCTCGAACTCATCCTTGTCATCGATCTCCATTTCGATCTCGACGACGGAACACGACATTTCAAATTTTAGATTTGAAATTTTCACCGCGTCCTTAGCCGTCGTAAGCAAGACTTTTGCGCCGTACGATTTTGCACTCGCCTCAATCTCACTAACGTCTGCTTGCGAGTAAAAATGGTGATCGGCGTAACTTTTTGTCGCGACGGGTTCTACACCCGCTCGCTTGAGCTGTTCAAAAAAACTTTCAGGATTGCCAACTCCGCAAAAAGCAAACGCGCGTTGCGACATACTCTTACTCTGCGACCTCTGCGTCTTTGCGTGAAATTCTTCGACCGGCGTAATTGCGCTGATAACATTCTTCGCCTCAAACATCACCGCATCAGAATTCCACTTCGTAAGTCTGGCCCTCAGTTCGGTAATGTCATCGACTAAATCGCTGCGAGTAATGATGATGCAATCAGCACGAGCAAGACCAGCGAGTGGTTCGCGCAACCGGCCAAGCGGCAGCATTTTGCCTCCGTCGCACGGATTTGTCGCGTCGATACACACAATATCCAGATCGCGTTTAACCTTCCGATGCTGAAAACCATCGTCGAGGAGAAACACGGTGACGCCGAATTTGCGAAGCGCCCATTCAGCGGCCGAAACACGGTCGGCGTCGGCGATAACGATCGCTTTGCCTAATAATTTGTGCGCTAATTCAACCGACTCGTCGCCACCCGTCGCAGCATCGGCTAAAACCTGTTCGCCGTCGGAAACTATAACTCTCTGCTTTTTTTCAGCGCGTCCGTAACCGCGCGTGAGGATACAAACTTTTTCACCGCGAGCCGCTAAAACTTCTGCAATATAAGCGACAAGCGGCGTCTTTCCAGTGCCGCCGGTGGTGATGTTGCCGACACTGATCGTGCGCGTTCCGAGATCGTGCGTCTCGAACACGCCACTGTCGTACTGCGCGTTACGCAGATTCATGATCTTGCCGTAGATCGCCGAAAGCATCAGTTAATTGTGATGCAGAACCACGTGCGTGAGCAAGGGCGGAACATTCAACGCATCACTTCCGTCTTTTCCAAAGACGGAGGCTTGTGCAGCTATTTTTTATTTGTAACTTGAATGAGGCGGTCGAGCCGCGTCTGAGCCATTCCGCTGTCGATCGATTGCTCGGCGAGACGCGCGGCTTGAACCGGATCTTTTGCGAGTCCGGCGAGATAGATTGCGGCGGCGGCATTTAGCACGATCAAGGAACGGGCTTCGTCACGGCGGCGACTGGCGAGCACGTCACGAATTATCGCGGCGCTTTCTTTTGGCGTCACGGCTTTCAGGTGATCGGTTTTTGCTGCGCGAAGACCAAAATCCGACGGCGAGATCAAATACGGTTTTACATTGCCGCCTTTCACAGCTGCGATAAAAGTTTTGCCGCCGAGCGTGATCTCGTCGAGGCCATCGTTGCCGTGAACGACCCATGAATTCTCCGCTTTCAATAGTGCGAGTGCCTTTGCCATCGGCTCGACGAGCGATTTGTGCCAAACGCCGATCAGATGCCGCGAAACCCCGGCCGGA
Source organism: Pyrinomonadaceae bacterium (assembly GCA_049679945.1). GTDB lineage: Bacteria > Acidobacteriota > Blastocatellia > Pyrinomonadales > Pyrinomonadaceae > OLB17. The sequence goes on along the minus strand of JBAUGW010000009.1, from coordinate 26,008 downwards.
TTTGCGAGCAGGCCAAGCAAATTCATACACGTGCGAATGCCGAGCCGTCCGCGAACGTCCGCGACTCGACGCAACGCGGGATGAAACTTCGGCGCAAAAAGAAATGTGAGGCCTGCGCCGCTGAGACTTGCTTGTGCGATCTGCGCTTCAGCGGCAGGTTTTACGCCGAGTGATTCGAGCACGTCGGCGCTGCCGCTTTTACTCGTGACGCCGCGATTGCTTTGCTTTGCGACGACGGCTCCTGCTCCTGCGGCGACCAATGCGGCGGCGGTTGATACGTTGAAGGTCTTTGCCGCAGACGAGCCTGTGCCCGCGATATCGACAGCCATTTTTGGCGATTTGATCTTTATGGCGGCTGCACGCATGACGTCGGCCATTCCTGCCAACTCTTCGTGCGTTTCGCCCTTGGCAGTCAGGGCCGTGAGCGCCGCCGCGATTTGGATCGAACCGATGTTGGGATCGATGAGCGCGCGAAAGAACAAAGACGCGTCCTTTGCTGACAAGTCTTCGCCGTGCATCAGACGAGCAAGGTACTTAAAGAGCGGAGTCTCCGCCTTTTCGCTCGTCGCGGAGATCGGCGCGCTAAGGAGCCAATTTGTTTTGGACGTCGGCATAAAGGGATTTGTGAGTAGAGGGCGCGTCGGGCAGGAGAAAGCCCTTAACCTACTATCTCAAAGCGCGAGGAAGTTTTGCAATAACTTTCTCCCATGTTCCGTCAGGATCGATTCCGGGTGAAACTGCACACCCTCGACTGGCAGCTCGCGGTGACGCAATCCCATAACGAGGCCGTCTGGGGACGTGGCGGAGATTTCCAACTTATCCGGCCAAGCGTCACGGGTGACGATCAAGCTGTGATAACGACCGGCATCGAAATGGTTTGGAATGCCGGCGAAGATCGTCCGTCCGTCGTGCTTAACGCGAGTCGGCTTTCCGTGCACTGGCTCCGGTGCTCGCGTCACGCGTCCGCCAAAATATTGCCCGATCGCCTGATGACCGAGACAAACGCCCAGGATCGGCAACTTATGGGCAAACCGCTCAACAACGCCAAGCGAAATGCCCGCCGCATCGGGCGTGCCCGGCCCGGGTGAGATCAAAATTCGCGTCGGTTTTATCGTCTTAGCAATTTCTTCGACCGTGACTTCGTCATTCATCACGACGCGCATCTCGGTTCCCAACTCGCCAAAATATTGCACGAGGTTGTATGTGAACGAGTCGTAGTTGTCGATGACGAGCAGCATGCGCGTGTTTACTATCCGCGACTTTGACTCTATCATAATCAAGGCAATCGAATTGAGGTCAACCATATGCTAAATAAGCTGCTCGCACTTGTCATCATCGGTGTTTTTGTATGCTCAACGGCGGCACAGACCGCTGCGCCAAAGCCGGATGAGAACGCCGCAAAGCTCGAAAAAGAAGCCGTCGAGTTCTTGCGTGAAACTTCCGCCGAGGTTGGACGGCTTCGCACGGCAGAGAATCGCATCAGCTTTAGCGCTGAGCTTGCCGGCTTGATGTGGTTTCACGACGACAAAGAAGCGCGTGCGATGTACGGAAACGTCGTCAGCGATTTTAAGCAGTTATTGGCGCAGCTCGATGCGCAGATGAACATGCCTGTGGTCGATGACGACGATATGAATTCGGGGGGCTTTTTGTTCGGCGGCTATGGCAAATCGAAGGCCGAACGAAAGCTCCGTATCGCGATGGCTGTGCGTCAGCAGATCGCCATGAGTCTCGCCGAACACGCGCCCGACCTCGCGTACAATTTCTATTACGACAGCATCAACCTCATCACGAACGCCGCGTTTCGCAAAGAGATTGAGCAGACCGACAAGTCTTTTGAAAGCCGTCTGCTAACTCAGATCGCCGAGTCCGACGCCGCAAAAGCTGTTGATTACGGCAAAGAATCAGTCAAACGCGGCCTTAACATGAATCACATCGAGCTTCTGAAAAAAGTTTATGCAAAAGACGTTGATAAAGGCATAGAACTTGGAGCCGCAATCCTCAGCCGTCTCAAAAGCGAGACAAAGAGCCTGGAAAACATCTATTTTTACAGCAGATTGCTTTCGTTTGGCAGCACAAACTTCGAGGCATCAAAAAAGCCCGGCGGAAAAAAGGCGATATACAGTCAAACCGATTTGAGAGACATTGCCGAGCAAGTCGCGCAACTGGCTTTGAGCGACTCCGAAGAATCCAACCTATACACGGTCATGGAGTCTCTTGACGAGATCGAAAAATACGCGCCAAGTCGGGCCGTGCAGATTCGCGCGAAGTTCAAAAGTAGTCACGGCTCTGGAAACGTTAAAGAAATGCGTCTCGATCGAATTACGGCGATTGCGTCGAATGGTGCAAACACTGCCGCCAACGCGGCTCCGAATACCGCAAAATACGAAGCCGAGCAGCGTGCACGCGAAGAGCGTGAAAAGCGTGAGAAGAAAATGATCGAGGACGTGATGAGCCTCGGCAAAAAGGAATTGCCTAAAGAAGAGCGTGCGAAGATCATCGCCGAATCGCGCAAGATCATCTCGCAAACGCCTGGCAAGGACAAAAAGATCGTAGCGCTTAGTTTGCTGGCCGCGCAGGTTGCGAAGGCCGGCGACAAAGATTTGGCGGACGAGATAATGCGTGACGCCGAGCGCCTCGTAAACCCCGAGCCGAAGAATTATCAGGACTTTATGTTGAGCTGGATGCTTGCGAGCGGTTACGCCGAGGCAAATCCGGACAAGGCGTTTCCAATACTCGAAAACACGTTCCTTCGTGCCAACGAGACGATCTCCGCGTTTATAAAAGTCGCCGAGTTCGTCGATGTAAACGCCGAAATGATCGACGAAGGCGAGTTTCAGGTCGGCATGTTCGGCGGCGAGATGATACGCGGAATGACACGCGAACTCGGCATGGCCGCCGGTCCGCTGAAAACTTTGGCACGCGCCGATTTTACAAAAACACGCAACCTCACAAATGTCTTTGACCGCACCGAAACCCGCGTGCTGGCAAAGATGCTGATCTTGCGCGCCGTGCTTGATAAACGAGAGATCAAGCGAACGGACGAAGAGATGACGGAACGTATGTCAGATGATAAATAACTAGGCGAGGCTTGTGCCCAGTAGCCATTGCCCGCCGTCGACGACGAGCGTCACGCCATTGATGTAACTCGCCGCGTCGGACGCGAGGAACAACGCCGCGTTCTCGATATCGGCGATGCGTCCAAAGCGTTGAAGCGGTATTTTTTTTGTCAATTTATCTTTTAGCTCGGGCATCAGCAGACGTTTCATTCCCTCTGTGTCCTCAATCGGTCCGGGCGCGATGCCGTTGACGCGCACTCCGTGACGTCCCCATTCCACCGACAGATTTCGCGTGATCGCATCGACGCCGGCCTTTGCCGCCGAAACGTGAATCTGCATCGGCGTCGCGAGATAATGCAGCGTCGCGGAGATGTTGATGATCTGTCCGCGCGATTCTTTTAGAGTTTCAAACGCCGCGCGGCAGACGTTGAACGTACCTTTCGTATCAATATCGACGACCGTGCCAAAGCCGTTCGCCGACAGCTCGTTTGCCGCGCAAAGGAAGTTGCCCGCGGCGCCGTTGATGACGATGTCGATTTTCCCAAATTTGTCGCGGGTCTGTTTAAGGGCGTCTTCGACGGCATCGTAAACGCGTACATCAGCGGCGACGGTAAAGCACTCGCCGCCGAACGATTCGACTTGAGCTTTCATCGCGGCGAGATTCTCCTCTTTGCGGCTCGCGATTGCGAGCTTTGCGCCGTGCTCGGCAAACGCCCGAGCAACTCCGCCAGTGATTCCCGTGCCGCCGCCTGTGACGAACGCAACTTTGCCCTGTAAAATGTCTTTGTTGAATACTTGGTTCATATTGACTTCGGATTTTAGCACAGGAATTTAGCCGCAGATGAACGCAGATAGACGCAGATCAGAAAAAGACAGGCGCAGATGTGGTTTGGCCGACCGCATGTGGTTTTTATCTGTGTTTATCTGCGTCAATCTGTGGCTAATTTTTCTCTCTTCATGCGCGACGAGGCCGACCGATATGCGTACGCTTGTGGCGGCTGAGACGCTCGTTTATCTGGAGACAAACGACCTCGCCGCCGCGTTGCAGCCGATCGTTGACAGCAAGCCTTTTACCGAAGTCGCAAAACGCAAGCCCGATTTTTCTGCGTTAAAAGGTGTTCAACTCGCCGTCGCGGTCACGGGCTTTGAAACCTCAGAGGAAAAAGTAAATGACGAACAAAGCGTTGGCCGCATCCAGCCGCGTTTTGTCGCCGTTGCCGATACGCACGCCTGGAACTATCAAGCCGTCGCTTTTGCCGAGCAAAAACTCGGAAGCTTTGTCGAAGATATTTACGACAGCGAGCCGAAACTCGAAAAATCTGACAAACATGGCGGCAAGTATTTTGTCTGGACAGCTCCCGATGGCCGTAAAGCTTACGCGGTAGTCATCGACAGCCTGATCTATTTCAGCAACGACGAATCCGCCATCGACAAAGCTCTTGCCGTCCGTCGCGGCGAAGCCGACACCATCGCAAAGACCAATAAAATTCAGCCCGCCGACGCCCAAACACTCGCCTCAGGCTACGTCTCGACCGACGGCGTCGCCCAGATCGCCGCGCTGATCGGCGTAAAATTTGCAAGTGAGTCAAAAGAAGACTCGGAACTGCAAACCGCAATTGTTGACGTGTTGCCACAACTAATTCGCAGTTCGATTACCGATATTAGTTGGTCGGCGGCAAAGTCAGAACAAGGTATGGAAGACAAGTTTGTAGTCGAAATACCCCCGATACAATCTGAGAAAGCTGATGAGATCTTGTCAGAGATCGCCGAATCGATAATCGAAGATATTGAAGACACGTCGGCTGAAGATGTCGTTAATGTCCTGGCCGAGAAAAAATCTGAACACGGAGCCAAACCTAATACTATTTACAGTAAAGAGAATCGATTTACACAGACTCGCGTTGAGCGCCGAACGGTCTCGGACTTTGGTTTTATCGGTTGGATGATCTCCCAATTTTCTCAGGAATGATTCAAAACAAGATGGACAGGATATACAGGATAGGAAAAACCTAGTTTTATCTTGTCCATCCTGGCTATCCTGTTATTTTCTCTTCGCTGCTCGTCTCAGCTTACCCACATTCTGCTCGATCCAGCGCTCGGCTTCGGCGTAGTGCGCGAACCGCCGTTCGTCTTTCTTAAATTCCGGCGTGTGGTGATAGCGGCGGCCGTTTATGTGTTTGGCCGGGTGGGCGATGTGGAGCATTTCGTGAAAGACGACGTATTCGACGACGAACTGCGGTACTTTCTTCGAGTCGAGCGATTTGCTGATTGCGACCGTGTCGTGAGTCGCGTCGTGGTGGCCGAGGATGCGATAGGTTTTCTTCGCCGACCAGGTCAGCACAGGTTTGCGAATCCAGCCGCCAAAGTAACGCTCATTAAGCGCGGCGAACATCTCATCGAGGTCGTAAATCTCACCTTTTGAAGTAGTCACTACCTTGCGGCCACGCTCGCGTTTATGATCTGAGGCACGTTCACGAATGTCTTCGGACTTAATAAAGGCGTTATAGGCGTCGTTTGCCTCGCGCGGAATCTTTCTACGAAACAGCTTTCCGACGAGTATGAACGCGAGTCCGCGCTGTCCATCGAGCGGCATGTCGCGGCAAATCTCGCCAACTCGCACAAAAACCTCGCCGCCGCGTATGCGGATCGTATGATTTATGCCTATATACGGGTAAAATATTATGTGCAGCGGCGGCACAGGGCGTGTCGGGTCATAATGACTAAACGCTTCCTCGTAAACTGAATTTAAGTGAGCTGCTTGATTGGACAAACGATGTTTAATCTATTTTAACTATTTTTCTTGACTTTTCCGGCTGTCAAATGCTATCCCTTTATATGGGAACAGCATACAGCCACCAGGCGGTATGCAACAAACCCACCGAAAACGGATGACTGCTCGAGAAGCAATTCCGGGCGGCGAAAAGGGAACGGCCTTTCCCGACTCCCGCGGCCAGGTTATCCTAACAGCCATTATCAACGAACACTTCGTCACGGGGGAGCCCGTCGGTTCAAAGGTGCTTGCACAGCGATTTGCGAATGCAAGCGGTATGAGTTCGGCGACATTGCGAAACGTGATGAGCGAGCTTGAGGAGATGGGGATGCTTGAGCAGCCTCATACATCCGCAGGGCGAGTTCCGACCGATAAAGGCTACCGTTTTTACGTTGACAATTTGCTGGGCGTTTTGAGCATTTCGAACGACGACCTTTTTCGCATCAGCGAGGAGTATGGTCTGAATTCGCAGATAAACGCTGAAACACCAGACAGATTAATGGAGCGGACCTCGCATCTGCTCTCTGCTCTTTCTAATAATGTGGGCATCGTTGTCTCGCCGAGTTTGGCGAGTGATCGTCTGCAGCATATCGAGTTTGTCAATCTTTCTGACAACAGAATTCTCGTAGTGTTGGTCTCGGCACCGAATATTGTTCATAACAAGATTATTCGGCTGAACGTGACCTTCGCACGCGAGGAACTGGAACGCACCGCGAACTATCTGAACGCGGAGTTTGTGGGAAAGAGCCTGGCCGAGATTCGTGCGGAGATTTTGCTTCTTATGCACGAGGAAAAAGCCTTGTTTGACAACCTGCTTCAAACAGCCGTAATTCTTTGCTCTCAGAGTATTGAGAACGAGGATGGGCTGGGCGAAGTTTTCGTGGACGGCACGTCGAATATTCTCACAAAAAGCGATTTCGCCGACCTCGAACGCCTTCGTGGCCTCTTGCACACGATCGGCGAAAAGTCACGCCTTATGCAGATCCTGACAGAATGCATAGAGCGCGATATAGCGGCGAAGGGTGAGGTTCAGGTCGTTATCGGCACCGAAAACCGCACGCCAACGCTGCAAAACTGCACGCTGATCTCGGCTCCGTACCGTATCGGCAACAGTTCCGCGGTCGGCACGCTCAGCGTGCTTGGCCCGACGCGGATCGAATACGCGCGAATGATCTCGATCGTCAGCTATGTCGCCCGCACACTTGAAAAAATGATGTCGTCAGACATCGAAAAAAACTAGGCCCGGCTTCAGGCCCACATCTGCAAAAGCATGAATCCCGAAGAACAAATCACAAAACCTGAGAGCGAACTCGAAGAACTCGACATAGATTCATCCGAGTCGGTCGACGATTTTATTAAAGAACTCGAGGCCAAAGAGCGCGATCTCCACATAACCGCCGATCTTTCCATTGAGATCGAAGAAGCTGATTTCGACGCGGACGACGTGCCGGTATTTGTTGCCGAGGAGATCAAAGTTGCGCCTCTCACGGCCCCGTCCGTGAATAAAGTCGAGCAAAAAGCTGTTCCGCCGATTTCGAAAACGCGCGCGTACGAACTCGAGCAAGAAGTTGAAAAGCTTCAGGCCCGGATCACGGAACTCAGAATGGAGCGCGACGAAACTCAGGAGAACAGCGACCGGAGACTCAAGGATTTTCAGAATTTCAAGTACCGCATCGACCGCGAACGTCGCGGTTCGTTCATCGACCAGCTTGCGAATCTCGCCACGCAGATGCTGCCCGTGCTCGACAATCTGGACCGTGCTCTCGCAGCAGCAGAAAGTTCGACTTCGACACGCTCGCCGGAATTTCAGCAGTTTTACGAGGGCATCATCCTTGTAAATCAGCAAGTCAACGAAGTTCTTTCGGAGATGGGCGTTTCGCCTATATCAACAGTCGGCGAGAAATTCGATCCAGTCTTTCACGAGGCGGTTGCGATTGTCGAAAGCGACGAAATCGCCCCGAACACGATCTCCGAAGAGATGCTTCGCGGCTTCCGCATCGGCAACAAGGTGATTCGCCATTCGATGGTGAAGGTTACAAAATCATTGCAATCATCGCAGCCATCGAGTGAAGTTGTGCCCATTGTCGAAGCTGTACCGGTAGAAGAAACCGTTACCGAAATCGATTTACTCGACGGACTTAACGAGTTTGAATTCCCAGACGGCACCGCCGCGTCCCCGGATGCTTCGTCAAAAGAAGCTGAATAGCCTCCTTCGTCACCTGACAAAAATTTAAGGAAACTAAAACTATGGGCAAAGTAATTGGTATTGACCTTGGCACGACGAACTGCTGCGTTGCGGTACTCGAAGGCGGCACGGTGCAAATCATTTCGAACAGAGAAGGCGGCCGCACAACGCCGTCGGTCGTCGGTTTTACGGATAAAGACGAAAGGCTCGTCGGCCAGATCGCCAAGCGTCAGGCCGTGACGAACGCGGCTAACACTCTGTATGCCGTCAAACGTCTGATCGGCCGCAAGTTTGATTCGCCAGAAGTCGAGAAGATGCGCGAGACCGTGCCGTTCGAGATCGTTAAGGCGCCAAATGGCGACGCCCATATTCGAGTACTTGACCGCATTTACAGCCCGCCGGAGATTTCGGCGATCGTGCTGCAGAGACTGAAGCTCGCCGCCGAAGAATTCCTCGGGGACAAGATCGACGAGGCGATTATCACTGTGCCGGCTTACTTCGACGACATGCAGCGTCAGGCGACGCGTGACGCAGGCAAGATCGCCGGTCTTGAAGTCGAACGCATCATCAACGAGCCGACAGCCGCCGCGCTCGCATACGGTTTCGGCAAGAACAAGAGCGAAAAGATAGCCGTTTATGACCTCGGCGGCGGGACATTCGATATTTCGATTCTCGAGATCAACGACGGCGTATTCGAAGTTCTCTCGACGTCGGGCAACACATTTCTCGGCGGCGAAGATTTTGACCAGCGCATTATCGAGTGGCTAGTCGAAACTTTTAATACCGAAAACGGGATTGGCCTCAAAGGCGATCGTCTCGCGTTGCAGCGTCTAAAAGAAGCTGCCGAGCGAGCTAAATGCGAACTGTCGAGCGTGACCGAGACGAACATCAGCTTGCCTTTTATCGCAGCGGACCCGTCGGGCCCGAAGCACATTAACATAACGCTCACTCGCGAAAAATTTGAGGAACTTGTCGCCGATCTGGTCGAATCGTCGGTCGAGCCGTGCCAAAAAGCTCTATGGGACGCGAAACTACAACCCGCGGACATCGACAAAGTAATTCTCGTCGGCGGTCAGACGCGTTCGCCGATCATCACAAAAACAGTTACCGAAGTTTTCGGCAAAGAGCCGTCCGCCGAGATCAATCCTGACGAAGTAGTCGCGATGGGAGCTGCAATTCAGGGCGGCGTGCTCACCGGAGATGTCAAGGATATCGTCCTGCTCGACGTTCTGCCACTTAGTCTCGGTTGCGAAACGCGCGGCGGCCTGTTTGTGAAAATCATCAACCGCAACTCGACAATTCCGCTAAAGAATACGATGACGTTCACAACCGTTGTCGATAATCAGCAGTCGGTGGAAATTCACATTCTCCAAGGTGAGCGTGAGATTGCAAGTGCGAACCGTAGCTTGGCGAAGTTTGAGCTCGTCGGCATCCCGCCGGCGCCGCGTGGCGTACCGCAGGTAGATGTCAGTTTTGAGATCGACGCGAACGGTATCGTCAATGTTTCGGCAAAGGACAAAATGACCGGCCTCGAACAGGCCGTGCAGATCACGCCTTCGTCGGGCTTGGCGCCTGACGAGATCGAGCGTCTCATCATCGAAGCCGAAACTTCGATCGATAAAGACCGCGACGAAAAAGAACTGATCACCGAGCGCAACAAACTCGACACGCTCATTCGCAACGCCCGTAAGGCGATGGCCGAGATGGGCAAAGCGTTCGAACTTGAAGATCAGCAGTCGATCAACGGCATTCTCAACGAAGCCGAAAACGCAGTCCTATCGACCAATCTTCACGAGGTCAAACAGCAGCTCGGCAATGTCGAAAGCGCGGCCAACCGCATCACTGCTACAATGCTGTCGATGGCTGAGGCTTGAGAAAATAACTCGTTTATCGCAAAATATAAGAAGCGTCAGTTCAACAGTTTGGACTGACGCTTTTTGCGAAAGTAAATGGCGAAGAGAGATTATTACGAAGTCCTGGGCGTGACGCGCACATCGACCGAGGTCGAGATCAAGCGAGCATATCGCGCGCTGGCAGTTCAGCATCACCCGGACAAAAATCCCGGGGACACCGCTGCTGAGGAAAAATTTAAGGAAGCAGCCGAAGCATATGCCGTTCTGTCCGATGCGCACAAGCGCGCGGCTTACGACCGATTTGGCCATCAAGGCGTCGGAGCCGGAGCGGGCGGATTTGGCAACGATCCGGGTTTCTCGAATATTGAAGACATCTTCGACATCTTTGGTTTTGGCGACATGTTTGGCGGACGCGGCTCGCGCCGCACGACCGTTCAACGCGGGGCCGACCTTCGTTACGATCTTGAAATTTCCCTTGAAGACGCTGCGACCGGTAAAGACGAGAAACTTCGTATACCGCGACTAGAAAAGTGCAGCGAATGCGACGGAGCCGGCGCCGAAAAAGGTACGACGGCAGAGACGTGTGTGAGCTGTAGCGGTAGCGGCCAGACGCGTTATAGCCAAGGCTTCTTTAGCGTTATGCGCACCTGCGCAAATTGTCAGGGCAAAGGGCAGATCATTCGCACTCCGTGCAAAACTTGTCACGGTGCCGGCCGCGTTGAAAAAGAAAAAACAATCGAGATCAAGATTCCCGCTGGCGTCGACACGGGTTCGCGACTTCGCGTAAACGGCGAGGGTGAAGCTGGCATCGGCGGCGGGCCATCGGGCGATCTTTACATCGTGCTGCATACCGCTGAGCACGCTCAGTTCGAGCGACAAGGCGCCGATCTTTATTCAGCGGTTCCGATAAGTTTCGCGCAAGCCGCACTCGGCGCAGACATTACGGTCAGAACGCTTGACGGCGAAGAACAAATAAAAGTTCTAGCCGGAACCCAAACGGGCACTGTTTTCACGATCAAGGGTAAGGGAATGCCAAACCTCGGCGGTCGCGGTCACGGCGATCTGTTCGTCGCAGTCACGCTCGTCACGCCAAGGTCGCTTACAAAAGAACAGCGCAGTTTACTCGAACAGCTTGCCGAGATCGAGGATGCCGATTTTGCCGACGAATCTTTGATGGACAAGGTTCGCAACATCTTCAGTTAGACCGCGCTTCAGACCGCATGTAAAATAGCGCGGGTGAATTACTACAATTACTTCACAGAGATTGAGGACACGTTCGTCCGCCGACGCGGCAAGCATTTGTTCTTGAGCCCGCTAGATTGGGCGTTGATCGACGGTTGGAAGGAGCGCGGCATTCCACTGCACATTGTTATTCGCTCGATAGAATCGGTGTTTGACGTTTACGATCGACAGCCGGTTGGCACGCGTTCGATCAAAACCTTGTTTTATTGTCGCGAAGAAATCGAGTCTCAATACAACGAATGGCTCAAGTCGCAGGTTGGCAAATCTAACGACGATCTGGCCGACAGCACTGCTGCATTTTCAAAAGACGACATCGCTGCGCACATCACCGGCTCGATCGAAAAGCTAAAAGCCGTCACGTATCCGGAATTGACCGAAGACATCTCACGCGCGATCGCACGTCTCGGAGCGCTTCGTGACGACATGACCGGCGATGTCGAAACGGTTGACAAAACGCTCGGCGACATCGAGAAACTGCTCGACCGCTCACTGCTCGCAAATTGGGATAAGACACAATTAATGACGCTGGAGAAAGAAATCGCCAGCCAGATTCGTGTCTACAAAGCGGAGATGGAAAAGGACGCCTACAAAAATACTTACGACCTCATGCTGCTAAAACGCATTCGCGAAGAAGCCGGAATTCCGCGACTGAGTTTGTTTTATCTTTAGCAAAACCCAAAGTTTCATTCGCCCACGTTTTGTGATACATAAGAAAGGCATTGACCAAACACTACACAAAGGGTGACGTGCTCGACGTGACCATCGAGAAGATCGTGCCGCGCGGTCTCGGCCTCGCGTTTGCCGAGAATCTCACTGTGCTCGTGCCGCTCGCGGCGCCTGGCGATGAACTGCGCGTCTCGATTCGTGAGATAAAAAAGCGCACGGCCTTTGCCGACATCGTTTCAGTTACCCGCTCGGGACCGCGACGCGTGTTGCCGGAGTGCGAACTTTACGGCAAGTGCGGCGGCTGCGACATGCAGCACATGGATTATCGAGCTCAGCTCGATGCGAAGAAGGGCTTCGTCCGCGATTGTCTGCAACGGATCGGCAAGATCGAATTCGACGGCGAGATCGAAATGATTTCATCTCCTCAACCTTTCGGCTATCGTTCCCGTGCACGCTGGCACACCGACAGACAGCGGAGACTGCTCGGGTACTACGCACGCGAGACACACGACGTGATTGATGTGACGCATTGCCCGATACTCACGCCCGGGCTGCAATCGTCGCTCGAATATCTCCGCGAAAGCATGAATTGGGACATTATCTTGAGCGATAAAGCCACAATCGAGGCTGCGACTGGCGAAGAGGGCCGAGTGTCGATTCACTCAAGCGAGGCGGACGAACCCGCGGCGGAATTATCTTTTACAGTTGCCGGTGAGACTTATGCGTTCTCGGCCGAAGTGTTTTTTCAGGCAAATAAGTTTCTCATTGCCGAGTTGATCGATACTGCGGTCGGCGATGCAAAAGGTGACACGGCCGTCGATCTTTACAGCGGTGTCGGACTGTTCACTTTGCCGCTCGCACGGCGTTTTACAAAGGTGATCGCCGTCGAAGATAATCCTGAATCTGCGATCATCGCGCAAAAAAATATCGACAATGCTCGCCTCGACAACGTAAAACTTGTCGCACGCAGCGTCGAACAGTTTCTCCGAGAAAACATGACGACGCAAATCGATTTTCTCCTTCTCGATCCGCCCCGAGCCGGCACGGCGAAAAGCGTTATTCCCGCGATTGCGAGTTTAAAACCGGCTGTAATATCTTACGTCTCGTGCGAGCCGTCGATTCTCGCTCGCGATCTGCGTGTGTTCGTCGATGCCGGTTACAAGATAGAATCGATCACCGCTCTCGATATGTTCCCGCAGACGCATCACGTCGAGACGGTCGTGCGCCTTCGAGCGGAAACTTGACGCAACTTCTCAAAAGTGGATTTCGTTCAAATCTCAGTTAGAATAGTTTCTAGTTATGCCAAAAAAGAAATCCGACGCCCCAGATGCAAAAGAGCCATCGTCCGCAGTCACCAAAGGTCATTCGGTTAAATGCCGCTTTTGCGCTCAGAAGAACGCCGTAAAGCGTGACTACAAAAACAACGACGCGAACTGCGGTCGATGCAAGTTGCCGCTCTCGAACGAGCCTCATAAAAAGTTTGTCTCGCTGCATAAGGACGAATATATTCATCCCGCTGATGCAAAAGCGTTGGCAGCGCTAAAGGCGATTCCGGGCGTCGATTCGGCGCTGAAGAAGTTGCTTGCGTGGACGGGCGAGTCGGCCATTCGCGTGGCATTTATGGCGAGCGCGGTCAAGGTCACGCCGAAGCAATGCCCAGATCTTTACGCAAAGCTCGAGATCGCGTGCACGACGCTCGGCGTTGAGATGCCGGATATGTTCGTGCAGCAAAATCCACTGGTCAACGCATTCACCGGCGGCGTCGAAAAACCGATAATCGTACTTCATTCGGCGCTGGTCGAAAGATTGAACGACGAAGAAACGCTCGCCGTCATCGCACATGAGGTCGGCCATATTCACGCCGAGCACGTGCTTTATCTTACCGCGGCAAGACTGATCGAGTTTGCGCTGAACCGCTCGATTGCCGCTCTGCTGCCTGGTTCTGAAATTATTAAATTGGTTGTGAGTTTGGGTATCGCAAGCGCGTTGCTTGCATGGGCGCGACGAGCAGAATTAAGCTGCGACCGCGCGGCGATGCTCGTGATGCAAGATCCTCACATCATCGGCCGCACGATGATGAAACTCGCGGGCGGCACATTCGCCTCGAAGATCGACTACGACCTGTTTCTCGAGCAGGGCCGCGAATTCAAAAAGAAATACGACGAGAGCCGTCTCGACCGCTTCTGGGCGGATGTGATGAACTCGGGCCTGTCCCATCCGTTCCCGATCTGGCGCGTCGCCGAAATCCTCGAATGGGTCGAGACCGGACAGTATGAAGAATTAATGAATAAGAAATAGCGTGTTGATCGTTTTTACAACAACGCCGAAGTTAACCGAAGCCGAGTCGTTAGCTGAGAAGATCGTCGAAGCAAAGCTCGCGGCGTGCGTGCAGATCTTGCCGCAAATGACTTCGGTTTATATCTGGGAAGGCAAGCTGCAAAAGGAAGGCGAGCATTTGCTACTCATAAAAACTCTTCCCGAAAAGTGGGACAAGCTTCGCGACTTTATCACCGCAAATCACAGCTACGACGTTCCTGAGATCGTCGCGATCAATGCTGAAAAAGTATCAGAACCCTACCAATCTTGGCTCGACGGAACTTTGCTGTAGGCTACTTTCCGTTGTCGATTCCCGCATCGCAGGTCTTGATAATAAAATCAACGGCGTCTTTTGGCGAGTCGGTTAGGTGGATCAGACTGAGGTCTTCGGCATTTATCATCTTCTCGTTGAGCATCGCGGACGTTAACCACTGAAGCATGCCGCGCCAATACTGGGAGCCGAACATCACGACCGGGAAGTTGCGTATTTTGCGCGTTTGAATCAACGTCAATGCCTCGAACAGCTCATCCATCGTCCCAAAACCGCCGGGGAAAATGATGTAGGCGTTCGAGTATTTTATAAACATCGTCTTGCGGACCATGAAGTATTTAAACGTCAGGGACTTGGTCAGATATTTGTTTGGCATCTGCTCGAACGGCAGCTCGATGTTGCAGCCGACCGACACGGCGCCGGCGTCGTGAGCACCGCGATTCGCGGCTTCCATAATGCCGGGGCCTCCGCCCGTAATGATCTCGAATCCCGCCGCGCCCAATAAACGAGCGGTCTCGCGTGCGGCCGCGTACATCTGATCGTCCTCGTGCGTGCGAGCCGAGCCGAAGATCGACACGCCGCGTGTCACGGTGGCGAGAGAATCAAATCCATTCACAAATTCGCCGGTGATGCGAAGCACGCGCCACGAGTCTGAAGTTTTAAATTCATCTTCGGGCTCGGGCGAACGAAGCAAAACTTCGTCGTCGGTCAGGTGCCAGTAACCCGGTTCGTCGCGACGCTTCTTAGCCTCGGCGACTGTTTTTGGCACGACGGTTTTTTTCTTCGAACCGTTTGGTTTTGGTTTGTTTGATTTTGATGAAGCCATTTAATTGGAACGCGGACTCTCCTGTCCGCATTTTTATAGAGTGCGGACAGGAGTGTCCGCGTTCCGTTAGATTCCCATGATGTTGTAACCGCAATCGACGTAGATCGTCTCGCCGGTGATGCCGCTCGCGAGGTCGCTGACGAGAAAGAGGGCGGTGTTTCCGACCTCCTCGGCGCGTACGTTGCGCTTGAGCGGCGATTTTTCACCGACGTAATTTAGCAGCGAGCCCATGTTCTTTACGCCGCGGGCGGACAAAGTGTTGATCGGGCCGGCGCTGATCGCGTTGACGCGGATGTTGTTTTTACCGAGATCGGCTGCGAGATAACGTGTCGAAGCTTCGAGCGCGGCTTTTGCGACGCCCATCACGTTGTAGCTCGGCACGACTTTTTCGGCTCCGTAATAACTCATCGTCACGATCGAACCGCCGTCGGTCATCAGCGGCGACGCGGCGAGAGCAACTTGCGTCAGCGAGAACGCACTTATTTCCAACGCTGTGCGAAACGCCTCACGCGTCGTCGTCACGAATTCGCCTTCAAGCGCTTCTTTTGGCGCAAACGCTATAGAGTGAATGACGAAATCCAGCTTGCCGTACTTGCTCTTTACCGAGGCAAATGCTGCGTCGACGTCCGCTTGATTTGTCACGTCGCACGGCACGACGAGCGAATCCGTTAATGTCGCAGCGAGTTCCTCGACATTTTCTTTGAGTCTCTCGCCTTGATAAGTGAACGCCATCTTTGCTCCGTGCGTCGCGCAGCTTTGTGCACACGCCCACGCGATCGAACGCTTGTTCGCTACGCCGAAGATCATTCCTATTTTGTTTTCGAGCATATCTTGTCAGAACCGCCTGCGTAAGTGGGCGGTCAGCTAGTTTAGCAGCATCGAGCATTTCAGCGAACTGACCCGCCGCTCACGCAGCGGGTTCTGACTATTGTTCACTGACATAAACTCTTTGCAGCATCTCAAAATCGAGCAGCCGAATGTCGATATCGACCGGCGTATCGGTAAACCGCCGCGTCACCAGCATACCGCGAAGGTTCTCTTCCTCTTCCGCAGTCAGCTGAGTCACAAGCACGATCATCAATCGCAAACGCAAGCGGCTCTTCTGTTCGGCGAGTTTTTTTTTCGCCTGCGTAACTTTTTTAAGCATCGCCTCGATCTTTTCCTGACGCATGTCGGGCGTGACGAGAAACGCGGCCTCGATGCACGTGACCAGGTCCTGATCGACCAAAATGCCATCGAAGTGAGCTCCGCCGATCTGAACGTGTCGCATGAGCGGCAGATTTTCTTCCTGCTGAATTTGGCGAAGCGCGAGATCCTCGGCGACGATGTACGCAGACAGCAGATCATTTAACTGATCGCCGCCAACACCGAGCAGACGCGCGAGTTCGAGCACCTCGACGTTTACGTTTTGCCGCTGAATTTCGGGCATCGCCGCGTCCCAGCGAATGAACCTGCGGTCATCGACCGCCTCGAGACGGCGCGTTTTTGCCATATCGAACAATACCGCTATGATGAGCAGAAACGTCGCAGCGAGAAAAATTATCGCCGCCGTTGTGTCGCCCGATGTTGCAGATACCACGACGCCTGCGATCAAAACCACGAACAGCATTCCCCACGCGACCAACGACGGATAATCGATCTTCCGCTTTTCAAAACGCACGAGGGGATTTGCTGCTTTTCGGTTCATTCTAGTATTTACGCCGCCGTCGTGCGCTCGAACGGGATATCGTCAAAATGCGTCATCGTCTTAAACGCCTTGAAACGCTCATTGATCTCAGGATAATCGAGTCCGTCGACGCGCTCGGTGCCGAACTTTTCTACATTAAATGACGCCATCACCGAGCCGTAGATGCAGGCGCGCCGCAGTGTATCGTCGTCGATCTCGCTCTGCGACGCGAGATACCCCATAAAGCCGCCGGCGAACGTGTCACCCGCGCCCGTTGGGTCGAAAACACTCTCGAGAGGATACGCGGGAGCGACAAAATAGCCACTCTGTGTAAATAGTGTCGCCCCATATTCGCCGCGTTTGATCACGACGGCTTTGAGGCCGTAATCCATGATCTTGCGTGCTGCTTTGTAAATGCTCGGTTCGTCGGTCAACTGGCGCGCCTCCGCGTCATTGATGATGATGCAATCGACAACCTTGATAGTCTCGATCACCGCGTCCTTCATCGACGAGATCCAAAAATTCATCGTGTCCATCGCGACGAACTTCGCGTTTGGGCATTGCTCACGAACTTGTTTTTGTAAGCTGGGCAGAATGTTTGCAAGGAACAAAAGCTTTGCGTTTTTTGAGTTATCTGACAGCTTCGGGTCAAACGTCTCGAACACATTGAGCTGCGTGTCGAGCGTGTGCGCCGTGTTCATGTCGTAATCGTAACGGCCGCTCCAAAAAAATGTCTTGCCGTCCGCGACGACCTCGATGTCGTCCGTGTTGATCGCGTGACGCTTAAAAACCGCCCATTCGTCAGTCGCAAAATCACCGCCAACGACGCCGACGGCATTCACCTTCGTAAAAAAACTCGCGCTCAACCCAAAGTGCGTCGCCGCACCGCCCAAAATCCTATCTCGCTTGCCAAACGGCGTCTCCAACGCGTCAAACGCAACCGAGCCAACTACTGTAAGTGACATATTTTTAGTGAACAAGTGCACAGTGAACCGTGGTCAAAGAAGATTCTCGTCTGAACACCGCCTACCGACTACTGAGCACTGCTATTTTACACGCCACGGCGGGTTTTTGCGATTCCAAAAAGTCAGAACCGCCTGCGTTAGTGGGCGGCCAGTTAGTTTAAGCTGCTTGAGTTTTCAGCGAACTGGCCATCCGCTTACGCAGAGGGTTCCGACAAGCGCCAAGGCGGATTTTTGCGATTGTCGCCGGCGTGAAAGAGGCAGATTTTGTTGCCGTTTGGGTCGCGGAGATAAGCTTGCCGCCACAGCCACGGGCGGTCAGTTGGGTCTTCGTCGAATGTGAGGCCAAGAGATTTTAGGCGTATGACTTCGCCGTCAAGATCGTCACACTCGAAGTAAAGAACAATATTGTTGATCGGCGTGTGGGCTTCTGTTTGGTTTGGGCATTCGTTGACCGAGAGCGTCGCTTCGCCGTCGGGGCATTCGAGACGTGCGTATCGCGGCAGAGAATCGACGATGCGTTTGAGGCCGAGTTTCTCAAAAAACTCTACCGTCTCGACTGTTTTGTTTGAATAGATCGTGACCTGATTGAGATTCATTTCGCGGCTTGCAGAATGGCGAGCGTCTTCTTGGCGTCGCCGACGAATTTGCTGTCGGGATATTTTTCGACGACCGTCGAGAGATACGCGATCGCGTCCTCTTTTAGCTTCGCCGGTGCGAACTTCTTTTTTTCTTTTTCCAGCTTGAGATTGACCTTCTGTTTGCCTTTGCCCTCAGCCAAATAGTAGCTGCTCATACCCGCAAGGTAGAGAAACTCGTCCATTTTTGAGAATTCGGGATACGCGGCGTAGGTCTCTTCGAAGCGGTCGATGACGGACTTGTACGCCTTTTTGAGCGGCGAGAAATATTGCTTCGCGACATCGAGATTGTGCTTCGCGTCGGCCTCAAGCAGAGGATCACGATCGATCGCCGGCGTGACATTGCGCTGGGCGTTTACTGAAAAGCACATGAACAGAAGAAGCAAGAACGATAAGGCAAAAGACTGTTTCATAACGTAGTTAAGATAATGATGCACCGAGCGGGGTAAACGTTTTCCGAAGGTTCAGAGTGCAAGCTTTAGCTAGTCTCACCGCGGCGGCTTTACAAGCTTAAGCTTGCAATCTGAACTTTATCTAGCCGCGTATTTTCCGATGATCGCATCAAGTTTCTTCGCGGTCTCAGCCGGCCAGTGATCGGGCTGCGTAAAGATCGCGCGTCCAGTCGCACCCGCGAACTGATTCGGCGTCTCTTTGGCGGCGACGCGTTTGACGGCTTCTTTTAGAACGAGCTGTGCGTTGCGGACGTTGCTGGTGAGATAGCCGATGACCATATCTAAAGTCACTGAATCATGTTCCTCGTGCCAGCAGTCGTAGTCGGTGACGAGGGCGAGCGTGGCGTAGGCGATCTCCGCCTCGCGGGCGAGTTTTGCTTCCTGCAAATTGGTCATTCCGATGATGTCCATGCCCCACGAACGATAGACGTTGCTTTCTGCTTTAGTCGAGAACGCGGGGCCTTCCATACAAATGTATGTGCCGCCACGATGGACATTCAAACCATCGACGGTTTTGCAGCTCGCTTCGAGAATATCGCCGAGTTCGTCGCAAACAGGATGCGAGAAAGTGATGTGCGCCACTATGCCTTCGCCAAAGAATGTGGATTCCTTTGCACGCGCACGAGTTCGGTCAAAAAACTGATCGGGAATCACAAAATCCATCGGCGCGTATTTCGCCTGCAAACTGCCGACGGCCGACACAGACAAAATATACTCGACGCCGAGCATCTTCATCGCGTAGATGTTTGCTCGATAGGGAACCTCGGTCGGCGTGAATTTATGCCCGCGGCCGTGACGCGGCAAAAAAGCGACCGTCACGCCTTCCAACTCGCCAATAATAAACGCATCCGACGGCGAGCCAAACGGAGTCTCGACTTTTTGTTCACGCACATTCTCGAGCTCCGGCATCTGATAGAGCCCGCTGCCGCCGATGATTCCGATCTTGAATTGTTCCATAACTACTTACTTTTTTCCATCTTCCCGCAGGCGGCTGCTTCGACAAGAGCTTTGAGTTCACCGTTACCGCGTTTTTGAAGCAGAGCGTCAAGCTCGGCGTTTTTTGCTTTCTCGTTCTCGGCGACCATCGCTTCGTAAGTTCGTAACACGCTTTCTAAGCCGGCGAGATTCGCCGCGTTCTCATCATTTTTCTTTGCAGGATTCTCAAGCTTAAAAACCGCCATCCCAAACGAGAATTGCATCAAGAGCTCCGCCTTGAACTTGTTTTTCTTTTCCGGGATAAGCTTCATTGTGTCCGAACACAGTTCGACGGTCACGTCGTCCGTCTCGACAAGCCATCTAAATCCCCACTCGCGTGCCGCACGAGCATTGGGTTCGAATGGCTTTTTCTCAAGAAGTTTGGAGTTGCTCATAAACGAGCTCCGGTCTTTTTCTTTCTGGGACTGAGCGATCGAAAATTGCGCAGTGAGACCGATGATAAAAAGGACAGTGACAATCCTAAGTTTTTTCATTATCTGTTACCTCAGCATTAGTATTGTAAACCGGCAGACACGCTCACAAAAAACGTGAGGGACGATTCGTGTGCAATCGCCCCTCCCATTTACTCTCACGCGTTTACGTTTACTTTTTCTTACCTTCCGGCTTTTTCGGTTCGGCGGCAGGTTTGCCGTCAGCGGGCGGCGCACCTGGCGCAGGGGCACCACCGGGCGGCATTCCTTGCGGCATCTGCATGCGTTGTTTCTGCTGCATTTGCTGAATCTCCTCGTCAGACACTGTCGGGATCGTGAAATCTTCGGCTATTGTCACGCCGTTCGAAGCGACGATTTCCTCTAGCAGCTTTTTCTCCTTTTCGGCTTCAAGTTTTGTGCGAACAAAGTCTTTGACTGGCATCTCGCGTGCGTTCGGATCGTCCGGATCTTTTGCCGCGGTAGAGATCAGGATGTGACGTACGTCGTAGGTGTCGCCCTCTGGTGCGGGCGGCTCGCCTTCTTTCTTTTCTTTTTTTGGAGTTGGGCCGAGCTTGCGCTCTAACTTGATTATGTGGAAACCGAAGTCCGTCTCGACCAACTCAGGCGAAACTTGTCCCTGCTCGAGGGCCAATGCTGCTGTCTCAAACGGCGCCACCATTCTGCCTTTTGGCACGTCGGAGTAAAGCCCGCCATTGCCTTTTCCGTCGGAGCCTTTATTGCCCGGATCTTCCGAAAGCTCGTTCGCAAGTGCCGCAAAATCCTCGCCGGCTTTTGCGCGATCAAGTATCTGCTGTGCTTTTAGACGCTTTTCGGCAGGGCTGAGTTCAGGATGTTCGGCGATGTATTTATCGACTTCCTCGTCGGTGACCTTCATTTTTTCCGCGGATTTGTCGCTGTAAAGCTTAGTCAGAAATGAGGCCTGTTGCAGCTTAACCTGAAGATTCGCTTTCTTTATAAATTCGGGCGTCAATTCGCCCGACTTTGCTTTTTGCTCGAACTCGGCTCGGTAAATTCGCGTTTTAGCAAAGACGTCGCGTGCCTGAGTTTTTTCTTCTTCGCTGATCTCGCGGTCTTTCATTTCGGGATTGGACGATTTGAGAATTTCGATTTTTGCATTTAGAAAATCGGTGAACTCATCTTCAGCCGAACGAGTCTCCGTTTTTTCGCCAAGCCCAATTTTGTCCCAAAATGTCGGCGACGATTGCGGACCAGTGTTCTCCCAAAAAGCCTTGATCTGATCTTCGGTGATAAAACCGAACGGCGGCATCTGGCCTTTGTCTTTATTAATCTCGCGATCATAATTGACGGCCAAAACTTCGGCTCGGATATTCTCAAGCTCCTGTTTATTACTGGCCTCGTCGGCGAGTCCTTCCTTTTTTGCCTGGCTCGCAAACGCCATCATTTGCTTTAATCCCTCGAGCTGTTTCTTTTTGTTCTCAGGATCTTCGGCAAGCCGTTTCAACGCCATAGGGTTCGACTTTTGAACGTCGGCCAGCAAGGTTTCGATCTCTTCGCGAGTGATCTGATTAAACGATATGTGCGATGCCCCGCCGACCTTCTTTTTCCAAACGACAAGGCCGAGGCCGATCGCCAAAATTGCGACGACTAGAATTAGTCCTTTACCTAAATTGCTCAATTTAAAAATTCCTCTCTTACAAAAATCTGCCAAATGTCAAACGGTTATCTTAGCAGACGAATGTTAAATCAACTAGTTAAAATATGGATTATTTGACCGTTTGGACGAGTTCGAGCAGGACGCCATTGGCGGACGATGGATGAACAAAAGCGACGAGACAGCCTTCGGCTCCTAGGCGAGGATGCTCGTCGATAAGCTTCATTCCCTGGGCTTTTAGCCGCACAAGCGCGACTTCAATGTCATCAACTTCGACGGCGATGTGGTGAACGCCGGGCCCTCGTTTTTCGAGGAATTTACTAATCGGCGAGTCATCCGAGGTCGGCTCGAGCAGCTCGACGCGGCTTTCGCCGATCGGCAGCATCGCGATGCGAACCTTTTGATCTTCAACAATCTCGGTGTGAACATTCTCCAGCCCAAGAGCGTCCGACCAGAATTTCAGCGCTTCGTCGATTCCTTTTGTAGCAATGCCTAAGTGATTGATTTTCATAGACTTACTTTACTAATTCCTCGACGGCCGAATACGGATCGATCTTTTTCTCGGCGATCTCAGCAGCAAGTTTGTCGAGCCTTTCGCCAGCGCCATTTTTGCTGAGCAGATCTGACAAAAGACGTTCTCGCAGCAATTCGGTCAGCCGCCAACGGGCGATGGCCTTGCGGCGTTCATTTCGGTGCGAATCGCCCGATTCAAACTCACGATAACTCACGATCGCGGCCGCAAGATCGTCAATCCCCTTGCTCTCAGTTGCGATGGTTTTTATTATCGGCGGATTCCACATGTCGGGACGATGGGCGAGTGAGAGCAATGCTTCGAGCTCCTTTTGCGTCCGGAAAACGCCTTCGCGGTCGGCCTTGTTTATGACAAAAACGTCGCCGATCTCCATTATCCCGGCCTTTATCGCTTGAATGTCGTCACCCATACCGGGAACTAGCACGACGACCGAAACGTCCGCCGTTTTTACAATCTCGACCTCGTCCTGGCCGACGCCGACCGTTTCGACAATTACCCTATCAAAGCCGGCCGCATCGAGAATCGCGACCGCATCGACGGTCGCTCGCGAAAGGCCGCCAAGATTACCCCGCGTCGCCATAGATCGGATGAAAACGCCCTTTTCCAGCCCGAGCGTTGCCATTCGAATGCGGTCGCCGAGAATTGCACCGCCCGAAAACGGACTCGACGGATCGACGCAGACGATGCCGATCTTCTCGCCTTTGTCTTTATAAAACAAGGCGAGCTTATCGACCAGCGACGACTTTCCCGCTCCGGGCGAACCCGTAATTCCAATGATCACAGCATTTCCAGTTCGCGGAAAAAGGGCCTTCATCAACTCGGCGGCTTGAGCTCCGCCATTCTCGACGAGCGTGATGGCCCGCGCAACAGCACGCGTTTCACAGGCTAGTATTTTTTTAATCAACTCGCTTGTCATTAAGTCGAAACGCTATTTTCGCATCACTCTCGCACGAAGACAAAAATGACGAGCCGTTCAGACTCGCCATTCTCCATTCTCAATTTTCCATTCTCAATTAACTACATTTGCCCTTCGTCCGCCGATGGCCCGTAGATCGACGGCACTGGAATGTCGTTGAGCCGCAGATAAACCGAAAGCTGGCCGCGATGATGAATGATATGATTCATCACGAAAGTTCGCATAACGGCGACCTTCGGCATAGTGAAATAGACCTGCTCGCCATTGCGCATCGTCCACGGCGTCATGAACGTTTCGTCCGAAGTTTCGGCCAACGCAGCCTTAGCATCGGTGATGTGTTTGTCAAAAAATTCGAGCAGTTCGTCTGTCGATTTTGGTTCAAACGGCGTGTAATCACCCGCCGCGAAATCAAGGACGTCCTGCTTAACTGTCGTTTTTGTCCATCCGAACATCTCGGCGACATGCGACGCCAAGCGTCCCATAGTCATCGACTTTTCATGCGGTTTCCAGTCAAACTTTTCCGCTGGGACGCGTTCGAGACACGCTCGTGCTGTCTTTGCCTCGTTCTCTAATTCGGCCAAAAATGCGGACGCCAATCTGCCGGGCGCTGTTGCTGTGCTTGTACTCATATTCTAGCTCCTGTAATTGAATTTAGACTTACATAATAACATTATGTTGCACGGATGCAACATACCTTCGACTAAAAATGTAACTTTCTGGCGGACAACGCTCTTAGACTTGTGTGACCGAATCAATGGGTATGGCCTTGGCCTTTCGCGACTGCGAATAAATATCGATGAGATTAGCGATCGGCCCGACAATAAACAACGCGTAATACGGGGCATGAACTACTTCGAGAAGCCGTAAGGCCATCTCGGCGGAGGCAACTAAAAAAACAACCCCGCATTGGGCAAACTTCGACGACCGGACAGTGGTCTTCGGGTCCGTGATCATGAAGAAAATAAAAAGCTGATACATCGGTCCCGTGATCGGTGCAACTTCGGCGAGGAACGAATGTCCGGTAAAAAACGTGCGTATGAGGCCGAAGGCAAGAAAACTCACCACATAGGTGAGCGTGATGTGAAAGCGTCCAAGACGGTAAATGATGATCGAACCTAAAATCCATATTACCACCATCGGGAGCAGGTTGTTCCCCCATTGTATGCTCAGACTCGCAACCGCGAACGGTGTGAGCAGCAGCATCGCGCTCACGCCAAAATTTGACGGATTCCAGATATGGCGATCCTTGGCGCGGAGAACATACTTCGAGGTGATCGAGAGCGCCGAACATAATGCAAACGGCCAGAAGAATGGTGAACGGATCAGAATACCGACACTAATACCCGAGATATACGCACTTGCGAGATTTGGAATTTTACCGGTGAAAACCTTGCCGAGCACAATCTCTAAGCCGATTGAGACCGCGATCGCAAGCAGCGTCTGCGGATAACTCTCGAGCATTCCAAACCCGAGCTGTCCGACTAGCAGAATTGCGGTTATCAGGAGGGGGGCAATGAAACGAACGTCGATGCCCCAAAGTTTCTTTGGCGGCGATCCTTCGTCCGCCGCCGTTCCTTGCGGCAATATCAGTTCTGCGCTCATTGATCCTCTTTAAGTTTATGGAGTCTATTTTGCTCCGGCTTTTCGATGACTTGTATTTTACCAGAAGGCCAGCGGATCTCGACCTTTTCGACCTTTGGGGCTTTTCCTAATCCGAAATGGAGCCGTCTTTGATTCTGCGAACTGAAACCGATGCCTCCGCTGATTTCCTGCAATTGATGCTGCCCGTTCCAGAAAACGCGAACCTGCGCGCCCAAAGAACTTCTATTGCTTGTTGTTCCTTCCAGATCGAATTCGAGCCATGCATTTGACGGGTCGACCGTGTTTTTATAGATCAGTACCGGACCGTTTTGACTAGCTATTATCAAATCCAAAACGCCCCGATTCCAAAGATCGGCCATCGCGACGGCCCGGCCATCTAAGACTTCAGTCGCGCCGACGATCTGGGCGACATCATTGAAGCGTCCGGCTCCGTCGTTGAGCCATACCTTTTTGGTTTGAAACCCCGCGAGGCTGCGTCCGCCAATTGGCGCCCAGTTTCTAGCGTCGCCAATGATCGAATTGTTGCCGACCGTGATCTTTGAATAATCGTACCAATAATTTGTGGCCGTCTCAGCCGAGATGAAACCATTCGTTAAGAACAGGTCCTGGTTACCGTCGTTGTTCAGATCGCCGAACTGAGCTCCCCAACTCCAGCCACCAAATTCGACACCGAAGTTGCCCGCCTGGTTTTCGAACTGCAATTCGCCTGAATTCGGCTTTTGCATCCATAGATTATTGCCTTGCAGCAGAATTCCCGGCTCGGAGATATTCGAAACATAAATGCCAAATTTGCCCTGGTTCAGCACATCGCCAAAGCTCGCGTCCATTCCGCTTTTCGGCGCAAAGCCGACGCCCGTCTTTTCGCCGGAATCAATAAAACGCTCACCTTTGTCATTTAGGTAAAGTTCCGAAACGCCATAGTCGTTTGCGATAAAAAGATCGGGAAATCCGGTTCCGCGAAGGTCAGCCGCACCTGCGGCCAATGCCCAGCGATTAGAGTCGATCCCTAATCTTTT
>JBAUGW010000008.1:0-13730 GCA_049679945.1 Pyrinomonadaceae bacterium | reverse complement strand
ACGAAGTCTCAATGGCACAGGTTCTATCTTACTTAAAAGCAACTGGTTTGAAACGTGCATTGATAATCAATTTCGGTGCAAAAATGCTGCGTGAAGGAATAAGACGCATATCTCTGTGACCTCGGTGGTCTCTGTGGCAAACTTCCTATCGGGTAATCTGGGTTCAAACTAACCGTGACCCGTTTTCGAGAGATTTTACGTTTATAAAGATCAGAGGCACATGAACAAAGCCCGATTTACACAACTCGAAGATATTTACCGTGCGGTGCTGGGGCAGCCGCCGGCAAGTCGCGCTCAGTTTATTATCGATTCGTGCGGTGACGACAACGAGCTTCGTAGTGAGATCGAATCGCTGCTGAGTTACGACGAACTGCATGCGCAATTTATCGACAGCTCGCCCGAAATGCTGATTGCGGAAGCTTTTGGAAACGATGATGAAAAGCGCGAGCCGATGAAGCGCGAGATCAGTCACTATCGGATCGAGCGGCTAATCGGCGAAGGCGGCATGGGCAAGATTTATCTAGCCGAAGATATCAAACTCAATCGCCGCGTTGCTTTAAAAGTGTTGCCCGACGCGCTCGTTGGCGACAAAGACCGGCTGCGACGATTAGAGCGCGAGGCGCAAGCTGCGTCAGCGCTAAATCATCCCAACATTCTCACCGTGCACGAATTCGGGGACGACGGCGGAATTCACTTCATCGCAACCGAATTTGTCGATGGCGAAACTCTGCGCGACAAGATCCGCGACATCGACACCAAAGAAGCGCTGGATATCGCGATGCAAATCGCATCGGCACTCTCGGCCGCGCACGAGGCCGGCATCACGCACCGAGACATAAAGCCCGAGAACATAATGATCCGCAGCGACGGTTACATTAAGGTTCTCGATTTCGGTTTAGCAAAGGTAAAAGAATCCGATACGACGGCCGGCTCCGAAGACCAAACAAAAGCTCTGCTGAAAACCGAGCCGGGCTCGATCCTTGGCACAGATGCATATATGTCGCCAGAACAAGCTCGCGGCAAAAAGGTGGATGCGAGAAGCGACGTCTGGAGCCTCGGCGTTGTCGTTTACGAAATGCTCTCAGGCGAGCGTCCGTTCACAGGTGAATCGCGCGCCGACATCATCGCTGCGGTGATCAAGAGCGAACCGCGACCGATCGCCGCTCTTAATCGCAGCCTGCCGCCCGAGACCGATTGGATAATGCAAAAAACGCTTTCCAAAGACATCGAGGCGCGTTATCAAACCGCAAAAGAACTTCGTGCCGATCTTGCGAAGTTAAAAGATCAGATCGCGATCGACGAAAAGGCCGGCGTGTTCGTCGGAAAACACGCCACATCGGATCCGGTTCATTCAACCGTCGGCAGCAGAATTCACTCGACGCAAGACGTCGATCAAGCTACACGCTATGGGCAAAAACGTCGAACGGGCTTTGCCTCGTTATGGCCGACCGCAGCATCGACTATTTCAGCCGCACCGCTCGCCGGTAAATTACTTTACCCGATGTTCGGCGTTGTTTTGTTCGCGGCAATCTCCATCGGCGCGTACTTTGCGTTTTTCAAGGCCGCGGGCAGCGACCGAATCGATTCTATCGCCGTGCTTCCGTTTGAGAATCTGGGCGGCAATGGCGAACTCGCCTATGCGGCCGATGGTTTGAGCGACGGTCTGATCGACAGGTTTTCGCAACTGTCGCAGTTAAAAGTCATCTCGCGAAATTCGAGTATGAAGTTTCGCGGCTCCGGCGTTGACGTGCGGGATATTGCGTCGCAGCTTGGCGTCCGCGCAGTTGTTACGGGCAGCGTTCAGAGAATCGGTGATGACATTGTCGTTCGTGTCGATATGATCGATGCTGTCGAAGATCGGCAGCTCGGCGGCGGTCAGTATCGGCGAAAGGCCAGCGACATTGAATCAGTTCGAAATGACATTGTAAAAGCAACGGTTGAACAGCTCAGGGTCAAACTAACCGACGGCCAATCGGAGCGTCTCGTCGAAAGGAATACTGAAAATTCAGAAGCATACCTCTATTACCTCAGCGGACTTGTTGACGCCGACGGCACTCCGGAAGGTAATAAAAAAGCTCGTGCATTATATGACAAAGCGATTGAACTCGATCCGGAATTTGCTGCGGCATATGTTGAGAGGGCATACCGACATTACATCGACGCGATTGGAACCGGCGACCCCGAAAAGCTGATGCCAAAGGCCAAGGCCGATATCGAGAAGGCTTTGGAACTTGATCCACAACTTGCAAAAGCTCATGCCGTTCGAGCGATGGTCTATGAATATGAATTCGACTGGGCAAGCGCCGAGCGTGAGTACCTGCGAGCCATCGAGCTTAGTCCGAACATGGATTTTGTTCGAAACAACTACGCATTTTTCCTTTCTGCGTTGGATCGACAGCCCGAAGCCCTCGCTCAGATCGATGAGCTGCGTGTTCGGGATCCGTTAAATTTACAGTTGAATTTGCTCTTTAGGGCGAGTGTGTTTGTTCAGGGGCAGCGTTTTGATGATGGTCTTGAGGCATACAGAGAAGCTCAGGCAGCGGAACCGTCGAAGGAGATTCCTGATTTTGCTTTGGGTTATGCATACGCCGGCAAAGGTCTGAACAACGAGGCGATCACACACTATAACAAATCGATTGCCGAGCATGGTGGCGAAGATAAATACAGCCAGCCGCTCGTGTACCTCGCGATCACCTATGCAAAGATGCCGGAGAAGCGTGATGAAGCGCGAGCGATCCTGAAGCGGATCGAAAACATGAACGAGTATGTTTCCCCGGCCCTGCTCGCCGCCATTTATGTCGCTCTCGACGACAACGACAAAGCGATGGAGCTGCTCGAGCGCGCATACGTCAAACGCGACCTATTGCTGCGTTATATCAAGACAGGTTATGAATACAACGGCCTCCGCAACGATCCGCGCTTTGCTGAGCTGTTGCGAAGAATGGGTTTGACGCAGTAGTTGCGGTAAAATATTCACGGACATACTACCCGTCAGGCTATGAAACGCTGCCCGACTTGCGCTCGGACTTATTCGGACGAGAGACAGAATTTTTGTCTCGACGATGGGGCGTGGCTGGTTGACGAAAGCGTGACGCCCGACCAGCAGACCGCGATTCTGGCGAGCCTTGACGCAAATGCGCTCGAATCGCAGACGCGGATTTTTCAAGCTGATCCGAGCCGGGCGATGACGATCTCGATGTCGGGCTACCGTCCGAACTCGATCGCGGTTCTGCCGTTTGCGCATCTAAGCAGCGACCCGGATGACGAATATTTTTGCGACGGCCTTGCCGAAGAGCTGATAAACGCGCTGTCGCGCGTCGATGATCTAAAAGTCGTCGCCCGAACGTCGGCCTTTTCCTTCAGGGGTAAGAACATCGACATCGCGCAAGTCGGCGCTCTGCTCAACGTCAACAACGTCGTCGAAGGGAGCGTTCGCAAATTTGGCGACCGGATGCGCATCAGCGTGCAGCTCATTAACACAGCTGATGGCTACAACGTCTGGTCGGACAAATATGACACCGAGATGCGCGACATCTTTGATGTGCAGGACGAAATTACCCGCTCGGTCGTCAAGGCCTTAAAGACAAAGCTGCTGGGCGACGAAGAAAAGCAGGAAGATCAAACCACCGGTTTTACCGAGCAATTCAAACAAACCGCTCACGATGTCGAGGCTTACAAGCACTTTCTTCGCGGCCGGTTTTTCCTGAACAAATTTACACCTGACAACTTTTACAAAGCGCTCGACTGCTTTGGCGAGGCGATTGCCATCGATGCGAACTTTGCCGACGCCTATGCCGGCCTCGCCGATGCACACATGATGTTGGCCGAGATGGGGCCGGTTCCGCCGCACGAAGCGATGCCGAAGGCAAAAGAAGCGGCACTCAAGGCTTTATCGCTCGACAGCGAGCTGTCCGAGGCTTACAGTTCGCTGGCTCTGGTGCAGCAGGATTACGAATACGACTTCGCGGCCGCCGAGCGATCTTATTTGAGAGCGATCGAGCTCAATCCCAACAGCTCGCTCGCGCGCCAAGGCTACGCGCTGCTCTTGGCGCAGCTCGGCCGTCACGACGAGGCGCGAGAGGAGTTTAAGAAAACACTTAATGTCGATCCGCTGTCGGTGGTTGGGAATTGGGTTTATTCATTCGGCCTGTTCATGGCCGAACGCTACGACAGGTGCATCGAGCAGGCGAACAAGGCCCTCGAACTCGACCCAAACTTTCCGGCTGCTTACTTAAGTCTCGCCTTTGCGCATCACCTAAAAGGCGAGCACGCCGAAAGCATTGAGGCTTATGCCAAGTGCCAGGAATTGAGCGGCTCGGCCGAGACTGCGAGTTTCATTCGCGAGAGTTTTCGCAACGGCGGGTGGCAGGGGTTTTTGCAGAAGATGGCCGCGCCCGACGGACCGTTTGGTATTACGGCCTATATCGTTGCCGTCATGCGGGCCGCTCTCGGCGATACCGAAGGGGCGATCGACAAACTCGAAGAATCGTTTGAACGACGCGAACCTCACATTGTAATGATGAAGGTCGATCCGCGATTTGACGAAATTCGCGATAACGAACGCTTTCGGGCTCTCGTGAGATCTGTCGGTTTCCCCGACTGAAAATACATTTATGAAAATACTTACTATTTCATCGCGCATCGTCTTGCTGACGCTGTTAACGGCAACGTTTCTCTTTATCCAAGCAGCGGCGCAAACAAAAACGGAGGTTTTCGACAAGTATGCCGAGGCCGCTCGGGCCGCGTGGAAAGTTCCCGGCATGTCGATCGTCGTCGTCCAGGACGGCAAGGTTCTCATGTCGAAAGGCTACGGCGTGCGCGAACTAGGCAAGAATGAGCCGGTCGATGCGCAGACGTTGTTTGGTTGTATGTCTACAACCAAGGCGATGACGGCCGTTGCGCTTGCGATGCTCGTCGATGAGGGCAAGGTGAGCTGGAACGACAAGGTCATCAAACATCTGCCAGATTTTCGCCTCGCCGATCCGTACGTCACGAATGAGTTGAAGGTGCGCGACCTTTTTACTCATAACACAGGCGTCGGAAACACTGATTTTCTGTGGGCTTGGCGGCCCGAGATGCCGTCGGCCGAGATCGTCCGGCGCATGGGCCACGCGACGCAGGATTACTCGCTGCGAGGCGGATTTATTTATCAGAACATCATGTATCTCGTCGCCGGGCAGGTTATTGAAAAAGCGAGCGGCATGAAATGGGAACGCTTTATGACAGACCGCTTGTTCAGGCCGCTGGGGATGAACAACACTTTTGTAACTTACGCCGCTTCACGAGATTACAAGAATCGCTCGGTCGCGCACTACGATATCAAAGGCAAGATTGAGGTAATTCCCGAAATGTCGGCGGACGAGATCGGCCCTGCGGGCTCTGTCTGGTCAACGTCTGACGATATGGGCAGATGGATAAATCTTATGCTCGGCAACACGACGGTTAACGGCAAAGAGTTATTAAAACCGGCTACGCTGCAAGAGATTCTAAAGCCGCAGGTAATTTTGCCGTCCAATTTTTACCCGACCTTTCGCGTGACAAAGCCGCGTTGGACGACGTACGGACTCGGTTGGTTTCAACACGATTATCGCGGAACGAAGGTCGATTTTCACACGGGCAGCCTTTCCGGGCGCACGGCGATCATCGGCATGATTCCTGAGAAAAAGTTAGGCGTCTATATTTTCGGTAACGTCGATCACGCAGAGGTTCGTCATGCGTTGATGTATAAAGTGTTCGACCTTTTTGCGTTCGACGACAACTCGCGTGACTGGAGCGCCGAATTCGCGGGCGTGTACGACGGAATCAAAAAGCAGGGTGAACAGCAAGAGGCAGCGATTAGGGCAAAACGCGTCCTCAACACAAAACCGAGCCTCGACCTCACGGCCTACGCCGGCAAATACGCCGATCCTTTTTTCGGCGAGATGTCGGTCGGTCTGGTAAACGGCAAGCTGATGTTGGTGATCGACAAAGACACGGCCGGCGAGCTGGGGCATTGGCAGTTCGATACGTTCGAGGCCGTCTGGAGCAAGCGTTGGTGGGGCACGAGCTTTGTAAAATTTGAGATCAGCGCCATAGCCGGCGAGGTCGAGTCGGTCAATGTCGAAGGCGCGATATTAAAACGCATGCAAAAAAAGTGATTTTTCGTCTGTTCGTCTGAATGTGAGAGTTTTTCTGAATCTTTGCAGCCTTGGCGTCTTTGACTGGCGAAAATAGCCCGGAAAGTCGCAAAGATCGCGAGAGAAAAACAAAGACGGGTTTTCCTACACCTGAGAATTATAGCGTACCTAAAGTTAAGGAGAATTATGAAGAATATTTTTCAAAGCGCATTGGTTGTCTTTGCTGTGGCGACGTGCGTGATGGCGCAGACGTCGTATGACGTCATCATCCGCGGCGGTATGGTTTATGACGGTTCGGGCGGCAGGCCGGTTAAGGCCGATGTCGGCATCGTCGGCGACAAAGTTGCGAAGATCGGCAATCTTTCAAAAGCGAAAGCCTCGGTCGAAGTCGATGCCTCCGGCATGGCCGTCTCGCCGGGTTTTATCAACATGCTCTCGTGGTCGACCGAGTCGTTCCTGGTCGATCGGCGTTCGCTTGGCGAGCTAAAACAGGGCGTGACGACGCAGATCATGGGCGAAGGCTGGTCGATGGGGCCGCTAAATGACCGCATGAAAAAGCAGATGAAGGACGATCAGGCTGATCTGAAATTCAATATCGAATGGACGACGCTGGCTGATTATTTAACTTATCTCGAACGACGCGGCGTGTCGCAGAATGTCGCTTCGTATATCGGCGCAACGACGGTTCGAATGTACGTTCTTGGCGAAGCGGACGTGCAGCCTAACCCTGCGCAGATGCAGCAGATGCGCGATCTGGTCGAACGAGAAATGCGTGCCGGCGCTCTTGGTATCGGTTCGTCACTGATCTACGCGCCGGCGTTTTACGCAAAAACCGAAGAGCTGATCGAGCTCTGCAAGGTGGCGGCAAAATACAAAGGCAAGTACATCTCGCACATGCGCAGCGAAGGCAACAAGCTCGAAGAAGCCGTCGCGGAGTTGATTCGTATCTCGCGCGAGGCCAAGATTCCCGCCGAGATCTATCACCTTAAAGCCGCCGGCAAAGATAACTGGCCAAAGATGGATAAGGTGATCGCGATGGTCGAGACGGCACGAAAGAGCGGTCTCAAGATCACCGCCGATATGTACAACTACCCGGCTGGTGCGACGGGGTTGAACGCCGCTTTGCCGCCGTGGGCGCTCGACGGCGGATATCAGGAGCTTTTTAAGCGGATAAAAGATCCTGCGACGCGTCAGAAGATCCTCGCCGAGATGCGCACGCCTACTGACAAGTGGGAAAATCTCTATCTCGCCGCCGGTTCGCCCGAAAGACTGTTGCTCGTTGGCTTTAACAACGAAAAGCTAAAACCGCTTACGGGCAAAACTCTGGCCGAGGTCGCAACGATGCGCGGTACCGACCCCGAGAACACGATCCTCGATCTGATGGTCGAGGACCAATCGCGTGTCGGCACCGTTTACTTTTTGATGGACGAGGACAACATCAAAAAACAGATCAAGATCCCGTGGGTTTCGTTCGGCTCAGACGCCGAGTCGATGGCGCCCGAAGGCGCGTTTCTAAAATCCAACCCGCATCCGCGTGCATACGGCAACTTTGCTCGGTTGCTCGGTAAATACGTTCGCGAGGAAAAGGTCATCTCGCTCGAAGAAGCAATTCGCCGTCTGTCGAGCCTACCGGCGACGAATCTCGGCCTCGACCGTCGTGGCTTATTAAAGAAAGGCTACTTTGCTGACGCAGTAATATTCGATCCGAATACGATCGCCGACAAAGCGACATTCGAAAAACCTCATCAGTTCGCCGTCGGCGTCCGTGACGTTTTCGTCAACGGCGTCCAGATGCTAAAGGACGGCAACCAAACCGGCAAATTCTCAGGCCGCGCCCTGTGGGGACCGGGAAAGGTGAACTAGACGAAGCGAAGCGGATACGAATGAGTCTGTGTTATTTGGACATTCGTCATGCAAAAGAAACTCAAAAATAACTCAGTAATCTCGCATTACCGAATACTGTCTCAGATAGGCGCCGGCGGGATGGGTGAAGTTTATCGTGCCGAGGACATAACACTCGGGCGAAACGTGGCTATTAAATTCTTGAGCGAAGAATTTATTGACGACGCTGATCAACTGGCACGATTTACCACAGAGGCCAAAGCCGTTTCGGCACTAAATCACCCTAACATTTTGACCGTTCACGAAATCGGCGAAGAAGAAAATTCACGTTTTATTGTCACAGAGCTTATCGAGGGCGAAACTCTTCGCAACCGGCTCTCTCAAGAGGACCTGCCAACAATCGAACTGATCTTAAAGATTAGCATTCAGGTTGCCGAAGCTCTCGCCGCAGCACACCAGGCAGGCGTAATACACCGTGATATAAAGCCCGAAAATATCATGATTCGAAATGACGGCCTCGTAAAGGTCCTCGATTTCGGGTTGGCAAAGCTCACACCGGCCGACCACGCGAAGATCGACACCGAGGGCGAAACAAGGATCATGACTCTATCCCAAGCGGGCGTAATCATGGGCACGGTTGCCTATATGTCGCCCGAACAAGCTCGAGGTTTGGAAGTCGATGCCGGTACAGACATTTGGAGCCTCGGATGCGTGCTTTACGAGATGCTCACCGGCAAGCAGCCGTTTCACGGGGGAACGATAGCCGACATACTGGCAAATGTTATTCATCAGGAGCCCCGCACGTCGTTGGACTTCCGGGCAGACTCGCCGCGTGAGCTCGATCGAGTGATAATGCGAGCGCTGAGAAAGCGCAAAGACGGGCGCTATGCGACGGCGACCGAATTATTGGCCGATCTGAGACAGCTCGAAACGCGATTGCTGATTAAAACCGAGCTAACGAGGAGCTTTAACAGCGGCGATTTGGATTTGTTACAGCCCGCTGTTGAGATACCTTCGATCGCGGTATTGCCGTTTTCAGACATTAGCGCTGACGAAGACCGCACCTACTTTAGCGACGGATTGACGGAAGAGATCATCATGAATCTCTCAAAGCTGCGTGAGCTGAGGGTGGTTTCGCACGGAAATGCGTTGCGGTTCGTTAAGGAAGCAAAGAGCTATCAACAGGTCGCACAGGAATTGGGCGTGCAGTACCTTCTCGACGGAAGCGTTCGGCGACATGGCAATGACCTTCGGATCACCGCACAACTCGTGGATACAACCCGAGATTTGTACCTCTGGGCAGAAACGTATCGTGGAACGCTGGAGGACATCTTTGAGATTCAGGAAAAAGTCGCCGCTATGATCGTTACCGGGTTGAAGATCAGTCTCTCACCCGATGAACAGCAAAATCTGAAGCGCCGATATACCGACAATACGGAGGCCTACCAGCTTTACCTACAAGGTCGATTCTTCTGGAACAAACGCAGCGAAGAATCGCTTCAAACGGCGATAAGATATTTTGAAAAAGCCATTGAGATCGACGCTCGATATGCCCTTGCCTGGGCGGGAATTGCCGATGCGTATAGCCTGCTCGGTGAATATGGCAATATTCCCCGAAAGACGCTTTATCCGAAGGCCATTGCGGCTGTCGAAAAGGCGCTCGAAATTGACGATCAGCTCGCAGAGGTTCACACATCGTTTGCGAGCCTGTTAATGCTTAATCGATGGGATTGGGCAGGTTCGGAAAGGGAATTCAAGCTCTCGCTCAAGCTTAATCCAAATTATGCAACCGCTTACCATTGGTACTCTCAATGGCTGATTAACATGGGTAGGCTCGATGACGCCTTAAGAACGATCTCGCGTGCCGCAGAACTCGACCCGGTTTCTCAGGCAATCGTCAAAGACAAGGGAATTACGCTTTATTACAGCCGTAACTACGAACAAGCGCTCGAACTGGGCAGAACTACGCTCGAACTCGACCCGAATTATGCTGCTGCGCATAGGCTAATGTCGTTGGCATTTCAAGGTCTAAACCAATTCGACGTAGCGATAACTGAAAATACAAAATGGGGCGAGCTGACACGCAACAAGCTCGAGACGGCGATCTCGTTAGCGCAGATTCAAGCCGTAGCAGGGAATGTCAGCGAAGCAAAACGGCTCGTGACGATTGCCGAGAAAAGCCGTGTGAAATCTGAGAACACCAATCGCGGTATGGCGCTCGTTTACGCTGCGCTTGGCGAGAATGACACAGCCTTCGAATGGCTGGAAAAGAGCCTTGACGCGCGAGAAGAATCCTTGCTCAGTCTGAAAGTCGATCCAAAGTTTGACCGTATTCGCAGCGACCCGCGATTTAATGAGCTGCTGAGAAAAATGAATCTCCCGGTTTAGATATCTTGCGAGGCAAGCGAAAACGGTTAAAATAACTGAGCTTCGCGTTCGTTGAATTGTCAGACTAGACGACGAACGGCAAAAAGATCAAAGATTTATGAAACGATGCCCTGAATGCGGTCGCGAGTATGACAATACGATGATGTTCTGTCTCGACGACGGAGCGGAACTACTCTACGGCCCGGCAAGGTCAGAACCGTCTGCGTCAGCGGGCGGCCAGTTCGACGAACCGGCGACGGCGATGTTTGGAGTTCCACCTTTAGGTGGCTCTTCGTCTGAGTCGCCAACCCGCGGGCAGATCCACACAACAGACCAAACTGCTATCTTCCAGCGAGGAGCGGAGGCGGAGCCTCGGGAGTCTTTAGGTGGACTGTCGGAGAAGCAAAGCTTCTCCGCAAATAGAGCGGCGAAGCCGCTGATAGGGGCCGTTGTTTCGGTTGTTCTTTTGGTCGGCGGGTTTTTTGGGTACCGATATTTCTCAGCGTCTGGTTCGAAACAGATCAATTCCATCGCCGTGATGCCGTTTGAAAATAAAAATTCCGATGCCGACACGGATTATTTGTCCGACGGTTTGGCGGAATCGGTGATCTTTCGGCTGACGCAGATCCCCGATTTGAAGGTCAGCCCGACCAGTTCGGTGATGCGTTACAAGGGGAAGGAGACTGATATTGCCAAGATTGCCAACGAACTTGGCGTAGATGCGGTGATGACCGGACGCCTTACCAAACGGGGCGACAATCTGAACATCACGGTCGAGTTGGTGGATGCCCGCACCAACAAGTCGCTGTGGGGCGAGCAATATGAGCGGAAACTTGCGGAATTATTGACCACGCAACGCGAGATCGTCGCCGAGATCGTGGGCAAACTGCAATTGAAACTATCAGGTGCGGGTGAGCAAAAGCTGGCGAAGAAATACACCGACAACAACGAAGCGTATCAGCATTATCTGAAAGGGCGATTCTACTGGAACAAACGCACGGAAGAAAATATCAAAAAAGCAATTGAGCAATTCAAAGCTGCGGCCGACCTTGACCCGAACTTTGCCCTCGCTTACGCGGGTCTTGCCGATTGCTATAACATCTTGCCATTTTGGAGCAACGTGCCGTCAAGCGAGGTATTGCCGCAAGCCAAAGCTTACGCGACGAGAGCCGTAGCGCTTGATGATTCGCTTGGCGAAGCGCACATTTCGCTGGCGTATGCTAACGCGTTGATTTGGGATTGGGCCGCTGCGGAGAAGGAGTTTAGGCGAGGATTGGAATTAAGCCCAAACTACGCTACTGGTCACAAATGGTATGGCCAGTACCTGTCGGATCATGGGCGCGTCGAAGAATCTTTGACTGAGTATGGGCGAGCACAGGAACTCGAGCCGCTATCGCTGATGATCAATGCAAATGTGGCAGAGGCCCATCTCGCCAAAGATGATGCGGCTGCGGCTGCCGAAGCATGTAAACGGGTGATCGAGCTCGACCCTAACTGGTATTACGCTCACCAGATGTTGGCCCTGAGTTACGTGAAACAGGGTCGAAATGCAGAGGCTTTGGCGGAAGCGCAAAAAGCTGTCGAGTTATCAAAAGGGAATATCTTTCCGCTAGGAACACTTGGTTACGTTCTCGCACAAATTGGCAAGCGTAGCGAGGCATTGCAAATTGCTGAGGAATTGAAAGCCGAACACACGAAACGGCGGGGAAATGGATTTGCGATCGCGTGGACATATATTGGACTCGACGACAAAAACGAAGCTTTTCGCTGGCTGGAAAAGGACCTTGAAAAGCGTGAAGCGAGCTTGCCTGAGTTCCTAGCTCTTTATCCGTTCAATACGCTGCGCGACGAAGCGCGCTTCAAGGACCTGCGTAAACGGATGGGTCTGCCGGAGTAAGAAGGTTTAAGCCATGAAGGGACACGAAGATTACACGAAGGAAGGAAAAAAATGTGATTGGTGGAATTGATGGGTATTGTTTGATTTTGGGTTTACTTCGTGTTTTCTTCGTGTACCTTCGTGGTTAAACTAGTTCTTTGTATTAAGAAAAATGGATGATTTGCTTTACAGAGATGAGGTTTATGCGATTATCGGTGCAGCGGTTGAGGTTCACAAAGAGTTAGGTAAAGGGTTTCTTGAACCGGTTTATCAGGAAGCTTTGGAGATCGAATTTTCGATGCGAAAGGTTCCGTTTGTTTCGCAGGAGCGGTTAAGGCTTTTCTACAAAGGCGTCGAATTGAAAAAAGAATACATCCCCGATTTTCTCTGTTTCGGGCAGATCATTGTGGAGATCAAGGCCATAGATCGGCTGACAAACATCGAAATCGCACAGCTAATAAATTATCTAAAAGCAACAAAGCTCCGTTTGGGTCTTTTAATAAATTTCGGCAGCAGCGGACGGCTCGAATGGAAGCGATTTGTCGTTTGAGGAAGAAGATTGAACCACGAAGGAACACGATGATTACACGAAAGATTAAACCACGAAGGGACACGAAGATTACACGAAGGAAGAGACAAGAACTGAAACTAAAACAATTGATGTGCATTGTTTGATATCGGGTTTCCTTTGTGTTTCGTTCGTGTATGTTCGTGGTTGAAGAAATTATGACTGAAACAATCCAACACGCAGACGGACGCGTTGAGCTGAATGCCGACGCTGAGGAGAGCATTCGAGGCTCGGCGCTTTATAACGAAGACCTCGCGCCGGTGCCGGTCGCGCGGCGCAATTGGACGACGTATAACTATGCAGCGTTATGGATATCGATGGCGCATTGCATACCGACGTATATGCTCGCGTCGGGGCTGATCTCGTCGGGCATGAATTGGTGGCAAGCTCTGCTCACGATTTTACTTGGCAACACGATCGTGCTCGCGCCGATATTGCTCAATTCACATCCGGGGACGAAATACGGAATTCCGTTTCCGGTGTTTGCTCGAGCGGCGTATGGAACGACGGGGTCGAATCTGCCGGCGTTGATGCGAGCGCTCGTCGCGTGCGGCTGGTTTGGCATACAAGCGTGGATCGGCGGACAGGCGTTGCAGACGTTTTTCGCGTCGCTTGTGCCGTCGTGGCCGACCCTGCTCGGCGATAAGATCGGCGGTCATTACCCGACCGAGTGGCTCTCGTTCCTGATATTTTGGGCGATGAACATCGCGATCATTTACAAGGGAATGGACCTGCTCCGCATTGTCGAGAACTGGGCCGCTCCATATGTGTTGATAATGACGGGCCTTTTGCTCGGCTGGATTTTATACAAAGCCGGCGGAGTCGGGTTCTTGCTAAACGAACCTGGTAAGTTCAATACTTTCAGCGAGTTCTGGCCGATATTTATTCCGAGTCTCACGGCGATGATCGGCTTTTGGGCGACGCTGAGCCTGAACATGCCCGACTTCACACGCTTTGGTAA
>JBAUGW010000007.1:0-26992 GCA_049679945.1 Pyrinomonadaceae bacterium | reverse complement strand
ACGAAGTCTCAATGGCACAGGTTCTATCTTACTTAAAAGCAACTGGTTTGAAACGTGCATTGATAATCAATTTCGGTGCAAAAATGCTGCGTGAAGGAATAAGACGCATATCTCTGTGACCTCGGTGTTCTCTGTGGCTTAACGCACCTAACGCGTAATCAGGAGTGAATTTAATCCTGCGATTCTCCGCTCGCAGGTTTTGTGGTTTTTGCAGGCTTGCTCTGACGTGGGGTTGTCTTTGGCGACGGCTGAGGCATTGCTTTGTCCGTCGTCGTGTTTGCTGGTTTGTCACTCGTTGGAACCGAATCTGTTTTTGGCGTCGGCGTTGGTTTTGGATTTACAGGCGTCTTTCCGGGCGGTGTCGCCATCGGCTTTGCGCCAACTTGATCGGGACACGGAACGACTTCGCGAGTTTCGATCTTCGTGCAGATGCCGGTGAGGATGTCCTTTCTTACAAATTCGATAGGTCCGGTCGGCGGCATAAATTGGCTCGCACCAGTTACATCGCCGCTGACTCGCGTGCCGCCCGGTGGCAAATTAGCCGGTGGTGCTCCCATCGGAGGTGCTCCACCATTTGCCCACGCATTGTAACCATCGCCGCCCGGCAAACCGTCGCCACCAATGGTCATCGTGTTCAGGCCGGTCATCATTAATTGCTCCGGCGACATGTCGTCGGGAATTTTCATGAGGCCGTCTTCTTGTGCGCCCGTAGCAGGTCCGATCGGCTGGACCGGTAACGCGTCGGCATCGGCCTGTAGTTCCGCGGTCGGATCGGTACCTCGAGTGTAAGTCGCGTAAATTAATGCGGCGGCTAGCAGCGTGATACCAGCGAGCACGACAAACGCCGTTTGCCACATATTGCGTTTTGTCGCATCGGCAGTCGCAGCCGCAGATTTTGTGACTCCGCCGACCCGTGTCGCGAGAGTATCGAGGTCCTCGGCAAACGCGCTCATCTTTTGATAGCGGCGTTCCGGATCGGTTGCGATCGCGCTCAAGATTATAGGTTCGATCTCGGGATTCAGGTCTTTGCGAAACGCCGACAACGGCGACGGCGGTTCGTTCTGCTTTGCGAGGACTTCGGAGACTGTGTCGCCCTCAAATGGCGCCTCGCCGCTAAGCATTTCATAGAACATGACGCCAAGTGAGTAAATGTCAGTTCGTTCGTCTGCAACCGGATAATCGCCGAGCTGCTCCGGAGCGAGATATTGCGGATCGGCATTGCGGCTAACATTAGTCGCGTCATCGCCAAAGCCATAGACTTTTGTCTCTCGAGTTTCGTCGTTGCCGTTTAGAAAAATATCTTGGGGACTGAGACTGCCGTGAACGAGTTGCTTTTCGTGTGCGGCGGCGACCGCCTTTGCGATCTGAAACGCGATCTCGACAGATGCTGCCTCGCTCTTCATTCCCGCCTCGTCGGGATCAGCAAGCGTTTTGCCATCTACGGAATCGTAGACCGCGTAACTTACGTTTTTGGCGTCCGTGCCGAAGTCGTTAATATTGAGTAAGTTAGGGTGCGAGACGGCCGACGCTGCACGGGCTTCGTCGATAAAGCGTTTCCCCCAACGGGCGTCGATGCCGAGCGCCAGCGGTAACAATTTCAAAGTCACGGCCTTTTCCATCACCTCATGCCGACCGTGATAAAGATCGCCCGCCTCGCCCTCGCGGATCAGCTCGCCCACACGGTATTTATCCGCAATCAACTTGTCTGCAAAATCACTCATTCACTATTTAGAACGCCGAAAAAACGTTTCGGTTGCAATTAAAGGATAGAACAAAACTCTATGTTGCAGAAGCCCGCACTAGGCGAGGGCGCTCACGATTTCTCAAAAGCGCCCTCGCCTAGTGCGAGCTTCTGTAAAAAAAGTCGTCGATTAAAGCTTGACGAAAACGATAAGCAGTGCGAAAAGCACAAGTGACTCGATAAGCGCTAGCGCGATGATCATCATCGTCTGCACGGTTCCGGCAGCTCCGGGATTTCGAGCAGCGCCTTCTGCCGCACGTGAACCAACGAGGCCCTGACCGATGCCGGCCAAACCTGCAGCGAGGCCGAACCCAATGCCGCCGCCGATAGCTTTCGCAGCGCTCACCGTCGATTCGTTGTCAGCTGCGCCTTGTGCCATCGTCGCGACTGCAAACAACGCGATCGCGAGCGTTGCATAAAACAAGTATTTCAATTTATTCATTTTTATCTCCTTTTTATTAGAAGGCGCCGTCGTCAGATATCAAACTTGCTTGGCCTGTATTATTTCGCCTCGCTTCCGGTATGCCGCGGATTTATACTCCCAAAGAGTCCGCGTCTCCTGCGTTGCTGGCATGGTGTCAGTAGCCCGACTGTGAAGGAGGGCGCCGCGAGCGGCTAAATCATCGAACAACGTCCTATTAATCGCAAGTTTGTTGCCTTTCGGTGAACGTCTTCAGTTGTCAAAACATCACGTCCTAAGACATGAAACTTAAAATCTCTTACGCGTGTGCAACGGCAGCTTCGCCGTGCGTTTCTTCCGAATGGTGTTCGTCATGACCATGATGAGAAACTTCGCCAATGTAGATCATCGACAGCAGCGTAAACACAAACGCCTGCACAAACGCCACAAACACGCCGAGTACTGTCAAAACCAGAGGAACGACGAAGTGCGTGAACGGCGGCGCAAGATTCGTGATCTGCATAAACACCTGTTCATCAGAGAACATGTTTGCAAACAAACGAACGCCCAGTGTGAACGGCCTGATCGTGCTGCTGATGATCTCAATAAAAAAGATCAAGCCCGTGATCGGCAGCATCAGCGCAGGCAGCTTTGGTCCGGCAAAATGTTTTAT
Source organism: Pyrinomonadaceae bacterium (assembly GCA_049679945.1). Taxonomy (GTDB): domain Bacteria; phylum Acidobacteriota; class Blastocatellia; order Pyrinomonadales; family Pyrinomonadaceae; genus OLB17. The sequence goes on along the minus strand of JBAUGW010000007.1, from coordinate 24,178 downwards.
GTGACCGAGCAAGCCGTTCTCGGCGATTCCGACGTAGTTGTAGTAAACGAACGAGGAGATGCCGAGTGCGAATGTGACGTTGACCGACGCGGTCGGGGACATGAACATCGGGAACTGCCCCATCAGATTAGACACGAGTATCAAAACGCCGAAGGTCGCTACGACCGGAAAGTGCCGCGAGCCACGGCTGCCGATAATGCTCGAGATCATGTCTTTGACGGCCAGATAACCGGCTTCGAGGGTTAGTTGCCCCGGCATCGGGTCGGCTTCGCTGAGCTTGCCCTTGAGCAGACTGACGACAAATACGGTCAGCAGACACGCGATCACAAACATGATCGTGTACCACGGAATTGCGTTCTCGACCGTGTACGGGCCGCCGAAAGCCTGAGCCGCCGTCGTGCCAAACCTTGAGAACACGTACTTGTTCCACATCGGCTCGGTGTAAGCTACCTGAAACCGATGCACCGGCTCGCCTAGATAGTGATTTATAAACTGAACTATGAGCGGCAGTTGATGTCCGCCTTCTGCAAATAAAAGCATCTTAACTCTTAAAAATATTCATTAATCCCCGGATCATGACCGCCACGGCAAACGCCGCAAGCCCCGCGATAACAGCAGTTACGGGCAAAACGCTGGTCAGATAAATTAGCAGCAGCACGGCTCCAATTGCAACGTATCGCAAAATGTACTTCGCCGCGAGCCAGCCGGCCGAGCTTATCGCCGTATTTTCAAAAATCGCCCGCGTCGAGCGTTCGAGCCAAAGGTAATTTATAAACGCGAGCACGCCTCCGAATAGAATTCCTACGCCAAAACGCGTGCCTTGAAGTACAAATCCTAAAAGTGCTCCGGCTATCGCGACTGCAGCCATTACGACCAAGATCCCACGATGAGATATAGGCTTTACGCCGCTGTCGGTTATCAAGGGATCGAGATTCTCACCCATTGCAAACTGTGTATTTTACAAGGAAGCCGCGTGAATGCAAAGTGCAGGTTGTCGGAAACGTAGGTCGCCGTTGATCGGTCGCTCTGTCGCTCACTCGCACCCTCGCTCACTCATCCGTATCATCGTCGCGTGACATCAGCGGCCGCACAGCCGGCCCATCCTTTTTTGCCGTAAAAATCTGCGATGTTATGCGGAAAAACTGAACAAAACCGATTATCGCACCGAGCACGATACCGCCGACCAGGCCCCACGGCGAGCTGCCAAACAGCAGGTCGGCGCCCCAGCCCAAGAACAACATGAAAACGACCGAACCGAAGAATGTGATTCCGGCCGAATACGCCAGTCCGCTTCGCCGGACAGATTCTTCTTCGCTCGGCGGTGCGTACGCGACGGGAACAAAATCGGGCTCATGACGCGGCTGTTCGTCAGGCCAAGCCAATTCGGCACGACTTTCTTCAGTTTCTTTCAGGTCAAGACCGATCATGAGTTGCGCCAATAATGACAGTTTCTGTGGGCGATTTCAATTCGTATGTGATGCCGCGCCACGTGATGCGTCGCGAGAACAACGCGACGACCGAATTGTAGAAAAACAGGAGACCGGTCACGAGCCAAAGCGTGTTCTGCGTCAAAAACTGCTGGTTGATCTCACGTTCGTAGGTATAAAGCGCGAGCTTCGCGGCCTTTAGTCTTAAGTGAGCTTTTCCGATGCTGAAAACGAAGACGAGCAGCAAAGTCGCCAGAGCAGCAGCGACGGTTAGATCGTTTGCGGTGCTCAGGACGATAATTACGAACGCCGCAATCAACACAGAATTGAACAGCGTGCTGCCGAATAGCGTCATCAGCCACAACTTTGGCTCGCAAACGCGAACGATCTTCATCTGCCGCGTCGTAAATTCGACGAGTTCCCGAAAGGTGCAATCCTCAACCGAGGGCGTCAGAGCCTGCGGCACAAAGGTGATTTTCAATCCGGCGTCTTTAACTGCTTTTGTCACAGCAAAATCGTCCGACAACGTGCCGCGCCATTTGTCGCGCATGTTAACGCTGTCGAACGTATCGCGGCGAATCGCCGTCGCTCCGCCCCAGCAGAAGTTAGATTTTGTGTCGGGGCCGAGTGCCGACGCGATCGAGGCGTTCCACGCGGAACGCATCTCGGTGGCAAAAGTGCGACGCTTCGAGATGAACCAACGATAACCCGTCGCCGCGCCGATCGAGCTATCTTCAAGCGGTGCAACGAGATAACGCAGCCACGTTTTTTGCGGCCGGGCATCGGAATCTGCAAAAGCAAAGGCCTCAGTTCGCTCATCGACGTGCAGAACGGCTTCGCGCAGATTCTCGATCTTTTGAGCACAGTCGACGGCCTTAGACGCAACGACCAGCTTTGCCGTCTTGCCGTCTTTGCGCGAAATATCTTTTATCACCGGTACACACGGGTCGTCCTCATCATCGACCACAAAGATTACCTCGTACTCGGGATAATCCTGTTCGAGCAACGCCGCGAGATTCTCCGCAAGTCCGTCATCGAGACCGCGACATGGCGCGATGACCGAAACAAACGGCGTCCACATCGGAGGCGGTTTTGCGAGTTCCCGTTTGAAATAGCGGAGATATCGCACGCCGCCGAGAAATGATTTTAAACTCAGCCAGACGAGCGCGATTGCGAAAAAGTAGAACAAGATTGTCATCTGCATAAATGTCCGTAGCCCGACTGTGAAGGAGGGCGCGCTCAATGCCGATGGGCGCCCTTACTTACGTGCGGGCTACTGACACGAAATAGTCCTTTAGGTATCCAATTGTTCGCGTCACCGCTCCGCGATTGTTCTGCATAACGCTGAGTGCGTTGCTGCCGAGTTTATTACGTTCGTCAGCATTGGCGAGAAGACGGCTGAATTCCGCCGCGAGAATCGGAATCGCATCCTCGCCTGCTTTGCTAATTTGCACGAGCGCGTTTTGTGCGTGAAACTCTTTTACCGCCGCATCAAAATTCGCCGTGTGCGGCCCCGTAATTATCGCTTTGCCAGCCGCCGCGGGCTCGAAGATGCTCTGACCGCCGTGCGGAATCAGACTGCCGCCAACGAAGACGATCTCGGCAAGCGGATATGCCGCGCGAAGTTCGCCTATCGAGTCGAGTAAAATTAACTCAGCAGTTTTGTCACTTTCCGATGGCGCATCGCTGCGTCGAACGTAGCTGAATGCCGTGTCTTTTATCAATGCGGCGACTTCGTCAAAACGCTCGGGATGACGAGGCACGATCATAAGTCGAGGCAGATTTTCGCTAGAAGATTTCCATGCCATCGTAAATGCTTCGAGCACCCATTTTTCTTCGGGTGAGTGCGTGCTCGCGGCGATGATCAATGGTGCCTCGGGCGTGATGCCAAACCGCTCGCGAAACTCTGTCGTCAGCGGCGATGGTTCAACCGCCGAGTCGTGATCGAATTTTAGATTGCCAGTGACTTTTACTTTGCTGCCACGCGCTCCAAGCGACATCAGTCGCGTCGCGTCGGCGTTCGTCTGCATCAACGCGAGGTCGAGGTAGCTGAGCATTCGCTTCATGAATTTTTTTATCCAGCCATAACCAACGAACGAGCGTTCCGAGAGACGTCCGTTCACGATGCAAACACGAGCGTCGTGTTTGTATGATTCGCGGATGAAGTTGAACCAAAGCTCGGTCTCGGTCAGCAGCACAACCGTCGGATCGATGTGCCGTAGCGAGCGGCGAACAGTAAAACGCCAATCGAATGGCAAGTAAAAGACGAGATCCGCGATATCGGCGTAAGATTCACGAGCAACTCTCTGTCCCGTGTTTGTTGTGGTCGAGACGACAAGCGAAAGTTGCGGAAACTCCTGCTTAAGTTTTTTTGCGAGCGGTAGTGCGGCATTTGCTTCGCCGACAGAAACGCAATGCAGCCAAACGACTTTTCGGCCAAGCGAATCAAACGCCGGCAAAAACCCGAGCCTCTGCCCGAAACCAGCAGCGTATTTGCCCTTGGTTACCGCGTCAAAAATAAAGCGCGGCAGCAGAATGATGAAGCCGAGTGTGAGAACGATGCTGTAGAGAAAAACCATGAGTTTCCGGTTTATAGTTTCTCGTTTCTAGTTTGCACAAAGAAACTTGAAACTAGAAACCAGAAACTCGTAACTTATTTGACGCGTTCCATGTAACGAGCTTCAGCGGGATTTACGCGGATCTTTTCGCCTTCAACGATGAAGGGTGGAACCGAAAGTGTGACGCCGTTTTCGAGGGTCGCGGGCTTGTTCGAATTTGAGGCCGTCGCGCCCTTTAATGGCGGATCGGTCCTGGTTACGGCCAAGTCCATAGTCGCCGGCAGCGTTACGCCGATCGGCGTACCGTTGTAAAACTCGACCTCGATCGTGAGATTAGGAATCAGCCACTGCGCCGATTCGCCAAGCTCTTCCTCGGTCAACGCGACCTGCTCGTACGTCTCGTTGTTCATAAAGTGATGATGCGAGCCGTCAGAGTATAGATAATCCATCTTGTGCTGTTCGAGCACGACGCGCTCGAGCGTGTCGTTCGAGCGAAACCGGAACTCGAAAGAATTGCCGGTTAATAAATTTCTGAGGCGAGCCTGCACCATCGCGCGCAAATTGCCCGGCGTGTGATGATGAAACTCCATCACTTTTACAGGAGCTCCCTCGTGAAGGATCACCATTCCTTTTCTAATATCGTTTGCCGAAATTGCCATAAAATTCCCCGATTAACAAAGCAGATAGTCTAACTAAAAAGGGGGAAAAGGGGAAAAGGTTAAAAGTGAAAAAGTTGGTAGAGAACCGCGACCTCGCTTTCTCCCTTTTTCACTTTTGCACTTTTAGAGGCGGCGGCTCTTCGCCCTCGGCCGGATAACTGCGGTTGATAGATTTGTAGATACTCATGATCTGGTCGATCCACTGTTTTGCTTCGGCGTTCGACGGATCGTATTTCAAAGTTCGCCTGTAATCGCCGAGCGCAGACGCGTATTGGCGCTTCTCGGTAAGTGCGTTCGCACGTTTCAAATACGCAGCAGCGAGAGCCAGCTTTAGCCCCTCGTCAGCCGATTTCGCACCGAGAGCCTTCTCGGCGGACGCCACAGCGGCATCGAATTGACTCGTATCAAACGCGTCGCCACTCTGAGTCCACTTAGAACCGGAGGACGGGGCATTTGACGGCATTTTGTTTTCGGATGAATGAGCGATAGCTGTCTGCGCTTTTTCAGGCGAAGAATTAGCGGCAGCCGAACTTGAATTCTGCGGCACCGGTCGATTGGTATTGCATCCGATTGTAAACAAAACAGCTGCAAAAATTATTATTACTTTCATACATCTATCTTTTATCAATATACGGCCTCGACTGCACGATGTAAATGCGTTTTCCGATGATGCCCCACTCGATATCTTGTTCCTTTTTGCCGCCGAACGCACCGCGTATGTTGATCGCAGCTTTTGCGAGCGAACGCGCCTGAGCATCGTTCAATACACGTTTCGTCGCGGTTGCGGCGCACTTGTCGGCGGTGACTTTCAGATCGCCATTCTCGTCGAACGCAAGCGCGTTCTCCTGCTGCGAGAGCGTCATCACGATGACCGAATTTGACTTCGGGTTAAACAGAATCTGCTCAGGAATGCCCGTGTTATCGACGACCTTCGAATTATGACCGCAGACGGCGCTGATGTAGACGGCGTTTCGGTTGCGATCGTCGAACGGATCTTTGGTGATCATCACGCCGCCGCGTTCCATATCGACGCCGACCTGAACGAGCGCCGACATATAGACGTCGGACTGGCTGATGTAATTTCGCACCCGTGCTTCGTAGGCCTGGAAGTTCCAAATCGACGCCCAAACTCGCTTGACGCCTTCGATCACTTTGTCTTCTTCGCGAACATTGGCGACGCTCGAATACAAACCGGCACCGCTGAAATTCGGCAGGTCCTCGCTGTTCGACGAGCTGCGCACAAACACGGGCTTTGCACCGAGCTGCGTCTTCCATTTATCGACCACTGCCCCACGAAGTTCGTCATCAAACTTCCCGCCCTGAATCGTTTTGCGAAATTCGTCGAGCTTTTGACGGCGATAGCGCGGATTGTGAACAAAATCATTTTGCTCCATCAACTCTTCGATTTCCTTGTCAAAGCCGTTGTCGCGCATGAATTTGTCGTACCAGTAATACGGTATCGAAAAGCCATCGGGGATCGTCACGCCGGCGACGCGCTTCGCCATCATCTCGCCGAGATTCGCGGCTTTTGCGCCGTAACGCACGCTGTCCGCCTTACGCATCTCGCCTAAACCTGCGAGCTTTGTGTTCTTTAGATCGCTCGGAGGAATTTGCTGGTCGGGCGACGTGAAGGACGTTCGAATGTCGTCCTGCGTCGCGCGCTCGAGGGTGTAATCCGTGAGGTTCGCCTCTAACTTGAAGACAAACGTGTCGAATTCGCGAAACAGGCGGTCGGCATCTTTGATGTAAATATTCGGGATGTTCCAGCCCTTGGCTAAAACATTTATGTGCGAGAGCGGCGACGACGGCCGCGCGACGATGATGCCTCGAACAGGCGGCAGACTCAGCGGCAATTCTTTTAGAACGAGAATCTCGTTGTCGCCGATCTCAACCGTGTCATCGAGCTTGTCGACAATGTGCAGACGCCCGACGGCCTTGCCGGTATTGAGAGCGAGGTAAACCTGATTGCGATTGAGCTCATCTTGAAGCACACGGTCGAGGCCGATATTGGCAGTTGCGTCTTCCTGACGAAGCGAAATCGGCTTGTAAAAAACTTTTTGAAAAAAAGTTTTTGCGATCGTATCGTTTGCCTGCCTGATAATATCAGCTGTTGCAAGATCGCCCTCCCACAGTTCCCAAGTAAACTTCTCGACCGTCTTTTGCCACGCGATCGTGCCGACTATAAACCGCCGATCCACATCAACATAGACGGGTTTGAAAACATCCGCGCCGCGCGGCACTAAATATGTCGCAAGCAGAAAATCTTTATGAAAGCGATATTTTTGCGAATTGACGTAAAAAATCTTGTTTGACGAACGGCGGTCGATGACAAACATTGCGTGCGGTAACGCATAAGGCGTGCTCTGATGATACGTGCGCGCGATCGAGTCAAAATCCGCCTGCGTCACAATGCGCGGCAGCGAATTCTTTTTCGAATCCGGCCGTTTGTCCATCGCGCCGGCCGGCTCGCGCGTCGGCGACGGCTTGCGCGACATTTGCGCATGTGCAGCGATGCCAAATGCGCACAAAAGCAGTGCAATGCTCACGATTTCCTTTGCGATCTTTGCGTCTTTGCGGGAAACAGATTTCATTCCCCGCAAAGACGCAAAGGACGCAAAGAGCCACGACAACGATTTCGATTTTTGTAAAAGCTGCATATTTGGAAGTTTAAGATGCCGCTCCCGAGCCGGTGCGTTTGTCGGAGAATAGAAAATTGTTGCGAAGATCTAACATATCGGATTCGCCTTTTATCGAGATGCCGAGATCGCGGATCAGACCGTCTTTCAAACCGTAGATCCAACCGTGAATCGCGACTTCATGTCCACGCGACCAGGCATCGCCGACGGTCGTCGTCTCGGCTACGTTGAGCACCTGCTCTGCGACATTGAGCTGACAAAGTTTATCGAGCCGCTCGTTTTCGTCCGTGATCGTATCGAGAAGTTTTGAGTGCAGATTAGCCGTGTCCTGAATATGCCGCAGCCAGTTGTCGATCAGCCCGTGCCGCTGGCCGTCCATCGCCGCTTGGACGCCGCCGCAGCCGTAATGGCCGCAGACGATGATGTGTTCGACCTTCAAACCCTCGACGGCGAACTGGATCACCGACAGACAATTCATGTCGGTGTGAATCACAAGATTCGCAACGTTGCGGTGGACAAAGACTCCGCCCGGTGGCAGATCGACGATCACGTTTGCCGACACGCGGCTGTCCGAACAGCCGATCCACAGATACTTTGGGCTTTGCTGCTCGGCGAGGCTCGCAAAAAACTGCGGATCGCTCTCGGTGACCTGCCGCGACCAACGTTTGTTGTTTTCGAGAAGCTGTTCGATACTTGCCATAGTTTAATTATTCTATCCGCTGCGACTATTCAGACAAAGTTTCTTCCGCGTCTTCACGTTCCTTTATCCGAGCCTTAACACGAAATCTGTAACTCAGAAATCCGGCCGCGATTGCAAACACAGCAGCCACAAAGACGTAATCTTTATCGCCGCCCGTCCACAAAAAATAAGCGGCGAGTCCCGCAAAGATCGCCGCCAAGATTTGAAACAGTCTTTCCATATTTTAAGTAACTTTCAGTTCTTCCTTCGCGATTTCACTGACCGATTTGGGCCGGCTCTGTTTTTTCCAAAAGTATCTGAAACCGAAAAAGACAGGTAAACCGATAAACACGACGAAAGGCAAAGTAGCAACGACTAATGTTACCAAGCCGAGAACGAAATTCAACGCGAAATCAAAACCGGTCGCGAGCGATTCGCCGAGCCGATGCGAAAACCCGCTCGAACTCGCCGAGAAAACGGCAGGCGTCTGTAGCTTAATCTTTATCGTCGATAGACTCGATTGGTTTTCGAGAAAGCGTTTACGGCCCTCGATCCGTTCGATTTCGCTGCGAACATCGCCAAGCTGACTCTGGACGTTAAGTGCGTCCTCGACGTTACTGGCACGTTTCATTATCTCGACAAATTGCTGTTCGAGAGCTTTCTTAGCCTTTAGACGCGCCTCGACATCAATGAACTCCTCGGTAACATCGTCGCCTTTTACCGTCTCAAAAACCACTCGCTCGGATGTCTGTCGAATCTGATCGAGAGTGTCGGCAAACTTTTGCGACGGCACGCGTACGCTCATCGAAACGATGTCACGCGTTGTCGCACGCACGTCGCTGCTGGTTTGTTGCGATTCCACGACAAAGCCGCCGTGGCTCTCCGCAATAGCAGTGATTCGTCGTTGTGTTTCTTCCGGTGATTCCGACTCGAGGCTGAGATCGGCGTTTCGGATTATCTTCCTGTCCGTTGGGGCTGTGTCGATCAGCGCCGTTCTTGTCTGATCGAGTGAGATTTTGTCTGCGGGAACCCGTTTTGCGTTTTGTGTTTGTGCTGCTGTCTTAGCGGCGGTGTTTGCGGCGTAAGTTGATAAGACAGGCTCAGTGTCTGAAATTTCATTCTGGCTTGTGGCTACTTCCGAAGCCTTGTTTGTCGCAAGGCCCGACGAAGCGTTTCCGCAGCCAAATGTGCCGTAAATAGTTACAAATAGTAATGTTAAGATTCCGGTCTTTCTCATCATCGTTCTCCTTCAAAATTAAATTTGCATTTCTGCAAACGGAGAACGGTTTTACTTACCCGGCCTTGCGGGCGACGCTCTCAAAACTCTCACCTCGAAAGAAGGCACCGATGGCTTGGAAAAGACGGCGAATCGCACGCAAGACCTTTGGAAAGAACCAGAGGAACAAAATTACAAAGATGCCTAAAATTACGGCAATCACCACAGGAGCAAAAACGGCGAGCACCGTTCCGATCATTGCGATGCCGTCCTCGATAAATGACAGCGCCCAGTTTGAGACAGGTTCGGGCGAGAAGTTTGCACCGACGCGGGCCGCAGCTTTTGTTCCGTGCGAAGCAAACGCGAGTCCGCCGCCGACCAGCGCCGCCGGAATCGTGATCGACGAATCGAGCTGATTGGTGGCCGCGTAGGCCACGATCGCACCGGCGGGCACGCGTATGAACGTGTGCACAACGTCCCAAACACTGTCGACGTACGGAATCTTGTCAGCGAAAAATTCGACGATGTAAAGCCCGCCCGCGACGCCGATGATCCACCAGTTATCGAGCACATCAAGACCGCCGGGCAATTTAGTCGCACCGAATTTTTGCAGCAGGCCGAGCACCGTGACCGTTGCGTAAAGATTTATCCCGCTCGTCCAAGCCGAGCCGAGCGCCAAACTCAATGTCGAGAACCATTCCATCGCTTTTCCTCCTCAAGGGATTTTTCAAACAGGATAGTCAGGATAAGCAGGATTGTCTATCAAAAATATCCTGTAAATCCTGAACATCCTGTTTGAAATCACGCCGTCAATTTACGAACCGTCCGGTTCCTCCGGTACGTCACCGTCTTTTTTAAACCCGAATTTCTCCAAACGATATTGCAAAGTCCGAAACGTCAGCCCGAGCAGCTTTGCAGACTTTGTGATGTTGTTGTCGGTGCGTTCCATCGCCTGCATGATCAGGCTGCGTTCGACATCTTCGAAGTTAACGCCGTCGGGTGGCAGAGTGAAAAGATCGCCTGCCGAGGCTGATGTCACTCTGCCGCCGCCCTGTGTCATCTCAGGCGGCAGATCGTCGGGCGTTATGGTGTCGTTCTCGCACAAAAGGATCGAGCGTTCGAGCGCCGATTCGAGATGTCGGACGTTGCCAGGATATGAATAGTCTTCGAGAATTTTGCGCGCCGGTGCGGTGATCGTGATTTTGTGATTGGTTCCGCGAGTGTGTTTTTTTACAAAGTAATCGATCAACACCGGAATGTCTGTGCGGCGTTCACGCAAGGCCGGAAGCTCGATCGACAGAACATTCAGCCTGTAATACAGATCTTCGCGAAAGCGTTTTTCCTCGACCATGTGTGTGAGATCGCGGTTTGTCGCGGCGACGACACGAACATCAGTGTCGATCTCGCGCGTGCCGCCGACGCGGCGAATTTGTCGCTCCTGCAAAGCTCTAAGAATTTTCGCCTGCAACGAAATATCAAGCTCGCCGATCTCGTCAAGAAACAGCGTGCCGTTATGCGCGATCTCAAACAGCCCTTTTTTGTCCGACACGGCGCCGGTGAACGAACCTTTCTCGTGACCGAATAACTCGCTTTCGAGCAAATTTTCGTTGATCGCGGCGCAGTTCACCGCCTGAAAGACCTCGCTGGAACGTAGGCTGTTGGTGTGGATCGACCGAGCGATCATCTCCTTTCCGGTGCCGCTTTCGCCGCGGATCAGTACGGTCGAATTCGACTTGGCGATCTTCAAGATGAGCTTTTTGACCTTGTCCATCTCGGGCGAGACCGAAATGATCTCCGCGTCGAGCGTCGTGAGTTTTTTGAGTGCACGCGAGACGGTTTCGAGCAGCTTTTCGCTGTCGTAGGGCTTTTGCAGGTACTCGAACGCGCCAAGTCGCAAGGCATCGACAGCCGAGTCGATCGTGCCGTGCGCGGTGAGCAGAATGACGATGATCGATTTGTCGAAATCGGTAAGCGACTTTAAAAGATCGAGGCCGGTCATGCCGGTCATCTTTAGATCGGTCAGCACGAGGTCAAAGTGCCGGTCGGCGACAAACTTCATCGCCGCCTCGCCCGACGACGCGGTCGTCACGTCGTAGCCCTCGCCCGACAAAATCGTTTCGAGAATCTCTCTCTGATTCTTCTCGTCATCGACGACGAGGATGCTTTTTCTAGCCATAACTTGTTTGCCACAGAGATCACAGAGAACACTGAGTGTAGAAAACTAGTTCTCAGTGGAATCTGTGTGCTCTGTGGCTGATTCTGCCTTCGGTAATTTTACCGTAAATTTTGTTCCTTCACCTGTCCCGGATTCAACCTCAATCGTGCCATGATGCGTTTCAATTATTTTCTGCACGATGGCGAGACCGAGGCCGGTGCCCGTCTCTTTTGTCGAAAAATACGGTTCGAATATCTTTGAGAGATTTTCGTCCGAAATGCCGTTGCCCGTGTCGGCGATCTCGAAGACCACGAACTTTGAATCGTCTGACGGCGATATTTTTACGTTGAGGTGGCCGCCGTTTTTCTCCATCGACTGAACTGCGTTTATGAAGAGGTTGTTGAATACGGAACGCAAAAACTCGGCGTCGCCCATAATCGGCGGAACGTTTTCGTGTTCGACGACGCCGATGGTGACTTGCTTTTCGGCAGCTTCGGGCTCGATGAGCCTCAGAGATGCCTCGATGACTTTTCGCGCGTCGGTCGGTTGCAGATTTGCTTTCGTTGGCCGCGAGTAGTTCAAAAAATCCGATATTTGCTGGTTGATACGGGCGACTTCGTTTTTTAACTGCGATGTCAGTTTCTCGAAGGTTTCTTTGCGCGCCGTGTCTTCAGGCGAAAACTTTGCCCGCAGATGATCTAGAGTCAGATTAATGTAATTCAGCGGATTGCGAATCTCGTGTGCGATGGCCGAGCCGAGGCGGCCGATGACCGCGGACTTTTCGGCTTGCTGGAGCCGGGTTTCGAGATCGCGTTTTTTCTCAAGCTCTGCGGCCATGTCGTTAAAGTTGCGCGCAAGACGGCCCATCTCGTCAGTCCGGCCGGCTTCGGGCACTCGGACAAGTAAATTTCCCTCGGCGATCTCGCGTGCTGCATCGGACAAATTTGCGACAGGTCGTGCAAATCGCCAGACGAGAAGGAGCGTAATGAGCGAAGAGACCAGCAACACGCCGAGGGTATAAACGAGCGGCTGAGCGGCGCGCCACGCAGCTTCACCGCGTTTGCTTTGCAGTACGACCATCACGTACCAACGGCCCTGGCTTGTCTCCAATGGCAAGGCGTGAGCTTCGCCGGTCTTTTCGTCCGACTGCGACGCACCTCGGTTTGGAAAGTGCCTTAGGTCTTCACCAAAACGCGCTTCGCCAACGAGCGGCGGCAAGCCTGTAACCTCGCTCAGTTTTTTGTAAACGGTTTCGCCTTTGTCGTTAACGGTCGGCGTATGGTCGGGCTTAAGACTGTCGCGTATCTGCCAGTTGCTGTCGATGATTAAGATGTCGCTGATCCGTTCGCGTGCCTCATCGTTAAAAAATCGCTGGCCGTCGCGATCGATGATGTCCTGGATGTACTCGTTTGAAGTGATGCTGTTAAATCCAAGGTTGATACCGGCGACGAGCGTCTGCTCTTGCCGCTCTCGAAGCTCGTTATTTTCCTCCTGCGTTCGGAGGTTAAGGTAGTACTGAAAACCGAGCGTCGCGATCAGCATCAGCGCGAGGATCAGTAGCAATCTTCCGCGAAATGTATTAAGAAATCTCATAGGGGCCAAAACTATTGATTATGAAAATCGTCTTGCGTCGCCGTCCGTTGAATGTTATATTCACAGTTGGTTTCTACGCAAACGTCGCGAGACGGCAAATCACTTCGACATTAATCGAGCAGGTGCCGCCTCTATAAATCAAACAAGAACTCTTCCGGTAAATGAGGTAAACATGAGGTTAATGTTTTCGAAAAACTTTTTTGTCCGCATTTTTCTGCCGCTTGTCGTTATCGGCTTATTGTTCTGCACAAACGCTTTAGCCCAAAAATCTAAGAAAGCAGTTGTCAACAAAAAAGCCGTAGCTAAGAAGACGGACACGAAGGCTCGAGATGCCAAAAAAGACCGAAAAGAAAAATTAACCGCCAAAACTCGCGACTCAAAATCTAGAAAAGACTCAAAAAGCCGCGCCGAGAATAAAAAAGCTCTGGCCGAGCGACGCCGTATCGAGGCCGAACGCCGCGCTGCCATCGAGGCAGAGCGCCGCCGCCGCGAACAGGCTCAACGCGAAGCGATCGCACGTAAATTGGCGTTTGAACGCGGCCTGCGGACCGAGACCGTCGAAAATATCTCAAAAGATGTGACGGACGGCGAGGATATGAACATTCGCTCCGCCGCCGTCAAAGCGTTGGGTTCGCGCGCCGGCTCGGTCGTCGTAATGGAAGCTCAGACCGGCAAAGTGCTCACGATCGTCAATCAGAATTGGGCAGTTCGCAGCGGCATTAAACCGTGTTCGACCATCAAACTCGTCACCGGAATTGCGGCATTGAACGAAAACGTTATCGACAAGCAAGACGGCTCGCTCAACGGCAGCGGTGGCCGTGGTCTTGACGACTCGATAGCATATTCTGGCAATGGTTATTTTCAACGCGCGGGCGTAAAAGTCGGCAATGCTAAAATGATCGACTACGCCAAGCAACTCGGCCTTGGCGAACCGACCGGCCTCAACACCGAGGGCGAATACGCCGGCAAACTCCCCTACGGCAACCCAAACGCGCGAATTTATTCACACGGCGACGATTTTGAAGTCACTGGCGTGCAGCTCGCGGTGATGGTTTCGGCGATTACGAACGGCGGCAGACGAGTGCTACCACGTGTCCCGCGAAACAACGTCGAAAGAGCGAAATTTCAACCGTTTTATCGCGCCGATGTCCAACTGCCGTCGAAAAGCGTTCGCCGCGTCATTCCCGGCATGATGGGTGCCGCGGAATACGGCACCGCGCGCCGCAACATGGATCAAACGCTCGGTGTGGCAGGCAAAACCGGTTCGTGCATCAGCAAAGGAACGTGGGTCGGGCTGTTTGCATCGGTCGCACCCGTAGAGAGGCCGAAATACTCAGTCGTCGTCATCACTCGCGGCCAGCGCGAACGCGGCAAATACGCCGCCGCCGTTGCCGCGGACATTTATCGAGCGCTCGGCTCGCAGATCGTTCGCACCGACCGCAACCTTGCTCAGACTGAGTTCAATCTCAAGCCAAGGACGAGTCTCGATCTCACGACGTCCGCCAAAGCTGCCAGCGACGAAGAGGATGATGACACCAACGCAACAGACACGGCCTCAACCGATGTTAGCGATATCAACAACACGATGCTAAACAAGGGCAATGGCACCATAATCGTCGTGCCGAGCGCCCCGCGACCGGTCGAGAAAAAGCTAGTCACAAAGACCGTCGATTCCAAACCGCTCTTTCCGCCCGTTGTGATCACTTACGACCGCAGTGGCGAAGAGAAAAAGGCTAAGAAGGGCAAAAAGCAATAATCTCCAGTTAATTTTACTCGGCGAGACGCCTGTTTTTTATGGCGAATATGGCCCCATGCGGCTTGACACAATAGTCAGAATTGAAGGATTATTGACCTTTTCAAAGATGTTCGGTTGATGGACTTTTTTGCTCAGAACTTTGTTGCGCGAAGTGCCTCGAGTGATAGCAACTTTTCTCACGCCGACTACATCTGAATTCACGCCAAACCGAACCTAGCGGCTTGGGCGTTTTATGAAAAGAATTACGGTTCATCCCGGAGGAATAAAGAAGATGAAAAAGATTTTTAGATTTATGAATACCGGCCTTATCCTGGCCGCTGTAATTGCCCTCGGCACCATCGCCGGCTTGGCTCAGGACACCTGCAATGCGGACGAAGTAACCGCCGCTCAAGACAAGTTTGACGCCGAGTTTAAAAAGGGCGTTAAGGACGTCCCCGCTCGCAAAGAGGCAATTCGCCTTGGTAAAGAGTTTATCGAGAAGTACAGCACCGGCTGCACTCTCGCTGAAGTTCGCCTGAGCTGGTTGAGAACTAACATTCCAGTCAAAGAAAAAGAACTCAGGGAATATGAAGAGAGATTAGCAAAGGAGTCCCTAATAAAACGTTTCAACACAGGACTCGAAACGAAAAACTGGGACGAAGTTTATTCTGCCGGAAAAGAACTCTTGAGTAAGCACCCAGATGACTTCCGGGATGTTCAGTTAGTGCTCGGCACAATCGGTTTTGATGAAACTTACAATAAGAAGAATTCAAAATATAACGACGACACTTTGAAGTTTGCCAAGATGGCGATCACAGACCTCGAAGAAAATAAGAAATTTAGTGCGAGCTTCGGCGTGCCGAAAGATTTTGTTTACAAGTCTAAAGACAACGCTCTTGGCTGGATGAATCTGGTCGTAGGTTTCATCACTCAAGTAGGCCAAAAGAACAAAACCGCCGCCGCACCTTACCTTTATAAAGCTACACAGACTGGCGCATCCGAAACTGCAAAAAACCCCCTGTCTTATGAGTTAATCGGTGGCTACTATTTCGACGAGTTGAACAAACTTGTCGACGAAATCAAAGTCTTGGAAAAATCACAGAACGATACCGACCCAGAGGAAGTTGCAAAACAAAAGGTCGATGCGATCAAGGCAAAAGTTGCGATGGCAAATGGCACAGCAGAGCGTGCGATGGATGCGTTCTCGCGGGCATATACCCATGGCACGGTTGCTGCTTACAAAACGCAGATGAAAAAGAATGTTGAAGACGCTTACCGCGTTCGCTTCGGCAACGTTACCGGGGTTGACGCTTGGATTGTCGGTGTGAATGCAAAGCCGTTTCCGAATCCAACTTCGCCGATTCAACCGATCTCCGATCCTGAACCTGTAAAAACAACCGGCGGAACCGGCGTTGGCATGGGCAATGGCGCGGGCGTTGTAACGCCGACTGGCACTGTTACCGGGACTCCAACCGGAACCGCAGTTGGAACGCCGAAAGGAACGGCCACAACGACGACCACAACAACTACAACCAAAACCGCTAAACCCAAAACGGTTGTCAAGAAGCCCGTTAGAAAACGCGGAGCTAAGTAACTAAACTCAAGTCTAAAAATCCGCCGGACGTTGTCACAAAGACGCGTCCGGCTTTTCTTTTCTGCACAATCTCTCTAAAATCGTAATCCAATGTCGGCAAACTTGGGCAAGCTCGAAAGCATTATCGGCCACGCGTTTAAGGACGTGAAATTGCTCGAGCGCGCATTGACGCATCGCTCGTGGGCGTTTGAAAATTTACACGGACAGAGCGAAGCTGCGATCCGCGACGCTGAGAACGAGTCGATGGAATTCCTCGGCGACTCGGTGCTTGGCCTCGTTATCGCCGAGCGGCTTTATCTCGCGAATCCCGAACACGACGAAGGCGACCTCACCCTGATGAAGCATCACCTCGTGAGCACAGCAACGCTCGCACGGATTGCCGAAACGATCGAGCTTGGCAAATTCGTTCGCGTCGGCCGAGGCGAAGAAAAGACCGGCGGGCGAAAGCGTCAGGCGATGCTCGCTAACACGCTCGAAGCCGTGATCGCGGCGGTTTTTCTCGACGGCGGCTATTCGGCCGCGCGTGTTTTTGTCGGCCGAATTTTTGCAGATGAATTACGTTTAGCCACGCCGGATAACTCAATCGATTACAAATCGATGCTTCAGGAATTGTTACAGGCTGAAAAATTATCGGCGCCAAATTATGCAGTGATCGCGACTGACGGCCCACCTCATTCGCGAACATTTGCGGTCGAAGCGACCTGGGCCACCGGGAAATCACGCGGCCAGGGCAGCTCGATCAAAGCCGCCGAAATGATGGCTGCCGCCGAAGCGCTCACAATCTTAAAATCGAGCAGCGACGAACGCAGCTCCGCAAAATAGAGTATTATAAAAAATCAATTTATATGAATGACGGAGTAAACGATACAAATCCTGCAAGCCCTGAAGTTAAAACCACGGGGGCTAAAAAATCGACGATACGCGAGTATTTCGAGTCGTTCGCCGTTACGCTCGTGATGGCGATCTTCGGCATGACTTTCATCCTACAGGCGGTCACCGTGCCAACCGGATCGATGCAAAACACGATCCTCGTCGGCGACTATCTGCTAGTAAATAAATTTATCTTCACGCCCGGCGGTGGCTCGCTGCCCTTCTTGCCGCAGCGCGAGATCGGACGCGGCGACATCATCGTCTTCAAATATCCTGGCAACAAACTCTGTCCAAAGAACGATGAAGCCCACGGCTCATCGGCAATTCCGTATCAAGTGAATTACGTAAAGCGCGTCATCGCTCTACCCGGGGAAACTGTCGAGTTCAAAAACAACCAAGTTCTCATAAACGGCAAACTCCTGCCCGAACATCGGCTGATCGGCGATGCTCCGGACAATATTTCGGCCCTAACCGTCTCGGAGTTCGAAACGCGTCGTCCTGACGAAAATTACAACGTGTACTACAGCAAAGATCGAATGGACGCGATAGGCGCGGGCGCAATGACACAGCCGCGCACGTCGACAAACCCGTGTCAAGGCTATCAGTTCGCTGTTGCCGGCAAGCCATCCGTCGTTCCAGAGAATCAATTTTTTGTCATGGGCGACAGTCGCGATAACAGCGAAGACAGCCGTTTTTGGGGCTTTGTGCCGCGTGATCTGATCGTGGGCCGGGCGATGTTCGTCTACTGGTCATGCGACCGTGGTGCGTCAAATGGCGACATGCTGGGCTGCATCACGCACCCACGATTGAATCGCATCGGTAAGTTTGTAAAATGACTTTTCTCCTCTAATGAAGATAAATTTCAGCGACGAAGTTGCCGACGCGATAAGTGCGAACAAGCCGGTTGTCGCGCTCGAATCGACCGTCATCGCTCACGGCCTGCCATATCCGCAAAATCTCGAAACCGCTTACAAACTCGAGAACATTATTCGTGATAACGGCGCGGCTCCGGCAACGATTGCAGTCTTCGGCGGCGAGTGTTTTGTCGGTCTCGACGAATCACAGGTAGAGAGACTTGCGACCGAAAAGCAGATTCGCAAGATCTCGCCGCGCGATGTCGCTATAGCCGCTGCTAAAAAGCTCGATTGCGCTACGACGGTCGCCACGACGGCTTTTTTTGCGCACCGAGCCGGGATAAAGATCTTTGCAACCGGCGGTATCGGCGGCGTGCACCGGGGTTTTGCGGCTGATATTTCGGCCGATCTCCCGGCGCTCGCAAACACGCCGATCACGGTCGTCTGTTCGGGGGCAAAGATCGTTCTCGATCTGTCGGCTACGCGCGAATGCCTCGAAACTCACGGCGTAACCGTCCTCGGCTGGCAGTGTGACGAGCTACCGGCCTTTTATTCTCGCGTCAGCGGTCTGCCAATTGACGAACGCGTCGAAAACCCGGACGAAGTCGCTAAAATTGTAAAGGCTCGTGATGATCTCGCTTTACAAACTGCGGTTCTCGTGACGGTACCGGTTCCGAGTGAGTTTGAGATCGAGCGCAGCGAACTCGAAACAATTCTCGACGTGGCTTTGGCTGGGGCCAGCAAGAAAAATATCGTTGGCAAAGAGATCACTCCGTTTCTCCTCTCGCAGATGTCATCGCTAACCGGCGGCAAAACGCTCGCCGCAAACATCGCGCTTCTCGAAAACAACGCACGCGTCGCCGCCGAAATCGCGCGTGTTCTTCATTCATAAATCCGCGCTACGGGATTTAGCCACAGAGATCACCGAGATCACAGAAGTCTTTATGGATCACATCTATCTCTACTCGTCTCTGATAACGAATCTTCCCGTAGATAGAATACGTGTCAAAGTCCTTCTATGAACCTCGTTAGCGTCGCCGGTTATCTTCAGTCAAAATGTCGTCTTCCATTCTCTACGTTCTCTGTGCTCTCGGTGGCTAAAACTTTCACGCGCCTCAAAGCAACCGTTCTTAAAACTCACCGCATCTAGGTTGTTGAGGTTAACTGCAAGAAGCTCTTCCCGGAACATGTCCAGTTTAGGTTGTCTAAGTATTTGACGATACGCGGGTTACGCCCGCGTGTCGCGGAGGTTGAACTATGTCTAAAAAGAGTTTTATTGATTCGGTTAAGGTCGGTTCGCCATGTGGCGAAGATTGGAAACAGATGTCGGGCAACGCCCGTGTGCGATTTTGCTCGCACTGTTCTAAGCACGTGAATAATCTGTCCGAGATGACGCGCAAAGAAGCGGCGCGATTTGTGCGAGGCGCAGGCGGCGACATTTGTATTCGTTACATCACAGATCCTGTGACGCGGCAACCGATGTTCGCAAATCAGCTTTTGCAAATCACACGCCGCGCTCCGGGAATTGCCGCCGGCGTGATGACTGCGTCGATGAGCCTTTCAACAGCGGCGTATGCGCAGGGCGGAATGGCTCCTGTGGCGATTGATAATGCAGTTGTTCGCGTAGAAGGAAAATCATGCGACGACAACTCAAAGAGCAAAGCCGTATCAAAAGGTCAGGGCAAGATTACCGGCACAGTTACCGACCCAAACGGTGCGGTTATTCCCAACGCAAACGTCACTTTATTCAGTGGCGTCAGAGCGATGACCACATCATCGGATGCTGACGGCATCTACAAATTTGAAAATTTGTCGCCCGGAACTTATCGCATCGAGATCGATTCGCCAGGTTTTATAAAGAGCACATCCGAGCTTGTTCTCAATGAACGAAATGACACAGTTGCAGATTCCGCACTCGAAGTCGGCGGCTTTGAAGAATTTGTGGAAGTAAAAGCTGACGTTGAGCTGCAAGTCTCAGGTCAAAGCGTAGCCGTAGGTGGAATGATCGCAGTTGTAGAGTATACTTCGCCGCTTTCGCGAGCGATCGCCGATGACGATGTCGAACTTGTTCGAGAGCTTCTTGTCAAAGGTGCGAACTTAAATGCAAAAGAAGAAAGTTACAGCAAGATCACGCCGCTGTTTGTCGCGGTTGAGCAAGGCAATATCGAGATCGTGCGTTTGCTGCTTGATTTTGGCGCGAAGGTAAACGCACGCGATAGCGAAAAGCAGACGCCGTTGATGCGTCTCGATGATGACGCGACACCGGAGCTTGTCGAATTACTTTTGCAATTTCGCGCTAAAGTAGATGCTGTCGATAACAACGGGAACACCCCGTTGATCATCGCGGCCGGGCATGCCAATCCCGAAGTCATCGAGGCACTCATCGATGGCGGTGCCGACGTTAACGCTTCGAACAAAGAGGGCAAAACTGCATTGATGAGCGCGGCCGACTCTGACAATATCGAAAGCGTTCGCACACTGCTGGTAGCCGGTGCGAAAGCCAACGCAAAAGATGACGAAGGCGACGACGCGTGGGAATACGCGTACGACAAAAAGACAAAGAAATTGCTCGTCAGCTACGGTGCAACGCCGAGACCTGACACGGACGACGAAGGAACTCCTGAGGACACGCAGGACGAAGAAAAGCCAAGATAATTGATTTGCCGCTTTTTTTGAGTCGTGTGTCGGCAGGCCGTCTCGATGGGGACGGCCTTTTTCTTTTGTGTTAATATTTGAAGCCGTGAAGACTTGTCCGGTCTGTAAAAAAGATTACAGGGACGACCTGAATTATTGTCTCGACGACGGCTCGCCACTTCCGGGTGCGCCAACATACGAGATGACAAACCGCCCGACCGAAGTTCTGCAACAGACCACGAATGTCGCATCCGATATTTCAAACGCAGAAACGATAGTTTCGGACGCAGGCAGAATTTCCTCACCGTCACCACTCACTCCGCCGACGCAAAAAGTTTTTCAGATGTCAGCGATGGAACCCGCATCGCGCATGGGCTGTGTCTTAAGCATTGGACAAGTCGCCGCCGCGTTGGCCATCGCCATCGGTCTCGGATTTGTCGGGATATTTTACACACTTCGTGAGAACACAGACGTTGCAATGCTGGAACCGCAAAAACCTGAATATTCGAATAGCGTTTTTGCAAATGCAACAAGTAATTCAATCGCGAACGAAAACGTTGCGATGAATTCGACCAGTCCGCCTACAACCGAAAGCGGGACGCCTAGAAATTCCACAAATAGTTTTACTTCTAACAAGGACAGTCCACCGCAACCAACAGTCTCTAAAACCATGCCGGCGAACGAAAGCGGCAGCCCAAAAAATACAGACATCGTTGGTGGAAATTCCGTTTTTGTTTACAGGACAAAAAAACCCATCACCGGCGGCGTGCTTAACGGAAAAGCGATCGAGCTGCCGCAGCCGCCTTATCCACCGGCCGCCCGTGCAGTTCGAGCTTCCGGAACCGTCACGGTTCAGGTGCTGATCGACGAAAGCGGCCGCGTGGTTTCAGCAAATGCCGTGAGCGGTCATCCGCTATTGCGAGCTGCTGCTGCAAGTGCGGCCCGTTCAGCGAAGTTCAAGCCGACATTTCATGACGGTCAGCCGGCGAGAGTTTCAGGCGTCATCAGTTACAATTTTGTTCTTTAATCGCGAGTAGGAAAAATCAATAGATGAATGTTAGAATCCGAAGTAATATTTTATCTCCTGTAGCCCGCTAAATACGCCAAACCTATGAGATATTGCCCTATCTGCGAAGAGCGTTACGACGACGAAGTTATTAAGTTTTGCACAAAGGACGGCGCCCCGCTGCTCGAAGAGAAAGTGCCGAGCTTTACAACATTACCGAGCGAAGACCTCGACGATGAGATCGGGCAGGAGACGGTGATCAGCCGCCGCGAAGATCTGACCGACGCATCGACGACGCAGGGCGAGCGCATTGTGATCCCTGCTGTTGACGAACCGCAGCAGCAAGTTCGCCCGCGCACAACTCAGCCATACTATCCGCCGCCGCTGCCCCAGCCAAACACCGGCAAAACCATCGTGCTCACAATACTCGGCACGCTCGGCGTCCTCGGATTCGGCGCCGGCCTGTTTTGGTTTTTGCAGAAAGAACCGGCTGCGAACATAAACGTCAACACAAACATGCCGAATGTGAATGTGAATATGAATACAAACACCGGCTTTGACGCAAATTTCAATTTCAACACCAACGCGAACTTCGCAACCAACTACAACATCAACACAAACCTGAACGCGAATATCAAAACACCGACGCCGACCGCAACTCCAAAACCTAGTCCGAGCACGACGCCAAGTCCGTCGCCTTCGCTAAGCGCAACCGCGACTCCGCGACCGAGCCCATCAGCGACGCGACCGGCTACGAATATTCGGCCGGCAAACACACCGGGCTCCACACCTGCACCAACGCCGCGAACCGGGCCGCGACCGCCGGGGAATAACAACTAAAGAATTATTAACCGCAGATAAACGCAGACAACGCAGATATGAATCTTTTCTATCTGAGTTTTCTGCGTTTGTCGGCGGCTAAATTTCTGATACGGCTTTTTCTACGGCGCGTCGCGGGTCGATGACGCCCCAGCCTTGGCGATCGACTTCATAATTCGGCAGGCGTTCGGCGGTGGAGATAAGGATTCGTTTGATCTGTGAAGGCGTGAGTTGCGGATTTGCTTCGAGCATCTGCGCGGCGACCGACGACACGATCGGAGCGGCGAACGAAGTGCCGTCGACGTATTTGTAGTGTTTTGTGATCACGTTTTCGCGGGTCAGTTTTAGCGTGATGATCTGACGAATGCTGTGGACGGGACGGTCGAGCGCCGCGTCGAGTTCGGCGTCGATACCAGGATTTTCACGAATGATCTTGTGCAGATCGATGTCGGCGTGCTTATCAAGTTTGTCCAAAAGCTCAGCTTGCTGCGCGGTCGGCGTACCGGGCAAGATCGGCGCAGGAATCCAGATCGACGAAGCAATGACCTCAGGTTTTTGGAGACCATCAACCGTTGGGCCGTATGACGAGCGATACATGCCGCGTTTTGAGCGATTTATCGAGTTGTGATCATCCAAACCGCCGACCGCGATGCTCGACGGCGCACTCGCAGGCGGAAAGACAGGATGATCGGGCAGATGACCGGCGTTACCGACCGCGCAGACGACCGTGATTCCGGCGGCCGAACATTCCTCGACAACTTGCGACAACGGATCGGTCAAATAACTTTGTTCGTCGTCACCGCCGGCGGAAATGTTGACAACCCGGATGTTGTAACGCTCTCGATTTTCTAAAACCCAGGTCAAGCCATCTTGAATATTCTGCTCGCTGATGCGCCCCGTCTTTGCGAGTTTTACAAGCGCGACTTCGGCGTCAGGCGCGATGCCGCGATAAAACCCGTTCGACAAACTTCCGTTGCCCGCAGCGACGACCGACGTCATCATGCCGTGCCAGCTAGCTACGTCGGGTTCGAGCAGCGATGAGAGATCGCCGTCGCGGTCGAGCAAATTACGATACGCGACGATTCTATTTTTTAAATCCACGTGCGGATAAAAACCCGAATCGAGAAACGCGATAGTTACTCCTTTGCCGGTGAAGCGTTCGTCGGCGTCGAGCCGGAGCGGCGTCGAGAGCACATGCGAGCCGTCCTTTTGTACGGCGGCGTCCTTGATGATCTGCTCTTTAGCGCGTGCGAAGAGCCGCGCGCAGCGGCCGCAAACTTCTTCGCAATCACTTGCTCCGGGCGCATTTGCGTGAATGAGTTTTGCAAGATCGTCCGCGAGCTTTGACAGCAATACAAACTTACCGTGCGCATCACGCGAACACACATCACACGTCACACCGCTGTGCGTCGCGTACGCGGTTTGTGTTCTATATTTTTTCGAAGTTGCTTCGTGCAGCGTCATCGTCGGGTTTTAAGTTTTCCACACTAACTGGTTAAAATCAATCGACAGGCATTTCGCGAAAGATACTATCTGACTGCGGAATTTAGCCACAGAGGGCACAGAGAACACTAAGAAATGGAAAACGACCTACTGACTCAGAAGATTATCGGTGCTGCAATCGAGATTCATCGAACACTCGGTCCCGGTTTGTTGGAGTCGATCTATGAAGAGGCGCTTTGTCACGAATTTGATTTGCGAGGAATCGGTTAGCGGAGACAAGTTGAGATAGATGTGATTTAT
>JBAUGW010000006.1:0-21306 GCA_049679945.1 Pyrinomonadaceae bacterium | reverse complement strand
TGCCGGACGTTCTGCCGGTGCCGAAAATTTTCGTCAAATCGCCGGTTTTTCCGTTCAAAAAATTCGCCGGCGTCGATCCGATCCTCGGGCCGGAAATGCATTCGACCGGCGAGGTGATGGGCGTCGGGGCAAGCTTTGGCGAGGCTTACGGCAAGGCGATGGAAGGCTCCGGGCTGACACTGCCGCTCGCTGGAAAGGCCTTTATTTCGGTAACGAACGCCGATAAAGGCCAGGCCGTTGTGCTTGCGCGGCGGCTGAACAAACTCGGCTTTGAACTAGTCGCAACCTACGGCACCGCCAACCGCCTCCGCGAAGTCGGCCTCGAATGCGAAAGCGTATTCAAGGTAAACGAAGGCCGCCCGAACATCGCCGACCTCATCCGACAGGGCGAGATCTCGCTAATCATCAACACACCGCTGGGCAAGACCTCGCATTACGACGAAAAAGCCATCCGCAAAGCCGCCCTGCAATTCAACGTCCCCTGTGTGACGACAATCACCGGAGCCGAGGCTCTGGTCGAGGCGATTTTGACAAAGAAAAACGAAGGCAAGATCGCTGTGAGGAGTTTGCAGGAGATTCACGGTGGAAAACAGCTGACTGCCGATGAGAGTGTTTGAAACATGTTACAAAGATTGAATCTTGACCAATCCCGCCGTATACAATAACTTTAAGCTAAGTTTTTCTTAATCTAGTATTTCTTTACAAATCAAATAATGAATGAATCGCATGACCGCGAGATCATTGGCGGGTATTTGCTCGTCATTGGCGGTGCAGAGGACAAGTATAACGAGCGGCGGATACTTAAAAAGTTTTTGAAGCTTGCGGGCGGGCCGGATGCTGAGGTGCTGATCGTGCCGGTGGCGTCGGATTATCCGGAGTTCGCGGCGGATGTTTATACGCAGGCGTTTCGCAATCTCGGCGTGGCGAATCCGCGCGTGCTGCGGGCGACCTCGCGACAGGATGTGGTGCAGGCCGATGTCGAAAGGCTGCTTGACGGCGTGACCGGCGTGTTTATGACGGGCGGTGACCAGATGCGGCTCGTCTCGCTGCTCGGCGGGACAAAATTCGCCGACACGCTGCGAAAAATGGTGCGCGAAACTAATATCGTCCTTGCCGGGACGAGTGCTGGGGCAGCCGGGATGAGCACGTCGATGATCGTCCGTGGCGAATCGACCTCGCATCCGCACAAGAACAGCGTTCGCCTGTCACCCGGCCTTGGCTTCGTCAAAAACATCATAATCGACCAGCATTTTACGGAACGTGGTCGCATTAGTCGCCTGATAACGGCCGTGTCTTATAATCCCTATAATCTCGGTATCGGCATCGACGAAAACACTGCGATCATTTTGGATGGGAAAGGCGTGCTCGAAGTTTTTGGAGCTGGGTCGGCGACTATCGTTGACGGTTCGCAGATAACATATAACGAGATCGCGGAGGTTGATGACAATCAGGCCTTCAGCGTCTGCGGCGTGCAGCTTCATGTTCTGCGCGACGGGCTGGTTTACGATTATCTGGACAGGCATCCATTTCAGCCGACGAATGAGTTCCTGCTGCCGGATCTAGGGTAAATTTTAACCGCCGAGACGCGGAGACGCCGAGATGGGAAGGTGATAATTATGTTTGACTCAGATCCGGAAAAACAAAGATTAGATGTTATTACGGAAAAATAATCGGTGCCGCGATTTCAGTCCACCGGGTTCTCGGACCCGGTTTGTTGGAATCTGCTTACGAGGAATGCCTGTGCTTTGAGCTAAGTCAGATAGGACTAACATTTCAGCGCCAAGTTCCGCTTCCGGTTCGATACAAAGATGTCATGCTCGACTGTGGGTACAGAATGGATATCGTTGTTGAGCACTCTGTGATTATTGAGATAAAGGCTGTCGAACGACTCATTCCGGTTCACGACGCGCAACTTCTGTCCTACCTCAAACTGGCCAAATTGCGCGTAGGACTCCTGATGAATTTTCACGTACCGGTACTGAAAAGCGGCCTCAAAAGAATAGTAAATAATTTCTGAACAAACTCTGCGTCTCCGCGTCTCTGTGGTGAAAATTAACTATGGAAATTCTTGAAATCCGAACACTTCGCGGGCCGAACTATTGGAGCGGCTATTGGAAAAAGCTAATCATAATGCGGCTCGATATCGGCGATTATGAGGAAAAGCCGACCGACAAGCTTGATGATTTTTATAACCGGATGGTCGAGGTTATGCCGTCGCTGCATACGCACGGGTGCAGTTATCAGGAGCCGGGTGGCTTTCTTCGGCGTGTTCAGGAAGGCACTTGGGCCGGGCATGCGATCGAGCATTTCGCACTTGAGCTGCAGACGCTCGCCGGAATGGATACCGGTTACGGCAGAACGCGCGAAACGGAAGAGAAGGGAATTTACAACATCGTCTTTAGCTACATGGAGGAGGAAGTTGGGCGTTTTGCAGGCAAGGCGGGACTACAGCTATTCCTCGATCTGGCTGAGTGCAAGCCGTTAAAGGAGATCAAAGAATCAATTGCGGCGGTCATTCAACGGATGCGCGAGATCCGCGAGGATGTGCGGTTCGGTCCATCGACCGGTTCGTTGGTCGAAGAGGCCGATGCGCGTGACATTCCGTTTATTAGATTGAATGACCAGTCGCTTGTGCAGCTTGGTTACGGCGTCCATCAAAAGCGTATTCAGGCGACGACGACCGCCAACACGAACATGATCGCGGTCGATATCGCCGGCAACAAGCACGCGACAAAAAAACTGCTTGGCGACATGGGCGTACCGGTGCCGAAAGGGTTTCGGATTCGTGAAGAGGAGGAACTGGAGAGTACGGTCGAATCGGTCGGTTATCCGGTCGTTATCAAACCATTGGACGGCAATCACGGCAAGGGTGCGACCGTCGGCATCACGACTCTGGAAGACGCGAAGGTCGCGTTCGGGAAGGCAAAGGAATACTCACGCTGGATCATTGTAGAAAAGCAGTTAATAGGTGCGGACTTTCGTGCTTTGGTCGTTAATAACCGCCTGATCGCGGTAGCCGAACGCATTCCGGCACACGTTGTCGGAGACGGGAAAAAGACGATCCAAAAGCTGATCGATAAAACTAATGCCGACCCGCGACGCGGCTACGGGCACGAAAATGTTCTGACGCAAATCTCGATCGACGGACAGACGATGCGCTGTATTCGCGAAAAGGGTTATGAGCTTGATTCGGTCTTGCCTGAGGGCGAGATTTTGCATCTGAAAACGACCGCGAATATTTCGACCGGCGGTACGGCGATTGACCGCACGGACGAAGTGCATCCCGAAAACGTATTTCTTTTCGAACGTATAGCAAAGATCATCGGGCTTGATGTGGCCGGCGTCGATATAATCGCGGAGAACGTTTCGGAACCGCTGCGCGAATCGGGCGGCGGCATTATTGAAGTTAATGCGGCGCCTGGTTTTAGAATGCATCTTTCGCCGAGCGAAGGCATCGGACGCAATGTCGCCGAGCATGTTATCGACATGCTGTTTCCAAATGGAACGCCGACTCGCATTCCGATCATCGCTATCACCGGCACGAACGGTAAAACTACTACCACGCGTCTGATCGCGCATATTTTAAAGGGAAGCGGCCGCACGGTCGGGTTTACGACGACAGACGGCACGTATATTCAAAATCAACAGATCACGAAGGGTGACAACACCGGGCCGGTTTCGGCACAGCTTGTGCTGAAAGATCCGACGGTAGATGTCGCCGTGCTGGAAACGGCACGCGGCGGAATTATCAGGGCCGGTCTCGGGTTCGATCACTGCGATATCGGTGTTGTCACAAATGTCGCCGCCGATCACTTGGGCATGAAGGACATCAACACGCTCGAAGATCTGGCCCGGGTAAAATCCGTTGTGCCGCGTGCCGTGTCCAAAAAAGGTTATGCCGTGCTTAATGCCGAGGACCCGAATGTCTTCAAGATGCGCGAGCTGGTCGATGGGCAGGTCGTCTATTTTTCGATGACCGAAGATCACCCGAACATCGAACGGCAGGCAAAACGCGGACGCATCTCGTGCGTGTATGAAAACGGCTACGTGACGATCCTGAAAGGCCGCTGGAAGGTGCGGATCGAGAAGGCGTCGAACATTCCACTGACCTATGGCGGACGGGCGGAATTCATGATCCAAAACGTGCTGGCGGCGACGCTCGCGTGCTTTGTACACGGCGTTTCGCTCGAAGATCTACGGGTTGGGCTGACGACATTCAACGCCGGTATTGCTCAGACGCCTGGAAGGTTGAACTTTATCGAAGTCGGCGATGTGACCGTGCTGATGGATTACGCTCACAACCCGGCTGGGCTTCGCGGCCTGACGAACTTCGTGACGAAAATGCCGTATAAATATCGCACGATTCTACTGAACGTCGCGGGCGACAGGCGTGATGACGACATTGTCGAATTCGGCAAGATCGCTGCCGATGCCTTTGAGCGTATAGTCATCCGCCAGGGGCACTACCTGCGGGGACGTACGGCGGAGAATATATATGAGCTTCTGCAAAAAGGCATCGCCCAAAGCGAAGCCTCGCCGCAGGTCAGAATTATCGCTGACAGCCGCGACGCCATGCAGCATGCCATCAAAAATGGCCGCAAAGGCGAACTCGTCGTCACACTAGCCGACCGCGTGCCCGACGACATCGCGTTTTTGCATGATATCCGGGATAAGCTGCTGGCGGAGAAGACTGAGGGTTAGCGAATTATCTCAATTCTTATTGAAGCTCGATTATTCTTTCGGTTGAGATCGCCGATACCATTTTCTACTTCGACGGTGTTACGGATGGTACCGGTTCGAACGGCGGTAGTGTTGACAATTATAGTTGCCGATTTGCCGACGGGAAGCGATGCAATTTCGCATAGCAGGCCGCCATCTGCTTCGTCGGCCATGCCTTCACACTCTGCACCTTTGGTTTTGATCGATCCGACCTTTAATCGCGACGGAAATACATCGATCAGATTAATGCCCATTGCCTCTTCCGTCGGCCCGTCGTTCGTGATGATAATGGAGAATCTAATTCGACTTCCGACTTTCGCTTGGTTGCGAGATGGGGTCATTTTTACCCGAATGTCGGACGATATGCTATCGCAAACATCCCCAAACCCATCACCGTCCCTATCGGTCAGGTTTTTGCTAAGGACCTGTGGGCAATTATCGTCGTAATTGCTGATTCCGTCGCAGTCCGAGTCAACCGATTTCAGGTGTTTTGCAATTACCGCCCAGGAAACTCCATCATCAGGCTGATTTTGTTTTTTTAGAGTTGTCCTCGATGCTTTCGGCGTAGTCGGCTGGGTAGGTGTCGGCATCATACAAGGAAGACGTGTTTGTGCCGGCCTCGATGGATCTGTTGGCTGAGTGCCAACTGGTGCTGCGGGCTTATTAACTTGTCCAATCAGCGAGATTACCGTCAGGGAAAATAACATCAACGTATGTAGAATTTTCATTGATAGCCGCCACTTTTCAGGATCGACAATACTAAGGCTATTTGACAGAACGTCGGCAGAGACTGAAAATTGCATTTTGTTGGCAACTTCATTCATATATTTCGACAATTAGTTCGCCATTTGGATTCACAAAACCTCGATACATCCCTTCCGAATTGAACGGCAACGTAACATTTCCCAACGTATCAACAGCTATCAGTCCGCCTTCGCCGCCAATTTTGGTGAGGTGTTCGATGGTTTCGCGGGCGGCGTCTGCTAATCCTAATCCTTTATATTTCATCCGTGCCGCGACGTCGTAGGCGGTGACGCCGAGCATGAAGAATTCGCCGTGGCCGGTGCACGAGACGGCGCAAATTTCGTCAGCGTAAGTACCGGAGCCGATGATCGCGGTGTCGCCGACGCGGCCGAATTTTTTGTTGGTCATGCCGCCTGTAGATGTGGCGGCGGCGAGATTCCCCTTTGCGCCACAGGCGACAGCTCCGACAGTGCCCACCGGCTTTGCTGCTGCGTGGTCGAGCTGGACTCGCCCCTCAGCGATCGCCTCCTGCAATTGCAGCCAGCGGTGTTCGGTAAAGAAATACTCGTCGGGTTCGGACGGAACTCCGATCTGCTCGGCAAACTGGTTGGCACCTTCGCCGGCGAGCAGGACGTGCTCGGTTTTTTCCATCACTAGGCGGGCGAGTTTGACCGGATTGCGGATGTTCTTTACAAACGCAACGGCACCGGCCTTTAGCTTGGCACCGTCCATAATGCAGGCGTCCATTTCGTTTTTGCCTTCGTGAGTGAAGACCGAGCCCCGGCCCGCGTTGAAAAGCGGGAAGTCTTCGAGAGCGGCAACCGTTGCCTCGACCGCATCGAGTGAGTTGCCGCCTTTTTCGAGAATATTCCAGCCTGTTTTTAATGCTGCTTCGAGACCGCCTCGATATTCAAGTTCGAGCTCGGGCGTCATTGCCGATTTGAGAATTGTCCCGGCCCCGCCGTGAATCGCTAATGCAATTTTGTTCATAAATAAAAGGAGTTTACCGCAGAGACGCAGAGAGGAAGAAAGAAATTAGCTACGGATAAACGCAGATTGACGCGGATAAGAACTTGGACATAAAAAGAGGACCGATCTGTGTTCATCTGCGTCCATCCGCGGCAAAAATCTTCCTCTGCGTCTCTGCGGTTCACAATTTCAAATTCCGCAGCCGCAAAGCGTTTAAGATAACCGAAACCGAGCTGAATGTCATCGCCGCGCTTGCGATCATTGGCGACAGCAGAATGCCGAGAACAGGGAACAGCACACCCGCCGCGATTGGCACGCCGACCATGTTGTAAACAAAAGCAAAAAAGAGGTTCTGCCGAATGTTTCGCATTGTCGCACGGCTTAGGTTGCGTGCCTTTAGAATGCCGTCGAGGTCGGGCTTTAGCAACGTGATATCGGCGGATTCGATGGCTACGTCCGTTCCCGAAGCGAACGCGATGCCGACATCTGCCTGTGCAAGAGCGGGAGCGTCGTTGACGCCGTCACCTGCCATCGCGACGATCTTTCCCTGAGCTTGCAGCTCTTTCACCTTCGCGGCTTTGTCCTGCGGCATCACTTCGGCAAAAACCTGATCGATTCTGAGATGTTTTGCAACTGCTTCGGCGGTCGTGCGATTGTCGCCGGTCATCATAATTATTTCGATATTCTGTCTGTGGAGCGCGTCGATGGCTTGTTTTGCAGACGGCTTAATTGCGTCGGCAACACCAATCAAACCAGTCATTTGATCATCAACAGAGACGAACATAACTGTCTGACCCTCGTCCTGCAGTATCTCGGGGGTCCCTCGAAATTCCTCGGACGCAAGGTCAAAAACGCTATCAGGAATCATACTCCGGTTCCCAATTCTTACCTTTTTTCCTTCTATAGTACCGATGATGCCCATTCCCGTAATTGATTCAAAGTCACTGACTTTTGCGACTTTAACTCCAAGTTCATGTGCTTGGTCGATTATCGCTGTAGCTAGTGGATGTTCACTCAGCCGTTCGAGACTTGCGGCGAACCTCAAAATCTCATTCATGAGGTAATCGCCCGCAGAAACAATGCTCCGTAAGACGGGTTTTCCTTCGGTTAATGTCCCCGTCTTATCAACGACGATTGCGTTCACTTTTTCCAGTGTTTCCAAGGCTTCGGCTTTTTTAATAAGTACGCCGTTTTTTGCTCCGTGGCCGGTGCCGACCATGATCGACATTGGCGTGGCGAGGCCGAGGGCACAGGGGCAAGCAATGATCAGAACCGAGACCGCGGCGACGACCGCCGAAGCAAAACTGCCGAGCATCAGCCAAACAACAAACGCAATTATTGCAACGATTATGACTGCCGGAACGAAGTAAGCCGAGACAATATCGGCAAGGCGTTGAATGGGAGCGCGGCTGCGCTGGGCTTCGCCGACCATTTTTACGATCTGTGCAAGGAGTGTCTCGCTGCCGACCTTTTGGGCCTTCATAAGGAAGCTCCGGTTACCATTAATGGTTCCGCCGATGACCTTGCTGCCGGACTGCTTTTCGACAGGCATTGATTCGCCGGTGACCATCGATTCGTCTATCGACGTTTGGCCGTCGGTTATTTCGCCGTCTGTTGGTACTTTTTCATTTGCTTTAACCCGAAGTGTTTGACCCGCGTGGACGTGGCGGAGATCGATCGTTTCTTCAGTGCCGTCATTGCGGACAACAGTGGCATTCTCAGGTGCAAGCCGCAGCAGTTCCTTTATCGCCGAAGACGTTTGCGAGCGGGCACGAAGCTCTAAAACCTGGCCGAGAAGCACGAGAGTCGTAATCACGGCAGCGGATTCGAAATAGCCTGGGATCAAGCCGGTGTGAGCATCTCGCATTTCGAAAGGGAACAAACCCGGTAGGAACAACGCGGCGAGGCTAAGCAAATATGCCGCTCCGGTGCCAATCGCGATAAGCGTGAACATATTCGGACTAGCGTTCTTTATCGAAGCCCATGCCCGCTGAAAGAACGGCCATCCGCCCCAAAGGACGACAGGTGTGGCGAGGATGAACTGTATCCAAATCGAGGTGGAAGAAGTCTGACCGTGCGGATCGCGGACGTTGAAATCAACGAACATGTCCGACATCGCCAACACGAAAACAGGTAAGGTCAGCACTGCACAGACGACAAAACGCCGCTTCATGTCGATGTATTCGGGATCGGGCGTGTCGTCGAGACTGATCTCCTTTGGCTCCAATGCCATTCCGCAGATCGGGCATGAACCAGGGCCGATCTGGACGATCTCCGGATGCATAGGACAAGTGTACTCAATTGCGGATTGCGGATCACGGATAGCGGATTTGTCCAGGTCAACGGACTCGGGTGTGGAAACGTATCTTTGCGGATCGGCAGCAAAACGCTCTTTGCAGCCGACAGCGCAGAAATAATAGTTCGTCCCGTCGTGATCGAATCTCGCCGCAGCGGTCGCGGGTTGGACCAGCATTTTGCACACCGGATCGACGTGCGTTTCCGGTTCTGGATCTTTGGGTGCTCCACGGCTTAGTTGGACTAACGGCTGCATAAATTTAGTTTACAGCACACAGAGCCGTTTTATGGAAAGCGACCGCGATTATAAATCTTTTTTATAAAGGTGAATCTTCTACGATTCGCCGACCTTAACCGAAAAGGCAATTGCCGCGAGGCATGCGCAAAGCCAGGAAGCTCGCAAAGCGAGAAACGTCCGGCTACCGAAGTGAGGCAACAATGAAATTCCACAAGTTTTTTCTTCTCGCATTACTCGCCATTCTTCCGGCGAGCGTTTTAGCGCAAAACGGAATCAATCCGAATCACCTGAGTTTGAGAACAGCCGCAAGCACGACGACGTCGGTTGGCGGGTCAGAGAGCGTTTCGGCGTTAGCGGCGATCGAGCGCGATACGTTTCAGCTGATAAATGTCGAACGTGGCCTGGTCGGCCTGCCTGCTTTGAAGTGGAACGAAAAGATCGCGAAAGTTGCACGTCTGCATTCGCAGAACATGGCCGATTACAATTTTTTTAGCCATAAAGGAGCCGACGGACTGATGGTAGATGGAAGGGCTGATCAGCTTAAAATGGGCGAGTGGCGGGCTATTGGCGAAAACATCGCTTTCATGCAGGGTTATCCTAATCCTGCGGAAGTGGCGGTAGAAAAATGGCTGTTGTCGGCATCTCACCGCAATAATCTGATGAGTCCTGAATGGATCGATTCCGGGATAGGCGTCGCAACGACGGCAGGGGGAAAGATTTATTTTACGCAGGTGTTTTTGATCAGGAAGTAAGGTCGTTTGCAGTTAGATTGAAATTCCAGTTCCGACAAGGGGCTGGAATTTTTGTTTGAACTTGAGAAAACAACTCATTTGCTACCGCTCTTGGTCCTGACAAGATAGAATGCCGTATATGGTTTTTACGCTTCCGTCTTTTGCAAAGCTGAATCTCGATCTGCGTGTTATCGGGAAGCGGGATGACGGCTATCACGATATTTTTACGGTGTTTCAGATGGTTTCGCTTTGTGATGAGATTACGTTTAAAGAGAGCGATTCGGTTGGGTTGACGTGCAGCGATCCGGGAATTCCGACAGACGACCAGAATTTGATCTTGAATGCTGCAAATGTTTTGCGGTCGCGGTTTGCGGTCACGGCCGGAGCTAAGATGCATCTGCGTAAGCGGATTCCGGCGCCGGGCGGGCTGGGTGGCGGCTCGTCGAATGCAGCGACTGCGTTGATCGGGCTGAAACGGTTGTGGCGATTGGATATCAGCTTTGACGAGATGCTTGAGATCGCGAGCACACTCGGGTCTGATGTGCCTTTTTTTTTGCACGGCGGGACGGCGATGGGATTTGGGCGAGGGACCGAGATCGAGACGATCCCCGATATCAGCGAAGAATACTTGCTTATCGTTACGCCGGATGTTCACGTTTCGACAGTAGATGCTTTCAAAGGGTTGAACTCCCCAAGCTTGACAACCGAGGCCTCAGAACGTATTCTTCTCAATTGTCGTTTTAACGCCGAATCGCTTGATTTACGGCATACGGCATTGAGAAACGACTTTGAGCCGACAGTTTTTAGTTCTCATCCGCAAGTCGAACTGGTAAAGCAGACATTGCTCGATCTTGGTGCGGTGAACGCTTTAATGAGCGGTAGCGGAGCAAGCATTTTTGCAGTATTTGACAAAGAAGAGACGCGACAAATAGCTATAAAAGCCCTTGACGAACAGGTACCTGTTCGTCAAGGGCTTTTATAGCTATTTGTCGCGTCTCTTCTTTGTCAAATACTGCAAAAATGCTTGCTCCGCTACCGCTCATTAAAGCGTTCACCGCACCAAGATCGAGCAATGTCTGCTTTACCAGTTCGACTTGCGGATGAGAACTAAAAACTGTCGGCTCAAAGTCGTTTCTCAATGCCGTATGCCGTAAATCAAGCGATTCGGCGTTAAAACGACAATTGAGAAGAATACGTTCTGAGGCCTCGGTTGTCAAGCTTGGGGAGTTCAACCCTTTGAAAGCATCTACTGTCGAAACGTGAACATCCGGCGTAACGATAAGCAAGTATTCTTCGCTGATATCGGGGATCGTCTCGATCTCGGTCCCTCGCCCAAATCCCATCGCCGTCCCGCCGTGCAAAAAAAAAGGCACATCAGACCCGAGTGTGCTCGCGATCTCAAGCATCTCGTCAAAGCTGATATCCAATCGCCACAACCGTTTCAGCCCGATCAACGCAGTCGCTGCATTCGACGAGCCGCCACCCAGCCCGCCCGGCGCCGGAATCCGCTTACGCAGATGCATCTTAGCTCCGGCCGTGACCGCAAACCGCGACCGCAAAACATTTGCAGCATTCAAGATCAAATTCTGGTCGTCTGTCGGAATTCCCGGATCGCTGCACGTCAACCCAACCGAATCGCTCTCTTTAAACGTAATCTCATCACAAAGCGAAACCATCTGAAACACCGTAAAAATATCGTGATAGCCGTCATCCCGCTTCCCGATAACACGCAGATCGAGATTCAGCTTTGCAAAAGACGGAAGCGTAAAAACCATATACGGCATTCTATCTTGTCAGGACCAAGAGCGGTAGCAAATGAGTTGTTTTCTCAAGTTCAAACAAAAATTCCAGCCCCTTGTCGGAACTGGAATTTCAATCTAACTGCAAACGACCTTACTTCCTGATCAAAAACACCTGCGTAAAATAAATCTTTCCCCCTGCCGTCGTTGCGACGCCTATCCCGGAATCGATCCATTCAGGACTCATCAGATTATTGCGGTGAGATGCCGACAACAGCCATTTTTCTACCGCCACTTCCGCAGGATTAGGATAACCCTGCATGAAAGCGATGTTTTCGCCAATAGCCCGCCACTCGCCCATTTTAAGCTGATCAGCCCTTCCATCTACCATCAGTCCGTCGGCTCCTTTATGGCTAAAAAAATTGTAATCGGCCATGTTCTGCGAATGCAGACGTGCAACTTTCGCGATCTTTTCGTTCCACTTCAAAGCAGGCAGGCCGACCAGGCCACGTTCGACATTTATCAGCTGAAACGTATCGCGCTCGATCGCCGCTAACGCCGAAACGCTCTCTGACCCGCCAACCGACGTCGTCGTGCTTGCGGCTGTTCTCAAACTCAGGTGATTCGGATTGATTCCGTTTTGCGCTAAAACGCTCGCCGGAAGAATGGCGAGTAATGCGAGAAGAAAAAACTTGTGGAATTTCATTGTTGCCTCACTTCGGTAGCCGGACGTTTCTCGCTTTGCGAGCTTCCTGGCTTTGCGCATGCCTCGCGGCAATTGCCTTTTCGGTTAAGGTCGGCGAATCGTAGAAGATTCACCTTTATAAAAAAGATTTATAATCGCGGTCGCTTTCCATAAAACGGCTCTGTGTGCTGTAAACTAAATTTATGCAGCCGTTAGTCCAACTAAGCCGTGGAGCACCCAAAGATCCAGAACCGGAAACGCACGTCGATCCGGTGTGCAAAATGCTGGTCCAACCCGCGACCGCTGCGGCGAGATTCGATCACGACGGGACGAACTATTATTTCTGCGCTGTCGGCTGCAAAGAGCGTTTTGCTGCCGATCCGCAAAGATACGTTTCCACACCCGAGTCCGTTGACCTGGACAAATCCGCTATCCGTGATCCGCAATCCGCAATTGAGTACACTTGTCCTATGCATCCGGAGATCGTCCAGATCGGCCCTGGTTCATGCCCGATCTGCGGAATGGCATTGGAGCCAAAGGAGATCAGTCTCGACGACACGCCCGATCCCGAATACATCGACATGAAGCGGCGTTTTGTCGTCTGTGCAGTGCTGACCTTACCTGTTTTCGTGTTGGCGATGTCGGACATGTTCGTTGATTTCAACGTCCGCGATCCGCACGGTCAGACTTCTTCCACCTCGATTTGGATACAGTTCATCCTCGCCACACCTGTCGTCCTTTGGGGCGGATGGCCGTTCTTTCAGCGGGCATGGGCTTCGATAAAGAACGCTAGTCCGAATATGTTCACGCTTATCGCGATTGGCACCGGAGCGGCATATTTGCTTAGCCTCGCCGCGTTGTTCCTACCGGGTTTGTTCCCTTTCGAAATGCGAGATGCTCACACCGGCTTGATCCCAGGCTATTTCGAATCCGCTGCCGTGATTACGACTCTCGTGCTTCTCGGCCAGGTTTTAGAGCTTCGTGCCCGCTCGCAAACGTCTTCGGCGATAAAGGAACTGCTGCGGCTTGCACCTGAGAATGCCACTGTTGTCCGCAATGACGGCACTGAAGAAACGATCGATCTCCGCCACGTCCACGCGGGTCAAACACTTCGGGTTAAAGCAAATGAAAAAGTACCAACAGACGGCGAAATAACCGACGGCCAAACGTCGATAGACGAATCGATGGTCACCGGCGAATCAATGCCTGTCGAAAAGCAGTCCGGCAGCAAGGTCATCGGCGGAACCATTAATGGTAACCGGAGCTTCCTTATGAAGGCCCAAAAGGTCGGCAGCGAGACACTCCTTGCACAGATCGTAAAAATGGTCGGCGAAGCCCAGCGCAGCCGCGCTCCCATTCAACGCCTTGCCGATATTGTCTCGGCTTACTTCGTTCCGGCAGTCATAATCGTTGCAATAATTGCGTTTGTTGTTTGGCTGATGCTCGGCAGTTTTGCTTCGGCGGTCGTCGCCGCGGTCTCGGTTCTGATCATTGCTTGCCCCTGTGCCCTCGGCCTCGCCACGCCAATGTCGATCATGGTCGGCACCGGCCACGGAGCAAAAAACGGCGTACTTATTAAAAAAGCCGAAGCCTTGGAAACACTGGAAAAAGTGAACGCAATCGTCGTTGATAAGACGGGGACATTAACCGAAGGAAAACCCGTCTTACGGAGCATTGTTTCTGCGGGCGATTACCTCATGAATGAGATTTTGAGGTTCGCCGCAAGTCTCGAACGGCTGAGTGAACATCCACTAGCTACAGCGATAATCGACCAAGCACATGAACTTGGAGTTAAAGTCGCAAAAGTCAGTGACTTTGAATCAATTACGGGAATGGGCATCATCGGTACTATAGAAGGAAAAAAGGTAAGAATTGGGAACCGGAGTATGATTCCTGATAGCGTTTTTGACCTTGCGTCCGAGGAATTTCGAGGGACCCCCGAGATACTGCAGGACGAGGGTCAGACAGTTATGTTCGTCTCTGTTGATGATCAAATGACTGGTTTGATTGGTGTTGCCGACGCAATTAAGCCGTCTGCAAAACAAGCCATCGACGCGCTCCACAGACAGAATATCGAAATAATTATGATGACCGGCGACAATCGCACGACCGCCGAAGCAGTTGCAAAACATCTCAGAATCGATCAGGTTTTTGCCGAAGTGATGCCGCAGGACAAAGCCGCGAAGGTGAAAGAGCTGCAAGCTCAGGGAAAGATCGTCGCGATGGCAGGTGACGGCGTCAACGACGCTCCCGCTCTTGCACAGGCAGATGTCGGCATCGCGTTCGCTTCGGGAACGGACGTAGCCATCGAATCCGCCGATATCACGTTGCTAAAGCCCGACCTCGACGGCATTCTAAAGGCACGCAACCTAAGCCGTGCGACAATGCGAAACATTCGGCAGAACCTCTTTTTTGCTTTTGTTTACAACATGGTCGGCGTGCCAATCGCGGCGGGTGTGCTGTTCCCTGTTCTCGGCATTCTGCTGTCGCCAATGATCGCAAGCGCGGCGATGACATTCAGCTCGGTTTCGGTTATCTTAAACGCTTTGCGGCTGCGGAATTTGAAATTGTGAACCGCAGAGACGCAGAGGAAGATTTTTGCCGCGGATGGACGCAGATGAACACAGATCGGTCCTCTTTTTATGTCCAAGTTCTTATCCGCGTCAATCTGCGTTTATCCGTAGCTAATTTCTTTCTTCCTCTCTGCGTCTCTGCGGTAAACTCCTTTTATTTATGAACAAAATTGCATTAGCGATTCACGGCGGGGCCGGGACAATTCTCAAATCGGCAATGACGCCCGAGCTCGAACTTGAATATCGAGGCGGTCTCGAAGCAGCATTAAAAACAGGCTGGAATATTCTCGAAAAAGGCGGCAACTCACTCGATGCGGTCGAGGCAACGGTTGCCGCTCTCGAAGACTTCCCGCTTTTCAACGCGGGCCGGGGCTCGGTCTTCACTCACGAAGGCAAAAACGAAATGGACGCCTGCATTATGGACGGTGCCAAGCTAAAGGCCGGTGCCGTTGCGTTTGTAAAGAACATCCGCAATCCGGTCAAACTCGCCCGCCTAGTGATGGAAAAAACCGAGCACGTCCTGCTCGCCGGCGAAGGTGCCAACCAGTTTGCCGAGCAGATCGGAGTTCCGTCCGAACCCGACGAGTATTTCTTTACCGAACACCGCTGGCTGCAATTGCAGGAGGCGATCGCTGAGGGGCGAGTCCAGCTCGACCACGCAGCAGCAAAGCCGGTGGGCACTGTCGGAGCTGTCGCCTGTGGCGCAAAGGGGAATCTCGCCGCCGCCACATCTACAGGCGGCATGACCAACAAAAAATTCGGCCGCGTCGGCGACACCGCGATCATCGGCTCCGGTACTTACGCTGACGAAATTTGCGCCGTCTCGTGCACCGGCCACGGCGAATTCTTCATGCTCGGCGTCACCGCCTACGACGTCGCGGCACGGATGAAATATAAAGGATTAGGATTAGCAGACGCCGCCCGCGAAACCATCGAACACCTCACCAAAATTGGCGGCGAAGGCGGACTGATAGCTGTTGATACGTTGGGAAATGTTACGTTGCCGTTCAATTCGGAAGGGATGTATCGAGGTTTTGTGAATCCAAATGGCGAACTAATTGTCGAAATATATGAATGAAGTTGCCAACAAAATGCAATTTTCAGTCTCTGCCGACGTTCTGTCAAATAGCCTTAGTATTGTCGATCCTGAAAAGTGGCGGCTATCAATGAAAATTCTACATACGTTGATGTTATTTTCCCTGACGGTAATCTCGCTGATTGGACAAGTTAATAAGCCCGCAGCACCAGTTGGCACTCAGCCAACAGATCCATCGAGGCCGGCACAAACACGTCTTCCTTGTATGATGCCGACACCTACCCAGCCGACTACGCCGAAAGCATCGAGGACAACTCTAAAAAAACAAAATCAGCCTGATGATGGAGTTTCCTGGGCGGTAATTGCAAAACACCTGAAATCGGTTGACTCGGACTGCGACGGAATCAGCAATTACGACGATAATTGCCCACAGGTCCTTAGCAAAAACCTGACCGATAGGGACGGTGATGGGTTTGGGGATGTTTGCGATAGCATATCGTCCGACATTCGGGTAAAAATGACCCCATCTCGCAACCAAGCGAAAGTCGGAAGTCGAATTAGATTCTCCATTATCATCACGAACGACGGGCCGACGGAAGAGGCAATGGGCATTAATCTGATCGATGTATTTCCGTCGCGATTAAAGGTCGGATCGATCAAAACCAAAGGTGCAGAGTGTGAAGGCATGGCCGACGAAGCAGATGGCGGCCTGCTATGCGAAATTGCATCGCTTCCCGTCGGCAAATCGGCAACTATAATTGTCAACACTACCGCCGTTCGAACCGGTACCATCCGTAACACCGTCGAAGTAGAAAATGGTATCGGCGATCTCAACCGAAAGAATAATCGAGCTTCAATAAGAATTGAGATAATTCGCTAACCCTCAGTCTTCTCCGCCAGCAGCTTATCCCGGATATCATGCAAAAACGCGATGTCGTCGGGCACGCGGTCGGCTAGTGTGACGACGAGTTCGCCTTTGCGGCCATTTTTGATGGCATGCTGCATGGCGTCGCGGCTGTCAGCGATAATTCTGACCTGCGGCGAGGCTTCGCTTTGGGCGATGCCTTTTTGCAGAAGCTCATATATATTCTCCGCCGTACGTCCCCGCAGGTAGTGCCCCTGGCGGATGACTATACGCTCAAAGGCATCGGCAGCGATCTTGCCGAATTCGACAATGTCGTCATCACGCCTGTCGCCCGCGACGTTCAGTAGAATCGTGCGATATTTATACGGCATTTTCGTCACGAAGTTCGTCAGGCCGCGAAGCCCAGCCGGGTTGTGAGCGTAATCCATCAGCACGGTCACATCGCCGACTTCGATAAAGTTCAACCTTCCAGGCGTCTGAGCAATACCGGCGTTGAATGTCGTCAGCCCAACCCGTAGATCTTCGAGCGAAACGCCGTGTACAAAGCACGCGAGCGTCGCCGCCAGCACGTTTTGGATCATGAATTCCGCCCGTCCGCCATAGGTCAGTGGAATGTTCGACGCCTTCTCGATCCGCACCTTCCAGCGGCCTTTCAGGATCGTCACGTAGCCGTTTTCATACACGCACGAGATGCGTCCGCGTTTTGCCTGCCGTTCGATGTTCGGGTGATCTTCGGTCATCGAAAAATAGACGACCTGCCCATCGACCAGCTCGCGCATCTTGAAGACATTCGGGTCCTCGGCATTAAGCACGGCATAACCTTTTTTGGACACGGCACGCGGCACAACGGATTTTACCCGGGCCAGATCTTCGAGCGTGTTGATGTCCTTCATGCCCAAGTGATCGGCGGCGACATTTGTGACAACACCGATATCGCAGTGATCGAACCCGAGACCGGCCCTGATAATTCCGCCGCGTGCCGTTTCCAGCACGGCGACATCTACCGTCGGATCTTTCAGCACAAGCTGTGCCGAAACCGGCCCGGTGTTGTCACCCTTCGTGATCTGTTGATTTTGAATATACGTGCCGTCTGTCGTCGTAAACCCGACCGTGCGGCCGCTTCCCTTTAAAATATGCGCGATCAGACGCGTGGTAGTAGTTTTACCGTTCGTGCCGGTGATAGCGATGATCGGAATGCGAGTCGGCGTTCCATTTGGAAACAGCATGTCGATAACATGCTCGGCGACATTGCGTCCGATGCCTTCGCTCGGCGAAAGATGCATTCTAAAACCAGGCGCCGCATTAACTTCAATAATGCCGCCGCCCGATTCGCGCAGCGGTTCCGAAACGTTCTCCGCGATTATATCGACGCCGGCCACATCAAGCCCGATGATCTTTGCTATACGTTCGAAAAGAAATACGTTTTCGGGATGCACTTCGTCCGTGCGGTCAATCGCCGTACCGCCGGTCGAAATATTCGCGGTCGTTTTCAGATGCAAAATCTCGCCCTCAGGCAAGACCGAATCAAGCTCATAACCCTTTTCGCGAATACAGCGCATCGTCTGTCCGTCGATCGAGATTTGCGTCAGAACATTTTCGTGCCCGTAGCCGCGTCGCGGGTCGGCATTAGTTTTATCGATCAGCTTTTGGATCGTCTTTTTCCCGTCTCCGACAACGTGTGCCGGAATGCGTTCGGCTACCGCGATCAGGCGGTTATTAACGACCAAAGCACGAAAGTCCGCACCTATTAACTGCTTTTCTACAATGATCCAGCGTGAGTATTCCTTTGCCTTCCCGAACGCGACCTTCGCGTCTTCCAGAGTCGTGATGCCGACGGTCGCACCCTTGCCGTGATTGCCGTCCAATGGTTTGATAACGACCGGATAACCGACCGATTCGACCGTACTCTCCAGTTCCTCCTCTTCACGAATCCGAAACCCTTTCGGCACCGGTACGCCCATGTCGCCAAGCAGTTTTTTTGTCGCGTGCTTGTTGCCGGCGATATCGACCGCGATCATGTTCGTGTTGGCGGTCGTCGTCGCCTGAATACGCTTTTGATGGACGCCGTAACCAAGCTGCACAAGCGACTGGTCATTCAATCTAATAAACGGAATGTCACGCGCATCGGCCTCTTCGACCAACGAACCGGTCGATGGACCGAACCGCACATCCTCGCGGATCTCGCGCATCCGTTGAATGACCGCCGCAATTGATTCTTTGATCTCCTTTAACGGCTTGCACTCAGCCAGATCGAGGAATAGCTGTAGTCCCGCCTTGCCTGCAAAACGCCCAACTTCCTCCTCCATGTAGCTAAAGACGATGTTGTAAATTCCCTTCTCTTCCGTTTCGCGCGTTCTGCCGTAACCGGTATCCATTCCGGCGAGCGTCTGCAGCTCAAGTGCGAAATGCTCGATCGCATGCCCGGCCCAAGTGCCTTCCTGAACACGCCGAAGAAAGCCACCCGGCTCCTGATAACTGCACCCGTGCGTATGCAGCGACGGCATAACCTCGACCATCCGGTTATAAAAATCATCAAGCTTGTCGGTCGGCTTTTCCTCATAATCGCCGATATCGAGCCGCATTATGATTAGCTTTTTCCAATAGCCGCTCCAATAGTTCGGCCCGCGAAGTGTTCGGATTTCAAGAATTTCCATAGTTAATTTTCACCACAGAGACGCGGAGACGCAGAGTTTGTTCAGAAATTATTTACTATTCTTTTGAGGCCGCTTTTCAGTACCGGTACGTGAAAATTCATCAGGAGTCCTACGCGCAATTTGGCCAGTTTGAGGTAGGACAGAAGTTGCGCGTCGTGAACCGGAATGAGTCGTTCGACAGCCTTTATCTCAATAATCACAGAGTGCTCAACAACGATATCCATTCTGTACCCACAGTCGAGCATGACATCTTTGTATCGAACCGGAAGCGGAACTTGGCGCTGAAATGTTAGTCCTATCTGACTTAGCTCAAAGCACAGGCATTCCTCGTAAGCAGATTCCAACAAACCGGGTCCGAGAACCCGGTGGACTGAAATCGCGGCACCGATTATTTTTCCGTAATAACATCTAATCTTTGTTTTTCCGGATCTGAGTCAAACATAATTATCACCTTCCCATCTCGGCGTCTCCGCGTCTCGGCGGTTAAAATTTACCCTAGATCCGGCAGCAGGAACTCATTCGTCGGCTGAAATGGATGCCTGTCCAGATAATCGTAAACCAGCCCGTCGCGCAGAACATGAAGCTGCACGCCGCAGACGCTGAAGGCCTGATTGTCATCAACCTCCGCGATCTCGTTATATGTTATCTGCGAACCGTCAACGATAGTCGCCGACCCAGCTCCAAAAACTTCGAGCACGCCTTTCCCATCCAAAATGATCGCAGTGTTTTCGTCGATGCCGATACCGAGATTATAGGGATTATAAGACACGGCCGTTATCAGGCGACTAATGCGACCACGTTCCGTAAAATGCTGGTCGATTATGATGTTTTTGACGAAGCCAAGGCCGGGTGACAGGCGAACGCTGTTCTTGTGCG
Source organism: Pyrinomonadaceae bacterium (assembly GCA_049679945.1). Classification (GTDB taxonomy): domain Bacteria; phylum Acidobacteriota; class Blastocatellia; order Pyrinomonadales; family Pyrinomonadaceae; genus OLB17. The sequence goes on along the minus strand of JBAUGW010000006.1, from coordinate 1,182 downwards.
GATGCGAGGTCGATTCGCCACGGACGATCATCGACGTGCTCATCCCGGCTGCCCCAGCACTCGTCCCGGCAAGGACGATATTAGTTTCGCGCACCATTTTTCGCAGCGTGTCGGCGAATTTTGTCCCGCCGAGCAGCGAGACGAGCCGCATCTGGTCACCGCCCGTCATAAACACGCCGGTCACGCCGTCAAGCAGCCTTTCGACATCGGCCTGCACCACATCCTGTCGCGAGGTCGCCCGCAGCACGCGCGGATTCGCCACGCCGAGATTGCGAAACGCCTGCGTATAAACATCCGCCGCGAACTCCGGATAATCCGACGCCACCGGCACGATCAGCACCTCAGCATCCGGCCCGCCCGCAAGCTTCAAAAACTTTTTAAGTATCCGCCGCTCGTTATACTTGTCCTCTGCACCGCCAATGACGAGCAAATACCCGCCAATGATCTCGCGGTCATGCGATTCATTCATTATTTGATTTGTAAAGAAATACTAGATTAAGAAAAACTTAGCTTAAAGTTATTGTATACGGCGGGATTGGTCAAGATTCAATCTTTGTAACATGTTTCAAACACTCTCATCGGCAGTCAGCTGTTTTCCACCGTGAATCTCCTGCAAACTCCTCACAGCGATCTTGCCTTCGTTTTTCTTTGTCAAAATCGCCTCGACCAGAGCCTCGGCTCCGGTGATTGTCGTCACACAGGGGACGTTGAATTGCAGGGCGGCTTTGCGGATGGCTTTTTCGTCGTAATGCGAGGTCTTGCCCAGCGGTGTGTTGATGATTAGCGAGATCTCGCCCTGTCGGATGAGGTCGGCGATGTTCGGGCGGCCTTCGTTTACCTTGAATACGCTTTCGCATTCGAGGCCGACTTCGCGGAGGCGGTTGGCGGTGCCGTAGGTTGCGACTAGTTCAAAGCCGAGTTTGTTCAGCCGCCGCGCAAGCACAACGGCCTGGCCTTTATCGGCGTTCGTTACCGAAATAAAGGCCTTTCCAGCGAGCGGCAGTGTCAGCCCGGAGCCTTCCATCGCCTTGCCGTAAGCCTCGCCAAAGCTTGCCCCGACGCCCATCACCTCGCCGGTCGAATGCATTTCCGGCCCGAGGATCGGATCGACGCCGGCGAATTTTTTGAACGGAAAAACCGGCGATTTGACGAAAATTTTCGGCACCGGCAGAACGTCCGGCA
>JBAUGW010000005.1:0-22043 GCA_049679945.1 Pyrinomonadaceae bacterium | reverse complement strand
ATATTCCGCAGTAGCTCAATGGCAGAGCATTCGGCTGTTAACCGAAGGGTTGTAAGTTCGAGTCTTACCTGCGGAGCCAATTTAAGGAAAGGACGCTTGTCAAAAGGCGTCCTTTTCTGTTTATGCTCGCGGTTTGTATTGGACGTCGATACAACGGCTGTTAATCCCGACGAGTCGGGATTGTAGGTTCGATCCCGATCTGTCGGGACTGCGGAGCCAATTGAATGAAAGGAGGCTGTCTGAGAAGTGAATTCCTTAGTGTCCCCAACGGGGACTAAGATAATAGCGTAGGGTAAAGTGAACGGAGTGAACGACACCCTACGTTGGTTGAAAAAATGAATCCGACGCTGTAAGTGTCGAACATTCAACGTTTAGTTCGACTCTTTCAGAGTCGGATTCGACTTCTGCACCGGTCGTAGGGTTTCACCCTACGCTGTTATATTTGTCACCTTCGGCGACTATAAGGACTTTTTAGACATCTTCTTTCTTTTTGTCTATTTTTTATGTTTTGAGTTTAAGTGTCGCAGAATCCACAGCGCAAGTCATATATACTCTATTCAGCCAAAGATGGGTGATTGACTCTCGTGCTCGCGTCGACCGGGACTATCAAACTTTCGTGTGGTTCCGATGATCGAGTCGTTGCGAATCGACGCCTTTCATGGCGAGCACAGCAGTTTTCATTAAAATATGCCTTTGCTCGAAATGCGTAATATCTTAAAGGAATTTCCGGGCGTCCGCGCGCTCGACGGCGTCAGCTTTACGCTCGAGGCCGGCCAATTTCATTCGCTCGTCGGCGAGAACGGCGCCGGTAAATCGACGCTGATGAAGGTCCTGTCGGGCGTATATCCGGAAGGTACATTTGAGGGCGAAATACTGGTCGACAATATGGTCCGCCACTTTAACGGAATCAGCGATTCAGAAAAGGCGGGGATCGCGATCATCTTTCAGGAACTCTCATTGGTTAAGGAACTGACGGTCGGTGAGAATATTTTTCTCGGGAAAGAGCCGTCGAGATTTGGTGTCATCAATTGGTCCGAGCTGTACCATAAAGCTTCGCGGTTATTACAAGACCTTCATCTGCCTATTGACCCGCGGGTAAAAGTCGGAAGTCTAGGTATCGGCCAGCAACAACTGGTCGAGATCGCCAAGGCCCTCTCTCAGGACGCGAGGATCCTCGTGCTCGACGAACCGACGGCGGCGCTCACTGAGTCTGAGGTCGAGACCCTCTTTACGATACTCAAGAATCTGATTGCTAAACGCGTGGGGATGATCTACATCTCGCACAAGCTCGACGAAGTATTCCAAATGAGCGATCGGATCACTGTGCTTCGCGATGGTCGTACGGTCTCGACCCACGCGGCTAATGCGATCACTAAGGACGGCGTAATTGCTGAAATGGTCGGCCGTGAGGTCGGCGATATCTTCCCCGAGACAAAACACGAGCGTGGTGACGTCGCTCTGAGCGTAAGAGGACTGACCGCGTATTCGCCGGACGAACCTGACAAAAAGGTTGTCGATAGTGTTTCGTTTGACGTTCGAAAAGGCGAGGTTCTAGGCATCGCCGGTCTAATGGGCGCCGGGCGGAGCGAGCTGTTGATGTCTGTTTTCGGGGCGTGGCTGGGTAAGTTTTCGCGTGAGATCTCGATCGACGGACGGATAGTAAACCTCACATCGCCTGCTGATGCGATCGCCAACGGTGTCGGATTTGTTACCGAGGATCGCAAACGGTTTGGCTTGCTGCTCGAACAGACGATAGTCGACAACATGACGCTCGCCGGTCTCAGGTCGATCTCGGGTCGCATCATCACAAATCGCACGCGTGAGACGATCGTGGCAAAGGGGTCGATGAACAGCCTGCGGATCAAGGCGAATTCACCAATGACCGTCGCAAACACGCTCTCGGGCGGCAATCAGCAAAAGGTCGTTCTCGGCAAATGGCTCCTGACAAACCCAAAGGTGCTGTTTCTAGATGAACCGGCCCGCGGGATCGACGTCGGTGCAAAACAGGAGATCTATGCCGAGATAAATAAACTCGCGCAAGAGGGTCTTGCGATTGTACTCGTCTCGAGCGAATTGCCCGAGGTCCTCGGCCTTTCCGATCGCGTGATCGTCCTCCGCGAAGGCAAGATAACCGGCGAATTTACACGCTCCGAAGCTACACCCGAAAAGGTGATGGCCGCGGCCACGGGTGGCATTTGATCCGAAAAGAACGGATCACAAAAATAAACACATGAGCGAAGAAGCGAAAACTAAGATCACTGCGACGGCCCTGCGAGCCTATATTATGATCGCTGTCCTTGGGCTGATCTGGCTGTATTTTCATTGGGCGACAGACTATGTCTTTATGACGCCGCGTAATTTGTCGAACCTAATGACTCAAATGTCGGTCACGGGCATCATCGCAATCGGTATGCTCATGGTCATCGTCTCGGGGAACATTGATCTCTCGGTCGGTTCGGTGCTCGGGTTTGCGGGCGGCATTGCCGCCTATGGGATGACAGTTCTGGAATTCGGCCTGCCGGCGGCGATCATCGCTGCCGTTGTCATTGGCATCGTGATCGGCATCTTTCACGGCACCCTGACCGCCTACCTCAATATTCCGGCATTTATTGTTACTCTCGGCGGTTTGCTCGCGTGGCGGGGCGCCGTCAAGTGGCTGCTCGGCGGCAATACGATCCCGATCTCTGATTCTCCGCAGTCTGCTTTCGAGATGTTGATTGGCTATCATCTGAACTATCCTGAGCTATCGATTTCCTTCGACGCAATCGGCAACGCAAATCTTCCTGTTGTTTTCGGCTGGGGGCTTGCTGTTGTCGCGACAGCTTTTGTGCTTTTCATGGCTTATCGAAAGGCACGCTCCGTCAAAGACTACGGCCTCGGCGAAGCAAATTACGCGAGTGAACTGCTTAAAGCAATAATTCCGATCGGCGGCATCGTCGCGTTCATCGGTGTAATGAATGCGTACCAAGGCGTACCGGTTCCCGTGCTCATTCTTGTTGCAGTTGCATTGATCGGCGGGTTCCTGACGAATTCGACCGTTTTCGGCCGCTATCTCTACGCTATAGGCGGCAACGCCGACGCTGCACGTCTCTCGGGTATCAACAATAAGCGTAATATTCTCAAAGTTTACGCTCTGCTCGGCGCATTAACCGGCGCCGCCGCGCTGATCTTCACGGCGCGTGTGGGCAGCGCCGCTCCGGATGCCGGTGTCCTCAAAGAACTCGATGCCATCGCCGCCTGCGTGATCGGCGGAGCATCTCTCATGGGTGGACGCGGCACGGTGTTCGGCGCCTGTCTGGGTGCCCTCATCATGGCCAGCCTCGACAACGGGATGTCTTTACTCAACGTTCGCGACTTTATGCAGGACATCATCAAGGGATCGATCCTCGTAGCGGCCGTCGGTCTCGATATGATGGGCAGAAAGCAGAGTTAGTTAATTCCGGTTGCGCGTTGGAGGTCGGTTTTGCCCGGGGGTTAGGCAGTTCGACGAGGCGTTCCTTTCCTCTTTTTACCAAGCCTAGCGTATGCTCAAATCTCAATGGCCGTCCGTTTTGTCACACTGATTCTCATTTTTCTTGGTACCTGCAACTGGCTCGGCGCGCAGCAGAACAATTCTGTCGTCGTCCGAGGCCATCAGCTTTACTTAAACGGTAAGCCGTATTATTTTGTCGGTGCGAATTATTGGTACGGCGGTCTGCTCGGGCTCGAAAAGGACAAGCGGCGCGGCGTCGAGCGGCTAAAACGTGAGCTTGATTTTCTAAAAGCAAACGGCGTGAAGAATTTGCGTCTGATGGCCGGTGCGGAAGGGACCGGAGAGATGAACGGCGTCACGCGCGTCGGTCCGCCGCTGCAGCCCGAGCAGGGAAAGTTTGACAAGTCCGTCCTCGCAGGTCTTGATCTTGTGCTCGACGAAATGTCGAAGCGAGAGATGAAGGCCGTCATCTTCTTTAGCAACAACTGGGAATGGAGCGGCGGTTTTCAGCAATATCTTATTTGGAATGGCGTGATCGACAACAAGTGGCTCACGACAAAACCGAGTTGGGACGAGCTGCGCGACATAACCGCCAAGTTCTATTCGTGCGAGCCGTGCAAAGCGGCTTACCGAAAGCAGGTCGAGTTTGTCGTAAGCCGCACAAACAAATTCAACAAACGAAGATATATCGACGACCCGACGATCATGGCTTGGGAGATCGCAAATGAACCGCGGCCGATGCGCCGCAGCGCCAATGACGATTACACGAGGTTCATTACCGAGACGGCGCAGTTCATAAAGACGCGCGACCCGCGCCATCTCGTCTCTGTCGGTCACGAAGGCTGGATCGGCACTGAGGGCAACACGACCTACAAAAAGATCCACGCCGACCCAAACATCGATTATCTGACGATCCACATATGGCCGAAAAATTGGGGATGGTTTCGCGTCGGCAAAATGGAAGAAGATTACGCGAAGGTGGAAGAAAAAACGCGCAGCTATCTCGCCATACACATTGCGGATGCCGCAATGCTGAACAAGCCGTTGGTCATCGAGGAATTCGGCCTGCCCCGTGACGGAATGTCGTTTGACCCGGCGACGGCGACGACTTTACGCGATCGATATTTCCAATACATCCTCTCGTACGTCCGGACGTCTCCGCACGTCGCCGGAGCAAACTTCTGGGCGTTTGGCGGCAGAGCGCGGCCGATTCGCGGTCAGACCTTTTGGAAAGCCGGCGATGAATACATGGGCGACCCGCCGATGGAGGAGCAGGGATTGAACACCGTATTCGATACCGACGCCACCACATGGCGAGTGATTAGAACCTCAGCCAGTAGGAATAAATAGTCTCTTGCCGTTGATCAACAGAAATAACATCATCAAACTCGACCTCTCGGCACCCCGCAAGTCGATTTTTGGCGTTCCGTTGATCATCGAAATGAGTTTGTTCGCGCTCGTGACACACCATGCTTTCGCGTGAGTTCGAATGGCCGTGAAAATGCTTCCTTTGTGTTCAAATTCGCGTACAGGAGCTTTTGCGTTTCCTTAGGCGATGCTGCAAGCACAATCTCACCGTTTATCTTTTCGTGACGAATCGCTTCGGGGTTGTCGGCCAGCAGGTCTTTTAACCATTGCGGCTCGAGCATCGAGATCTGTACAGTCGAATCTTTCCGCACGATATGCGCGAATGTGTGGGTCGGCAAAAAATGGCTCTGGTAAAAATCGCTCTGTGAGAACCCGGATTTTACGGGAACGATATCGAGGAATGTCTTGTTCTCGACACGAACGAGCCGAGCGCTGAATTCACCGCTTCGGCCATCATCCTCGGTGTGCAAAAGCTTGTATTCCAGCTTGCCGCCGTTAGAAAATGCCCAAGTTTCGCCAGTTTCGTTGTCGATCCAGACACCGACCAACGAATTGTCGTATATCAGGTCCTGTTCGGTATACAACGGATTCAGTGATCGCACGCAGCCTGTTAACATTAACGACCCACTAAGTACCAAAAAAATTACGACGCTTTTCATGACGGTTTCTCCATATTGGAGGGCGGGCATTTCTGTCCGCCCTTCAAATTGCTACGGCCTCAATATGAGCGATGCGATGACTCCGGCGTGGTCGGAGCGCATCAAACCCGAAGGTGTTCGGTCGGTCGTCGGATCTTCCCCAATGACATCCGCGTCGAACGCGTCAACCGCGCCGCGAATCATTACCAAATCAAGTCTTTGCGTCGGAATGGTATAAGCGGACGCGTCGGTCAAAAACAGCGCCCACGTCAGACCCGCGTCGTTTCCGTGCGTCTGCTCCCAAACGTCGTTCAAACCGGCGTCTAGAAACAGTTGATATGAAGCGCCGCCGCTTTCGGCATCGGAATTGAAATCTCCGGCTAATATCAACGGCAGATCTGTGTTGCCAGCCGTTTGGACGAGTTCGCTTGCCTGAATAAAGTTGATTATCGGGCTAAACGATTCGAGATGACTATTAACGTAGCGGAAGGTTTTGCCGCGCATTTTCACATCCGCCGAAATCCACGCTCGCGGAATTGTAAGCGTTCCGAGAGTTGGGCTGGTGAATGTCAGATTCGTTGTAAAATGCTGAGCCTGAACGTCCTCGATCATGAACTGCGACTTTTGCAGATCGGTACGCGCCAGCACGACGAGGCGGTCTGTAAAACGCACGTCAAAAGCAAGCGTTGGAGAGAAAACCGCCGGTACTTCGGCGTCGAAATTCGTTTGGACCGAAATCGGCGCGTAATGCAAACCACGTGAATTAAGTTCGTCGAGAAGCAATTGCAAAAAATCGTAAGTTACGATTTCCGACGGAGACGGGTCAAAGGGCGCGCCGACACGCCACAACGCAACTTCCTGAAGTCCGACCACGATTGGCGACGCGGCTTCGATTTCGTCAGCGATTCCGGCGATGCGCTCGGCGGGTATGCTTGCCCCGACTTCGGTATAAGCCTCGGCGACTTCGGCGACGAGTTCTTCGGGCGTTTGCGCCGCAAAGATTTCGCCAAAATCGGTTCCGAGATACATGTTGCGCGTCATCACGCTCAGTTCACGGCCGCGGCTAGCGTCCTTTGACTGAGCGCTCACCACGCCGGTACCAGCCGAAACTAGCAGCAAAAACAATACAAGCGATTGTCTAAACAGAATGTTTCTCATAATATTTCTCCTTCTTCGAAATTCCGGGTTTACTAAACTCAAAACGGCCCGCAGCCCAACGGACAAATCGGACCTAAGAGACCTTTTCTGGGAACCGTCAACACGAGGATTACAATTCCAGCCGCTATGCCGATTCCAATCGCTGTTTTTGCGGGTTTGGGCATTCCCAGCCTTTTGACCTTTACCACATCGCGGTAAGGAATAGTGGTTGGTTGTTTCGTATTGGTATCTGTCAGATCGAATGAATCGTCCAGAATCTGGGTGATGTGGCCCTTGAGTTTTCTTCCATCCTTCAGCGTGACAACAACCTTCAATTCTTCGCCGATGCCGTGTTTACGGATCTGTTTCCTTACCTTATCGAGGTCGTCATCTGGGCCTGACTGTGCAACTATGGCCGTAACGGTCGCCACGCTAACTACTAGGCCGATAAGTATAAGAGATATGAGTTTCGGGATCATAAATTTCTCCTTATTTTTTGTGCATCTGATATTGAACGCGACGTTCATCACCAGATTGGCTCACGGACACCGCAAATTTTATTGACTACCCTCCGGTTTATCACTACTATTGCGGTACGAAACAAATCCACCGTTATGGAAAACGTCCCATTGCAGCGTGACGAGATCTCTGGATTGCTGAAGGCATGGAGTGCCGGTGATCGGGAGGCGGCTGAGCGGTTTATGCCGTTGATATACGACGAACTGCGGCGGCAGGCCCATCGTCATCTCAATCGCGAGCGGCCCAATCATACGCTACAGACGACTGCTCTGGTACACGAGGCTTATCTTCGGCTGATCGAGCAAACGGGTGTCAATTGGCAGAACCGTGCTCATTTTTTCGGCCTTGCCGGGCAGATGATGCGTCGGATATTGGTTGACTACGCCGGGAAACGGAATCGGGAAAAGCGTGGCGGGCCGCATGAAGCGCTGCCGCTCGACGAGACGTTTGTTATCGCGGCTGCCGAGACCGAGGTGGATTTGCTTGCATTGGACGAGGCCCTAAACCGGCTTGAGGAAATGGACGAGCGGCAAGCCCGCGTCGTCGAACTGCGCTATTTCAGCGGCTTAAGCATCGAGGATACGGCGGTAGTTCTGGCCATCTCGCCTGCGACGGTAAAACGCGAATGGAACATGGCACGGACCTGGCTGCGGGCCGAGTTGACCGCCGATAGTCAATTGTGAATTCCGACCGCTATCAAAAAGTAAAAGAGATCTTCAATTCGGTTATCGAGATTGAGCCGGAGGGTCGGGGTGCGTTTTTGGATGAGAGGTGCGATGGTGACGGAGAGTTAAGGCGAGAGGTCGAGCGATTGTTAGCGTCGTATGACAGTGAGTTTTTGGAACAGCCCGCGGTTGCAAATGTGGCTGCTGAGGTTGTCGTCGACTCACTGAGATCGGGTGAGACGATCGGGCATTACACGATCGTTAGCAAAATCGGATCGGGCGGAATGGGCGAGGTGTATCTGGCCGACGATGGCAAGCTCGGCCGGCAGGTCGCCATAAAATTACTCCCCGACGCGTTTACAAAAGATGGCGACCGGCTTCGCCGCTTTCAGCAGGAGGCACGCACCGCGTCTGCACTGAATCACCCGAACATCCTGACGATCCATGACCTCGGCGAGACCGAAAGTAGCCGCTATATCGCGACCGAGTACGTCGAAGGCGAAACGCTCCGGTCGAAACTGAACCGCGGTAAATTACCGATTAGCGAAGCTCTGGACATCGCTCTTCAATGCGCATCGGCTCTGGCCGCCGCACACGAAGCCGGGATCATTCATCGCGATATCAAACCCGAGAACATAATGCTCCGCCGGGACAATCTGGTAAAGGTTCTCGACTTCGGGCTTGCGAAACTGGTCGAGCGTAAAGAAACCAAGATCAGCCACGACGCTCTCACCGAAAAACACTTCAAAACCGCGCCCGGCATTATCATGGGCACCGTCCAGTACATGTCGCCGGAACAGACAAGAGGCCACGCGACCGACGCCCGCACTGACATCTGGAGTCTCGGGGTAGTGATCTACGAAATGCTTGCGGGTAATCCGCCTTTTGCAGGCGAAAACTCGGCCGACCTGATCGCCGAGATAGTGAAAATGCACCCCGCTCCCGTTTCACAATGCGGCGCGGACATTCCCGAACGCCTCAATGAGATTGTCTCTAAGACTCTCGAAAAGAACCCTGACGAACGCTACCAGACCGCGAAGGACATGCTTATCGATCTGACACGTTTGAAACGCAAATTGGACGTCGAAAAAGAGATGGAACGTTCAAGTCCTGGGATGGGCGAGAATATCGTCAATGGTGGTGCGCGGGTGACCAGCGCCGATCACAAATCGCTCGAGAGCCTATCGGGAACGCAGTATGTGTTAGCCGGAATCAAACTGCATCGCGGTACGGCGATTTGGATTTTTGCACTGATCGCGACACTGCTGCTGACATCGGCATATTTGGCCCGTAAATTTTGGCGTATCACAAGTCCGAACGAAGCTCGTTTTTCGTATGCCAACAAGATCAAGCTTGCAGCCCAGGCCCTAGAAGCCTCAAATCTCCCGCTTGCCAAACAATACTTGGACGAAACAAGGCCGAAAAAAGGTGAAGAAGAACTGCGTGGTTTTGAATGGGGATATTTGGCTCGGCTTCACGCGGAACGAATGGCATCGCAGCCGATCACGCTGAAAAGTGAAGGTTGGGTAAACAGCGTCGCGTTCTCGGCGGATGGCAAACGGCTTGCCACCGGAAGCAACGACGCGCGTTTGTGGGACGTCTCGACAGGGCAGCAAATTGCGGAATTTAAGGGCCATTCGAAAGCCCTCGTTTCCGTTGCGATATCTCCGGATGGAACCAAACTGGCAACGGGAAGTTTCGATAAGACCGCTAAACTGTGGGACATCGCAACCGGGCAAATGCTGTGGACCACAATTTCGAGCACGGGTACGGGGCTTGCCGTCGGGCGATTAGCATTTTCGTCGGACGGCAACACGCTTTCCGGCGAAGATGACGATCGCGAGATCAAGGCCTGGAACGTTTCGACCGGGAAGGAGACAACTCTGCACGTGAAATTCGGCAAGATCGGTCACTCGTTTGCAGTATCACCCGACGGAAAGCTTCTGGCTGCACAAACCAAGGCGTTTTTTATCACCGTTTTTGACATTGCCAGCGGGCGAAAGATCGTAACCGTTGATGCGTTCGGCTTCGTTAAGGATGTGGTTTTTGCACCGGACTCTAAAACACTTTTAACGACCGGATCGGAGAAGATCGCCAAGCTGTGGAGCCTGCCGGAAGGAAAGGAAATACGGAAATTCACAGATGTAACGGGCGGCATGGCATTTTCACCAGACGGAAAAATGATCGCGACTTGCAATAAGGACGTGATCAGGCTTTGGGATGTCGAAAAAGGCCACGAGATCGCCAGTCTTCGCGGGCATACTAACAACGTGTTAACGGTCGCGTTCTCGCTGGATGGATTGAAACTGGCTTCCGGCGGTGAAAATACAGCGAAAATTTGGAATGTACCGAAAGACGAGTCTCGCGGCGTTCTCCGGGCGCACGCGAAAGGTATTGGTTCTTTAACATTTTCTCCCGATGGAAAAACGATCGTATCGGCAAGTGACGATAAGACCGCAAAGTTGTGGGACGTTGAAACGGAACAGGAGCGGCTGGCGATCAGGGGCCACACCGATAAAGTAAATACGACCGCGTTCTCACCCGATGGACTCACGCTCGCAACCGCCGGTGACGACCGAAAAATAAAACTTTCGGATGTTGTTTCCGGAAGGGAAATCAGGTCGATCGACAGCCCGAAACCGGCGACTGTGCTGACATTTTCGCCCAACGGAAAGCTGTTGGCCGCCGGACACTGGTATGCCGACGACCGGGAAGTTCGATTGTGGGACACGGACAGCGGAACGCAAGTGTGTTCCGCCGACGCGCGCGGCAGCGGGGCATGGAGCGTTGAATTTTCAAAGGACGGCAAACAATTTATTACGGCGACGCCTCCTGACGATGAGCCACTTGAAGGCAACGCTATACGGTTCTGGGAAACTGCGTCGTGCCGCGAGATCTCCGCGATCATTGGCGAACCCGCCACAGCATTCGGGGTGGGTTTTGTCGACGGAAAGCTGCGAGCACTCCAAATACTAAATAACGGGCGGAGCCTGAAATTACTCGACATTGAATCTGGAAAGGAACTTGCCTCGTTCAGCGGGCATGAATCCGAATTGCGGGGCCTCGCTTTCTCGCCGAACGGAAAGCGACTGTTTACCAGCGACCTGGACGGCGAGATAAAAATATGGGACGTCGCTACAGGGCAGGAATTATTATCGCTCAGGGAAAACGGCGGAGAAACCAGCGTATTGGCGTCCTCGCCGAACGGAAACGTGCTTGCCGCCGCAGGCGACGGCGGAATAATTCGTCTTTGGCGTGGAACCAATAACTAAAAAATGCACAAGCGGTTGCAAACCCTCGAACCCCTAATTCCCGATCCTGGTTACCTGATCGATAACTAATATCCAGCGTCCGTCACGTTTTTCCCAGACATGCACAACTCGAAAAGGATTGCCCTTTCGTGTCTGGCCGTCCTGTGTTGACCGTACCGAATTTCCGGTTGCGGTTACGACCGCAATGTCCTTGTAAAGCCTGATCCGTTTATTAGTGATGTTGAATTTCAGGGTCGAGCCTGAAGACTTGTTCTGTTCCTGAGTCGCCCGTGCCGCCTCTATGTCTTGCGCCCTGGTGTATATTCGGCCGCTAGGGCCAACGTGATAGCTGTCATCAGCCAGGAGACGGGCTTTTCCGTCCGGATCGGATATCTCGTTTATTCTGTTCCACTCGAATTCCAAACGCTCGATCTCGAGCAGATCTTTGTTACGCGATTCAGCCGGGCTTCTCCCGGATTCGATGTCATTTGCCTGCTGGCCAGGAGCGACGGTCACTGCGAGCAGCATTAGCGCTATTATTAATAGAGTCACCTTCATATTATTAGTGGTCGGTGCCTTGATTGTATTCACGAAGCATTTTATGCATGATTCACAAGACGGGACAAGGATTTTTTTGCGGCTCGGAACTTTCTTGATACAAAAACCTTGTGCTATATTGTCTAAATCATGAAGCCGGCCATCCGCTAAATAATCAATCCTCGAAAATTAGTGAGTATTTTTTCGCGCGCGCAAAGTTTAATGCGTGTGTGTTTCTCGCGCATCGTTCTTTGATGCGTTACCGTAAATAAGGATCAAGTTTATGTCTATTGATAGCAACGGCGGTGGCGCTGAAACGACGGCCGCGGTCGTAAATAATTCATTTTTTTCGATTCTCAAAGAAGCGGTTTGGGGATCGAGTCGCGATTTTACCGATGGGTCGCTAAAGGTCGGGATCTTTGTCCTCGCCGTGCCGATGATAATCGAGATGTTTGCCGAGAGCCTGTTTGCGATCGTGGATATCTTTTTTGTGGCGCGCCTCGGTGCCGGTGCGATCGCGGTTGTCGGCATCACCGAGTCGATGATGTATCTCATTTATTCGGTTGCGATCGGCATCAGCGTCGGGGGAAGCGCGACCGTCTCTCGTCGAATGGGCGAAAAGGATCCGGACGGCGCATCGCGCGCTGCGGCGCACTCAATTTACCTTGGCTTGGCGGCGTCGTTCTTAATTGGCGTTATCGGCATTGTGTTTGCGCCCGATCTTTTGCTCCTCATGGGCGCCGACGAGGCTGTCATCGCCGAGGGCGCGACCTTCACGCGGATCATGCTCGGCGCCAACGTTGTCGTGATGATGTTGTTCCTGCTGAACGCGATCTTTCGCGGCGCCGGCGACGCAACCGTCTCGATGCGCGTGCTGTGGCTCGCGAACATTCTCAACATTATTCTCGGCCCGTGTTTTATCTTCGGTCTGTGGATCTTCCCCGAGCTTGGGGTTACAGGAGCCGCCGTCGCAACAACCATCGGTCGCGGTGTCGGAGCGTTGCTTGCAGCTTACACACTGCTTTTCGGTGAGCGGCGAATAACAATCAGCCGTGAGCATTGGGCGTTTGACCCGCAGCTGATCACGCGACTCATAAAGGTCTCGGCGCCGGCCGTATTTCAGTTTTTTATTCAGACGGCGAGTTTTATCGGCCTCGTGCGTATCGTTACCGGATTTGGCACGGTTGCGGTTGCAGGTTATCAGATCGGAATGCGTGTCGTCGTTTTCGCGCTTCTGCCTTCGCTCGGTCTCGCAAACGCAGCCGCAACATTAGTCGGTCAAAACCTCGGCGCAGGCCGTCCCGAACGCGCAGAAAAAGCAGTATGGACGGCGTGTCTCTATAACGGCATCGTTCAGACGACTATCGGCATTTTGTTTGTAATATTTGCAGAGAGTATTGCGGGCTTTTTTACGGAAGACGCGGCTGTCGCCGCATACGCGACCGACGCATTAAGGATCATCGCCTACGGGTTTTTGTTCTACTCGGTCGGCATGGTGCTCGAAACCGCGTTCAACGGCGCCGGCGACACGTGGACGCCGACATATCTCGCGCTTGGCGTGTTTTGGGCGTTCGAGATACCGCTTGCCTACTTTTTGGCATACACGATGGAGCTCGGCCCGCATGGCGTGTTCTGGGCGATCGCGATCGCGTTCTCAGTCCTAGCCGTCGCCGCTGCAATTCTATTCCGACGTGGCAAGTGGAAACTGAAGGTCGTTTAAGACATTAGCCACAGAGATCACCGAGAACATTGAGAAATAGCATTTTTTTCTCAGGGTTCTCTGTGTGCTCTGTGGCAAACTTAATGTATGCGACGAGCGACGTTTCCAGACCCGCGAACTTACGAGTTCCCGGAATGGGTCGAGATCGGCGAATATCTCTACCGCTCGGATGATGTGGTCGCGTTCGGCACGCCGCTGACGGTCGAGAATGTTCGCGAAGCTTATCTCAAGGGCATTTTTCCGTGGTACACCGAGGGCGTTCCGCTGCCATGGCATTGTCCCGAAGAGCGCGCGATTCTTGAGTTTCAGGATTTGCGAATTCCACGCAGCCTCGAACGCGAACGCCGAAAAGCTGAATTCACATTTACCATCGACCGCGCGTTTCGTGAAGTTATTCATCAATGTTCTCTCGCTTATCGTCCCGGTCAAGGCGGCACGTGGATCACGCCCGAGTTCGAGCGCGTATATTCCGAAGCGCACGACGCAGATTTTGCACACAGCGTCGAAGCCTGGGACGCGGACGCAACCCTCGTCGGCGGCATCTACGGCATCGACGCCGGTGGTGTTTTCTGCGGCGAATCGATGTTCTACAAACAGCCAAACGCCTCAAAGCTCGCGCTTCTGTTTCTCATCGACCACCTAAAGGCGCGCGGCTCGACATGGCTCGACTGCCAGGTCATGACGCCGCACATGAAAGCGCTTGGCGCGAAAGAGATCGGGCGCCGTGACTTCCTGCGAAAGCTTCGCCGCCAACAAGACCTCAGCTTGGATCTGCTTTGGGCTTGAAAATCGTAAGGCCCAACCGCCCACCAAGGCACCAAAATTGCCACTACTAAAGATTGCCTATCTGAATTTTGCAGATTTGCACGAAAAGTGTGTAAATCTTCGCAGACCGCTGTGAGAATTTATTCGTTTCGTCGTGCTTCAAATCAAATAAGTTCGATAGGTGTCCGAGCCAGTTGTCGCTTGGGTACGGTATTTTCGCGTGAGGACGACGCACTGTGAAAGTAGTGTTTTTACTTGAAATGGGGGTCTGTCATTATGAGAAACTATCCGAAAATCGCTATCCTAAGCACGTTAATCCTATTGTTTTTAACTATTTATACTTCTCTGCACACGGAGGATAATATCCGGCCATTGTCTGTTGAAAGCGGCCTTTCACACGCGTTACCGTCCGATAAAACACGCGAAAACGCGCAGATCGCGGAAAATTACGGAAAACTGCCCCTCCATTTTGAACCCAATCTCGGGCAAACCGATCAGAGCGTCAGCTTTTTTGCCCGCGGGAAAGGTTACGGGATCTTTCTTCAGGATCGTTCGGCGACGCTTGTCTTGAGCGATCGAAAGAAACTTAGTGACAAAGGGCAAACGGCGGTTCTAAAAATGAATGTTGTCGGCGCAAACGCGACCGATGGCACCGGGTCGGACGAACTTCGCGGCAAGACAAATTACTTTATTGACAACGATCCAACAAATTGGCAGACCGACGTTCCAAATTTCGGCAAAGTGAAATTCGAAAAGGTCTATGACGGCATTGATCTGGTTTATTACGGAAATCAGAGGCGTCTGGAATACGATTTTGTGGTTGCGCCAAATGCCGACACGCAGAAGATAAAACTAAATTTCGAGGGTGCAAAATCGGTGAAAATCGATGAAAGCTCAGGCGACCTTTTGCTCGAAACCGCTCTCGGCACGATCCGCCAGCACAAACCTTTTGCATATCAGGAGATCGACGGCGAGAGGCGCGAGATCGCGGCGGTTTATTCGATCGAAAATTCGAAAACCAAGAACCAAGAACTAAAAACCATCACCTTCAAGCTTGCGGACTATGACCGGTCGAAGGCGTTGGTCATCGACCCGATCCTCGCATATTCGAGCTACCTCGGCGGCGACCGAAGCGATTACGGAACAGACATCGCAGTCGATGCGGACGGTAACGCATATGTCGCCGGTTACACGATCTCCGTAAACTTTCCGATAACGCCGGGCGGGTTAAAAACCGCGCTTTTGCCGATCACGTCGAGCGTTTATGGTTTCGACGCATTTGTGTCGAAGATCAATGCGACCGGAACCGGGCTTTTTTATTCTACGTACCTCGGCACTAATCAAGGCTCCGATTCCGCAGGCGGTATCGCGGTTGACGCCGCGGGCAATGCATACATCGCCGGCTCGACCGATCACGCAAGCTTTCCGATCGTCAATGCGCATCAACCGACATTCGGCGGCGGCACCGATGCTTTTATCGCGAAACTCAATCCGACGGGTTCGGCACTTCTTTTTTCAACATTTTACGGCGGGAGTTTTTCTGACAACGCAACGAGGATCAGGCTCGCGGGCGGAGACTTGTATCTGACCGGTTCGACCGTTTCATCAAACTTTCCGACGACCGCCGGAGTTTTGAAACCGGCACCGTGTTCGGGCGCGGGCTGCGCCACAATGGCAAGCGATGCGTTTGCGGCGAAATTCACCACGAACGGCGCGGCCCAATGGTCAACGCTGCTGGGTGGCAATAATGCGGAGTTCTCATACGATCTGGCCGTCGACGCAAATAGTAATTCGTATCTCGTCGGTTACACGCTTTCGACAGATTTCCCTGCAACGGCCGGAGCATTTCAAACGACGTATGGCGGCGGAACGGACGGTTTTGTTGCAAAGATCAACTCGAGCGGTTCTGCATTAGGCTATGCGACCTATCTAGGCGGCGGTTTGCAATCGGACAGAGTCTGGGGCGTTGACGTTGACGCCGATGGCAACGCTTATGTTGCGGGGCAAACAGAGAACTCGAACTTTCCAACGACGCCGGGTGCGTTTGACACGGTCTGGAACAACAGCGAAGACGCTTTTTTGACGAAGCTAAATCCTGCGGGTTCGGGGCTTGTCTATTCGACGTTTTTTGGTGGAACAAGCCGCGACAAGGCTTTTGCGGTGAAGGTCGCGTCAAACGGCGAGGCGTTTATCGCGGGCGAAACATCGTCAGCAAATCTAGGTTTTCCGCTTCGCAACTCACTGCAAGGCAATCTCGGCTCGATGTTTTTGGCGCGCTTTAATGCGACAGCGAGCGACATCGTCTTTTCGAGTCTCGTCGGAACGGGCGGCGTGAAAGCAATTACTCTCGACACAGCAAACAACGCGTTCTTGACAGGCGAAACGCATTATATTCCGACAACCTTGAACGCGCCGCAGACGACTCGCGGCAACCCGACGAGTTCGACAATACCTGACGGCTTTGTGATGAAGATCGGAGCGACCGATGAAACGCAGACGGTTTATTCGATCAGCGGAACGGTGAGCGACGCGACGTTAAGTTCGGATCAGACGCCGGTCGTCGTTACGCTAACAGGAACCGTAAATCGTTCGGTTATTTTGTCTTATGGCGGTACCAGCCAGTACAGCTTTGGAGGTTTGCCGGCGGGCGGGAATTACACCGTCTCGGCGCGTAAGGTCGGCTATCAGATCACACCTGAAAATGCCGTGTTCAATAATCTGCAAGCCAATCAGTTTGCGGATTTTACCGTTCAGCCAAACCAGCCGCCGGTCGGCGTGATCACGACCCCGACGCATCAACAGACATACAGCGCGCCGGCAACGATCAATATTCAGGCGACCGCGTCCGACCCGGACGGACACGCGATCACAAAAGTTGACTTTGTCGCGTATCACAGCGTGCTCGCCAACATTCCGCTCGGCACCGACACCACCGCGCCATACGAATTTACCTGGACGAACGTGCCGATCGGAACTTATGCGCTCTATGCGATTCCGACTGATGAACTCGGACGGCGCGGTTATTCTACGCCGACGGTTCACGTTTTCGTGATTGACACGGGTGCGCCAAGCATTCAGTTGACGAGTCCGCTCGATGGACAGAGTTTTACCGAAGGCGATTATGTGCCGCTTGGCGCACAGGTTTCTTCGTCGATAGTCTTGGTCGAGTGGTTTGATCAGAACAACACGCTGATCGGCAGACGAACAAGCTCACCCTGGACAACAAGTTGGCGCGTGATGTCGCCGGGAAGTTACGCGATCACCGCAAAGGGCACAACGGCGCAAAATGTCCAGGTCACGTCGCAGCCCGTGAATATTGTCGTCAATCCGATAAATCACCGTATTTCGGGCCGCATCGTTGACAGCATCACAAACGCCGGGATTGCCGATGTTGCGCTGAGTCTGACGAGCCCAACAAATCCTAATATCACGGCAAACACGACGACCGATGCGGGCGGCAACTATCTATTCACAAACCTGGGAACCACGCCCAACGATGGTGTGATCATTACGCCCACTCTGGCAAATCACACATTTAACCCCCAAACGCGAAACATCACATATTTGGGTTATATAGAATGGACGAATCAGAATTTTATCGCGACGCGGCAGACACAAATTACGGTTCAGATGACGAGCCCGACAACCGGCGACATTTTTGTCGCACCCGCAACTATCAACCTCGCGGCAAACGCGTCGAGCGGCGCCGGAACGATTTCGAGAGTCGAGTTTTATCGTCAGTTCGGCACAAACACTTTGCTCGGGACTGACACGACTGCGCCGTATGAGTTTCAGCTGACGAACATCGTGCAGGGCAGCTACTCATATTTTGCCCGAGCCTATGATTCCACGGGAGCGATCCAAGATTCGTCGATTGTAAATGTTTCGGTCATCGCGGCGCCGACGACGGTTCGTATTGTTGGCGACATTACAAACCCGGGCGGCGGCTGGATGCCCGGCATTACGGTTCGCCTGACAGGGACCGCTAATGGAAACCCGATAAATCAGACTTCTGTAACCAACACTTTCGGCGTTTACGGATTTTTTAATCTTCCGAGCGGCGGAAATTATACCGTCACGCCCCAGCCCACGGGGACGATGACCTTCGTGCCGCCGTCGCAGATTTTTACAAATATGACGGTTGAGAATCTCGATGTTGATTTTGTTTCGTCTGATATGAATCAGTTTCCAAGCGTTACGATAAACTCACCGACGGACGGCTCGACATTCAATCTGCCAACACCGATCCCGATCAGCGCCAGTGCGAGTGATGTTGACGGCACGATCGTACATTTTCGGATGACGGCTGTCGGAAATTCGCAAAGCGTTACGGTTGGCGAATCGAATAACGGAACTCTGAATTTTAATTGGACACCAAATTTACCTGGTGCATACACACTGCATGCGACTGCGCGCGATAACGGCGGTTTTCAGACGACGAGTTCGATAAATATTACCGTTACAAACAACACACCGATTTCGATCTCAGGCAGAATCGTTGACCGCAACAGTCTCGGCATCAACGGCGTCACACTCACGCTGCGCAATTCGGCTGAAACAACCGTAATCGCGACGGCAACGACTGATGCCAGCGGAAATTACACAATTGCTAACGTAACGACCTTTGCGAGCTACACATTGCGAGCATCGAAAGACGATCACACATTCTCACCACAGAAACGCACCTTTTTCAATATCTCGACCAATCAGACAGCCTCCGATTTCACCGGAACCCTGCAAGTCCAATTTTCCGATTTTGACGGCGACAGCCGCTCGGATGTCGCGGTTTGGCGACCAAGCAGCGGCGTCTGGCACGTGCAGCGCTCGAGCAATAATTCGTATAGCTCTCTGCAATTTGGCGGCGCGAATTTTGGAGACGTTCCGGTTCCTGGAAATTACGACGGTGACCGAAAAACCGATTACGCGGTTTATCGCAACGGTGTTTGGTATATCTGGCAAAGCTCGAATGGACAGGTGGCTGTTGCGCAGTTCGGCCTGTCAAAAGACAAACCCGTCCAGGGCGATTACGATGGTGATGGAAAGACGGACCTCGCGGTTTGGCGGCCGACTGACGGCGTATGGTACATCTGGCGAAGTTCCGACGGCGGCTACGACTTTCGTCATTTCGGGCTGAACGGCGACATACCTCTCGCGGGTGATTATGACGGCGACGGCAAGACCGACTTAACAATTTGGCGACCTTCGACGGGTGTTTGGTATATTTGGCAGAGTTCGGACGGCGGTTATCGATTTTATCAGTTCGGACTAAATGGCGACGTTCCTCTGGTAGGTGATTTTGACGGGGATAAAATGGCAGATATTACCGTCTTTCGGCCCTCGACAGGTGTTTGGTATGTCGCTCAGAGCTCGAACGGAAATTTCAAGATCATGCAGTGGGGAATTTCGACCGACATACCTGTGCCGGGCGATTATGATAAGGACGGTAAAACGGACATCGGGGTTTTTCGTCCGTCAGACGGAGATTGGTATATTTTCCGAAGCTCGGATAATTCTTACACCATTCAACATTTCGGCTTGACTGGCGACATACCGATCCCGGCGGCGTATCGGTAAACAAGCGGATCGTTGAAAGTATGATTCTCGAGCGTTGCGTGTTTTTGGCCTGATCAGCGACTTCTGCTGATCGGGCAAGCTCGCTGTAAGCCGAATCTATGTTCTATCCCGCGGGACCAATGCGGCCTCGTGGGCGGGGATATTAGAACGGGATGCGGCCTGATTGCTTATCCTCAATATCCTGTCTATCCTGTTAGATAAATGACAGGCAATTTTTTGATCTACGGAGCAAACGGCTACACGGGTGAGTTGATCACGCGGTTCGCGGCGGAGCGCGGGCTAAAGCCGATCTTGGCGGGGCGCAACGCGATCGCGATCGAGACTTTGGCAAAGAAGTATCATTTCGAGTATCGCGTCTTCGCGCTGGACGAAACGGACAGGGTTGATGCAGCCTTGCAAGAAGTCGATATGGTTTTGCACTGCGCGGGGCCGTTCTCGATAACGTCGCGACCTATGGTAGAGGCGTGTCTCAGAAACAAAAAACATTACACAGACATAACGGGCGAGATCAGCGTGTTTGAAACTTGTGCCGCGATGGACAAAAAGGCACAGGACGCGGGCGTGATGCTGATGCCGGGCGTCGGGTTTGATGTCGTCCCAAGCGATTGTCTCGCACTCCACTTGAAGAACCGTCTGCCGACGGCGACTAACTTGAGCCTCGCGTTTTACGGCATGGGCCGCATCTCGCACGGCACGCAAGCGACGATGACGATGAACGTCGGCAAGGGCGGCGCGATTCGCAAAGACGGTCGGATAACGAGCGTTCAGGCGGCGTGGAAAACGCGCGCGATCGATTTTGGCGAAGTTACAAAAACCGGCGTGACTATACCGTGGGGCGATGTTGCAACGGCTTATCACTCGACCGGCATTCCGAATATCGAGGTATTCACCGTCGTGCCGCCAAAGATCATAAAGGCCATGAAGATCAGCCGCTACATCGGCTGGCTGCTTGCAACAAAACCTGTAAACGATTATCTGCAAAAAAAGATCCCTGCCGGCGGGCCGTCCGACGAGGAGCGAGCAAAAGGTAAAACCTTGCTCTGGGGCGAGGCCTCGGATCTAAACGGCAACCGCGTCGAATCCCGAATGCAAACCCCCGAGGGCTACACGCTCACCGCCATCGCCGCGCTCAATATCGCCGAGAAAATCTTAAACGGTAACTTCACGCCCGGCTATCAAACACCTGCGCGCAGCTACGGCGCCGATCTCGTGCTAGAGATCGACGGCACGGCACGTCAGGATCTTGGCTGATCGAATCCAAATACTGAGGTACGCACATGAAGATCTATAACGTCGTTGGGTATTTGCTCATTGCCACTCATATCCTGCTCTCGGCTATAGTTGCTCCGCAGAAATGGGGAATGCTCTGGGGAGTTGTCTTCGGTTTTTTGTATTTGATCTACATCTGGTTTTTAGGCGGACTATATCTTTCCGACGTTATTCACATGGGCATTGCCCACAAGACGCTCAATTACAAGCCGTGGTTTATCAAATCCGTCGCCCTTCTAAACAACACAACCGGCATCTACATAAATCCGACGACATGGGTTAACCGCCATCGGCATCATCATGCTTTCTCGGACCACGATGGCGACCCGAACAAGCTGGACGAGGACGGCTTTTGGAAAACGATGTACCTGTGTGTCTTCCCGTACGCGTGCAGCAAGGACCTCGCTACCGAAGGGATTTTTAGGAGCTGGCCGTTCCGACTGGTCTCTAGCCCGTATTTCGCAGTTTTTTCGCAGGTCAGCAGCTATGGTTTGCTCTGGCTGTTATCGGGCGACTGGCTGTATGCCGCGGTTCTCTGGTCGAGTGTTCGCGCTTTTGCGCTGTGGGTAAACATGATCCAGAACTACTGGACGCACGACCGCCGGTTTGGCACGCGCCGTTACACCGACGAGCACGACAACGCGATGAATCTCGGCGAATGGCTTCCGGTCACCGCGTCGTTTAGCGCGAGCCTGCAAAACAACCATCATCATTACCCGCACTTTCTCCGAACGAGCCACGATGAGAGCGAGTATGACTTCGGCTTGATCACTGTTCGTGTGATGAAATCCCTTGGGCTCGTAGATGCAAGCCCGACGGGCAGACAAAAACCTGACGGTCTCGCGCTCGAAAATATCGGATTTTGATGACCCTTGCAATCAAGATCAGACGTCCAGGTTCTTAACGTCCAGTGCGTTGTCCTCGATGAACTTACGCCGAGGCTCGACTTGGTCGCCCATTAACACGGTGAAGAGGCCGTCGGTTTCGATGGCGTCCTCGACGCGCACCTGCAGCATCGTGCGTTTTTCGGGGTCCATTGTGGTTTCCCAAAGTTGTTCGGGGTTCATCTCGCCGAGACCTTTATAGCGTTGGATGGTGAGGTCTTTTTTAGCGAGGCTCATCACTTTT
>JBAUGW010000004.1:0-141353 GCA_049679945.1 Pyrinomonadaceae bacterium | reverse complement strand
CTTGGAACCAGAAACTAGAAACGGAGAAGATTATGCCTACCGTAAAGGTTCGCAATTTGAAGAATAAAGAAGTCGGCGAAGTTTCGCTGTCCGATGCCGTGTTTGGCGTCGAGCTGAACGAATCGCTGATTCACGCCGCGGTGATGAACTATCGTGCGAATGGCCGAAGCGGAAATTCGGCGACAAAGACGCGCGGAAACGTTTCAGGATCGGGGCGCAAACTTTGGAAGCAAAAGGGCACGGGGCGTGCGCGTATTGCATCGCTTCGCTCGCCGCTGTGGAAAGGCGGTGGTAATGTTCACGGTCCGCAGCCGCGTGATTGGTCGTATCAGATGCCGAAGAAAATGCGCCGCGGCGCATTGCGTTCGGCTTTGTCGGAGAGATTGCGCGAAGGGAATTTGATCGTCGTCGACGAGCTTGGTTTCAAGGCGCCGAAGACGAGCGAATTTCTCGGTGCGATGGACGGCCTCGGTTTGATCGATAAAAAGACGCGTACTAAGACGCTGATCGTTGATTCGCTCGATAACGCCAATCTGGTGCTTTCGTCGCGTAACGTCGAGAAGACAAAGGTCACGAACAGTTTTGGTCTTAATATTTACGACATCATCTATCACGAAAAACTCGTGATCTCAAAAGCTGCTGTCGAGGAACTTAACGATCTACTCGATCCAAAACGCGAGGGTGTTAAAGACGAGAAAGCGGCTTCAGCCGAAAAACCGAAAGCAAAGAAAGCGGCCGAGCCAAAAGCTAAAAAGGAAGCTGCCGAAGCAGTTGAGAAAAAGCCGCGAAAGGCTCCGGCAAAGAAGGTGATTGAAGACGAAGGCGACATTCTTGAGATCGGTAAGGAGGGCGACGCTAAATGAGTAAGTTGAGCGTTTGGGATATTTTGAAATCGCCGGTCGTCACCGAGAAGAGCGTGATCTTGAAAGAAGATTCGTCGGACGAGGGCGGCAATCGTAAGGCCGGACAGGTTTTGACGTTTCGCGTCGATACCAAGGCGAATAAGACCGAGATCAAAGGTGCGGTCGAAGAGATCTTTAACGTAAAGGTCGCGCAGGTGCGCACCGTTCAATACGAAGGAAAGACAAAACGTCGCGGGCGTATCGAAGGACGCAAAGCTGCTTTTAAGAAGGCTTACGTGACTTTACGAAAAGGCGAGCCGATGGTTGATTACGCGGAAGCGATATAGCAGTGGACAGTAGTCAGTGGTCAGTTGTCAGAAAAAGCAACTGCTGACCACCGGCCACTGACCACCGACAACTGATTATGGGAATCAAAAGATTAAAACCGACTTCGCCGGCACGACGGTATCAGACTTATCTGACGCGTGACGAGTTGACGCCGGGAGCAACACCCGAGAAATCGTTGCTCGAGGCCAAGAAACGAATTTCGGGACGCAACAGCGACGGCCGAATTACGATCCGTCGACGCGGCGGCGGCCATAAGCGCCATTACCGGATCATCGATTTCAAACGTGATAAGGCGGGCATTCCGGGCAAGGTCACTCAGCTTGAGTACGATCCAAATCGTTCGGCACACATCGCTTTGATCACGTATCTTGACGGCGAAAAGCGATATATTCTTGCACCGCTCGGATTGACGGTGGGCACGATGATCTTGAGCGGCGAAGAGGCCGATATTTTGCCGGGAAACGCACTGCCGATCACGAATATTCCGTTGGGAACGCAAGTGCACAACATCGAGATGAGGCCCGGCAAGGGCGGTCAGATGGTGCGATCAGCCGGCGGGTTTGCACAGATCGTCGCGAAAGAGGGCGATTTCGCGCAGCTTCGAATGCCGTCAGGAGAGGTTCGCAAAGTTCCGGTCGTCTGCATGGCGACAGTCGGGCAGGTCGGCAACACCGAGCACGAAAATGTTTCGCTTGGTAAAGCCGGTCGCAACCGCTGGAAAGGCAAGCGGCCGAAGGTTCGCGGAGTTGCGATGAATCCGGTCGATCACCCGCACGGTGGCGGTGAAGGCAAAACGTCGGGCGGCCGTCATCCTGTAACGCCTTGGGGCCAGCCGACACGCGGTTACAAAACGCGTCGCAATAAACGCACGAGCGATATGATCGTGAAAGATAGGAGAAGGAAATAATGCCACGCTCATTGAAGAAAGGGCCGTTTATTGACCTGAGCGTACAAAGGACGCTTCGTCGGATTTTGGACGGCGGGCCAAAGCCGCCTGCGATCAAGACTTGGTCGCGACGCTCGACGATCACGCCGGACATGGTCGGTTTGACATTCGGCGTTCACAACGGCAAACGGCACATTCCGGTTTTTGTGACCGAGAACATGGTCGGCCACAAGCTTGGTGAGTTTTCGCCGACGCGAATGTTTAAGGGACATCCGGGAACGAAGGCCGAGAAGATGGCGAAGAGGAAGTAGCGAGATGGAAGCTGTAGCAAAAACAAAATATCTGAAAGGCAGTCCGCGAAAGACGCGGCTCGTGATCGATATGATCCGAGGCGTAAATGTTTCGCGTGCTTTGTCGATACTGAAATTTACGGACAAGCGAGCCGCTCAGCCGATCGCTCAATGTTTGAGTTCGGCGATCGCGAACGCCACTTTCAAGGCCGAGCAGCAGAACATCGCAATCGACCCGGACGATCTTTGGGTAAAGACTTGTTTTGTCGATATGGGCCCGCACAAGAATCGCAGTCGCATGCGACCTGCACCTCAGGGACGAGCGTATCGCGAGCAGCGTCATTATTGTCACATCACGATCGAGGTGACGAGCGCCGACAAGCCCAAGACTGAAAAAGAATTAAAGGCCGAAGCGGCGAAGGCAAAGAAGGCCGCCACGGGTGGAAAGGTAAAGGGAAAGAGCCAAACGGCAAAGCCAGCGGCGAAGAAAGAAGCAAAGAAAGCCGACGAGGCGAAACCGGTTGAGGAAATTATCGAAAATAAACCGGTTGAAACTTTTGAGACGCCGGACGTAAAGGCCGAGATTGAATCTGCCAAGGCTGATGCAGAGGTTGCGGATGCTAAGAATGTCGAGACTCAGACGACGGCTTCGCTAAACGAGACAAAACGGGCTGACGAAAAACAGCAAGACATCAACGAGGAGTTGGAGCGACAGTAAAGGTATTTTATGGGACAAAAAGTTCATCCATACGGCTTTAGAGTCGGTTACAACAAAGACTGGCATTCGCATTGGTTCGCCAAACATGAGTTTGCCCAGTTTCTCGCAGAAGATCTGCAGCTCAAGCGGGACCTCAAGAAAAAATTCGCGGGCGGCGGCGTCTCGCACATCGATATCGAGCGTGCGGCTGCAAGGTTGAAGATCGTGATCTACACCTCGCGTCCGGGCATTATCATCGGCCGCAAAGGCTCCGAGATCGACAAGCTCCGCGAAGACCTGGCGCGAAAAACTGGCCGGGAAGTAATGATCTCGATCCTTGAGATCAAACATCCTGAACTGAACGCCCAGCTTCAGGCCGAGAAGATCGCTCAACAGCTTGAGAAGCGCATCGCGTTTCGCCGTGCGATGAAAAAGACGATGGAGGAATCGCAGCGTTTCGGTGCACAGGGAATTAAAGTTATGATCGCCGGTCGCTTGAACGGTGCTGAGATCGCGAGAACCGAATGGTCGCTGCAAGGTCGCCTGCCGCTACATACGCTGCGTGCAGATATTGACTTTGGATTTGCCGAAGCACTCACGACGTTTGGGATCATCGGGGTGAAAGTTTGGATATATCGCGGCGAGATTCTCGATCCGAATGCTTCGATGGCACGCGGAACGACGACCGATCCGATGAACGAAGTTAAAGTCGAACGCGGTGCGATGCGTGATCGCCGTCCACGCAGAGACGACAGAAGATAGTGAATTGTGAGCAGTGAACAGTGAACAGTTAAGAGAGAATTTTTTCTGACCACTGACAACCGATTACTGACTACTGGAGAGAAATTATGTTGATGCCTAAAAAGGTCAAGCACCGACGAGTGATGAAGGGCCGCATGCGCGGTAAAGCGACGCGCGGCGAGAAGCTCAACTTTGGTGACTTTGGCTTAAAAGCATTGGAAGCAGGTTGGATCACCGACCGCCAGATCGAGGCGGCGCGTATCGCGATGACGCGTCACGTCAAACGCGGCGGCAAGATCTGGATTCGCATGTTCCCGGACAAGCCGATCACGAAGAAACCGGCGGAAACGCGTATGGGTTCGGGCAAGGGAGCTCCAGATCATTGGGTGGCCGTCGTAAAACCGGGACGCGTGTTGTATGAGATTCAGGGCGTCGATATGGCTTTGGCTAAAGAGGCCTTTATGTTGGCCGCGCAAAAGCTGCCGATCAAAACGAAATTTGTTTCGCGGGCAGACCTCGAAGGAGGCATTGTTTAGAGATGAAACGCAAAGAACAGATTGATCAGCTCACTGCGATGAGCGCTGAGGAATTAAAAGATCAGGCCGACGCGCTGAAAGAGTCGCTCTTTAGGCTGAAGTTTCGCAAACAGCTCGGCATGGGCGAGGTCGTTAAAGATATTCGCCGTGAGAAGAAGACGCTCGCGCGTGTTTACACACTGCTGAATAACAAGAAAGCCGCGGTGGAAGAGGCGAAAGCCTAAAAGTTGAGATATATAAATGCCAACTAAGAAAGAAGAAATTGAGACGACCGAAGCCGTGACTGAAACGCCGGCTGAGGCTGTTGTCGAAGAAAAACCGAAAAAAGCCGCGAAGGCCGAATCGTCGAAAGCAGCGGCAGAAAAGTCGGCTGATTCAACCGGCGACAAAAAGGTTCACAAACGAGCTGAGCGCGTCGGGATCGTCGCCTCGGACAAGATGACAAAAACAGTTACGGTTCGGGTCGACCGTCTCGTTAAGCATCCGGTATATCGGAAATATATTAAGAAGCGAAAGAAATTTATGGCACACGACGAGATGGGTGCAAAGATCGGCGACAAAGTGAGAATCGTCGAGACGCGTCCGCTATCGGCAAGAAAACGTTGGCGTGTGGTTGAGATTATTCAAAAGGCGGAGTTGTAGTGGGCAGTGGTCAGTGGTCGGTGGTCAGAGAAGTAGTTTCTCACTGACCACCGACCACCGACCACTGACAACTGGAGAAAGATATGATTCAGATGCAGACCTCGTTAGCGGTCGCAGACAATTCGGGAGCGAAACGCGTTGTGATGATAATGCCTGTCGGTGGTTCGACGGCAAAGATCGCTCGGCTTGGCGACACGATCAAGGTGACCGTGAAAGAAGCTTCGCCAGACGGCACGGCGAAAAAAGGCAAGGTTTATAACGCGGTAATCGTGAGGACGAAAAAGGAAGTTCGCCGCAAGGATGGGACGTATATTCGCTTTGACGAGAACGCCGCGGTTTTGATCAAGGATGACGGAACGCCGGTCGGAACACGCGTGTTCGGTCCGGTGGCTCGTGAGCTGCGCGAAAAGAATTTTATGAAGATCGTGTCCTTGGCGCCGGAAGTCATATAAGAGGCAAATACTAATTAGCAATTACGAATTAAGGAAATGAGAACGGGTAAACCAGCAAATAGTAGAATCAAGCGCGGCGACCAGGTCGTATTTATTGCGGGCAAAGAGTATAACCGCTACGACAGTAAAGGCTCTCGTCAGCCGTATCGCGGTAAAGTTATCGCCGTCGATGCACGTAACGCAAAGGTCAAGGTTGAAGGCGCGATGATCGTCAAGAAGCACGTCAAGCCTGTTCCGCAGCTTAACCGCGAGGGCGGAATTAAAGAACAGGAAGCTTGGGTGAGCGTTTCGAACGTAGCATTGATCGATCCCAACACGGGCAAGCCAACGCGAGTAAAGTACGAGATGCGCGACGGTAAGAAAGTTCGCGTCGCAAAGAGCGGCAATTTAATTCCAGAGAACGCCTCGTATAGGCGCGAAGACAAAATGGCGGTTGACGACGAAGCGGCAGCCGAAGTTGAAACGAAAGAAGAGAAGTAGTTTCCAGAGTGTGGTTTTTGGTTTTCTCTGAAGAACCGGAAACGTGAAACCAGGAACTTGAAACTTTATTGAAATGGCTAGATTAAGAGAAAAATACAAAAACGATATCGCTCCGGCGCTCGCAAAAGAGTTCGATATCAAGAACCCCATGGCGATCCCTAAGATCGAGAAAGTCATCGTCAACATGGGTTTAGGCGAGGCGTCGGCAAACGCGAAGATCCTCGATGTCGCGACAGAAGAGCTGAAAACGATTACGGGCCAAAAGCCGGTAATTACAAAGGCGAAAAAGTCGATCGCGGCTTTTAAGCTGCGTCAGGGAATGGCGATCGGCACGATGGTTACGCTTCGCGGCGCGAGGATGTATGAGTTTCTCGACCGGCTAATCTCGGTTGCGCTGCCGCGTGTGCGTGACTTTCGCGGCGTGTCGGGCAAATCGTTCGACGGACGTGGAAATTACACGCTTGGTATTCGCGAGCAGCTGATCTTTCCGGAGATCGATTTTAATAAGGTCGATAAGACGCGAGGTATGAATATTTCGATCGTCACGACCGCTCGTAATGATGATGAGGCACGTTCGCTTTTGAAAGCGCTCGGCATGCCGTTTCGGCAATAGTTTCGAGTTTCTGGTTTTTAGTTAAGATCAGTAAAAACTTGGAACGAGAAATAATAAACTAGAAACTTTTAGAGTTTATGGCAAAGATAAGCAAAGTAGTTCATAACAATCGTCGCAAAGAGAAGGTCAAGCTCTACGCTGAGCGTCGTGCTGCGGCGAAGAAGATAATCAACAGCCCGAAGTCGACGCCCGAAGAAGTCGATGCGGCGGTGTTCAAGCTGCAAAAGATGCCGCGTGACGCTTCACCATCGCGTGTGCGTAATCGATGTTCGCAAACTGGACGCTCGCGTGGGTTTCTGCGTAAGTTTGGCGTCTCGCGCATCGCGCTTCGCGAACTGGCGCTTGAAGGGCAGATTCCTGGAGTTGTTAAGTCGAGTTGGTAATTAGTGTTTTTTTTGACGGAGTAAGTAAGAATGACAGATCCAATAGCCGATATGTTGACGCGAATCCGCAATGCGATTGCGGCTGGTCATCAGCGTGTTGACATACCGGGCTCAAAATTGAAGATGGAAGTCGCCCGAATTTTAAAAGAAGAGGGCTACATAAACAGTTATCAGTCGAAAGGCGAAGGCGTGAAATATATGATTCGCGTAAATCTTCGCTACGATGCCCGAGGAACGTCGTCGATCACGCATTTGTCGCGGGTGTCGCGACCGGGACGGCGCGTTTATGTCGGCTCGGAAGAAATTCCGAGAGTGCTCGGCGGTTACGGTGTGAACATCGTTTCGACATCGAAAGGTTTGATGAGCGGCCGTCAGGCACGCAAAGAGCACGTTGGCGGCGAGATATTGGCGGAAGTTTATTAAGAGTGAACAGTGAAAAGTGAATAGTGAATAATTTTCACTCGTCACTTAGCACTCGTCACTCGTCACTAAAATATATGTCACGAGTTGGAAAAAAACCGATAGCGATACCGTCAGGCGTGACCGTGACGATTCACGATTCGGAGATGGAAGTTAAAGGCCCCAAGGGCACGCTGAAGACGCCGATTCCGGCGGGCGTTAGCTTTAAGCAAGAAGAAGGAACGCTCACCGCGACGCGCGCAGGCGACGATAAAGCCGCGTTTCACGGCCTTGCTCGAGCGCTTGCAAACAACGCAGTTGTTGGTGTGACCGAAGGATTTTCGAAAAACATGGACATCGTCGGTGTTGGTTACAAGGCTGAAGTGCAGGGAACGAAGATCGTGTTTGCGCTCGGCTATTCGCATCCGATCGAGTTTCCGCTGCCGGATGGCATCGAAGCAAAAGCCGAACGTGACAACACAAAAACGTCGATCAACCAGTATCAGACGACGATCACTCTGAGCGGCATCGATAAGCAAAAGCTCGGCCAGGTTGCCGCCGAGATGAACCGTCTACGCAAGCCCGACGCTTACAAGGGCAAAGGCGTGCGTTACGCGGATAAGTTTTACAGGTTGAAGCCAGGCAAGACTGGTAAATAGTTTCTGGTTTATAGTTTCTAGTTTCTAGTTAGATTTGAACTAAGTTGAAACGAGAAACTTGAAGCTCGAAACTGCTAAGAATATGGGACAGAAAAGCAGAGCAGATATACGGCAGGGCGTTCACAGCCGAATTCGCAAGAAGGTTCGCGGCACCGCGGCCAGGCCTCGATTGGCGGTGTTTCGCAGCGTGAGTCACATTTACGCGCAGATCATCGACGACGGCAATGGTAAAACTTTGGCCAGCGCTTCGACGACCGAAAAGGCTCTCGGACTCAAGAGCGGCGGCAATGTGGAAGGTGCAAAGGGCGTCGGCAAGGCGATCGCCGAGCGTGCGAAAAAAGCTGGCATCGAGAGCGTGGTCTTCGATCGCGGCGGTTACGTTTATCATGGCCGCGTCAAAGCGTTGATCGACGCGTCGCGCGAAGCCGGTCTTAACAAACACGAGGCGGATACAAAACCGGCAGAGGAAGAAAAGCAAAAGAGTGATGAATAAGCAGAAAATAGCTCCGGGCGGCCTTATCTTAAAGGATCAGCTAATATCGATCAATCGCGTGACCAAGGTCGTAAAGGGCGGTAAAAACATGTCGTTTGCGGCGCTCGTCGTCGTTGGTGACGAGGCTGGTCACGTTGGTTTCGGTACGGGTAAAGCAAAAGAGGTGCCGAACGCGATCAAGAAAGCGGTCGAGGCTGCCAAAAATAATTTAATTCGCGTTCCGCTGATAGGGGGAACTTTGCCGCATGAACTTATCGGCAAGTACGGCGCGGGCCGCGTGCTGCTAAAACCGGCAGCCGAGGGAACAGGCGTTATCGCCGGCGGCGCCGTGCGTGCCGTTTTGCAGAGCTTAGGCGTACACAACGTGCGAACAAAAATCCTCGGCTCGAACAACGCGCACAACGTGATTCGCGCGACATTCGACGGCCTGACGAGAATGAAGGATCCACTCGAAGTCGCGAGATTGAGAGGAAAGCAAGTAGAAGAACTAATGTAAGAGTTTATTGAGTTCGTTGAGAAAAGGATAAACACCCAACAGACTCGATAGCTCCACGAACTCAAAGAACTGACTGTTATGGCAAAGAAGACAGAGACAAAAGGCGGCGAGATCAAGATCCAATATTATCGGAGCATGATCGGTTACGCGCAAAATCAGAAGAATATTGTTAGGAGCCTTGGTATCACCAAGCTCAATCAGGTGATTTCGCGGCCCGACTCGCCCGCCACCCGTGGCGTGGTCGCAAAGGTGCCGCATCTTTTGAGAATCGTGGAATAGTGTCAGTAGCCCGCACGTGAGTAAGGGCTCGACAATTACAAAGTAGCCCTTACGAACGTGCGGGCTACGGACACAAAGTTATGGCGTTAGCACTAAACAATTTACATCCGGCACCGGGTTCGACGCATAAGAAAAAGCGTATCGGACGCGGCCCTGGTTCGGGTCTTGGTAAGACTGCCGGGAAAGGACACAAAGGTCAGAAATCTCGTTCGGGCTATAGCAGCAAGCGTGGATTTGAGGGCGGTCAGATGCCTTTGCAGCGTCGTCTGCCGAAGCGCGGCTTCACTAATATTTTCAAAAAGCAGTGGATCGAGATTAGTCTTGCCAAGATCGACGAGAACTTTAAGTCGGGCGACGAAGTAACGCCTGAAATCTTGCACGAACGCGGTCTCATCAAAAAGGCGAAGCACGATCTCGTCATTTTGGGTAATGGCGAAATTTTAAAGTCGCTGAAAATTTCGGCGCATCGTTTTACCAAAACCGCAAAAGAGAAGATCGAAAAGGCCGGCGGCTCGGCAACGGCGATCGTTAAATCGGTCGAGGCAGCAAGCTAACTCGCATTTTTATGGAGAAGTTTTTTAACGCCATCCAAAACATGTTCAAGATTCCTGAGCTCAGGAAGAGGGTTCTCTTCACGCTCGGGTTGCTGGCGGTGTATCGGTTGGGAGCTCACATTCAAGCTCCGGGCATTAACAGCGCGCAGCTTGAGCGGGTTTGGAGCGAAGTCGCGGGAACTCTGCTCGGCGTGCTTGATCTTTTCTCCGGTGGTAACTTTCGCACGATCTCGGTTTTTGCGCTCGGCGTGACGCCCTACATTACGGCGTCGATCATCATGCAGCTTCTTCCCGTACTTTCACCGGCGATGAAAAAAATTCAGGAAGAAGGTGAGGTCGGCCGTCAAAAAATGAATCAATGGACGCGGTACTCGACTGTCGTTCTCTGTGCGGTTCAAACGTTTTTTGTCGCGACATGGCTTTCGCGAAATAACATTATCGCGGGCACGTGGTGGGCGACCGCGATGGTCGTCATTACGCTCACGACCGGCACGATCTTTGTGATGTGGCTCGGCGAACAGATCACCGAACGCGGCATAGGTAACGGAATTTCACTCTTAATTTTTGCAGGTATCGTGATCGGTTTGCCGCGGGGTTTGCAGCAGGTTTCGACGCGTGTGGGTTCGGGCGATACTTCGCAGATCATCGGCGTAGTGTTTCTAGTTGCGGTGATGATCGCGCTGATCGCGTTGATCGTTTACGTCGAATCTGCGCGGCGAAACATCGCTATCAGCTACGCCAGCCGTCGCGTGGGCAGTCAGACATTTCGCGGTCAGGAGACCAGCTTGCCACTAAAGATCAACATGGGAGGCGTTATTCCTGTGATTTTTGCATCGTCGGTTTTGGCGATGCCGCAGACTTTGTTTTCGGCATTTCCTGCGGATCCGAACCAACCTGACTCCGCTTGGTCCAAAGTGTTTAACTTTTTCCAGCAGTTTCACGGTGGAGATCCTTACTACGAACTCGTCTTTCTGTCGTTGATCGTTCTGTTCACTTTCTTTTACATCACGATCATATTCAATACGGACGAGGTGGCTGACAACCTTCGCAAGCATGGCGGTTTTATCGCGGGGATCCGTCCCGGTGCGCCGACTGCGGATTATTTGAATTCGATTCTAACGCGGTTGACGACCGTCGGTGCGTTGTACCTGGCGTTTGTTGCGTTTGTGCCGCAGCTTTTGTTGAGCGGATTTAAGGTTGCGCGCCTGCCGTTCATTGGAACTTCGGCCGATAACTTTTTGACGTCGACATCGGGGTTGAATTGGATACCGACCGGACTTGGATACGAGTTTTTCTTCGGCGGCACGAGTTTGCTGATTCTAGTTGGCGTTGCGATGGACACGGTCTCGCAGGTCGAAGCACAGCTTGTGATGCGAAATTACGAAGGCTTTTTAGGAGCAGGCTCGCGTTTGCGCGGACGCCGAGCTTAAAAGAGATTTGCCACAGAGGGCACAGAGAGCACAGAGAAAAAATTTTCTCTTTTTACTCTGTGTCCTCTGTGGCTATTAGATTAGATGGATAAGATCATCGTTTTGATAGGTGCTCCGGGCGCGGGCAAGGGAACGCAAGCGAGACTGTTGCAAGAGCGTCGCGGGATTCCGCAGATATCGACAGGCGATATGTTTCGCGAGATGAAAACGCTCGACACACCGCTCGCACACGAAGTGCAGGAGATCATGGCGTCCGGCAAACTGATCTCGGATGATCTTACATACAAAATTGTTCGCGAACGAACATCAAAAGACGATTGCAACGGAACGTATCTTCTCGATGGCTATCCGCGAACTGCAGTTCAGGCCGAACAGCTCGAGGAACTTGCGAAGGAGCAGGGCAAGGAGATTCAGGCAATCGAGGTCGATGTTTCGCGAGACGAGTTGACGAAGCGGCTGACAGGCCGTCGGTTGTGTCCGGTGTGTGGCGAGATCTACAATATCTATTCGAAACCGCCCGAAAATCAAGGTTTTTGTGACGACCACCCTGACGCAAAACTCGAGCATCGCGCAGACGACTCTCGGGAGAAAGTCAAAGTTCGTCTCGAAACTTACGATGAACTGACAAAGCCACTGCTCGATTACTACGAAAAGACCGAGCGGCTGAAAAAGATCGACGGCACAGGAGATATTGAAGATATATTTCAGGAGATGATCGGCTTGATCTAGAGATTTC
This sequence comes from Pyrinomonadaceae bacterium, assembly GCA_049679945.1. Classification (GTDB taxonomy): domain Bacteria; phylum Acidobacteriota; class Blastocatellia; order Pyrinomonadales; family Pyrinomonadaceae; genus OLB17. The sequence goes on along the minus strand of JBAUGW010000004.1, from coordinate 129,397 downwards.
CTTGGGCACTTAGCGTCTTTGCGGTGATACGGATTTATTTAATGCAAAGCCGCAAAGAACGCAAAGGATTTCTCAGTGTTCTCGGTGCCCTCTGTGGCTAATTAGATGATAATCGCAAAATCCGCAAAAGATTTAGACAAGATGCGTGCAGTCGGCGAGTTGATCGCCGAGGTGCGTGAGTCTTTGCGGGCGATGGTTGAGCCGGGCATTTCGACGATGGATTTGAACAACGCGGCGGACAAGATGATCCGCGATGCCGGTGCGATACCGACGTTTATTGGCTATCACGGTTTTCCGTACGCGATTTGCGCGTCGGTCAACAGCGAAGTCGTTCATGGTTTTTCAAAAAAAGAGCCGTTGAAAGAAGGTGACATTGTTTCACTCGATATGGCTGCGACATTTGATGGTTTTGTCGGCGATTGTGCGATGACGTTGCCGGTTGGTGAGATCGATGATGAACTAATACAGTTAATCCGAGTTACAGAAGAGTGTCTCGAATTCGGTATTGAGGCAGCACGTGTAAATAATCGCGTCGGCGACATCAGTTGGGCGGTTCAGCAGCACGCCGAGAAATTCGGCTACGGCATTGTTCGTGATTACACAGGCCACGGAATTGGCCGAAATATGCACGAAGCCCCGCAAATACCGAATTACGGACGTGCGGGCACTAAGGAGAAAATTCGTCTCGGTTATTGTTTCGCTATCGAGCCGATGCTCAATCTTGGGACGCAGGAGACGCGGACTTTGAGCGATAAGTGGACGGTTGTAACGCTCGACGGCAAGCCTTCGGCCCACGCTGAGCATACTTTGGCGGTGACGGCGGACGGGCCGGAAATTTTGACGCTCACAAAGGAGCAAAAACAGCAGCGAAAGATGGCTGCGGCAACTTGAAAACATTGATTTTTCTAGGTAATATCAATAGTTTGTCCAGCTGTTCAGCAAGCTGGCTTAGATCGTATGTCTAAGGAAGAAGCGATTGAAGTCACGGCCACCGTGCTGGAGACATTGCCGAATGCGATGTTCAAGGTTGCCGTCGACGACAATAACCACGAGGTTTTGGCTCATATTTCGGGCAAAATGCGTAAGAATTTTATTCGCATATTGCCGGGTGACAAGGTTCTTGTCGAGCTTTCGCCCTATGACTTGGGTCGCGGGCGAATAACATATCGCTATAAGTAGCGAATGGTGAAATTAGATCGTGAATAGAAAAAAGCAGTTCCGATCTATTCACTATTGACGATTTATGGGAGTTTTGAGATGAAAGTAAGGCCTTCAGTAAAAAAGATGTGCGATAAATGCAAGATCATTCATCGCAAAGGCGTGGTGCGGGTAATCTGCGATAACCCGAAGCATAAACAGAGGCAAGGATAACGAATTATGGCTCGTATAGCAGGGGTTGATTTACCGCCCAACAAAAGGGCACAGATCGGGATGACCTACATCTACGGCGTAGGCAAATCGCGTGCGACTGAAGTTCTCGGCCAAGCCGGTATTGATGTAAATACCAAGATCAAGGACATAAGCGAGGACGATCTTAACAAGATTCGCGCGATCCTCGATGCCGAAGGCGATGTCGAGGGCGATCTCCGTAAGCGCGTTCAGATGGACATCAAGCGGCTGATGGATATCGGTTGCTATCGGGGTCTGCGCCATCGTCGCAGTCTGCCGGTTCGTGGACAACGCACCAGCACAAACGCACGCACACGCAAAGGTCCGCGCAAAGCGGCCGTGGCCAAGAAGAAAGCCCCGGGCAAGAAATAATTAAATTAAGATGGCTAAAGCAGCAACGACTAAAAAGAAGACTTTCAAGAAAAAAGAGAAAAAGAACATCCCATACGGGATTGTTCACATTGCGGCGTCGTTCAACAACACGCTCATCTCGATCACAGACGCGGAAGGCAATCTGATTGCGCAGTCGTCCTCGGGAGCACGAGGTTTTCGTGGTAGCCGAAAAGGAACGCCGTTCGCGGCGCAGCAGGCTGCTGGTGAGGTTGCACGCAAGGCACTCGACGCAGGTATGCGCGAGGCCGAAGTTCGGGTAAAGGGTCCGGGCGGCGGACGTGAGTCCGCGATTCGTGCAATTGCGATGGCCGGAATTCGTGTGACTGCGATCCGCGACACCACGCCGATCCCGCATAACGGATGCCGTCCGCCGAAACGACGCAGGGTTTGATCTTTAGATTATCGAAAGGAAGAAGGGCGTTAAGCTCGTAAACTTTTCCGCTAACAAGCGGAGGCAGAAAATAAATTATGGCTAGATATAGAGATGCGGTGTGCCGTTTGTGCCGCCGCGAAGGTGGAAAGTTATTTTTGAAAGGCGACCGGTGCTACAAACCATCGTGCGCAATCGAAAAGCGCGGAACAAATCCGCCGGGACAGCACGGCGCGGCTCGTCGCAAGATGATCCAGGGCTACGGCGAGCAGCTGCGCGAGAAGCAAAAAGTAAAGCGTATTTACTTTATCCTCGAAAAACAATTTCGCAATTATTTCGAAAAAGCGCGTCGGCAGAAAGGCGTCACGGGCGAGAATCTGCTCTTTATACTTGAGCGGCGGCTCGACAACGTCGTTTATCGTTCGGGCTTTTCGACCTCGCGTCGTCAGGCACGTCAGCTTGTAAATCACGGTCACATCACGGTTAACGGCCGCAAGGTCAATATTCCGTCATTCCAGGTGAAGACGGGCGACGTCGTTGGCGTTAAGGACAGAACGACGAAGAACACGCACGTCGATGCGGCCTGGTCAACGGCCGTCGGACGCGGCCGTCCGGGATGGCTCAACGCGTTTGGCAAAGAACTTTCCGTGACGGTTTCGAGCTTGCCGAAGCGCGAAGACATCGATGCAAACATCAACGAGCAACTGATCGTTGAGCTTTACAGTAAGTAACAATTAACTAGTTGCCCGAAGATCGGTTTGTCTTGAGAAGCGTTCTTGCTAAAGAAGAATCGGGGACAGCGGCAACTTTAGAAGATAAAAAGAACGAATATGACACAGAATAATTGGACAGATTTTCAAATGCCGGGACGGCTCAATGTCGATAGCGACTCGCTGAGTGCGACTTACGGTAAATTTCACGCGGCGCCATTTGAGCGCGGTTTCGGCACGACGATCGGTAATTCTATTCGCCGTGCGCTGCTTTCGTCGATCGAAGGCGCGACGATCACTGCAGTCAAGATCGAGGGCGTTGAGCACGAATTTTCGTCGATCAAAGGCGTCGTCGAAGATGCGACCGACATCATTCTCAACTTAAAACAAGTACCGTTCTTACTGCACGGCAGTGGACCGAAGACGCTTTCGATCAGCAAAAAAGGCGCGGGTGCGGTAACCAGCGCAGACATACAGGCTGACGGCGACGTTGAGGTCTTGAAGGATGACGTTCACATCGCGACGATCAGTGCGAGCGGATCGCTAAAGATCGAGATGCGGCTCAAGCAAGGTCGCGGCTATGTTTCGGCTGAGTTCAATAACGACGAAGATCTTTCGGTCGGCTATATCCCGATTGACTCGGTTCACACGCCGATCAAAAAAGTAAATTACAACGTCGATAAAACTCGACAAGGTTCTAACACCGAATACGACCGCCTCACTCTCGAAGTTTGGACAGACGGTTCGGTCAAGCCGGAAGATTCGATCGGCCTCGCCGCGAAATTGGTAAAAGATCATATGTCGATCTTCATCAACTTCGAAGAGGAAGAAGAAGAATACAAATACGAGGACATCGCGCGTCCGCCGCTGATGCGAAACGACCTGCTCGACAAATCTGTTGACGAGCTTGAGCTTTCGGTGCGGTCGTATAACTGTTTGAAGAATGCTGACATCCGCTCGATTCGCGATCTGATTCGCCGAAGCGAAAAAGACATGCTTCATACTAAGAATTTTGGTAAAAAATCGCTGACCGAGATCAAAGATATGCTTCACGGCATGGGTCTCGATTTTGGAATGGATTTTGACGAACAGGGAAATCCGATCCCGGGCTCCGGCGGTCGCGATCTGGACTAGAATGAGACATTTAAAAGCACATCGTAAATTAGGCCGCACAACGGAGCATCGCATGTCGATGCTGCGGAACATGGCGACTTCGCTGATAAACGCCGACAAAGAACACATTGTGACGACTGTTCAGAAGGCAAAAGAGTTGCGTCCGTTTGTCGAAAAGGTGATCACCCTTGCCAGAAAAGCGCAGAGCCTTGACGGTAATGACGGCAAGCTTCGCGAAGTCCATCTTCGACGACAGGCTGCGAAGTTCTTTCACGCCGGTAACAGTACTTTCAAAATTGCGGCGAGCCGTTTTCGCGGTAAAAAAGGCGAACCGAAGGACAAAATCGAACGCACCGCAGGCGTTGCAGCCGTCCAGCGGCTTTTCAATGAGCTCGGAGCGCGCTATAAAGACCGTAACGGTGGCTACACGCGCATCATCAAACTTGGTCGACGCCAGGGCGATAACGCCGAGATGGCCGTGATCGAACTGGTCGACAATCCACGCGAGATGGCCGCAAAGAGCTAACAGCTCGGAGGGCAAGTCATGGGCAACAACACGGCTTCGGCAAAAGCGAGAGACGAAAACACAGTGGTCGATAAAAAAAGCGGTAAAACAGATCAGATAACCGATCCGTCGTTCAACATGGATGAACTGCAGGCTCTGGCCGCGCTTGTCAATGAGCACGGATTTACGGATTTCGAATTCGAGAACGAGAATATTCGCGTTCGACTGAGCAAGATGGCGGGCGTTCCGCAGCCGCATGCTGCAACTGCACTGCCGGTCGCCGCTGCTCCGACTGCCGACACTGTCACCGCCGAACCCGCGGTTGACCCGGACGCAGGTCTCCACAAAATTGTTTCGCCGATCGTCGGCACATTTTATCGTTCCCCTGGCCCGGATAAAGACGCTTATGTCAGCGAAGGCAGCAACGTTTCACCCGACACGACAGTGTGCATTGTCGAAGCGATGAAGCTGATGAACGAGATTCAGGCCGAGATTTCGGGCGAGATCGTAAAAATTTACGTCGAGAACGGCCAGCCGGTCGAATACGGCCAGGCGTTGTTTGGAGTTAAGAAATAGATTAGCCACGAATTACACTAATGCCACGAATCAGAAGAGATTTATTCGTGCTATTCGTGTAATTAGTGGCTAAAACTCTTTATGCGTGAGATACGCAAAATTTTGATTGCCAATCGCGGCGAGATCGCGAACCGGATCATTTGGACGTGTAAGGAGATGGGCATCAAGACCGTCGCCGTACACTCCGAGGCCGATCGCGAGGCGTTGCACGTGCGATTCGCCGATGAGGCAATTTGTATCGGCGGCAATCTCTCTGCGGACAGCTATCTCAACATTCCATCGATCATCAGCGCGGCTGAGATCACGAATGCCGATGCGATTCACCCGGGATACGGTTTTTTGGCCGAGTCGGCGACATTCGCGACGATCTGCGGAGATTGCAATATTAAATTTATTGGTCCGCGGCCCGAAGTCATCGCGATGATGGGCGACAAGGTCGAAGCTCGTCGCACGATGACAGCGGCTGGCGTTCCGATCTTGCCGGGCAGTCCTGACCCGATAGAATCTGCGGATGAAGCAAAAAAACTCGCGCTCGAGATCGGCTTTCCAGTAATCATAAAAGCTGCAGCCGGCGGCGGCGGTCGCGGAATGCGCATCGTTCGCAGCGAGGACGAGCTTGCGGGCAATCTTGAACTCGCGCAGAGCGAAGCTCTCAATGCGTTTAAGAACGGTTCGGTTTATATCGAGCGGTATATCGAGCGGCCACGACATATCGAAATCCAAGTTTTGGCCGACGAACACGGAAACGTGATTCATCTCGGCGAGCGCGAATGCACGATCCAGCGTCGTCACCAAAAGCTGCTCGAAGAAGCTCCGTCGCCCGCGATCTCGAAGGAACTTCGCGAAAAAATGGGCGCTGTCGCTGTCAAAGCATGTGAGGAGATCGGCTACTCGAGCGCGGGCACGTTTGAGTTTTTGCTTGATGAAGACGGCAGTTTCTACTTCATGGAGATGAACACGCGTATTCAGGTCGAGCATCCCGTGACCGAGATGGTCACGCTTGCCGACATCGTGCGAAATCAGATCCGCATCGCGACGGGCGAAAATATTGGCTATACGCAAGACGAAGTTCAGATCGTCGGCCACTCGATCGAGTGCCGCATCAATGCCGAGGATCCTGTAAAATTCACACCCAGTCCGGGGCGTATCACTACGTTCAATATTCCCGGTGGGCCGGGCGTGCGTGTCGATACAGCGGTTTATCCGGGCTATGTCGTTCCGCCGTATTACGATTCGATGATCGCGAAGTTGATCGTGCATGCGCGTACGCGTGAGCTTGCGATCGCTCGTATGCGAAGAGCGCTCGAGATGATGGTGGTAGAAGGAATTAAGACGACAATTCCGCTGCATCAAAAGATAATGGCGGACGAGAATTTTCAGAAAGGGAACTTCTCGACAAAGTTTATGGAGGAATTCGAGTACGAGATCAGTTAAAAAACTGATGGCCAGTAACTAACGGTTTTGACGTTGCTCAAGTCCGGTAAATATAAGACAATAAAGGGGAATAATTATTGACGGTTAGTTTTAATTATTTACTATTTTTCGCGGTTACCGTGCCAGTTCACGGAGTTACTGCGAGCAAAAAGGAGAAGCCATTTAGGGCAAGTTTTTATGTCAACATTGAAAGAAATAAAAGAAAAATTAGTCACCGATTACAAAACGCACACGTCGGATACGGGTTCGTCGCAGGTGCAGGTCGCGTTGCTTACACAGCGTATCAATGAGCTGACCGAGCATTTCAAAATCCACAAGAAAGATAACAATTCGCGACGGGGCTTGCTAATAATGGTCTCGCGTCGCAGAAAATTGCTTGATTACCTCAAGCGTCGTGATATTAATGAGTATCACGAGATCGTAAAGAAATTAGGTTTACGAAGGTAAAAAGTGAAAAAGTGAAAAATGGGGCAAGCGGCGAGAATGCGCAACCAACTTTTTCACATTTAACCTTTTCCACTTTTTAACCCTACTTGGCTTCTTCGAGCCTCAACAAAAAAGATCCTTTCGAAGAAATTACCGCAAGCGGCTGAACGTGACAGCAAATACGCAGCGACCAATTTGGATCTCATCTAGTTTATAGTTTTTCAAAGACGGAAGAGCTTCACGGCACGCTCCTCCGTCTTTGTTTTTTAGGATAAGAAATGAAAAAGAAATATTTGAATGAATCGATCAAGCTCGGGAACAAAGAGCTGATCGTCGAAACAGGCAAGGTTGCCAAACAGGCCGATGGTTCGGTCGTCATCAGGTACGGAGATACGATAGTGCTGGTCGCCGCCGTATCGGGCCGCACTGCCCGCGAAGGGCTCGATTTTTTCCCGCTCACGGTTGAATACCGTGAAAACTCTTTCGCTGCGGGCCGCATTCCCGGGAACTACTTCCGTCGCGAAGGCCGTCCGGGCGAAAAAGAAATTCTCACATGCCGCATGATCGACCGTCCGGTCAGGCCGCTGTTCGCGGATGGCTATCGCTTTGAAACTCAGATCGTTGCCTCGGTTATCTCGTCGGATGCCGAGAACGATCCGGATGTGATCGCGATCACAGGTGCTTCGTGTGCACTTTATCTCTCGGATATACCGTTCGAAAATCCGATCGCCGGTATCCGCATCGGCCTTACCGATGGCAAATACCTGATCAATCCTACCTTCGACGAACGCCGCGAATCAGACCTTAATCTGATCGTCGCAGGAACCGAAGAAGCCATCTGCATGGTCGAATGCGAAGCAAATGAAGTCGAAGAAAAAGTCATGGTCGAGGCCTTGATGCTTGCTCACCGCGAGATCAAACGGCTCTGTCTTTGGCAGAAAGAGCTTGGCAAGGCCCTCAACATCACGAAGCGTGAATTTGTTGTTCCAGAGCTTGATGCCCATATCGTTGCCGATGTCGAAAAGACCTGGACGGACAAGCTCCGTACGGCTCTCGATTCGACTGGCCGCGAAAAGATCGAGGTCTATGCTGGGCTAGACGACCTCAAGAAAGAAGTTGTCGAAAGCTATCCTGAGGACGATCCAGGTGCTCGGGCCACGGCCGGCAAGGCGTTTGGCAAGCTAAAGGAAAAGATCTTTCGCGAGGATATGCTTGGCAACAAGCGTCGCCCCGATGGTCGAAGGTTTAGCGAGATTCGACCGATCAACTGCGAAGTTGGCTGGTTGCCGCGGGTTCATGGTTCGGCTCTCTTTACGCGCGGTGAAACCCAGGCGATCGTCACCACGACGTTGGGAACCAAGATGGACGGACAGTTCATGGACGATCTTGAGAAAGGTACGGTTGACCGCCGGTTCATGCTGCACTATAACTTCCCGCCCTATTCGGTTGGCGAAACCGGCAGGTTCGGAAGCACGTCACGGCGTGAGACGGGCCACGGCAACCTCGCACGGCGTGCGATCATGTCAGTTCTGCCGGAAGATGCTGATTTCCCATACACGATCCGCATCGTCTCTGACATTACCGAGTCGAACGGCTCGTCATCGATGGCGTCGGTCTGCGGCGGCATTCTGAGCCTGATGGATGCAGGTGTACCGATCAAGAAGCCGGTCGCCGGCGTCGCGATGGGCCTCGTAATGGAAGGCAATCGGTACGCGATTCTCAGTGACATCGCCGGTGCAGAGGATCATTACGGCGACATGGACTTTAAGGTCACAGGCACCGCCGACGGGATCACCGCTCTACAGATGGACATCAAGATCGGCGGAATTAACGCGATGATCTTGCAGGAAGCGCTCGAACAAGCGAAAAAAGGCCGTATGCATATTCTTGACATCATGGGCAAGGCGATCGCCGAGCCACGCGAAGACATTTCGCCCTATGCTCCGCGAATTATCACGATGCAGATCAATCCCGAGAAGATTCGCGACGTCATCGGCAAAGGTGGTTCGGTTATTCGCTCGATCACCGAAGAAACCGGCGCCAAGATCGACATTGACGATGACGGAACGATCTCGATCGCGTCGGCCGATGGTGAGGCCGCTCAGGCTGCGATCGCACGAATTAAGGCCATCACGGCTGAGGCTGAGATCGGCGAGACCTATCTCGGCACGGTTTCTCGAATCGTCGATTTCGGCGCGTTTGTCGAGATCATCCCAGGCCTCGACGGTTTACTGCACATCTCTGAGATCTCCGACCGACGCGTTAAGGACGTCCGCGACGAGCTTAAGGAAGGCCAGCAGATACTCGTTAAGTGCATCGGAAAAGAGGGCAACAAGATAAAACTCTCGCGCCGGGCGATCATAAATGAAGAAAAGGCGAAAGCTTCGGGCGAAGGCGAGTAGTTTTTACTTCAGGAATTTAATGCCGGTTATCACTTTCCTGTGGTAACCGGTTTTTATTGTCCAAAACTAAAAAAAAAGCGAAAAAAAGCCTAATTTTTTTGGAAATGGTAGCTTAATAGCCATTTTTTCCCCTTGAATTTACGAAATTTTTGAATTTTGGTGCTTTTTTGGCAAGAAAATCTTGAAAAGGACGTGCAGTTTAGCCTTCTTTTTGCTATATTTGCGGGACTAGCCCCAGAATCAATTTCGACAGTGAGTGCCAACACGCTGTAAAAACCACCTGGTTTTTGCAATATGGTTTCGTTTAGTCAGGTAACAGACATGAAGAATGTAAATCTAAGAGTATTACTCTCGGCAATCTGTGTCGCAACGGTTTTGGCGGGCTTTACAAAGGTAAACGCCGGACCGCTGCGCTTTGACGAGGTCGTTCAAATCGTGAATGCGCGTCCGGGCAAAGCTGAAAGCAGCAATTTTTCGCGGCTAGCGATTGCGGGCAGCGTGTCGTCTAACGTCGATGGCGATGATGACACCAAAAAGCCAAGCCCACAGCAAGACGGCCGTGTAATCACCGAGACACGGAGTGAGATCGTCGATGACGACTATTGCGATTGTGAAGAGGACAAGAGGCGCGGCTTTCCGAAATGGGCGCTGCTCGGTCTCGCCGCGATTCCGGTGGCATTTATCCTGCTAAGAGATAAAAAGGACACGCCGACGCCAACACAGACGATTCCACAGACGCCAACGGCTACGCCGACGGTGACTCCGACGGTCACGCCGACGCCAACCCCGACAAAGACGCCGCCGATGACGCCGACGCCGACTCCGCCCGAGCCGGTTCCGGAGCCGATGACGATTCTGCTGTTCGGCACAGGCCTAGCCTCGATCGGATTGGCCGCAAGGCGCCGATTCGGAAAAAAGGGCGAGCGGGACGCATCGGGCGATGAGAAAGAGGCCGAATAGGACAATGATTTAGTCGCCGCGGGAAAATTCTTGCGGCGGCTTATCGCAATTCTTTTGGAGAAGAATTTTAGAGGACATAAAACAATGCGATTACTCAGATGTAACTTTTTATTCGTGATCGGGCTCGCCCTCACGCTGGGTGCCGGCGCCGCTATTGCAAACACGGGCGCCGATAAAGATAAAGTCAACCGTCCAAAAGACACGGGGACACTCACGATCAGAACTACGCCGGCTTCGTATCCGGTGAAGATCGACGGCCAGTACGCGGGCATGAGCGGAGTTGGCACGGCTGCTGAGTTTTATCTCACGCCCGGCATGCACAAGGTTGAAGTCGCCGGCCCGAACGGCTCGGTAGTGATGAAGGAAGTCGAGATCAGACGCAACAAAAAGCACTGCATCTGTCTCAAACTCGTTGAAGAGACGATCAGTCGTGCATGTCCTTACAACTTCCGTCTCGACGGTCCCGATCGCATCAATGAGGGCGATCTCGTCACATTCTCGGCCATCAATTCGGGCACCGCGCCAATTCCGATCATCTACGCTTGGAAAGTTTCGAATGGAACTGTCGCGAGCGGTCTTGGAACATCAACGATCACCGTCGATTCAAAAGGTATGGGCGGCAAGACGATAAATGCCGAACTCGACGTCAATGACGACGTTTATGACAACAAATGCCGCCAGGTCATTTCGGTGCCGACAGATGTTGTCCCGGAGGAGAAACCCGTCGATCCGAAGCCATTCCGCTGTGACGAGTTCGAAGCTCGTACGCCGGATGACGACAAGGCACGTTTCGATAACTGCGTCATTCAGGCACAGAACACGCCAGACGCGCAGCTTTACGTGATCATTTACCCGGGCACCGACCGTGCCAGCCGAACGCGTAATACGTACGAACGCTTGTCGAAACGAGCACTCGATTACATGGTAAAAACACGCAGGTTCGATCCGAGACGGATCTCTATCGTCAAAGGCGGCGAACGCGTCAAGACAACCTACGAACTGTGGATCGTTCCGCCGGGAGCGACTCCGCCGACTGTTTACTAAATAGGTAAATTGTTAAAAACTGAGGACGAGCCTAACCGCTCGTCCTTTTTTTTGTTTGCGAATCGTGAATCGCAAATCGTAAATTGGTAATATCTACCTTTCATTTACGATTCACTATTTACTAACTATGTCCGCACCTAACATCGAAACAATCGTCTCGCTCTCAAAACGCCGCGGATTTGTTTATCCGGCGTCCGACATTTACGGCGGGCTTGGTTCGTCGTGGGATTACGGCCCGCTCGGCGTCGAGCTGGCGAACAACATTAAGAAGAGCTGGTGGAACTGGCTCGTTTATGAACGCGACGACATCGAGGGTGTCGATTCGTCGATCATTCAGAATCGCCTTGTGTGGAAATACAGCGGCCATGAGGATACGTTTAGCGATCCGCTCGTCGATTGCCGCGACTGTAAAACGCGGCTCCGTGAGGATAAATTAGAGACAAATGCCGATGGCAAGCCCGTTTGCTCGAATTGCGGCTCGGCGAATCTGACCGAGTCGCGCCCGTTCAATCTGATGTTTCGCACGACGGTCGGCGCGGCGTCGAGCGACGAAGACGAATCGGCGCTTGCATACCTTCGACCCGAGACCGCGCAGGGAATTTTCACAAACTTCACCAACGTGCTCAACACGTCAAGGCGAAAGCTTCCGTTCGGCATTGCGCAGATCGGCAAGGCTTTTCGTAACGAAGTGACGCCGGGTAATTTTATCTTTCGTACGCGCGAATTCGAGCAGATGGAGGTTGAATATTTTGTCCGCCCTGACGACGCTCCGCAGTCGCATCAGGACTGGATCGATGGCTTTGACACGTGGATCGAGTCGCTCGGTATTTCGTCCGCAAACCTCAAACATTACGAGCAGACAAAGGCCGAGCTTGCACATTACAGCGAACGCACCGTCGATATTCTTTACCGCTTTTTCCCCGAACGCGAGGATGAGGACAAGCAGTGGGACGAGCTGATGGGCATCGCGAACCGCACGGATTTCGATCTGCGTGTGCACTCGAAAAAGCCCGAGAACGACGAAGGTAACCGGATTAATCCTGATTCGACAGAAGATCTGTCGTACTTCGACCCGCAGACGAATGAGCGGTTTTATCCATACATCATCGAGCCGTCGATCGGCGTCAATCGCACGCTGCTCGCCGTGATGATGGACGCTTACACCGAAAAGACGAACGACAAAGGCGAAGTTCGCGTGATTCTAAAACTCACGCCCGAACTCGCTCCCATAAAGGTCGCCGTCCTGCCGCTTGCAAAGAATAACGACGCGATCGTCACGTTAGCAAAAAAACTCAAACACGATCTGCAACCATCGATGCGCGCCGTTTATGACGACACTGGCGGCATCGGCAAACTTTATGCGCGACAGGACGAGATCGGTACGCCGTTCTGCGTCACCGTCGATCACGAATCGCTCGAGGACAACGCCGTCACCGTCCGCCACCGCGACACGTGGGAGCAGGAACGAGTCGGTGTCGACGCTCTGAAAGAGTATCTGCAAAAGCGGCTTCGGTAGATGAAACTCGAAGGCATATTCCATTCAATACTGTTGCGATTCGCGGTGTCGGTCACGGCAGTGCTGCTCACGACGGTCGGGCTGGCGACGTTGGCCGAACATGTGAATTTGATCACGGTTTCGCTCACGCTGCTGTTGATCGTGCTGGCGTCGGCAACGTTTTTTGGGCGAAATCCGGCCTTGCTCGCGTCGTTTGTGGCGATGCTGTGCTTTAACTATTTTTTTCTGCCCCCGCTACATACTTTCACGATCTCGGACCCGCAAAATTTAGTCGCGTGGGCGGCCTTCACGATAACGGCTCTTGTCGCGGGTGAGCTTTCAGCGTATGCGAGCCGCCGTGCACGCGACGCCGAGCGGCTTTACGAAGAATTACAAAAGGCATTCAAATCGGCGACCGAGGCTGAGGCGTTGCAGCAGAGCGAGAGGTTGAAATCGGCTTTGTTAGATGCCGTGACCCACGACCTGCGTACACCGTTGACGTCTATCAAGGCTTCGGTCACAACGCTGCTCGACAGCGAGGGCGGGCACCGGACAATTGAACTCGACAGTCACGGCCGGGCCGAGTTCCTAAATATTATCAATGAGGAAACCGACCGCCTGAACGGTTTTATCGAGGGCATGGTCCAGCTTGCTCGTATCGAGGCTGGTTCGGCCGATGCAACCGGCACGCTGTCGAACGTTGAGGAGATCATCACTATCGCCCTCGAACGCGCCGAAACGGTCGTTGCCAACCACCATCTCGTCCTAAACATGCAAAACGAACTCCCGCTGATTCGCGTCGATGCCCGTGCAATCGCCGAGGTGGTTTATAATCTGGTCGAGAATGCCGCGAAATACTCTCCGCCGCAAACGACGATCACTATTACAGCCGCGTCGCACGGTAATGCAGTTCTGATCTCGGTGATGGACGAAGGCAAGGGAATTCCGAAGGATATGCGCGAAAAAGTATTCGAGAAATTTGTTCGGCTCGACGGTGAGATCGCTAACGGCCTCGGTCTCGGCCTTGCGATCGCACGTGGCATCGCCGAGGCCCAAAACGGCAAGATCGAAATAAAGCAGGGGGCAAATGACATCGGCACAAAAGTCACATTGACGCTGCCGATAGGTGCGGAATGAGCGAGCACCAAAAGGTTTTGGTCGTCGATGACGAATCGCAGATCACACGTGTTTTGCGTCACAGCCTGACTGCGCATCGTTACGATGTGCGGACGGCCGCCGACGGTCTGTCTGCTCTCGAAACCTTTCGCGACTGGCACCCGGACTTAATAATCACCGATCTGCAAATGCCAGAAATGGACGGCATCGAATTTTGCCGCGAGGTGCGAAAGGTTTCGACTCTGCCGATAATCGTGCTGTCCGTCAAAGGCGAAGAGCGGACAAAAGTCTCGGCACTCGATGCAGGTGCGGACGATTATGTGACCAAACCCTTCGGCATCGACGAGCTTTTGGCTCGCGTCCGCGCGGCTTTGCGCCGCTCGCCGGAAACGCATGGCGAGACCGAAACCATTCTCGATGACGCCGACTTTCGCATTGACCTCGCTACTCGTGAAGTTCGCGTCAACGATGAATCTATTCATCTCACTCCAAAGGAATTTGACCTGCTCGTTTTCCTATTCCGCAACCGCAACAAGGTCGTCACGCACCGAGCGATTCTCACCGCGATCTGGGGTGGCAATTTTACCGAACAAACCGAATACCTTCGCGTCTTCGTCGGCCAACTCCGCAAAAAGATCGAAAAGGACCCGTCGCAGCCTAAACATATTCGCACCGAACCATGGGTCGGATATCGATTTGTCACCCATTCCGAGTCGTAAAAGTCTTTACGAACTTTTTATAAAAGTCTTACTCAACCCTTAACAAATTCCGTTTAGTCTCTAATTGTCAGGAACCGATTCGGTTCACGAGGGGGCAGTTATGATGGCGACAACTCATATAAAAGAAACGCACTCGGCAAATTTACCAGATCCTTCGCCCATCACGCGAAAAGGATTGCGCAAGACATTGTTGACGCCATTTGTATGTTCAATCCTGGCTTCGATCGGGATCTTTGGCGGCATGTCGGCTCTTTTCGCCGGCATCATGTGTGTGGTGATTCATGCCGTTTTGCTGCATGACACTATTTTTGACCAGGTTGGGACGATCTTGTTATGCGCGGCTATCCCGATGATATTAGTCGGCTCAATCTTTTTGGACGAGATCGAAGGAAAGAGATGATAAAGCAATTATTTTTTGTGGCGATCCTATTTGGATCCACTGTTTACGTCCGCGCTCAGCAGACAATATTTAACGTTCCGACGACCGATGTGCTCGATCGCGGCAAAGTTTATTTCGAACTCGATGCTGCATTCAAAACAAACAATCAAGCGGCAGTTCGACGGTTTTCGAGTTTTGTGCCGCGTTTTGTTGTCGGCGTCGGCGGCAATGTCGAAGTCGGATTGAACGTGACCGGCAATATTCAACCCGGAGCGGACAGTACGACGTTGGTGCCGACCGTAAAGTGGAAGTTTTACCAAAACGAGAAGAAAGACACGGCATTGGTCGCGGGTACGAATTTCTACATTCCGGTGCGTAACCGCAGCTACAAAGCCGGAACGTATTCGTATCTTGCCGTCAGCAAAACGATTGACAAGACTCGGCTAACAGCGGGCGGCTACGTTGCGAGCAAGAACGTCTTTGCACCCAATGCTACTCGCGGTGGCGGCCAGTTCGGGATCGAGCAAACAGTCAACAGCAAGTTTAGCGTGGCCGCCGATTGGATAACCGGCAAACATGGAAGCGGCTATTTTACACCCGGCGTTATTTACAAACCGCATCCGAAGGTCACGACCTATTGGAGCTATTCGATCGGAAACACCGGAGCCACTCGCGGAAACCACTTTTTTCTTTTCGAAGCCGGGTACAACTTCTAGCAGCATATATATCTCATGAATATCAGAAAAATACTATTTGGTAGTCCAATTGCGAATGAGCATGCGGAACACGAACGATTATCCAAAAAAACCGGACTGGCTGTGTTTTCGTCGGATGCTCTTTCATCAACGGCGTATGCAACTGAAGAAATTCTTCTCGTACTCGCCGTAGCGTCGCTTTTGGGGCGGCAGGGTCGTTCAATTATGTGATACCGATCTCGATTGGGATCGGCCTTCTCATTTGGATCGTTGCACTCAGTTACCGCCAAACGATTCATGCGTATCCATCGGGCGGTGGCGCTTATATCGTCGCTAAGGACAATATCAGCACGAACGCGGGGCTCGTGGCCGGGGCGTCGTTGTTGGTAGATTATGTTCTGACCGTGTCGGTTTCAATCTCAGCCGGAGTCGCGGCAATTACGTCTGCCGTTCAGGGAACCGGTTTTGCCTGGCTCGGCGATTACAACATTTATCTTTGTTCGGGGTTCATTATTCTGATCGCGTTTGCAAATCTTCGCGGAGTTAGAGAGTCGGGGGTTCTGTTTTCTATTCCAACATATGGGTTTTTGGTCAGCTTTTTTGTCCTAATTATCTACGGCGTGATTAGTTATGCATTTGCCGGAGGTCAGGCTCCGGCTCCGGCCACAGAAGATCTCAAGCTCGCGGAAGGCTACGTTCCGCAGGCACTAACGCTATTCCTATTGCTTGGAGCATTCTCAAACGGATGTTCGGCACTTACCGGAATCGAAGCAGTTTCAAATGAAGTCAAGGCATTCAAAAAGCCGGAGGCGCAGAACGCATCAAACACTTTGATCTGGATGGCGGTGCTGCTTTCGACGATGTTTATCGGTACCAGCGTGCTGGCTTTTCTTTACCAGGTACACCCGCATACAAATGAAACTGTCATCTCACAATTTGCCCGTCAGATATTCTCGGGCGGGATGAGTTGGTTTTACTTCGTTATTCAGGCGGCGACCGCGGCCATCTTGATCCTTGCGGCCAACACTGCTTTCGCCGATTTTCCACGGCTCTCATCGCTTCTGGCAAACGATCGCTTTCTGCCGCGCCAGTTCTCAAACCGAGGGGATGAACTGGTCTTTACCTATGGCATCATCGTTCTTGCGATCGCCTCGATAGCACTGGTAATTGCCTTTCGCGGAGATACGAGCCGCCTGATACCGCTTTACGCGGTCGGGGTATTTCTCTCTTTTACTCTTTCGCAAAGCGGAATGGTGCGTCACTGGCTTCGCGTCCGAAGGCAGAACGGTAATGGTAATGGTGATGATGACGATGCGATTCACGTCTCGATGGCGGATCCGCAACTTGCGTTGTCCGATGCAAAGAGCCGGACACGCATTGCCGTGAAGGACGACGTTACAGGTTCGACCCATTGGCAAAAATCACTGATCCTTAACGGCATCGGGGCCATCGCAACCGCAATTGTCCTGATTGTTTTTGTAGTAACGAAGTTTCTGCACGGAGCATGGCTCGTCGTTCTCGTGATCCCATTGCTCGTCGTGCTGTTTCGCTTAATACATTCTCATTACGTCAGTGTTTCCGCGCAACTAACGACTGACGGAACGGAGGAGCTGCGTGCGATAAAACACGAAGTCATTGTGCCGGTGTCGGGGCTTCATCGAGGTATTCTGCTGGCCCTTCAGTACGCCAAATCGATCTCGCCTACCAATGTGACAGCCGTCTTCGTCGATCTGGACGGTGAATCGGGCGAAAAAATGAAAGAAGCTTGGCGAAAGGCAGATCTGGGAGTCAGGCTTGAAGTTTTGAGGTCGCCATTTCGTTCGCTTACCAGGCCGATCATAGATTACATTGACAAGGTTGACCGCGAACGCGACGACGATGTTCTGACAGTCGTCCTGCCCGAATTCGTTCCGGCCAGATGGTGGCATCAGCTGCTCCATAATCAAAGCTCGCTTTTGCTAAAAGGCCGGCTTCTGTTCAAACGTGGAATTATCGTCACGAATGTCCCGTATCACCTTAAAGACTGACGATTTTGCTTTAACCGCAAGTTGTAAGGCAAAATGGTGTTCGTGCTCAAGACCAATTTGCGACGTGAGAGCGGAAACGCATCGGCGCTGATAAATTATCCGAATATCTGAGCAGCCGGTTAAAGTCATCCGCGATATGAAGAAACTGATCGAATGTGTTCCAAATTTTAGCGAAGGCCGCGATATAGCGGTCATCAAGCAGATCACCGACGAGGTCGAAAGCGTCGATGGGGTAAAGCTGCTCGATGTCGATCCCGGCTACTCGACCAATCGAACGGTCGTGACGTTTGTCGGAACGCCCGACGAGGTAATTGATGCCGCGTTTCTGGCCGTCAAAAAGGCGCGAGAGCTGATCGACATGCGGCACCACAAAGGCGATCATACGCGTTTTGGAGCGACCGATGTGTGCCCGCTAATTCCTATCTCCGGCGTCACGATGGAAGAGGTCGCGGAAATGGCGCGTCAATTGGGCGCACGCATCGGCGACGAGCTCGGCATTCCGGTCTATCTATACGAGAACGCCGCGAGCGAAGACAAACGCCGAAACCTTGCCAATTGTCGCGAAGGCGAGTACGAAGGCTTGAAAGATAAGCTGTCTTCCACCGAATGGAAGCCGGATTTTGGCCCGGCCGAATTTAACGAGAGCGTTGCGCGTTCGGGTGCCGTCGCAGTGGGCGCGAGAGATTTTTTGATCGCGGTCAATTTCAATCTCAATACGACATCGACACGCCGTGCCAACGCGATCGCGTTTGACGTGCGCGAAAAAGGCCGCACAAAACGCGAAGGCGGTTCCGTCGTCGGCAAGATCGTAACGGACGAAAACGGCGAGCCGGTGATGCTGCCGGGCACACTAAAGGGCACAAAAGCCATCGGCTGGTATATCGCGGAATACGGCATCGCCCAGGTTTCGATGAATATCACAAACTTGGCGCAGACGCCGCTTCACGTTGCGTTTGACGAGGTGAGTGACAAGGCGCGGCAACGCGGCCTGCGTGTCACGGGGCTCGAGATCGTCGGCCTTGTCCCAAAGAAGACCATCATCGACGCCGGAAAATACTACCTGACAAAGCAGCAGCGCTCGCTCGGCATCACCGAATCGGAAATCATTACGATCGCCATAAAGTCAATGGGCCTCGACGACCTCAAACCGTTCGACCCAGATGAGAAGATCATCGAATATGTCCTGGAACAAAAAGATATGAGCAGAAAACTTGTGGATATGACGTGCCGCGAATTTGCAGACGAGACGGCATCCGAGTCGCCGGCGCCCGGCGGCGGTTCGATCTCGGCGTATCTCGGTGCACTCGGAGCGGCACTCGCGACAATGGTCGCAAACCTGTCTTCGCACAAAGCCGGTTGGGACGACCGCTGGAAGGAATTCTCCGATTGGGCGGTAAAAGGTCAGCAGATCAAGGACGATCTCTTGTCTTTGGTCGATGAGGACACGGCCGCGTTTAATAAGGTCATGGACGCCTTCGGCCTGCCAAAAACTACCGACGAAGAAAAAGTTACGAGAACAGCCGCAATTCAATCGGCAACCAAATACGCGACTGAGATTCCGTTTCGTACGATGCAGCGCACATTCGACGCCTTTGAGATCATAATGGCGATGGCGAAAACCGGCAATCCTAACTCGGTCACCGATGCCGGAGTCGGTGCCCTCTGTGCTCGCTCCGCCGTTGTCGGCGCCTATCTGAACGTAAAAATAAACGCCGCCGGTCTCAAGGACCGCGAGTTTGCGGATCGATTGCTCGTCGAAGGTGCCGAAATCGAACGCAAAACAAGTGAGTTTGAGGCTGAGATAATGTCGATAGTTAACTCCCGGATTGATCAATAGGTGCGGTGAAAAACGCACGGCGTACGTCGCCATCTTTTTCTTTGCCGCATTGCCCGACTTGCGGCACAATAAACTCGTTAGCTATGAGTGATTTACCGCAAAAGGTCATTGAACTTGCTCGCGTCGTCGCTGTGAACGGTGGGCGCGCTATGCTCAATGGCGGTTGCGTTCGGGACGAGCTGATGGGCTTGCGTGCGAAGGATTGGGACGTCGAGGTTTACGGCGTCGAGCCGGTGAAGCTAAAGACGCTGCTGGAATCTTTTGCAAACCGACAAGATGCGGACGATCCCGATGTGTCGGGACGCGTTCCGTTAAAGACCGTCGGCGAGGCGTTTGCGGTCTATAAACTCGCGGGTGAGATCGATGTTTCACTGCCGCGGCGCGAGCGAAAGAACGGCATAGGTCATCGTGGTTTTATTATCGAAGGCGATCCGTCGATGTCGTTCGAGGAGGCGTGTTCACGGCGTGATTTCACGATCAACTCAATTCTAAAAGACCCGCTGACGGGCGAGGTCGTCGATCCTTTTGACGGGCAAGGCGACATCAAACGCAAATTACTGAGGATGGTTTCGCGTGAGACGTTTGCGGAAGATAGTTTACGAGTTTTGCGTGCGGCACAGTTTGCGGCGAGGTTCGAGTTTGAGATCGACGCCGAGACAGTCGAGATGTGCAAGCAAATCGACGTCACCGATCTGCCAAAGGAACGCATCTGGGGCGAACTAGAAAAGCTGCTTTTGAGAGCGCAAACCCCGTCGATTGGCATCAAGTGGCTTTATGATCTGGGCGTCATCGATCAGCTTTTTCCTGAGATGAAAGCTCTCGTCGGCGTGCCGCAGGAACCCGATTGGCATCCCGAAGGCGACGTCGATGTGCATACTTTGATGGTCGTTGACGAAGCTCGCAAACTTATCGACGAACTCGATTACCCGCGACAGGTCGCCGTCATGCTCGGCGCGTTGGCCCACGATTTTGGCAAGCCGCCGACGACGGAGTTCGTTGACGGCAAAATACGTTCGCGCGGACACGACGAAGCGGGCGTCGAACCAACGCTCGCGTTTCTCGATACGCTCGGAGTTTACACACTCGACGGTTATGATGTGCGCGATCAAGTCGTTCAGCTTGTTCGTTACCACCTAAAACCGGGCGAATACTACAAATCGAAATCACCGGTTGGCGATGGTGCATTTCGCCGACTCGCTCGTAAGGTCGAACCCGATCTGCTCTATCGCGTCGCAAAAGCCGATAGCCTTGGCCGCAACCCTGATTGGCTGCCAAAAGAAAAATGGTTCGGGAGTGAGGCGCAGGAATGGTTTATTGAGCGCGTCAGAGAGTTACAGATTGAAAAGAAAGCGCCCGAACCGATCTTGTTGGGTCGCCATCTGATCGAGCTCGGTCTCGAACCGTCGCCAAAATTCAAACAGATTCTCGATGCGGTTTACGAGTTGCAGCTTGACGGGAAAGTCGAGGGTTTAGATATAGCGATTCAAGAAGCGCGTTTGATGATAGATGCAGAAGCCCGCGCGTAAGCAAGGGCGTAACATTCAACATTGGGTGTTACGCCCTTGCTTACGCGCGGGCTTTTGCAATTAGGGTTTTCCTTCCAAAAAAGCCTTCAACCGACGCGAACGTGACGGATGTCGCAGTTTGCGAAGCGCCTTGGCTTCGATCTGTCGGATGCGTTCTCGGGTGACGGCGAAGTGCTGACCGACCTCTTCGAGCGTGTGCTCCGAGCCCGTGTTTCCCAGCCCAAAACGCATTTTGATAACTTTCTCCTCACGCGGCGTGAGCGTTGCCAGAACCTCGTCGGTGATCTCGCGGAGGTTTGAGAACGTCACGCTCTCGGCTGGGTTCAGTATCGAGCGATCCTCGATAAAATCGCCCAGATGCGAATCTTCCTCTTCGCCGATCGGCGTTTCGAGTGAGATCGGCTCCTGCGCGATCTTCAAAACTTTTCGCACCTTCGAGACAGGAATGTCCATCCGCTTTGCGATCTCTTCGCTCGTCGGTTCGCGTCCGAGTTCCTGAACAAGAAGCCGCGATGTGCGAATGAGCTTGTTGATCGTCTCGATCATGTGCACTGGGATGCGGATCGTGCGAGCCTGATCGGCGATAGCTCGCGTGATGGCCTGGCGGATCCACCACGTTGCATACGTGGAGAATTTGTAACCGCGTCGCCATTCAAATTTATCGACTGCTTTCATCAGACCGATGTTGCCTTCCTGAATCAGATCGAGGAACTGCAAGCCGCGATTTGTGTATTTTTTTGCAATCGAAACTACGAGACGCAGATTGGCCTCGACCAGCTCACGTTTGGCCTTGTTTGTTTCAGTTTCGCCGACACTGATCGTCTGGTACGAGCGTTTGATCTCGATGGTTGGCAAACGATAATTTTCTTCGACACCTTTGAGGACAGCCTTGGCCTCGCGAACTTTTTTATTGAGGGCTTTCTTTTCGTCAGGCTTGATCTTTTTATTGTCGAGCTTGTCTTTGTTGCGGCTGACCGCACGTTCGGCCTTGCGGATCTCGTCGACAACCTTTTTGATTGCAGCAATTAGCTTCTGTCGAGAATTCTCGGTCAGGTTTAGATGTTTGATGTCCTGAGCGATCTCGAGACGCCCTCGCGCGGTTTTGCGTCGAAAAGCACGAAGACGCTTTGGCATCTTGCCGGCCGGCGTTTTGGCCTGTTCTGCAATAAGAGCGTTCCAATTTTTTATTGTCAGCTTGTGGCTCTGTTTAATGTTCTCGATGCCTTCGAGCGTCCAACGCATGTACTCTTCGGCTTTGTCTTCCTCAATGGAAATTTCCGCTTGCTCTGAAAAAACGACAGTCTCGCGAATGCTCGCTCTTCCCTGAGTCAGATCTTCCGAAAATTGGAGAAGCCGTTCGATCGCGATCGGCGACCGTGCGATTGCTTTGTGTGTTTTGATTTGGCCGCGCTCGATGCGCTTTGCAATGGCGACCTCGCCCTCGCGATTTAACAGGGGCACGACGCCCATTTCGCGAAGATATAAACGAACAGGATCGTTTGATTTATCGAGAACACCGGCCGACAGATCGAGATCGAGATCGTCTTCTTCGGCTTCTTCTTCCTCGTCATCGAGGGCCATATTGGACGCGCGTTCAAGAAGTTGGGCATCGGTCTCAGCGACCGAGATATTTGCGCCCTCGAGACGCTGGAGAACGTCCTCGATCTCGTCAGGCGACATCATGTTTTCGGGCAGTTCACGCTGGAGTTGGTCGAGGCTGAGCCCCTTCTTTCTGCGGCCGAGGGCGACCAGCCGATCCATCAGGTCTTCTTTTTCGTTGTAATCAGGCATATGTGATAAAGGTTTTGGATTAAATCGTGTGCTAAATCGTTGTTTTCAAAATACTTATTAACGGTTCACGGGCCGTGTTAGTTTCATTCGGTCACACGTATCAAACCGGAAAGTATATCACAGCAGGCGGTTTATCGTTGAAGCGAGCGGCGTATTTTTTCAAGCTCTAGCTGCTCGAAGGTAAGTTCGTTGGAGCGGGTCGCGTCGCCGCTCTGCTCGGCGGCGGCGGCCTCGCGGCTGATCGCGGTGATTCGGCTGGCAATAGCCATATTTCGCAAGCTAAAAACACAGTTTTCAGCCTCAATGAGAACATTGTCAATCGTCTCGCTCTCGTCGCGTTGCGGCTTTCCTGTAAGTAGATTATGCGCCAGATCGAGCATAGATTCGTCGTCGCCGACATGATTCATCAGCGTTTCGGGCTCGATCTGCTGACGTTCTGTGTGAATTGCAATAAACGCCTCAAACAGTTCAGCGGTCGCGAGGTTCTCGTAATCGCTCGGCTCGAGCAGTGGAATGATGGTGTCGCGAAGTTCACTGTCGAAGACGAGCAATTCGAGCAGACAGCGTTCGGCAACCGTGATCTTTGCACGCGCCGCTCGCGAGACCTTTTGGGTCACCGCCTGAATATCACCACTCTGCATTTTTCCAAGCGAATCCCACAATTCGCGTTTCAGCGAGGCGTCCTCGATGTGAAAAAACGTCATCGCCTGATCAAAACTCTCACGGCGTTGAATGTTATTGCGAATCGCGGCGATCACTGGCAGAAAGTCCTCGATGGCCTCGGCTTTTTGCCGTGCGTTGCTTATATTTCGGCCCTTTACGGACGCGTCCAGAGCAAAACGGAAAAATGATGCTGCGTTGCCGCGAGCTTTGTCATATTCGATTTTGCCTTGCTCGCGGATGAAATCGTCGGGGTCTTTGCCGTCGGGCAGCACGAGAACTTTGACATCAAAATCCTGCGGCAGCAGGTGTTCGACGGCGCGGCGAGCGGCTTTGATTCCGGCGGCGTCGCCATCGTAATTGATCACGACTCGGTCGGTAAAGCGATGCAGCAGCTTTGCCTGCGCGTCAGTAAACGCAGTGCCGAGACTAGCGGCGACGTTTGGGACGCCGAACTGCACGAGCGCGATCAGATCGAGATAGCCTTCGACGAGAATGGCGAACTTCTTTTTGCGAATCTCGTCCTTCGCCTGAAACAACCCATAAAGATGCTCGCCTTTGATGTAAGCCGACGTCTCTGGCGAGTTTAAATATTTCGGCTCGTCGCTGCCCATCGCACGAGCGCCGAAAGCGACCGGACGGCCGTTAACATCGAGAACCGGAAACATAATCCGCCCGCGAAAACGGTCAAAAACCCTTTCTTTTTCTTCGTTTACAGAAACGAGACCGCTCTGTTCGATCAGTTTCTCGTCCGCGCCAAAATCGCGCAAGACGCCGAGTAACGAGTCCCATTTGTCAGGTGAATAGCCGATGCGAAACTGCCGTTGTATCTCGGCCGAGATACCGCGATTCGTTAGGTATTCTCTAGCGGCTTTCGCCTTTGCGCTTTTGCCTTGTAGTTCGTTTGGCCAAAATTCGAGCGCGACTTGATTTAGCTCGATGACCTGATCGGCGAGTTGTTTTTTCTCTTCGCGTTGCTTTTTACTGCGTTCGTAGCTCGCGTCGTCAATCGGCTCGGGCAGCATCACGCCGCTGATCTCGGCGACGCGGCGGACGGCCTCGGGGAAATTCAGCCCTTCCATCTCCATCAAAAAATTAAACGCCGTGCCGCCCTTGCCGCAGCCGAAGCATTTGTAAAAACCCTTCGACGGATTGACCGAGAACGACGGCGTCTTTTCCTGATGAAACGGACAACACGCCATCCAGTTCGCACCCTTCTTCTTCAGATCCGCAGCATACGGCTGTATTATCCGCACCAGATCGGCCCGCGTCTTTAGATCGTCGATGAAGTATTGCGGATAGAGCATCAATTATCTGCCGGCACTTCGGGAAGTGCGTTTTTCCAAACAGGTTTGTCATTATTGTCAAACTTAAAAAATTGGAGATTTCCACAATGGTCACATTCAAGAATTAAATGCCGTGGATATAAATGTGGTCTGACATTTCCTTCTCCCCTAGTTACCGAAATGTTCGAACTACCATCACCAGCTCCGAACGGATCAGCATAGACCAGTTGATAATTCCTGGTTTGGTCTATATGTTCCCTGTATGGCAGGGCAGTAATTCTAGGTAATATCGATTTCTTACTGTATTGACCAATTCCGCAAAACAAACAATTGCTAGGTATGTCAGCATCAAGATAACGTCCGTCATTATTAATTACGTTCATGATTCTATAGACCTCCGCGCCCAAATCCTTAGCGTTTGGCAACCTATCATCGATATTTCTAACAATAGTTCGGGCGAAAATGTCATGGATGAAATGAATAGAATGGCTAAATTCAGCACTCTTTCTCAGGTCCCAAAAAGGATCAGCGAAATCCTCACCGTCCATTACATCTCCGCGAAAGAGCCAATAAAGAATTTTGCCCAGAGAGTAAACGTCAGACTTCGGAGAAATTTTGTCGCTATCTTTGCTATCTCTTTGTTCAGGGGCAGCAAACTTCCTCGAACCAACGACCTCGCCGACGACTGTTAGGCGTTCTTCCTCGCCGTCGAGATGCAAACAGATATCGAAGTCAGTTACTACTGGGAAACCCTTATCGGCAATCAAAATATTCCTGGGTTTTAAGTCTCGATGGACAATATTTTTCTCATGAGCCACGGCTACGGCGTCACAGATATTGGCAAAGACTTGTAATTTCTCAATAAGTGATATGGTCGAAACGTATTCAAACCTTAGATCTCCGCGACGGTGAAATTCCATCACGTAATATCGGTTAGATCTCTCGAGGTTCGCCTCGACCAGTTTTATGATTCCCGGATGGTCTAGTTCTTGTATTGACTTCAGTCCAGCTTTGAATCGGCCTATGTTTTTTGAATTTGGCCGAGAGATCTCTTTAAGAACAAAAGTCGATTTGGAAGCTTCACTAACATTCACCACTTCGTACACATTTGCCTGTCCGCCTGGCGTCAATCGTCTTAATTCTCGCCACTTATTGTCCCAAACTTTTTTTCCCATCTTACTGCTTCAACTCCGCAATTGTAGCGCCGTTGCCGCCATGTTCGAGCGGGGCGGTCGTTATTCTTAGCTTAGCCACGTCGTTTACGGCGTGGTCAAGATTAGCAAAAATGCACCGAGGGCGTTTTAACGTCCTTCTCGTGCCTGCGGCTTTAGCCATTTGGGTCAACAATTCGTTCTAGTCGATCAAACGTCGTGCCTCGATTATGATGCTCACGCTGATTCAAAACATAATCAACAACCCCTTGTCGATCTTTCGTTCCGAAACTGACAATGCCGTAACCAGCCTGCCATTGGAGCGTCTTGCCCATTTCGTGCGAGCTTGCCCCTTTTAATTGCCCGACCCATTCGTCGAGATGGATCGATGGCTTGACGGAAACAGCGAGGTGAATGTGGTCTTCGATACCGCCGACGGCGTGAAAATATGCACCGCTCGTTTCAATGACCTTGTCTTTCAGAAATTGATGCAGCCGTGGCTCAATGGCGGCCGCTATCATTGGCGAATTATTTTTTGTGTGCCAAGTGATATGGAGCTTGATTTCGGAATAGACTCGGACTGACATCGGATTTAATTGGGGCTAAAGCCCCGGAAATATTTAGAGACTCGTTTACCACGCCTTAAACGACGTGGCTAAGCTGAAAATCAATTTGCTACTACGCCGTAAACGACGTGGCTAAGCCTTAAAAAAAATTCCTCATTGCTTCAACTCCGCAATTGTAGCGCCGTTGCCGCCTTGGTCGGGCGGGGCGAAGGCGTATTTTTCGACGTGCGGGTGATCTTTTAGAAAATGATGCACAAAGTTTTTTAGTGCTCCCGTCCCGAAGCCGTGAATGATGCGCACACGCGGCAGCGACGACATGTAGGCTTCGTCTAGAAACCGGTCGATCTCGTACTCGGCGTCGGCGGTTGTTTGGCCGATGAGGTTGAGCTCGGCGGCGGCGTCGCGAGCGTCGATCGGTCTCGAAATACTTCCTTTTTTAGAGGGCACACTCCCTACCGGTCGTGTTTCCGCCCCGACAGTTTGCAAGTTTTCGATCTTTTCACGCAGGCGAATGTTGCCGACGAGGACTTCGGCGGTGTCTTTGTCGAGTTTTTCAACGGTGCCGGTTTTTCCAAAAGAAGTGAGTACTTTTGCTCCGACTACGATTGAACTTCCACCGTCAGGCACACTCCCTACCGGTCGTGTTTCCGCCTTTAAGGCGTCTCCGCGTCTTTGCGTCTCTGCGGTTGAAATCTTATGAATAACCGCTCTGTTTAGTTCGGCTTTGCGTGCAAGACGTTCTTTTTCGAGCTTATTTTTTAGCGCTTTGTCTTCTAGCGTCTGCAGAAAAGCTTTTGACTGCCGGTCGAACTCATCGACGGCCTGTGCAAGCTGGCTCTCGAACTCTTTTTGGCGAGTTTTCTCTTTTTTAACCGCTTCGACCTCGAGACCGGCGTATTTCATGGCAACGGCTTCGCGTTCTTCTTCGAGCGCGGCGCGAAGGTCCTCTGATGCGCGTGTTTCGGTTTGGAGTTTTTGAAGATACTTTTCGGCTTCTTGTGTCGAGATATCGAGGTTGTCGCGGGCCGCGTCGATCACATTTTGGTCGATGCCAAAACGACGTGCGATCTCGATACCGGACGAAGCACCGGCGAGACCGATGAGCAGTTTATACGTCGGCTGCAATGTCTTTTCGTCAAATTCAACCGAGGCGTTTATCACACCTTCGTCATTGGCTGCATACATTTTTAGCCCGCGATAGTGTGTCGAGGCGATGACGTGTGCGCCTTTCCGACGAAAATGATCGACAATCGCGACGCCGAGTGCCGAGCCTTCGTCCGGATCGGTTCCGGTTCCGGCTTCGTCGAGCAGAACGAGCGACGGCGGCGGGCAGATCGCTATCATCGACGCGATATTCGACATGTGCGACGAGAAGGTCGACAAATTTGCGCTCAAAGATTGATGATCGCCGATGTCGGCCAAAACTGAACGATAGAAGGGAATTCGGGCTTCGGTCGCGGGCACCGGCAGACCGGAGATCGCCATCAGACTGAGCAAACCGGCGGTTTTCAGCACGACTGTTTTGCCGCCCGCGTTCGCACCGGAGATGATCATGACGGAGTTTTGTTTTGTCAGAGTGAACGAACTCGGAACAATGTCGGAAGAGAGAACCACCCCGTCAGCGGAAGCCGCTGCCACCCCTCCTTCGTAAGGAGGGGAGCTTTGTTGAAGACTTTCTTCAAGCAGTGGATGTCGTGCGTCGGTGAGATCGAGTGTGCCGTCGGTGATCTCGGGAACCACGCCCGCGAATTTACGGGCGAATTCAACTTTAGCTTTTATGAAATCGAGTTCGCCGACAGCATCGACGGCGGCTTCGACTGCCGGAAGCTGTTCGCGCAAGCTTTCGGTCAAAGCAAACAGAATGCGTGCTACCTCGCGTTCCTCTTTGCCGCGGAGGTTTTGCAACTCGTTGTTTGCCTCGATGGCCTCAAGCGGCTCGACATACACTGTTTGACCGCTCGACGAAAAGCCGTGAGCAACACCCGTGACTTTGCCGCGAAAGTCAGTTTTTACAGGAATGACGAAGCGGTCGTTTCTGACCGTGACGATCTCGTCTTGAATCGCCGTGCCGGCGGCTCGCATCGCAGACTCAAGCGATTTCGTCAGTCGGGCGCGCTGAGCGCTTATCTCGCGGCGTAATTTAGCAAGTTCTGGCGAAGCGTCGTCGGTGATCTCGCCGCCGGGCATTACTTTTTTGGTGATCTGGTCAACGACGGCAAGCAAAGTCGGGGGAATCTGCTCGACCGTTTGCCACAAAACCGGCGACGTGTCCTTTTCAGGTTGAATTGACGAGCGGGCAAACAGTGCCTGACTGCAGATTCGCGAGATTTCAAGCAAAAGGGTTGGTTCGAGAGCGGAGTTTTGGATTCGTAAGATCGCAACGGCGTCCAACGGATCGGCGAGGCCGCTAAACGACCACGAAATTTGCTTTTCTTCATTAAGGACGATCGTTTCGTCGATCGCGGCGAGGGCGTTGTTGAGTTCGATTCGACTCGCTAGCGGACGAAGCGCGCGAATACGCGCCACGCCCATCGGCGTCTGCGCGTGACGAGCGACGAGATCGAGCAGCCGGTCGAATTCTAATGTATCGAGCGAGTAGCTCATAAGAGGTTTTGCCGCAAATAAACGCAGATGACGCAGATAGAGAAAGTAATTCAGATCGGCGTGATCTGCGCAAATCCGCGGCTAATTCATTCCGTTACCTCGACGCCTTTCCAAAACGCGACATAGCCTTCGATGTTCTTTGCGTCCGCTTTTGCGTCAGGGTAATACCACGCTGCATCTTTATTTATTTCAGCATTTACGGCGACGTCGTAGTAGCTCGCCGTGCCTTTCCAACCGCAAACCGTATGGGTCTCCGACGGCTGAAAATATTGGTTATTGATCGAGTCGGCCGGAAAATAGTGATTTCCCTCGACGACGATCGTGTCATTGGTTTCGGCGAGTGTTACGCCATTCCATGTTGCTTTCATAATGTTTAGTTATCAATCGAACTGGCCGCCCGCTGACGCGGGCGGTTCTGACAAAAATCTCTCCTTAATATCAGGCGTCGGCACCATACAAACGTCCTTTTTGCCGAACAGTCGATAGCGGTACTTCGCAAAAAGTTTATAAAGCCAGTCGCGAACCGGTGTCGGCAGAACCATAAAAGCGTACAGCAGCGACCATACGCCGCCGAGCGCCCGGGTGATTTTCAAAGCGGCATCGGAATACAGATACGCGTGGTCATTCTCTATCAAAATAATCGAATCTACGTCTTCCGCGATGCCGTGTTTCGTTCGCAGTCCGATGCCTTTTTCGGACTGCAATGCGGCAAACCTGAATTTCTTTTGGTGATCGTGACGGATAATAAAATTCACAGCTCCGTTGCAAAAATTGCATACGCCGTCGAATAGCACAATCCGCTCCATAAAAAAATTCTACCGCAAATTTCGGATAGATTTTAGTTTCGCTTGAGAATAAACTCGTAAACCATGAACGAGAATATCTTTTGGCGAGCAATGCGGGAGAATGATGTCCGGTTCGACGGTGTTTTCTTTGTAGGCGTGAAAACCACCGGTATTTACTGCCGTCCGACGTGTCGGGCACGCCTGCCAAAGCGTGAAAATGTCGAATTTCACATTTCACGCGAGTCGGCCGTAAAAGGTGGTTTTCGGGCATGCAAACGCTGCAAGCCCGAGCTGGAGATGGCCGTCAACCCCAAAGTCGACACCGTTATCAAAGCGTGTTACCTGATTGAAAAGGGCGCCCCCGACGACGTATCTCTACAGATGCTGGGCAGCGAGTTAGGCGCAAGCCCGACCTATCTGCAAAAAATTTTTAAGGAGATTGTCGGCATCTCACCTAAGCAATACGCCGACGAGATAAAAATGCAGAAATTCAAAACTCGTGTAAGGCGCGGCAACGACGTGACAAACGCGATGTACGAGGCCGGTTTTGGCTCGAGCCGCGGGCTCTATGAGAAGGCGTCCGAGAAGCTCGGCATGACGCCTGCGACTTACAAAAAAGGCGGCGTTGGTATGCGCATAAATTTCACGATCATCGATTCGAAGCTCGGCCGGCTGCTTATCGGTGCGACTGAAAAAGGAATTTGCTCGGTGACGTTTGGCGACGACGACAAGCTGCTCGCGGACAATCTTTTCGAGGAGTATCCAAACGCCGAGTTCAATCTTGCGGACGACAGGTTTAAAACTTATGCGAAGACGATATTGTCGCATCTGAACGGCGATCAAAAGACGCTCGATCTGCCGCTCGATCTACGGGCAACGGTGTTCCAGATGCGTGTCTGGGCCGCGCTCAGACAAATTCCGTACGGCGAAACCCGCAGTTACAGCGATGTTGCAAAAGAGATCGGCAACGAACGCGCCGTGCGTGCGGTCGCTCGCGCCTGTGCGACGAATCCTGTTGCCCTGGTCACGCCGTGCCATCGCGTCATCGGCAGCAACGGCAGCCTGAGCGGCTATCGTTGGGGAATTGAGAGAAAGAAAACTCTGCTCGAGGCGGAGCAATTAGATTTTGCCGCCTGACTCCCGAGGTTTCCACAACCTTTGCTTGTCTGAAACTTTTCCTATATCCTCTTGCGTAAAAGTAAATTCAGACAGATCAAATTTGAAACAACAAAGTTATGAGAACAAAGCTTATTCTGCTTTTTGCAGTCGCGATGTGTTTGTTTTTGAGTGTGGCTGGGAGTGCGCAGAGCTACGCCATTACGAATGCAAAGATCGTCACCGTCTCGGGCGCTACGATCGAGAAAGGCACGATCGTTGTTCGCAACGGACTGATCGAAGCCGTCGGTGCGAATGTTACGACGCCGGCAGACGCTCAAGTTTTTGACGCGACCGGGTTGACTGTTTATCCGGGCTTTTTCGATGCGTTGACGACGCTCGGTTTGCAAACTCGGCCGGCAACACCGCCAACTGGCGGCCCTGGTGGCGGTCCGCAAGCTGCGGCAGCGGCTACGGCGGCCCAGCCGCCGTCGAATTCAAACTATCCTGCCGGGTTGCGACCCGAAGATATGACGAGCGTCGACCTCCGTGCTGGCGAGGCGCAATTCGAGGCCGCTCGTAATGCAGGTTTTACGAGCGTGTTGACGATTGGCCGCACCGGAATTTTCAACGGCCAGTCTGCGGTGATAAATCTCGCTGGCGAGAGCGTTTCTGCGATGACGGTTCGCTCGCCGTACGCGCTGCACATTTCGTACACGACGCTCGGCCAGGTGTATCCGCAATCGCTACTCGGGACTTTCTCGGCGATCAGGCAGATGTTTTACGACGCGAAGCGGCTCGAAGAATGGCAGAAAACTTACGCTGCAAACCCAAAAGGCATGAAGCGACCCGACAGCGATAAATCGCTCGAGGCGCTGTTTCCATACATCGGCGGAAAAGCTCCGGTCGTGTTTAATGCAAACACCGAGCGCGAGATCATTCGTTCGATCGACCTGATTCGCGAGTTTAAGTTGAGCGGCGTCATCGCCGGCGGGCAAGAGGCGTGGAAGGTCGCCGACCGTCTCAAAGCGAACAATATTCCTGTTTTGCTGTCGCTCAATTTTCCAAAACGCACGACGGCGGCCGCACCGGACGCCGATCCCGAAAGCATCCAAACGTTGAGATTACGGGCCGAAACGCCGAAGGGCGCAGGCAAGCTAGCTGCCGCGGGCGTGAAGTTTGCGTTTCAATCCGGCGGTACGACGACGCTCGCGGACTTTTTTACAAACGCCGGCAAGGCGGTTGAGAGCGGTTTGAGCAAAGACGCTGCGATTCGCGCAATGACGCTCGGTCCCGCTGAGATTCTCGGCGTTGACAACCGACTTGGCTCGATCGAAGCCGGCAAAATTGCAAATCTGGCTATAGTCAAAGGCGACGTGTTTAGCAAAGACAGATTTGTCGCGCAGGTGATAGTCGACGGCAAAGTTTTTGAGCAAAAAGAACCCGCGAAACCTGCACCGGGTCGCGGTTCGGGCAGCGGCAATCCGACCGGAACTGCGCCGCCGACAGCAACCTCGGCGCCGGAACCCGCGAATGTTTCAGGCGGTTACACGATAACGATCGACGTTCCGGGCTCGCCGATCCAGGCGACCTTAAACTTCACACAGAGCGGATCGACCTTGACGGGAACCTTCACCACGGATGCCGGTGCATCGCCGATCCGGGACGGCCGCGTGACGGCGAACGGATTTAGTTTTGCAACGACCGTTCCGTATGGCGGGCAGAATATCGATATCACCGTTCAAGGGAGCATAGCGGGCAATCAAATCAGCGGGTCTCTTGATTCACCGTTGGGGGCGGTTCCGTTTTCGGGAACAAAAGTGCCGTAGGCAAGGGCAAAAGTAAAAAGTAAAAAGGCAAAAGTATGAGAAGAATAATTGTTTCTCTGTTAATTGGTTCGATCATGATGATCTCGCCGACGCTCATTTTTGGGCAGTCTAAGGGTGACGTGCTCATAAAGAACGCTACCGTTCTCACCGCATCGAGAGGAACGCTCGAGGGAACGGACGTCCTTGTCCAAAAGGGCAAGATCACGCGGATCGGCAAAAACATCACGGCGCCCGCCGGTGTTCAGGTGATCGACGCGACAGGCAAATTTGTAACGCCCGGTATTATCGATTGCCACTCGCACTCGATGCTCGATGCGATAAACGAAGGCGCGTTTTCGGTGACCTCGATGACCAATGTCCGCGACATGCTCGACCCCGAAGACATCTCGATCTATCGGGCTCTCGCGGGCGGTGTGACCGCCGGGTTGTTGCTGCACGGTTCGGCAAACTCGATCGGCGGTCAGAGCGCGACGGTGAAGTTTAAGTGGGGACATCCGGTCGAAGATTTCCCGATTGCTGACGCGCCGCCGGGCATTAAGTTTGCTCTCGGCGAGAATGTGCGCCAAACGACACAGCCGGTCGTGCCCGGACGTCAGTTGCGGTATCCGCGTACCCGGCAGGGCGTGATGGAAGTCATTCGCGACGCGTTTGTGCGTGCGAGAGACTACAAACAATCCCTCGCTGATTTCAAAGCAGGGAAGACGCGGATTCCGCCGCGCAAAGATCTCGAACTCGAGCCGATCGTCGAGATCCTCGAGGGCAAACGCCTCGTTCACGCTCACGGATATCGTTCCGACGAGCACTTGAATTTAATGCTGCTTGCTGACGAATTCGGCTTTCGCGTCGCGACTCTTCAGCACGCTCTCGAGGTTTACAAGATCGCGCCCGAAGCCGCAAAACGCGGCACCGGTGCTTCAATCTTTGTCGATAACTGGGGTTACAAGCTCGAGGCCTACGACTCGATACCGTACAACGCCTACATTATGTGGAAGAACGGCGTCGTCGTGTCGATCAACTCCGACTCTGACGAGCGAATGCGAAGGCTAAATATCGACGCCGCAAAAGTTATGAAATACGGCGGCGTGCCTGAGCAAGATTCGTTGCAGATGATAACGCTCAATCCGGCAAAGCAGCTCGGCATCGACAAACGAACCGGCTCGGTCGATGTCGGCAAGGACGGCGACCTTGTGATCTGGAACGCACATCCGTTCAGCGTCTATTCGCGTCCAGAGATGACGCTTGTCGAAGGCGAAGTTCTTTTTGATCGCGCTAAAGATGCGCTAAAAAGAACCGACATGGCTAAAGAACGCGAGGCTCTCGAAAAACTCGATGTCAATCGCGCACCCGGAACCGGCGGGACTCCGCCGCGAGTTCCGACAGAGCGACGACGCGGCGACCGCGACGATGCAGAATACGTTGACGGAGGCACACGATAATGAAGTCAAAAGTAAAAAATAAAAAGTCAAAACAATTCTTTTATCTGTTTTTATCTGTGCTTATCGGCGGCCAAATTTCTTTGTTCGCGCAGAATGACGGCACGGAGCAGAACGTGACCGGTCGCGCCGGAACCTTTGCGATCGTCGGTGCGCGTATTGTTACGGTTTCGGGTGCGACGATTGAAAACGGCACGATTGTAATTCAAAACGGCAAGATCGTCGCCGTCGGAGCGAATGTCAGCGTTCCGTCGGGTGCCGAGCGGATCGACGGCAAAGGACTGAGCGTCTTTCCGGGTATGATCGACGCGGCGACCAATATGGGTCTCGCCGAGATCACGCTCGCGGTCGCAGGTTCGGTTGACCTTGCCGAGGTCGGCACGATGAACGCGAACACAAAAGCCCTAAAGGGCATTCACCCGCATTCGGCGCACATCAATGTCACTCGGGTAAACGGCATTACAACAGTCTTGTCAGGGCCGACCGGCGGCTTGATATCGGGCCAATCTGCCCTCTTAAATCTTAACGGCTCGACGGCCGACGAGATGGCCGTTGTGCCGGTTCACAGTTTGATAATCAATTTTCCGCGCATCGCTTTTGGCGGTGGCGGCGGTTTCGGTGGAGGTTTTGGCGGTCCGCCGCCGGCGACTGATTACAACGAAGCTGTTAAGCGACGCGACGCGCAGATCGAAGAACTCAAAAAGATCTTTCGCGATGCCGAAAACTATCTTCGCGCGCGTGATGCATATGCAAAAGACAAAACGCTGCCTTACGTCGCCGTCGATCAG
Source organism: Pyrinomonadaceae bacterium (assembly GCA_049679945.1). Classification (GTDB taxonomy): domain Bacteria; phylum Acidobacteriota; class Blastocatellia; order Pyrinomonadales; family Pyrinomonadaceae; genus OLB17. The sequence goes on along the minus strand of JBAUGW010000004.1, from coordinate 94,293 downwards.
CGACTCGATGCGATGGCTCCGTATATTCGAGGGTTACAGCCGATCATCTTCACGTCCGAGCGCGAACGCGACATCCGTGCTGTTGCAAAATTTGTCGGTGAGATGAAAGTCAAAGGCATCATCGCCGGCGGCCAGGAAGCCTGGAAGGCAGCCGACGTGCTGAAAGCCAATAATATCGCCGTCATTTACACGCACATCTATAGCTTGCCCGTTCGTCAGGACGACGCGTACGACTTTTTGTTCGACGCTCCGTCAAAGATGCAGCAGGCAGGCATAAAATTCTGCATCGCTTCGGGCGACACCGGCGCGAATTCGCGCGATCTGCCGTATCAAGCGGGCATGGCCGGAGCGTTCGGTTTGTCGAAAGAAGACGCTTTGAAGTCGGTCACGATGTACTCGGCCGAAATCCTCGGCGTCGCCGATAAGATGGGCTCAATCGACGTCGGTAAAATAGCGAACATCGTAGTGGCCGACGGCGATATCCTCGATGCGCGAACGAACATAAAATACCTGTTCATCAACGGCCGAATGCTGCCGCTAACATCGCGCCACACACGTCTGTTCGACGCCTTTAAAGACAGGAAGTAAGTTTTTAACGCAAAGACCGCGAAGACGAAAAGGAACTAATTAGATTTTCCTTTGCGTCTTTGTATCTTTTCGACTTCGCGTTAACTAATTTTCTGCCGAATCTCCTCGCTGTTTTCAAAAAACTCAAGCGAGGCCGAGTTGAGACAATATCGTTGCCCGGTTGGTGGCGGGCCGTCGGGGAAGACGTGGCCCTGGTGGCCGCCGCAGCGTGCGCAGCGGATCTCGACGCGGCGCATACCGTAGCTGTTGTCTTCGATATTGGTGAGGTGATCTTTATCAAAAGGCGCGTAGAATGACGGCCAGCCGGTGCCCGAGTTGAATTTTTTCTCAGAGCTAAACAACGGCAGACCGCACAGTCGGCACGCATAAACGCCTTCGAGTTTGTTGTCGAGCAGCGTTCCGCAAAACGCGGCCTCGGTGCCGTGATCGAGTAGGATTCGATGTTCCTCTTCATTCAAATCCTGAGCGAGGCGTTCGATGGCCTCGGCGCTCAAAGGCGAGATGTCGTAACCGGAATCTGAAATATTTTCACTCATAACAACACTTTAACCGCGGAGACGCAGAGACGCGGAGAAGCCGAACAAATATTTTCTCTGCGCCTCTGCGGTGAAAATCATCCGTCTCCAAAAACCTTCCTCTCTAACTTTCTAAGGCGCGATGCAAACTCACCGAGTTTGCGAAACGCAGCGGTCGAACGCAGCCAATCTTTATTATCAAAAGCGGGAATGCCGGACATTACTTTGCCGGGTTCGACGTCGTGCGAAATACCCGATTTTGCGGTAAGTACCGCGTCATCACCGATTATTAAATGCCCTGCGATGCCGACCTGACCGGTGAGAACGACGCGTTTGCCGATGTGTGACGAGCCTGCGAGACCGGTCTGCGAACAGATCAGCGCGTTCTCATCGACCGTGCACGAATGTCCGATCTGCACAAGATTATCGATCTTTGCTCCGCGTTTGATGCGAGTCTCGCCAACCGACGCGCTGTCGATGGCCGTGTTCGCTCCGATCTCAACATCGTCTTCGAGCACGACACGGCCGGTTTGCGGAATTTTGAGCCAGGTTTTTTCCGCGGTCTTTGCGTACCCAAAACCGTCAGAGCCGATAGTTGTGTTGTTGTGAATAATGCAACGCGCGCCAATCTCGCAATTCTCACGCACCGAAACGCCCGAGTGAATCGTTGTGTCTTCACCGATATTTACGCCGTCATAGATCGTGACGTTCGGCATAATCCGCACGCCGCTCGCGATCTTGCAGTTCGCACCGATAACTACGTTTGCGTGAATCTCGACAGCATCGGCAACCGTCGCAGTTTCATCAATAACGGCCGTCCGATGAACAAAACTTTTCACTTCGGGCTCAGGGAAAAACTCACGCATCGCCAGCGTGTAGGCGACATACGCATCTCCGGCGCGCAAAATTGCAATATCCTCACGCTCGATCTCAACGCCTTCATTCAAAAAAATCGCCGAAGCCCTTGTATTTGCTACCTGCGGCGTGTACCTTTTGTTTGCGAGAAAGGTGACGTCCCCCGGTTTTGCAATGTCGAGACCCGCTGTCGATACGATGTCGAGCTCGTGATCGCCCCGTTCGATATTCGATTCAGTTCTGCTTGCCAAATCCTCGAGTTTCATGAATATTGTTGAAGCGTGTCCTACGATGTGTCACACTATTTTTAACAGACAAGTTCATTCACGCAAAATCCAAGTGTTTTTGCAACGTCCGCTCCCCAGCCTTTTATATATTTAATACAGGAGTAATAACGCATTATGAATCATAGCTCTTTAAATCCAACGACCACAAAAACGCAGAAGAATCTTCAACCAAATGATCGCCGCGAGGCAGGAAAGATAGAGGTGCTCGACGGTCGTACCTCGGTAAAGCATGCCTCGAACCGATGGAATAATCTTATAACGGCAAATTTTGCCATCGCGATTGGCACTCGCATCCAACGCAACAATTGCGAGATCTACGCGTGCGACATGCAGGTTCAGGTCGGCAAAAACTCGGTTTGTTTTCCAAACGTCGTCATCGTCAGCGGCGAACCCGTTTTTAACGACAATCGCTTCGAAGTGCTGCAAAACCCGACCGTCGTGATCGAAGTGTTCGCCGGTTCGTCGCCCTCCGGCGACCGCACGCAAAAGCTCGAAGGCTTTCTATCGAGCCCGAGCATTAAAGAATTTCTACTCGTCAATCAGACTGAAATGCGCGTCGAGCATTACGCACGCCAAAACAGCAAGCAATGGATTTACCGCATCTACAACGAACGCGACGACACGATCTCGCTCGACTCGATCCAATGCAAACTCTCGCTGTCGGAGGTCTACGCGCAGGTCAAACTAGGCGAGTCGGAGTTGGGCTCGAAAACAGTTCACTAGTTGAGCAAGCCCGCGCGTAAGCTTGGGCGGAACGCGGATCGCTAAACTTCCGCTCCCGCCCTGCGGCATCAATTGCTTGGCTTGGTTGTTCCCTTGCTGACGCGCGGGCTTTTGCATTCCTACTATCTTATCAACCTTGGTAATCCGCGTGTTGATGTGCCACACCGTTTTTAACAGACAATTTCATGCACGCAAAATCCAAGTGTTTTTTGCCACGTCTTTCCCCGCCATTTATAAACCTAATTCAGGCGATTCCTATATTCACGAGCCACAAATTACAAAATTCTTAGAAACGCATACTTTCTAGAAAGATGTAGATTTTGATTATCTTTTGGAATATACTGAAATCACTCAATCGAAATATTGTATCTTGTTTAGGTTTTTTGTTAGCGGCTTGACTATATTTTAGAAAAGATGCCGCGTGAACATAGGACTCAAAAAGTGCTTGCCTAATCTTGCAAATAAAGTTAGGCATTAGAAGTTGGTATTGCCTCGATAGAAGGTAACTAAGGGAGGACAAGATGAACCTACTAATTGGAAACGATACAGAACTCTCAAAAATGTTAAGAAAGTTGAGAAACGTTGAGCAAATTGCTCACGCCGCCAACCAACTTGGACGAAAATCACGCGAGGTGACGCGTGCGGCCCAACGCCTTGAGCTTATGGATTTTTTACAGGTCAATGAGGACACCGCTCTGCTTATTCAACGAGCGGGCTTTGTATCTTTAGGAGCACTTGCAAAGGCCACTAGTGAGGACGAACTACTCGCCGGTATAAAACTAGAGGTCGAGGCGACAGGGAAACACGCGCCGCCCACATCGGAAGTTAAGGTCTGGTACCATAAGGCCAAAGCCTCAAAACACGAGTCTATTATTTTTCAATGCTCCCGCAGGCGGAGCGGAGATCCGTTTTCAGTAGACAGCAAGAGGCATCGTGCAAGCGATCATCGCCCTCACATCCTAAAGCAAACGATTCGCCCCGTGCCAATTGAGCCGCTTGTTAGCCCGTGCGACGGACTGCTCAAGCCGATTGCAACTGAGTTATCTCCCCACTCGATCGAGTTAGTATTGAACGCCGCCGGCTCGGTCATTTTCAACCGAACGATACGGGTTTACGGCAAGGACCTCGAACAGTCTACGAAGTTCGTTCGTCTTACGGCGGTTACCGAGAGTTTTGAGGAGCGTCCAAATATCCCCAATAAGTTCTTTTATTCAGGAAAACAGCCAATTATCAGGGATAATGTTTTTGACCAGAGTGCGCCGAGGAAGTGGGTCGAATTTGAGTTTCCAAAGAATTTAAAACCTGTACCGGGACTCTATCGCGTAACCGTGCTTCATAACCCTCCTGATGAAAAATGTGAAAGTAACCCATTGTATCTCAGATTGATTGCACCTAACGCTGTAGGAATGCTAGTGGCACGAATTTTTAATCTCGGCATCATCGAGGACAGGGATAGCTTGGGGACTGGCGAGGCGATTTGGGGGTTTGGCGGTGGAACGCCTTCCGGTCCTCTTATGGTAAGAACGACCAGCTCCATGCCTGGACGCAATCACCTTTCGGTGGAAGACAATGAGGACATCGGAAGACCACTCTTTCCATATTTTTCTATACCAATCTTCGACAGAAGAATCGACCGAATGGGTGACCAATTGCTTCTTGTGTTCAGTGCAGTCGAGGAAGGCGGAGGCGATTTTCTTGTCCCTCTCCTTACCGCTGTAGGTGCGGGAATTGGGGCATATTTTGAAAACCCGGCAGCTGGCGCAAAAGTCGGCGAAAAAATCGGGGATTTTCTTACGGACCCAGCTGACAGCTTTGGTTCAATCGAAGCAGTGACTGAAGTTCGGGACAATTGGGGTGTTCCTAAAACACCTCCCGACAATTTCCGTGATCTTACACGAGCGACCCTCGAACCGTCCCAAATCGCGTATATTGATTATGCAATCCAGGAGGTCGGCGCGCCGGAGTTGATTAGCTGGAAGGTCATTTTTCAGACCATTGAACTGGTCAATCTCGGTGATGGTGATGAAGAAGAAGATATAGATGTGTGGTATCGCGTCCATGCGGGCTATGACGATTCGCCTCAAATGGGGTTGAGTTCTAAGAAGTTTTTTAGCGAGAGCGAAGGGAAGCCAGGTAATATCTTACAAATGAAGACGCCGAATGGTCAGCCGATTAAAAAAGAAAAGGAATTTCCGGGTAACCCGAAGCTGATACCATATTTCTACGTTGAGGTAATCGTTTGCAAGGATGAAGACGCAAATTTCGGGACGCTTGCGACGACCGTCTTTACACAAGATATTTTCTCGCAGATGTATGATCCACTCGCCGATAAAGCTGCGATTGACATAACTATGAACGCAAGGGGAACAGGCGACGTCGGCGGGTCTTGCAACATTAGTTTCAGGATAGAGGTTGAGCGCCTTTGACCGAGGGCTATAGAAAAGTTGGAAGCCCAGCCTGAATAAGTCAATAATCGATTTTTTGCTAAAAATCACATCAGATTTACGGGATCGATCTCGACGAAGACGGTGCGCATGTCGCAGCCTCGAGATTCGGCGCCCAAGAGTGCGATGTCGAGCGTGTCGCGCAGAGAGCGACGTGATTGCGATTTTAGAATGATCTGGATTCGGTATTCGTTCTTGAGCCGCGACAGGGAAGCAGGTGCTGGGCCGAGGACGCGGACGAAGCCGGAATCAACTAGCCGGCTCGCTCCAGATGTATCGGGACCACCCGTGCTCGAAACTTTGTCAGAGCCAACTAACCACCCCGTCCCGACGGAAGCCGTCGGGCCACCCCTCCTCCGCAAGGAGGAGAGCTCGGAACCGCGACCTTCCGAGGGAGCGAGTGAGCGAATAGCCGTGTCGAGAGCGCGGCGCAGGATGGTCGCGTTTCGCATCGCTTTTGCGAGATCGCGGTGCTTTATCATGATCGATGCAAGTACGAAGAATGGCGGATAGGCGAGACGTTCGCGGTAACGAATTTCTTCGGCGTAAAAGCCTTCATAATCCTGCTGCACGGCGTGTCGGAGAGCGTAATGTTCGGGATAGTAAGTTTGGATCAGCACGCGGCCGCTTTTTTCGCCACGGCCGGAGCGACCCGCTACTTGCGTGATAAGTTGAAACGTTCGCTCAGCCGAACGCAGATCGGGTAAGCCCAATCCGATGTCAACCGAAACGACGCCGACGAGCGTCACGTTTGGAAAGTCATGGCCTTTTGCGATCATCTGCGTGCCGACAAGCATGTCCAATCGCCCCGCTTGAAAATCTAAAAGTATCTGATCGAGTTCGCCTTTGCGCGTCATCGTGTCGCGATCGACACGGGCGATGCGCATCGCGGGAAAGTTTTTCTTCAACTGATCTTCGAGATTCTCGGTACCCTCGCCGACGAAGTAAAGATATTCGCTCACGCATTTCGGACAAACACGCGGGCTCTGTTCGCGATAGCTGCAGTAATGGCAGATCAGTTTATTTTCGCGCCGATGAAAGGTTAGCGTGATGTCGCAGTTTTTACATTTGATCGTCTCGCCGCACGTGCGGCAGAGCACAAACTGCGAAAAGCCGCGGCGGTTTAACAGAATGATAACCTGATCACCGCGCTCGTGAGTCGCGCGGATCGCGGTTAGGAGTTCAGGAGAGAGCGCAACGTCCTTTCCGCCTTCTGCCTTAAAGACTTCGCGCATGTCGATGAGCTTTGCATCGGCGAGCGAACGGCCGTGGATGCGTTCGGGCAAGTGAAGATAGGTGTATTTGCCGGTCTTTGCGTTATAAAAAGTCTCCATCGCAGGCGTTGCCGAACCGAGCACAACGACGGCACCGGCCATGTTCGCACGCATCACGGCGACATCGCGTGCATTGTAAAACGGCGATTCGTGCTGACGATACGACGCGTCGTGCTCTTCGTCGACGATGACTAGGCCGATATTTTCGAGCGGGGCAAACACGGCAGAACGCGTGCCGATCACGACGCGGGCTTCACCGAGTCGAATGCGGCGCCATTCGTCGTATCGCTCGCCCGTCGAAAGATTTGAGTGCAGGATAGCGACTTCTTTGCCAAAGATCGCACGCAGACGTCGCGAAAACACCGGCGTCAACGCGATTTCAGGCACGAGCATCAACGCCGAACGACCGCCGTCGAGCGCCGCTTGCATAGCGCGAATATAAACTTCAGTTTTGCCGCTGCCCGTCACGCCGTGAAGCAGAAACGCCTTGTATTCGCCGTCTTTTTTTAGAGCGGCAACGACCTCGTCGAGCGCAGCATGCTGCTCGCTGTTGAGTGTAAATTCCTCACGCGACGGTAACTCAGCCTCACGCAGCGGATCGCGGCGTACGTCTTGCACATAAACTTCGACAAAGCCGCGCCGCGCCAAAGTATTTATCGGCGACGCTCCGACATCTGCTTGCTCGATGATCTCGGTGAATAACATTTCGCCGCCGTTTGCGCGCAACAACTCGATTATCCATTCCTGTTGTTCGGTCAACGGTTTTTCCGATGAGATGCGGACGAGGGCGTCCGCGTTCCGCAAGAGACGCACAGCTTTTCGACGTTTTGCGCGCACCTTTTCAGCGTGAAGACCGGCAGGCAACGCGGCTTTTAGCATCTCGCCCCAAAAACTCGCATAGTAATCTGCGGTCCATTGCGTTAGTTTGAGAATCTCGGGTGTGATGAGCGGCTCGTCATCGATGACTGCCGCGACATCTTTTAACTTTGTTTCATCGATATCGGCGTCTTGCCGAAGTTCTTCGTGCAGTTCGATCGCGTAACCGATCATGTCGCGCTTGCCGAACGGGAGCCGCAGCCGCGAGCCTAATCTGATCTGCCCACGCATTGGCTCCGGGATTCGATACGTAAACGCACGTCTGATCGGAATGGGCAGAACAACCTCGACGAAGGCAGGCTGCGGTTTGTTTTTTACGGCGCGAGCGGGCATGTTATTGTCGCTGGCAAAATGATAACCTAAAAGAAATTTATGGACGAGCTGTTCGAAACGGGAAAAAAGAAAAATGGCGTAAATCTGGTTTTTATCGGCGGCGTTGCGGTTGCGTTGGCGATCGTCGCCGGTGCGATCTGGATGTTGTCGTCCAGACCGTCGATCGAAGATCAGACGGCGAAGATCCTCGAAGGCACCTTTCGCGAAGGCTCACCCGAATTTGCAGCGATAACCAAAGATATCCTGATTTCAACAGACGAGAACACGGTCGAATCGCCCATGGGGCTTGGCACGATCTCTATGTTTATCAAAGGCAACATCTATAACAAAGGCGCAAAAAAAATCACCACCCTCGAAGTTTACGTAGGCGTCGTAACGCAAAAGAATGAAGTGCTTCGAGAAAAAAAGATCGTCGTCGTTCCTATTCAGCAGCCGTCGTTAAATGCGGGCGAGACGATACCGATAACGCTCACGCTCGACGGCTTTGACCGCAAAGACGACCGCGCTAACATCCGCTGGAAAGTAACCGCGATCCGCGCCGAATAATATTCTCATAACCGATAATGATCCAAACCGAAGTCACTTTGCGCGTCGAAAATGTAACGAAACGTTTTGGCGATTTTACAGCGGTCGATGATTTAAGCTTCGATGTACGCGCGGGACGCGTGTTCGGTTTTCTTGGGCCGAACGGAGCAGGGAAGACGACGACAATTCGAATGATCGTTGGTATCACTGCGCCGGACGATGGGACTATCGAGCTTTTCGGGGAACACATGTCGCCGAAACTGCAAGATCGCATCGGATATCTCCCCGAGGAACGTGGGCTTTATAAAAAGATGAAGATCGTCGAGCAACTGCGATACTTTGCCGCGCTCAAGAATGTGAATTCTGCTGACGCAGACAAACGGATCGACCGATGGCTCGAGCGGATGAATCTCGCCGAGTGGAAAAATAAAAAGACGACCGACCTCTCAAAAGGAATGCAGCAGAAGATTCAGTTCATCTCGACCGTCCTTCACGATCCCGATCTGTTGGTTCTCGACGAACCGTTTTCGGGACTCGATCCGGTGAATGTCGAATTTATGATCGATGTTCTGTCAGAGTTTAAGCAGCAGCACAAGACGGTGATCTTCTCGACGCATTTGATGGAGACTGCCGAGCGGCTTTGCAACGACATTCTACTGATTAACAAAGCCCGAAGCGTAGTGTCGGGAAGTTTGCGTGAGGTAAAAGAATCGTACGGACACAATTTGATTGCTTTGCGCGCGACCGGCGGTGACGGGGTGCTGGCGGACAAGTCATTAATAACAAAAGTCGTCGAACATTCCGACGAAAAGGAAATTCATCTTGCCGAGAGCGCCGATCCGCAAGTGTTGTTGCGAAAATTGATCGACGCCGGCGCCGTTATCAACAAATTCGAGGCCGTCGAACCGAGTCTTAACGACATTTTTATAGATCAGGTGGGCGAGAGAACCACTCCGTCGGCCGAAACGGCCGCCACCCCTCCTTCGTAAGGAGGGGAGCCCGTTGAACTGTATGAGAAAGTTCTTAGCTGTAGTAAATCACGAATACAAAAAGATCGTCTATAAGTGGGCGTTTCTGTTGGGGACGCTAGTGTTTCCGGTGATCGGGCTCGCGTTTGCGATCGTGCCGGCGATCATCTTTTCGCTCAAGGGTGAGCCGACGCGCATTGTCGTGGTCGATCCGACGAACAAGATCTTACCGCGATTAAAAGAAAATCTCTCAGCCGAGCGTATGCGAGCGAAGGCGCGGCAAGCGGCGAAAGATCAGGTTGGCGATCTAAATGCTTCTCAGGAAGAAAAGATGAGACGCGGAGCCGAGCAGCTTGCGTCGGGTTTTGTTTTTGTAGATTATGACGCGGCACGAAAAACTAACGAGCAGATTCGTGCGGATTTGAATTTGAAGGCTGCGGCCGACGAGATCGACGCTTACTTAATGATACCGAACGACATCGAAGCAAAAGATGCGAAGTTCGAGTTTCTATCGCGAAAAGCCGGTGACTTTGTTGCAAACGACACTTTGAAAGACGCGCTGAACGAGGCCGTCCGATCGCAGCGACTGGCAGAAGCGAACATCAACGAAACCCTGCTCAAAGATCTTAGCCAGAATGTCAGTCTTGAATCAAAGGCGATCAACGAACGCGGCGAAGAAAAGGACAGCGAAATGCTGTTTATTGCGTCGCTCGTGATAGGGATGATGATCTACATCACGCTGACGATCTACGGACAAGTGATAATGGGAGCGGTTGTCGAAGAAAAAGAAACCCGCATCGCGGAGATTTTGTTTTCGTCGGCACGCCCCTTCGTGCTTCTCGCCGGAAAGCTTGTCGGGGTCGGTCTCGCGGGTTTGACGCAGCTTGGCATCTGGGTCGGCTCGCTGGCAGCGATGGTTGTGTTTCTGTCGTTTCAGGCAGATACAAGCGAAGTGTTTTCGGGCTTCCCGAGCATAACGCCGTTGATGATCTTTTACTTTTTTGTATTTTTTGTCGTCGGGTATTTTATTTACGCGTCGATCTTTGCTTTGATCGGGGCGATGGTCACGACTGTGCAAGAGGGCGGACAATTTGCGTTTCCGCCGATAATGATAATGCTCATCGGATTTTATTTTTGCTTTGCGGTGATACGCGATCCGAATTCGAGTTTGTCGTTTTGGGTGTCGATCGCGCCGCTGTTTGCGCCACTGACAATGCCTGTGCGCATTCTGGCCGAGTCACCGCCGTTCTGGCAGATCGCACTAGCGGTATTTTTAAACTGTCTTACAATCGCCGGTCTCGTCTGGCTCGCGTCACGGGTTTATCGAATCGGAATGCTTATGTACGGCAAACGCGCAACGATACCTGAAGTTTTGAAGTGGATAAGACAAGCATGATTGCCACAAAAGGCACAAAAAACACGAATGAAAGAACCGAATAAATACATTGTCCTTTTTGCTTTGTCATCAGTTTTTTTAGCAGCGTGCGGTTCACCGCCGGCGGAGAAAAAATCCCTGCCGCAGACTCCGACGCCGACGCCATTTCCCGAACCGACAAAGGTTGAAAAGCAGACGAATGTTAGTTTCTCGACGTACTCGAAAGACTGGCCGGTCGGTTGGCAGTGGATCGACCCGGACGAAAAAAATGTGCCGACGCCGCACGATGTTAATAAGCGCGTGCTGAGTGTGACGATACCAAGTGGCAAAGATCTTTATGGTGAGAATCGCACGGCGCCCCGCTATGTGAAGGCGATCACCGGCGACTTTCAGATCGAGACACGAGTTAAGTTTCAGCCGACGGAGAATTATCAGGGAGCGGGCTTGTTGATCTACAAAGACGACAATAATTATATGCGGTTCGAGCGTGCGTATGGCGGCATTGGCGGCGGCGGCGGCGGTTTGCGGATCGACGTGCGAACGACTGACGAATACAAAACCGTGACCACGCCGAACGATGTTCAAACAGATGTTGGTGAAGTCGAGTTAAAGATCGTTCGCAGTGGGCGGACGTTCATAGCGTTTTGGCGCGAGGACGAAGATTCCGAATGGCGCGAAGCGGGCGAATACGAATCCGATTATCCCGATACGATCCTTGCCGGGCTCGTCGTATGTAACACCGCACGCGAGATCGGGGTCGAGTTCGGTTACATTCGCTTGTTGCCGGTTTCGAAAAAATAAAGTTACCGTGACGCGACGCGTTGCGGTTTAACACGGAGTGTAGTAAAACGATTAATAATCTGTTTGCAAAAAGGAGAGATATCATGATCGGACAACTTATTGGCGGTTTGGTAGTTGGTATTATTGCAAGGCTTCTGATGCCGGGTAAAGAAGCTCTTCCCGAAGGTATCCTTGGCTGGATCTTGACTGCCGTGCTGGGAATCGGCGGCGCGTTCATTGGCGGGTTTATTGCAAGGTCATTGTGGGCGAGTGACAATTACGCCGCCGGCTGGATCATGTCGATACTCGGCGCGTTGCTGCTGCTGTTTATCGTCAGGCTGATCTTCGGCAAAGGCGGAGCGGCGAGCTAAGAGTTTTAGCCACGAATCAACACTAAAGACACGAACAGGTTCCTCGGAGTTTGTTCGTGTTTTTTAGTTATGCATCACTTTCTCGATGCGACGGTCGGGCACAAGCCAGATCAGAGCGACCAGAACATACAAACCGTGTGAGATGTTCTGCTGGACAAACGCCATTGGGATCGCGATCGCGTAGCATAGCAGTGAAATTTTCCCTTTAATGTCGCTGCCGACGGCCTCGGCAAGGAGTTTATTCTCGTCGGCAGTGTGCTTTACCAGCTTGTTCTGGAGTATCGTGTACGAAATTGCCGCCATCAGCAGCACAACTCCATAGATCGCAGTCGGTAGCGGTGCAAAGTGATTTTCGCCCATCCAACCAGTCGCAAACGGAATCAGCGAAAGCCAAAATAGCAGTAGCATGTTCGCCCACAGCACTTTGCCGTTCACCTTTCTCGTCGCCTGCAACATGTGGTGATGGTTGTTCCAATAGATCGCGAGATAAACAAAGCTCAGCACGTATGCGAGAAAGACCGGCAGCAGCGGTTTTAGCGCGGCGAGATCGGTGCCGTGTGGGATTTTGAGTTCGAGCACCATGATCGTCATGATGATCGCGATCACGGCGTCGGAGAAAGCTTCGAGACGGGTTTTGTTCATAAAAAGATTTAGCCACGAATCACACGAATGACACAAATGCGGAAGTTCATCTGCACTTCACAGCGTGAAGTTGAAGCGATATATTAGATTGAGTGTATGGACATCAACGACATTCACGCCGCCGCAAAGCGCATTGCCGGTCACGTAAAGCGTACGCCGCTGACGCGCAGCGAGACGTTGAGCGAACGTCTCGGCACAAACGTCTACGTCAAATACGAGCTGTTTCAGAAGACCGGTTCGTTCAAGGCGCGCGGTGCATTTAACAAGATGCTGTCGATGTCGGACGATGAGCGTGCAAAAGGCGTCGTTGCGGTCAGCGGCGGCAATCATGCACAGGCGGTCGCGTATGTAGCTCGTCAGCTTGGCATCGATGCGGTGCTAATTATGCCGGAGTCAACGCCGAATAATTATGTCGACGCGACGCGCGGTTATGGAGCTACGCTCGACTTGAGACAGACGATCGCCGATGCTTTCAGTAAAGCGGCCGAATACAAAGCAGCGGGCCGCGTTTTTCTTCATCCGTTTGATGACGAAGTGATAATGTCGGGGCAGGGAACTATCGGTCTCGAAATCATGGACGATGCTCCTCAGGCCACCGACGTGGTCGTAAGCATCGGCGGCGGCGGTTTGGCAGGCGGCGTTGCGACGGCGATCAAATCGATAAAACCTAGCGTAAGGGTTTGGGGCGTTGAAACTGTCGGCGCCGATGCGATGTCACAAGCGTTGTCCGCCGGAAAGCCGGTTGAGACTGAGGTTACGTCGATCGCGAAGACGCTCGGTGCTCCTTATGTCACGGACCTTACACTCGCGTTGGCGCAAAAATACTTTGAGAGCGTGACTGTTGTGACAGACGAAGAGGCCGTCGACGCGCTGGTCTTCATCGCCGAACGTCTCAAGGTTCTCACCGAACCGGCCGCGTCGTGCACCCTCGCTGCTGCAGAAAAATTAGGCGATAATTTCTCGTCAGACTCGCACGTCGTCCTCATCCTTTGCGGCGGCAACGTGTCGCTCGCAGATGTTTGCGGGTTTATCTCCTGATGTTGATTAAAGACAGGGTCGGTCCATTTCGGGTGACGTGATCGGTTGAGCAGCGATGTTCCACGCGCCGCCGTTTGCAGTTGCTCGGGCGGAGTATGTAGCAACCTTGTAGATCGGATTCGGGATGTCGGTTCGCGTTTCGACTCCAACACGCGCGCCATAAAAGCCGTCGCATTGGAAAAAGGTAATATCTGTCGCCGTACGTTTTTCCCTTGTGAGAAAATGATCGCGAACGGCCAGCTCGACTTCGCGTGAGACGCGAACTTCATCGCCGACGCCCGGCATCATCAAATACGAGATGATAACGCCGCCGATAATAACAGCGACGACAACGATGCCGAGCAGTTTTCGATAATTGCGTTCGCTCGGTGCCTCTTCCTTGAAAGTTTGGAAGAGGCGATTCTTCTCGACATCGCCGCCGGGCGAGACGTCGGACGGCTGGTTCGCGCCTTCAGTCCGTGTCGGCGTGTCGTCAGCTTCGCTCAAAATGCCTCTCGAGATCTTCATTGCTTTTTAACGAGATATACCATCAAATGCCGCTCGATGGCAACTCGCACGCAAAACGGACTTGTAGTGAGTGGTTTAAACGGGTTCGGTAACTTCGACGCGTTGGGATTTTGGAATGGGCTTTTCGTAACCCTTGCGTGCGTTGAGAGTAATCGAGTTTAAAGTGATGCGGCTTTGCGAGCCTTTAACTTTGGGGTCGGAGTAATCGTAATCGAATGAATAGTGAAAATGTCCGGCAGAAAGTTTCTTACAAAAATCGTCGGAGATATGAAATGTAAAAGCGTCGGCAAAATGTCCGAGGCCTTCGTCAGCGTGACCGAGCAACTCGGGCTCGAGGCCGGACAAATAAACAGGTACTTCGTTTGCGAGGGAATCGCACCGAGCGTAAAGATCACCAAGTACATGCCGGCGAGCTATTGATAGCGGACTGTAAGCCATATATTGACCTTATCACATATCGACGGCATCGAGACCGAAAAAAATAAATGCCCCGCGCTTCAACTGCAGCGCAGGGCAAGTTTGTAATTTAGCGTTACCGGCTTACCAGCTACGGCCGCCATAGCCACCACCGCCGCCGCCGCCGCTGCGTCCACCGCCGCCACCGCCGCCGCCGCGTCCACCGCGATGACCACCGCCGCCGCGATTATTTTCCTGCGGCTTGGCTTCGTTGACTTTTAATTGGCGTCCGTCGACTTCTTTGCCGTTAAGCTCGGCGATCGCTTTTTCGCCGTCTTCTTTCGAAGCCATCTCGACGAATCCAAACCCGCGCGAGCGGCCTGTTTCGCGATCTTCGATAACGTTTGCCGAAGTGACGGTGCCGACTTCGGCAAAAATGTCACTCAAATCCTGATTGCTTGTATTGAAGGAAAGATTTCCTACGTATATTTTCATTTTACTATTTTCCTTTCCCTAAAAAGGGATGCTAAAGAAGTTATCGAAAATTGGCTGATCTCTCGAAAGGGAAAGGCCGGTTTCGGATACTCAAAATTTCAAGAGCTACTTCTGATGATTAACTAGGGCCTGCTCTCAAACTTATCCAAAAACCGTTAAAGACGAAGCGCGTACGGCATTTAGGCCGACGCGAGAGAAGGATTAACTTTTTCAGAGTGACAGGTTGGGAGGATAATAGCAAGCGTGAAATGGAAAGGCGGAAACGCGACTGTTAAGGAGCGTGCGGCTACAAATTTCGCACGTTCGTTCACACTCGCGTTTCTGCCCGTAATTTAGGTTTGGAAAGTCACCTCATTCCGTAGAGCGTTACCGAAGACCGCGCGCCGCGTCGCGGTGTCTGCGCCTCGTACCAGACATCGACTTTGTCGATGCGCCGGTCGGTGCCGCTGAGGTCGATGGCCCGGGTCTCGCCGCCTGCGCGGATATTATTTCGCAGTTCGATCTCCTGCGTTTGGCCGTTTTCGAACTTAACAGTCAGCTTGATAAATCTGACCGCTTTGTGATGAACCTTGATCTTGATCTTGCGAAACTGACCCTCACCACCGCCGATGTGCCAAGTGTCCTGCTCTACGCGATCTTTTACCTCTTTTGTGCCGAGGTCAACCCAACCTTGCGCCGAAGCGGCCGACGCGCCGATCGCTAACACAAACAAAACCGATGAAATAACAAATAGTCTTTTGAACATTCCTTCTCTCCTAAAAAATTAAAGTTTTTAACTCGCGGGATTGCGCCTGGCTATTGTCCGCAAAATTTACCGCATTGTAAAGACGCGGAACGGCTGCATTTGGCCGAATAAAGTGCGGCGAAATGTTTTATTTCAAAAGCGTCTGCTGCTCGCTCTTTAGCAGCCACGAGCCGTCTTTTTTGACGTAGGTATCAGTCGTCGCTGCTTTAGCCGAGCGGCCGTTTTTCGCCGTGACTTTCAACGTGTAGCTCAGTACGGCCGATGTTTCGTCGAGGCTGACGAGCTTCTCGTCCGAGATGTCGAATGACCTGATCATCTTCTCTTCTTTGATGTCCGCGAGAGCCTTATTTTTGTTCTGAACTTTGCCGTCGATGTCAGTCAACTGAAAATCGTCGGTCGTAATTTTAGCCAAAAATGTCACATCGCCGTCTTTTGCGGCGTTGGTAATATCGTTGGCGAGGCTGACGAGTTCTCGTTTGACCGCGTCGCGGTCCTGAGCCGGTTTCACGGCCTGATTCGATGCCTGCTTGTCGCCGGTCGATGATCTTTCGACCTTGTCACCGAGACCGCAAAACGTCCATGCGAGCGAAATTAGAGCAAAAGGCAGCAGAATTTTCATAGTCGAAATAACGTTCCTTTAATTGGAATTTGAACTCCACGATTCTATGCCACGCCGGTTTTCAAGTCAAAATCAGTGAGAAAATTCTCTAAGGTCGTGGTGACGCGCGATCGAGGAAAAGGCTGAGACGCTTGCCATAGGTCAATTGCCGCCATATCCATTCCATCGGCCCATAGCGGAAAAACCGCATCCAGAGCCCGCTTGCAACGATCTGCGCGGCGAAAATCGCGAGGCCGATCAAGGTCGATCCGACCGCTCCAAAACGCCCGAACAGCCCAAAACCGTAGCCGTAGAACAGCGTGACGCAGACAATCGACTGCAAAAGATAATTGGTCAGAGCCATTCGCCCGACGGGCTCGAGCAAGGCCAGGACTCGTCTAACCTTACTGCTTTGCCAAAGCGAAACCACCAAGGCCGCGATCCCGAGCGCGAGAGCCGGAACGCCGTACGCATAAGCCGCGACGCCGATGACACCTGCAAGCGTCGGCGGAAAATCGGCTTCGGATTTTGCAAATGCCGCGAAGATAACGTTTAAGATCAGCCCGAAACCCAGCCCGTAGATCATCACGCGTCGAATCAGCGCTCTGTGCCGTTCGGGATTTTGAAACACGCCGATGCGATACGCGTAAACGCCGAGCAGGAACATAGCGAGTATTTTCGGCAGGCGCATTTGCATTATAAGGCCCATCCAGCGGCCGAAAAGCATGTTCAGGTTATAGTCGCGAAAAATCTGTGTGTAACTTCCGGTCGACACTGTTTGGATCGCGTTGTTCCACATTTCGAACTGCATTGCACTTATCTGTGTCATAACATCGGGCGGTGCGAATGCAACGAACAACGCGAAGGACAATATATAAAAAGCGACCGGTACGGCGAGCAGAATGGCCGCCCATTTTAGTACCGACTCGTTGCTCTTTCGGCGAAAGAGCAGCAGCACAAAGCCCATCAGCGCATACACGCTCAATATGTCGCCCGACCAAAGTAGAAATGCGTGAGTCGCGCCGATGACAAACAGCCACGTCAGCCGCCGTTTGAAGAGGAGCCCCTTGGTGTCACCGCGATCCTCGGCACGCGCGATCTGCAATGCAAAGCCAAAGCCGAACAGGAACGAAAAGATCGAGTAGAATTTTCCCTCGACAAACGCATGGACTAGAAACCTGGCTAGTTGGTCAGTCGCCGGATTCAGCGACGCAAGCGAAGGCGGCAGCCAGCCGTAACCCGAAAACCATTGGAGATTGCCGATCAGGATGCCGCCGACCGCCAGCCCGCGCAGGACGTCGACCACCGCGATGCGATCACTCAGCGAGAGAGGTTTGATGTGTGCGTCGGACATTATCTATCGGTTTTTTAGGAATTCAGCGGTCTTCGGCCGCCGCTAAGTTTAGGTACACGCTTCGTTTTCGTTGTAATTCTTACTTGAGACGCCGACGATCAAGAGCCACAAAATCAGGACACCTTCGCCCAGCATGCCCGGCATGAAATTATACGGTGCCAGCGCCTTGGAGAGCGGGCTCCACGCGAAAGTGAGCCAACCGATGCCGCCAAACATCAACAACGCGCCGATAAGCTTAGGGATATAACCAGATCGGATGATCAGATATCCTACGAGCAGACAATGACCGCCAAAGACCACCAGATCGCGGATGCCGATGTTATCGGCCGCACCGGTCACACTAATGGTGCAGCCGACGAGGCCGAAAAGCATTGCAATCAACGAAACGGTTTGATTTACGGGCCTAAGTAAAAAATAGATCAGCACGGTCGAGACTGCGTAAAGAACCGGCGACGCGAGTTCCGCGACCTTAGCACTCACACCGGCCGCGGAGCCCGCAAACAGCGAGTACGACCCGGTAATAAATACCAATCCCCAAAAAGCACCCGCCGCTCGCGCTATTGCCTTAGCCGACACATCGTTACCGAAGATGTTTAGTGTTTTCATGTAGTTATTTCTTCGGCTCACTCGCCGACGATGCGTTCTTGCCCGGAAGAATGAAACTTCTCACAACGTAGCCCCACGGCACGATCAGAGCGATCAACGGCGCGGCGATAAATACGTTCGCCATCTGCTCGGGCGGCGAACCCGCGAGCGTGCCTGCACGCCATAGCGGATCCGCGACGATCAGAAGCCATACCGTTTTGTAAAAGATCATAAAGATCACGATCGGCAGCCAACGCAGCGGATTTATGAGGCCAAACAGGCCGAGTGTCGGATACGCGGCCCAAACGCACCAGGCGATGGCCTCTGTGTGGTCCCAGGACGTTTCGGTCGCCAGCTTTTGCCATGCTTCGGTGCCGACACCGGCGAACATCAGAAAATAAAGGACTCGCAGAAGGTAGATGTTTATCGGCCGGACGCCTTCGTATTTCTCGTGGTTCGATGAAAAGATGTATTTGATGAAGTTCATGTGGTTTGCGCCCCTGGACGGTTGTACCCCCAGCTTATTGAGTCGCTCCTCGAGAATCGGTGATGTTTCGCGTGTCCAAAGCAATTTACGGACAGGTCGCTTAAAAGTTCCCACGCTCGCGGCCGGCTAGCGCCGCTTTTGGACGCAAAACCGACATTTGCTAACATATCGTCATGAGTCAATCAACAGGAATGGCAAGGACGGCTGGCCGTTTGGGGTCGCTGATGTGTGCGGCGGGCGTCGTCGCGTTTTTTGTGGGGATATTTGGCGGTCAACGCGGCTATGCATTTGTTGGCTTGGCGCTGATGGTAGTTTCGCTGGTTATGTTCTTTATCGAAGAACAGGCAAACCGTCGCAGCTAAAAGGCAAGGAGAAGAATATGGAACGCAAAACGGCAGACGAATATCCACAGGAGTTATTGGATCTTTTTCACGAATATCAGCACGGCGATATGGACCGGCGCGACTTTATGCACAGCATCGCTAAGTTCGCCGTTGGCGGGTTGACTGCGGCGGCGATCTTCGACAGTTTGCAGCCGAATTATGCGTGGGCGCAGACGATAGCGAAGGACGACAAAGACATCAAGGTCGGCTACGAGAGCGTAGATTCACCAAACGGCACCGGCACGATCAAAGGCTATCTCACGAAACCGGCAAAGGGCAAAAAGTTTCCCGCCGTGCTCGTCATTCACGAAAATCGCGGACTCAATCCGTATATCGAAGACGTTGCCCGGCGTCTCGCAAAGGCCGGCTACATGGCGTTCGCACCCGACGGTCTGACATCGGTCGGCGGTTATCCCGGCGACGAGCAAAAGGGCGTTCAACTTTTCCGCACGGTCGATGGCAAGAAGATGACCGAGGATTTTGTCGCCGCCGCCTTGTGGTTAAAGAAGCGTCCCGACAGCAAAGGCAAACTCGGTGCGGTCGGGTTCTGCTTCGGCGGCGGAATGGTCAATCAGCTTGCCGTGCGTCTCGGCAAAGATCTGAATGCCGGCGTCGCGTTCTATGGACGACAGGCAGGCGTTGCTGACGTTCCGAAGATAAAAGCGCGGTTGATGTTTAACTACGCGGGCAACGACCAAGGCGTAAACGCCGCCATCGCCGCCTACGAAGCCGCGCTAAAAGAGAACAAAAAGAAGTTCGAGTCCTTTACTTACGAAGGCAAACAGCACGGCTTTCACAACGACACAACCCCGCGCTACGACGCCGACTCCGCCAAACTTGCGTGGGAGCGAACACTCGATTTCTTTAAGAAAAACTTGAAGTGATCGGTATTAGACGCTCATCATTTGAAAATATAGTTCCGATGAAGCAGAGCTTTGTCGTCGGTCGATTCGAAAAGTATCGTCGTTTTTGATTCGCGTGTGGTCATCGTCACGCGGTCGGTCACGGGGCGTGTCTCCGTCGTCGAGGGGGCTTCGGCGGTTTTGAAAAACGACTCAATATCTGCGACTGCAACGGGTTTGAGATCGGCGGATTCGCCCCTCGATTCGGCGACGGCCTCGATCGAGGCGGCCTTGAGAAGTTTCGGCCACAACTTGGCAAAGAGAGCGCTGGAACCGTAGGTTTCGGCACTGTTAATGCGGCCGTTAATAGCAAAAACGAATCCGATAACGTCCGCTTTTCCGTCAACAGCATCGGAGAGCGTCTTCACATATTCGCCCGAATCTCGACGGACATTTTGATTTTCTAGCGTTAACGGGAGGCTCGACCGCGACACAGCGGACGCTGTATTTGAATTGGTCGCCGCACTCAGTTTTTCCTGTGACTCTTCGACCTGATTCCAAACCTCTTGCTGCGATTTGCCGTGTTTTGCCGCAACCTTCAGCTCTTTTGATGGAGCGTAGTCGGCAGAAGAATTAAACTCGGCGCGCGACTCTGAACCGCGCGACGTCCAACGGCCTTGTTCGACGCAGAAGGAATCAATCGGCATTCGTCCCGAACGCGCCGGAACTATAAGATCGACAGCCAACACGCGGTCCTGCTGCCCGCCCTTTACGATGTCGCCCGCCTGGACGAAGACCTCGTCCTTCGCCGAAACGTTCTCGATGGCGAGCTCGTTCACATCCGCGGTCTCGTGAACGATAACCGCCTTGCGTTCTATTGCTTCTTCCAAAGTCAGCGGCGTTCTGCCGGTCAATGTGTCCTTGCCGTGCACAAGATAAACCGTGAGGTTTTTGTAACGGAACGGGCCGGACAAGCGTTTGTCCTGTCCCGAAAGTTCGTGAACTTCTGCGGGCGTGTCCACCGGTTGAGGTTCTTGAGAAAACCAAAAAAACCGGACTGCGTAGATACCCGTGAACAAGGTCAGCACTCCGGCGGCGATCGAAAGAATCTGTCTCGTTTGCATAAAGACTCCTTATTTATTTGTATTAAGTTGCCAAATCATTAACGAACAAAAGTATCGTTTCTTGCACTGATATTCTCTTAGACGCCCAACCGGGATAAATGTTCCGGACAACAGCCGAGAATGTGGTCAACCACACCAGAAAGCCGTGCAGTGCACGCTCCAAAACCTCCCGCCGTCTAGTTCAATGTTCAATTGGCGGAGGGAGCGCCAATTCTTATGAATATTGAGAGAAACAATTTTTGGCTGAACGGCGGCGTCGCCCTGGCCATAGGTTTGATAATGTCGTCGTGTATCTTCGGGTGGTTTTATTCAAACGCGAAAAAAGGCGACGAGGCGATCATGGTTACGGGTTCGGCCAAGCGGCGGATCAAATCGGACTTGGTAGTATGGTCGGCAGGTGTGACTACGCAATCGGCTTCGGTGACCGACGCCTACGCACGGCTTTCGCAGGAGATGTTGAAGATCAAGCAGTACCTCATCGGCAAGGGAATCCCCGAAGAGCAAATGACCGTGTCGGCTATAAGCGCGGTCCCGATAAAACGTACCGACAGCGACGGCAGAGAGACGCAAGAGGTGATCGCCTACTCACTCAGTCAGCATATCGGGATCCGCTCGACGGATGTCGAAAAGATCTCGCAGATCGCACGCGAAGCGACCGAGCTGCTCAATCAGGGCATCCTGATCGAATCGAGCGTTCCGCAGTTTTACTACACCAAAATCGGCGATCTTAAGGTCGAGATGCTCGGCGAGGCGGCCAAAGATGCAAAAGAGCGGGCCGAGAAGATCGCCGGCAGCACAGGCAACTCGATCGGTGCCGTCCGTTCGGCTCGCATGGGCGTGCTCCAGATCACACCGCCGGATTCGACCGACGTTTCCGACTCGGGCATGTACAGCACGGAAACCATCGACAAAGACATCACCGCAGTTGTTAATATCAGCTTTGCCGTCAGCTAGATTTCTTTGACGACATCAATTGGTCTACTTTTGTGGCGGTTTGGTCGAAAGGACTTTTGCCCAGATTAGAGAGAAGCCAAGCGGAAAAGCACCGCACTGTGGCCGTGCCGCAAATCTTGGGTGACCGATCAGCGGTGCTATTCTTCCCCTTCTGTTTGCTTTTGCCCCTTAAAAGGTGCATCTTAGTAGTGATAGTCCTTCTCTTGCACCGCAGGCGGTGCGCTCGTCAAAGACGGTTTTTGGATAAGTTTGAGAGCAGGTTTTTTTAATCACAGAAGTCGCTCTGAAAATTTTTGAGCATCCGAAACCGACCCTTCGTCGCACACCGTTTTTTTCTACGAAGCCAATCGATTCGACACTTCTTTAACATGCCCCCTTGGGCAAAGGTAAATAATTTAATGTCAACGAAACTTTACGTAGGAAATCTTTCCTTTGATACATCAACACAGGATCTCGAAACAATGTTCGCCGCTTCAGGCACTGTCACTTCGACTAACATTATCGAAGATCGTGAAACAGGCCGCTCGCGCGGGTTCGCATTTGTCGAAATGTCGACCGCAGAAGAGGCTAAGGCTGCGATCACCGCTCTTGACGGCAAAGAGATTGGCGGACGCAATCTCAAAGTTAACGAAGCAAAGGCGCGCGAAGAACGCGGCGGCGGCGCACGTTACTAATTTCGACGCGCTTCGCTCAGGAGCTCCGGCGTTGCCTCCGGTTAAATATAGCCGGAGGCAATAATAGTTATTAGCGAAGCAAAAGGAAACTCAAGTTTATGAAAGAAGAATTGATCGAAATGGCCGGCACGGTCGTGGACAAACAGCCAAACGCTTTTTTTAAGGTCCAGATCGCCGACACAGATCACATGGTGCTTGCGACCATCTCGGGCCGGATGCGCCGCAACCGCATCCGCATCCTCATGGGCGACCGCGTGGACATCGAGCTCTCGCCCTACGACCTCACAAAGGGCCGCATCACATACCGGCATAAGTAAATCCAAATTTGCGTGTACCGTTGAAGAGGGTGAATATTTGTAGCCCACATCGCGAGATGTGGGCTTTGTTGTGACAAAAGGCCGGATTTTCCTCGCAAACACCGCTTTTCGCTGTTTGTTGTTAACTGCTTTTCGCCCTGTATTTATATGCTGCCAGGCCGGATGGAAACCAGCTGCACCGTCGTCATTTTGTCGAAGCCCTTCGACTTTTTCTCTTGCTGCGACGGCAGGCGAATGGGGCTGACGGACGACTTAAAGTTGTCGCAGACGCGTTCGAGCTCGGCTTTTACTTTGTCTAGATCGGCCTTTTCGGCGGTCGAAAAGCCGAGAAAAGGCGCGTTCGTTTTGCCTGTTCGATAGGTGTCGATCTGCGAGCGTATAAGGCTCGCGAGGAAAAGCTTTGCCGAACCGGACGGCAGGCCGGCGATGTCGATCTGATTAAAATACCTGCCATTTCGGTCGTCTTTCCATGCATCGTCGGCGCCCAAACCGGCCGATTTGTAATCCTTAAAAAAAGCGTTCGGCTGGCGGCCGATGCCGCGACGAACGAAATCCGTAGCGTAAAGAATGCCCTCCTCGAGGCACAACAGCGCGGCGGCCGGATCAAAGGGCGGACGATCCGGCTGATTGCCCCACGGCCCATGTCCCTCGGGCGTGGTCACGGGCGTGTAGTCGTCACGCGAGAGATGATTAGACTTGTCGTGACGGCGGTGAGCCCACGAGTCCTGCTGAAAGTGAAAGAAAATGCCGAGGCGGATCAGCCGGTTTCGCACGTCGCGTTCATTGACCGCGTCGTTAAAAAGAGCTTCGCGACGGCCGAGAATGCCCGCGGCTTTCATGTCGCCGCCCTTATCGATCGCGTGCCAAAGCCATTGTTCGGTAACGTTCGGCCCCTTGTCGATGGCGTTGGTGTCCTTTGAGTCGTCCATTCCCTGATCGACCGCCGCGACGATCAGCGCCTCATCCTCGGTAAGGCCGGCGGCACGGCAGATCACATACGTCATCAGGAAGTGCGTGTCTTCTTCGTACGCAAACGCCGGCAAAGCCGCCGCAATAAAAATAACCGCCGCGAAGATCATCTTTAAACCGACGCGCTTAAGATTCGTCTTATTCATACTTTCCTATAATCCCTTTGATTGCGGAAATATTGCCACAACCGGTTAGAAAAGCAAAAGGCTCAGATGAATAAGCCCGCGTTGCGGGCGAAATAGACATTACCCGGCGAGCTTTCAATTTACAATTTACGATTCACTAACCAGCGCCCGATTTAGGGCGGCTCTTGCGAGCAAGCGTGTTGAATCCAAGGTCGGTAGGGGAGCGTCGTCCGGGCGTACGATCAGGGGTATTTCAGTACAGGCGAGGAACGTCGCGTCACAGCCACGCTCCTTGAATTTTTCAATAACTTCATTAAGGTAAATCCTTGAGGCTTCGGTTAAGACACCGTTGACCAGCTCTTTGAAGATAATCTCATTGACCCGCTCTCTGTCTGACTTATGAGGTATTTCACTCGTTATTCCGAGTTTCTCCAATGTCCCGGGGTAGACGGGGCCCTCGGTCAGATACCGGGTACCCAGAATGCCGAGGCGAATGTAGCCCAAACGCTGGACCTCTTCAGCCACAACTTCGGCGATATGCAGCCACGGGATAGGGGAACGCGGTACCAGACACTCGAACGCCTGATGGTATGTATTATCAGGACAGATGGCGAAGTCGGCCCCCGCCTCAGCCACCTTTTGCGTAGAAACTAACAGAATTTCGGCCAATCTTCGCCAGTCGTTGCCATTGATATGGCGCATGTGTTCGGCGAGCGGCACGGAACTCATAGTTATCTCAGGGTGGTTATGCTCACCTAAGACGCGCGGTGCATCCATACAGATAGTGCGGTAGCATAACGCCGCACCCTCGGCGCTGCCCGCTACGATACCAATGTGTTGGGTCATGGCGTACCTCCGTGGATGTTGTTGTGTTTACGAGCGGAATGTGAAGGTTGTTCAAAGAATAAGGGTTTGCCCGACCGCAGCGGGTTGCTGGGAGCCGTCGGGGATCGCGATCAGATTCTTAACGGCGTCGCCGACTAAGAATAGGATCGCCGCGTTAGCGGCAGGATGATTTTAGTCGTGGTGTTTCAACCTACGGAACCTGGACCAGCACAACGACCTTGCCGCGTCAGCGGCAATTGAACCGAACGCAAGCATCATCCATCGCTTGAAAGACGGGAATTTTTTTCCGGCAGCCTAGTGCTCTTAACACTATTCGGCACTGGCGACCGGAAAACCCTTAACAATGAGCCAAATCGCCGTTATCGCGTGGATCGGAGCGAGCGGCATCGCAAGAAATCCCAATTGCGGATAGCCAAGGAACATCATTGCTGTAACGCCGGTGAATTGACTGGCGACGCCGATAATGCCGAGCGTCGACAAAGGCCGCGGGACAAGCCGGAAACGCAATAGCGAAACATAGAACGTCATCATCCATGCTCCGATCGCGACAAGCTGTACGACGTGTAACGACCTTCGCATTGACGCGGCGGCCGCACCCCAGGCCTGATAAATGGCCGCGTCGGCGCCGCCTGAATTGGCAAACCGTTCGCTGACCGAGAGCATTGAAAGCACCGATCCGCTATGGACGGCATCGATTCCACAACCGATCGCGCAGACGCCCAGGAACCAAAGTGCGGCTCCATTACTGTGCCGCTTTAGAACGGAGAACATTTTCACGCCCAGAAAGAGAGTAAGTGCGGCCCCAACAAATGCCAGGCCCATGCCAGCGCGTATCTGACCACCGCTCGCGGCTGCCGCTTCGAGAAAGTCCGGATAGCCGCCATTCAAAGCGCGCATCAGCACAAAAGGGAAAACGAGTGCAGATGCCATCTGCAGCAGAAGCAAAATGCCCACCGTTCGACCGAGGTTCATTTCAGATCTCATCTCAAGAATTCCTCCGCTTTTTTGATTCGTTGGGCTTTACGAAGTGAAGTTTGAAAAGTTCTGGCTCTCGGCGAGCACGTCGATTGAGGATCAGGGAGAAGTTATCTTGAGGTTCCTCGGGCTTTGCCAGTCGAGCTCCAATCCTGGACCGAGATCACGACCTTTCCGCGGGCGTGTTTAGCGTCTACATAGCGGACCGCGTCGGCAACGTCGTCAAGGCTATAAGTGCGGTCGATGGCGGGTGTTACGTGGCCGGACTCGATTAGCTTGGCCAGAACGTCGAGGTCGTCGTTGCTGGTTTTCGTCATGAACGAGGCGAACTTTTGACCGGTAAAATGTGATAGAAATGGCGTTTTAAGGGAACTCACGATCATACTGATCATCGAAGCGTCCACGCCGAGCACGCCGCCGCCGACCCATTTTCCTTTAGGTGTGAGAATGCGCCTCAAAGCCAGGAGCGGCTTGTCCGAAACGAGATCAAAGATCACGTCGTATCGTTCGTCGCCCCTTAGAATATCCTCGCACGTATAGTCGATGACGCGCGTCGCGCCGAGGCCGCGCACAAGATCGACGTTTCCGGTGCTGCAAACGCCGGTCACATCCGCGCCTATCCACTTGGCTATCTGCACGGCGAAAGTTCCGACGCCGCCCGAAGCGCCGATAATAAGTAGGCGTTGACCGCGCTCGAGGCGGGCAACATCGCGAAGTCCCTGCAGCGCCGTGCGGCCCGCGACATTCACAGACGCCGCCGCTTCAAAGCTGACATTCGCGGGCATTTTGGCCAGCTTCGATTCCGGAGGACACGCATACCCGGCAAACCCTCCGCCGCTTGATCCGCCAAATACCGCATCGCCGGAAGCGAACCGCGTAACATTTTTGCCGACCGCCTCGACCTCGCCCGCGACATCGGCGCCGGGCCGCCTGACCCTTATTCCGACCATCGTGGACATTAGGTTTCGCATCCAGGGAGCGGTCTTCAGCAGGTGGCCGTCAAGCGGATTCACCGCCGCCGCGCGAACCCGCAACAGCACTTCGTCGTCGGCAGGAATAGGCTTGTCTATCTCGGCAAGCTGCAGAGTATGGGACGGACCATAAATGATGGCTTTCATCAATTAGGTTTACGAGACCCGGATGCGCAAGTTTCAATAGGGTTAGTGCCTACCACAAGACCCGCACGTCTCTTGTGCCGCTGGCTCTAGCGCTTGCAAAATCGCAGAATGGCACATGGGCAGAATTTCCTGTTTCCTAACCTCTGCGCGTGACGAACTTCGCGGCCGGCTTTTCCGTAAAGCATCGGTGAACTACTTAACGGAGGCGAATAATGAGAAGAATTAGGTTCGGGGCAAATTTTGCGGTATTTATCCTGTTCTTTGGCGTTGCCGCACTCGAGACTTTTCAGAGTCACGATTGGCTAAAGGCCGCGTTTTGGCTCGCCATTGGTCTGGTATTTCTACTTGGCGATAATCTAAAAACTAAGATCGGAAAGGGTTAAGTTCACTGGCATAAATATTACGCGGGTTTTAGGCCGGCATTGTTTTTCATTCGGGCCGCCGCGTCAGCGGCAGTATTACTTTAGCCGTGGTGTTTTCAAGCGCACGGAATTCTTGTCAGAACCGGGAGAGTTGTCGACCGGGTTTCCCTTGCCGTCTGCGGCTCAGAAGAATCAACTTCAGGGAAATTTGAGGGTCAGGCATCAGCCGTCGTTTGAAACACGTGATCTGTTTCTCACACCGACCGTTGCCGAGCGGAAAAGCTGCCCTTTTCCGCGAACCCTGAATAAAACAGCGCGGCTGCGCCGCCGTTTCTTTAGTGTTGCGGAAATGCGGCGGCATAGCCGCGAGGTTTTTGGTGAGGCTCCCGGAAAAGCATAGCTTTTCCGCTCGGCGAATGCGGCAAGCCCGTAAGTTGGGCGTTACAAAATAAAAAACCGTCGCAGATTAAGATCGCAGGCCTACCCACTGTCAGCTTGGATCGAGCAATTTTGTTGTGCTTTCGGTGACGGTTGCAGGAGCCGATAACTTGTTTGTCAGATGTCCTTGTCCGAGCGTATCTTGCGTAGTGTAACGCTCAGCCGGCAAAGCGGAATGCGGCTCTCTTGAACGAAGGTGATCTTCTCGGTTCTCTCTACCTTCTCGAGCCGGGCGAGTATATATCAACCACGCGAAGCCGCCCAACAGCAATACGAGCGAAAAGAAGAGATAAATTACAACCGCTTCGACCGATTGAACACCAACGACAACAAACGGCGCAAAGACGAGATTTAGACCGGCTGTCGCTGCCCATCCCCTGACAATGATCTTGCGTCGCGTTAGGCCACTGTCATCGGGGCTCTTTACAACCGCCGTACCGTCGCTCGCCACCAACTCTGCCACGCCGAGCAAAGGAAAACCGCAACGCGAG
The DNA here is from genome assembly GCA_049679945.1 of Pyrinomonadaceae bacterium. Classification (GTDB taxonomy): domain Bacteria; phylum Acidobacteriota; class Blastocatellia; order Pyrinomonadales; family Pyrinomonadaceae; genus OLB17. Next base: position 65,914 of record JBAUGW010000004.1, on the reverse strand, counting down.
CAGTATCGCATCTCTTCAGATGCCTGTGTTTGACTGCACTTAGGACAATACATTCAATGCCTCACGGGAATTGTATACTATCTCAAATTGACCTACGCCCGAGTTGTTCACAAAGTTCGATTCCCTGTGCGGCCCGACGTGCTCCGGTGGCTACGCGCCCTTCGGAAGAATCGTCGCAGACGGTGGTATGTTTGTAGGCCAAATCGCCAGATCTGGGAATCGTCATCATAGATCGACCCGAACCGTCGGAGGCGGTTGCATCGGTCGTTTCGTTCCCACGCGCGGTTATTTGTTACAACTAGTTCCACGTCACGTGTAAGTGCGCGACCCGTGCATGTAAATGCGTGACCGCAACTTGTTGCTGTCCGTTCTTCACGCGTAAATGCTCGCCCGTTACGTGTAGATGCTCGACCCTCGCGTGTAAATGAGCGATCGTCACGCGTAAATGCTCGCCCGTCACGCGTAAATGCTCGCCCGTTACGTGTAGATGCTCGACCCTTGCGTGTAAATGTGCGTCCGTCACGTGAAAAAGCGCGACCCTTCCGTTTAAGTGAGCTTCCGTGAGCTGTCGGTGTCCATTCTTCACCTGCGAGTCTGCGTCCGTCAGGTGAAAATGCCCGTCCGTCACCCGTAAACGCGCCTCCGTAAGCTGCGGGTGTCCGTTCTTCACCGGTGAATACGTGTCCATCGCCGGTAATTCTTCATTCGATTCTCCTTGTCGAACTACGATCAGGGGAGATAAAAAACCTGAAGCGTGCAATTCCGCCTCGGTATCACTTCTTACCGTCCGCAATCAGTCCGACGAGTCGAGCGATCGCCTCTCTCGGCCGTATTGCCGGGCCCGGATCGACATTCCACGCGTTGAAAACGGCTACGATATCGTACTCGGGCAGCACAAGAGGGAACTGACCGCCAAAGCCGTTGCCGCTCCATGCAAGCATCTTGTTGTCTTTGCCGTACGGATACAGCCACCACTTTAATCCGTATTTCGCGTTCGGCCCGAGGTCCATATGCGGCGTGAGCGAGTCTTTTACCCATTCGGGCGAAACGATCTGTTTGCCCTCCCACATGCCGTTCTTTAGGAACATGTACCAGAGTTTGGCGAGATCACGGGAACGCAGATAAACACCGCCCTCTGCATCGACAAGGCCGCTGGGCGAGCGCTTCGAGTAAAACTGCTTGATCCCCAGCGGTGTGAAGAGGTGCCTGACCGCGTAATCCTCAATATCCGTGCCCGTAGCCACGCGAAAGACATGAGCCAGGATCTGCGTTGCACCGGAGTTATACTCAAATTTCTTGCCCGGCTCGTGGGCCATCGGCCTGTTGATCGTGTACTCGACCCAATCAAAAGATGCCTCCATCTGGCTGCCTGTATTTTTTGGATCGGAATATGGAAGAGACTCGTTCCAGTCAATGCCGGCGGACATTGTCAGCAGGTGGCGGATCGTCATCCGGCGCTTGCGCTCGTCGACGTTGGCGACCTTTGACTCGTCAAAATATTTCATTACAGGCGTGTCGATGTCGGGAATGTCGCCTCGTGTGCGGGCGACGCCGAAGATGATCGACGTGATCGTTTTTGACACCGACCGGAGCGTGTGAAGCTCGCCGCGCCGATACCACGGGTGCCACCAGGAACTGTAGTAGTTGTAGGGGCCGCTCGGGTCGTGGGCGTTCAGCGGGCTCTCGAGTTTTGCCTGGGCGCCGTAGATCTTGTCATAGTCGTGCGGGTATCTCTTTTCAAAGACCAGCTTTCCGCGGCGGATGATCGTTAGGCCATCCATATTGCCGAATTTGCCCGAGGCGATCTCGGCGTCGAACGCCGCCAACGCCTTCTCATCGATTCCGACCGACTTTGGCGTCGCCGTCGGCCAATCTCTCTGCTGTGCCTGGACAGCGAACACACACACGAGGACGAAGAAAAGTGCTTTCTTAAACATATTAATCCTGCTATTTTTCGGACGCTCGAAGTGTAGCCGATAGGCTGTGGTCAGGCAAACGCGCGCGCCGGATTGAACGGGTTGGCCGCATGAGCGGCAGAATGAATTTCGCCGTGGGTGGCAATCCACGGAACGTGGATTTGAAGATCACACCGACCGTCGCCGAGCCGCGATTTAGCCGCATGTTTCACACGCTCGTGTCTGTAGCCCGCACGTGAGTAAGGGCTCCACGTTGGTGTCGACTCTGCATTGAGCCCTTGTTTACACGCGGGCTACAGACACGTAACCCCACGTTCCGTTCCGTCCCGACCCGTCGGGATCCCGAACACTCGGGGCCACAAATATGCCGTCCGTGTTGCGGACTCAAGAATCGCAAGATCGCAGGCCTGGCACCAATCCCTCTTTTACAAATGTCCGGTCCGCCAAGCATCCATTTTCGTGCGTGTGCATCTCACAGAGCAGAACAACGAATTTAGGTAATCGTTAGTTAGTCCGAAATTAAAAATTTTAACGAGGTGATCTTATGAAAGGCTTGGCAGGTTTCAGCCTTACGGTGGTAGTGTGTCTTTGCATCGCAGTTGTGTCGTCTTTCGGGCAAAGCCCGACGCGCGTTTCGGCCCCTTACACGCACAAGAATTTGACGATCTTTCTCATCCACGGCGCGGATGCGAGCCCGAGCCGCGATCTGATAACGCTGCAAGAGGCGATGGAAAAGAAGATCTTCATAGTGTATGAAAGCGACGACGTGAACGAGCTGATCGTCGAGAATATTTCGCCCGATTTTGACGTGTTCATCCAATCCGGCGATATCGTTAAGGGCGGCAAACAGGACCGCGTGCTCGCGATCAGCGTGATCATCCCGCGCAACTCCGGCAAGATCTCGATCGAAGCATTTTGCGTTGAATCGGATCGATGGGAAGGCCGAGGCAACGAAAGCAAAAAGCAATTTTCCTCGTCCGAGGAGCGCATAGTTTCGAAGGAACTAAAGATCGCCACCAATGGAGACGTGTCAGGATCGGGATCGGGATCTGTAATCGGAGGCGGAACCGGAGGCGGAACCGGCTCCGGCTCGCAAACGGAGGTTTGGAAGGAGGTAGCGAACTCGCAGAGGAATATCTCTGCCAACGTATCGGTAGACGTCACGGCGAACTCATCGGCTTCGAGTCTTCAACTTTCTCTTGAGAACAAGAAGCTCAAAAAGGCGACAGAGGATTTCGTCAATAAGCTTGCCGATATCACGAAGGGAAAGAGCGACGTCATCGGCTATGCGTTCGCGATAAACGGCAAGATCAACAGCGCCGATATTTACCTATCCAATCACCTGTTCGCCAAACTCTGGCCAAAAATGCTGCGAGCTGCCGTTGTCGAAGCGATCTCGCTCGACGATAAGCCCAAAGCCGCGGGCCAGCCGACCGCAGGCGACATCAGCAACTTCCTTACCACGGCCGACCGAGGAGCAAAGAAGGAACGCCAGACCGTTGCAAAGTCAAAGGTTATCACTCGCGCGACTAAAAATGAGGCTGTTTACGAAGCCCGCGATAAAGCCGACGTCGTCGTTCATCGTAATTATGTGAAATTGAACTGATCGAAACCTGAGAGGCAGGCGAGCGAATTTTCAGAACGGCTCTAAATCGCAGAATCCGTTCCAACGGTTGGCACCGTGGGCTACATATATGGCGTCCGCTCCGCCGACTCGAAAATCACCTTGTCGCAAGTCCGACTCGATTTGCTGCAGGAACTTATTTAGTCGTCTAACGTGTTATCCAAGTATGAAAGTATTGTCTTTCCTTTTCATTATCGCCGCCGTATTTGCTTGTAATCTTTCATCGCGTCTTAGGGTCGACAAAATAGTAACGGATGGCGAACGTATTAGAGATGGACAAAAGACCTTTAGAAACCAAAACGGAAGATATGCAACACTTCGGGAATTAGCCGATGCGGATCTGGTTGGAGACGAGGTTGTTGATGGGCGGGACGCGGGATTTATCATTGAACTCGACGCAAGCAGCGACCGTTACACACTTTCGATCTATCCAGATCGCGCCGATAGTACGTATAACGAAAACGATCAGGAACAGCTTTCTCTTTATTGCGATGAGACAGGTGTCCTTCGGGCAGGTTTCGATCCCAAGAAGGGTGCAGATAACAACTCTGACGAGATACATCCGAAGCACTAGCGCATTAGAACGTTAGCGGCAAAGAATCGCAGGCCAGACCCCAATTCTTCCCACTGACCCCTTCCGCTCTTTCCGCTGTTTTTCTCACATTTCGTCGAATCTCAAAATCGACTTGCCTTTGGAAAGATACGTTTTATATACGTCAACCGCCGTCGTTATTGGAACGGTGGTATTTTCTTTGGCTTTTTGGAGGTTAATCATTATGGGATGGATGCCATTACCCTTACCGGTTATCTGTTTGTTAATAATCAGACGACCGATATTCTCCCAACCAGCTTGACCTAGGTTTCCTCTTAAAGCCCGTCTGGTAGAAGTGACTAAAATATCAGCGAGCTGTAAGCCTAGACTGGTTTTTGAGTCTTGAAAGGCTCGATGCTCTCCCAAGATTTTTCCCAAGTTAATGCTCTTAAGTTCGTCTGGATCCAACCCCATTTCCGTAAGTGTTTCCGCGTCACGGCTAACGTCTTTATAGAATTTATCTAAATACGAATAGTCCCCTCCCTCGACAAACGAAATTGGGTTATTAAGAGACTGTGTGGACATGGTCACGTAGATAATTGTTGACCAAGCCTTTTCATAGTCGAGTAAGGATTGCGTTTCTTTCGCGTCTATTTGCCAATAGAACCATTGGAGTTCCTCCGGTATTCGCCTGGCGTAATATAAAACTCCATGTAGAAGCACTCTGGGAATCAGATATAGCATGAGAAAAGCTTGAACGAACAAGGGAATGGACATAGCTTGAAAGGCTGCTTTTATTTCGTTCGCTTGTTTCACTACATGGGGTTGATGAGCCGGTGTGATACTGGCCGTTATCTGTTCCGTTTGAACTTTTTTATATTCTGTAAGGGCTTCGTCAGGATGAAGTGCCATATCAATCGTGGAAACTTCAAACAACACATCATATTTTTGGAGCAAAGCAACAACTGCCGCTACCTGAGACTCGTCAAGCTTGCTTCCTTTGACCTCTTGACCGCTCTTTCCCCAGCGATGCTTCAGCGCATCAAATTCTTTAAAAACCTCTTTCTTTTTGCTCGTGGGAATTATTAGAGCACCAACGCAGGAGGGTGCCGAACCTTTTTTATCAGGATTGTTAAAAATGCCAGATTCGTCAATGTAAATGTGCATAGCCGAAGTTCCTCGTAGGATATTGCCATCCTTCAACATTTTTCGCCAGATGATAATTAAAGAGGCTCTGCCCGTTGCCGGACAGAGCCTCTCATATTACAAGCAGTTAAACTGCAACTGCCGCAAGTTGGGAAACTTGCTCGGAACTATCTGCCAAAGCGGAACTCCAGAGAGAACCACCCCGGCCTACCGGCCACCCCTCCTTCGTAAGGAGGGGAGCTAGTTGATTACATTCCCATGCCCACGAAACCAATGCAGAACGCAGAATGCAAAATGCAAAATGAAGACTCGGCATTGACGTTCGTTTTGTCCTTTACCCTAAGCCACATACTCAATAAGGTTCAAGCCAGCGATGAATCGAAAGTCGCGTTGATTCTTTGTCGCGAATGGCTCGGCAAAAGTCAGAGCGGTTGCGGCGATGAGTGCATCGGCAATTAGCAGGCCGTGGCTCAGATTGTATTGCTGCAGCAGTTCGATGGCAGCATCTGATACTTCAGATGTAATGCTCAATACCTGAAAGCGGCGAAGGAATTTAGCAAGGTCGCGCTGTTCGTCTTTATTCCGGCAGCCGACGGTAAGTTCCATTTGAGTTACAACGCTGATCGCGAGGAGCGAGGTTGATTCGAGCCGGTTTAGAAAATTGGCCGCATCGCTGATACCGCGGCCTTCGTCAATCAGAATATCAGTGTCAATGATCGTCAGAGGCATCTAGTTGGCCCAATGTTTTTCACGAACGGATCGGACCCAGGCAGTGCTGTCCGTCATCTCGTCGCGGTCGCGCCAGATGCCAAAGAATTCTTCGCTCTCGAACTTCTTAGCTGGAGGTTTACGAGAAGCATATCGCGCGCGTAAAAACGCAACAAAGTCTTCGATCTCGCGTCTGGCCTCAGCCGGAAGAGAGGCTATTTCTTTAATTATCTCTTCACTGGTCATAATGTCTCCGTTTTTATTTTCGCCTTTATCCGTGATATGTCAACGGAAAAGGCTCCGGCGGTTGCCGAAGCCTGTGTAAATAACCACGCCGCGTTGCGGCGTTTGCGGACAAGAGTGTCCGCGTTCCGTTACATGCCCATGCCCATGCCGCCCATGCCGCCGCCCATGCCGCCCATGTGGTCGCCGCCCTTATCGTCGGGGATGTCGGCGATCATTGCCTCGGTTGTGAGCATGAGGCCGGCGATCGACGCCGCGTTTTGCAGAGCGGTGCGAGTGACCTTTGCGGGGTCGATAACGCCTGCTTTGATGAGGTCCTCGTAAACCTCGGTCGCTGCGTTAAAGCCAAAAGCGTCTTTGCCGCCCGCGACTTTTTCGACGACGACCGCGCCTTCCATACCGGCGTTACCGGCGATGCAGCGAAGCGGTTCCTCGAGAGCACGGCGAACGATGTTAACGCCAAGCGTTTCGTCGTTGTCATCGCCTTTGAGTCCGTCAAGCGCTTTTGCAGCACGCACGAGGCTGACGCCACCGCCTGCGACGATGCCTTCTTCGACAGCAGCACGAGTTGCGTGCATAGCATCTTCGACACGAGCCTTTTTCTCTTTCATCTCTGTCTCGGTTGCGGCACCGACCTTGATAACGGCGACGCCGCCGACAAGTTTAGCAAGACGCTCTTGCAGCTTTTCGCGGTCGTAGTCGGACGAAGTCTCGTCGATCTGCGTGCGGATCTGCTTGACGCGGCCGTCGATGTCCTTGCCCGAACCGCCGCCTTCGACGATGGTCGTGTTCTCTTTGTCGATCGTGATCTTCTTGGACTTGCCGAGGTCCTCGAGCGTGATCGCCTCGAGCTTGATGCCGAGATCCTCCGAAATGACCTTGCCGCCCGTGAGCGTCGCGATGTCCTCGAGCATTGCCTTGCGGCGATCGCCAAAGCCCGGAGCTTTAACAGCCGCGACATTCAACGTGCCGCGAAGTTTGTTAACAACCAATGTCGCGAGCGCCTCGCCCTCGACATCTTCGGCGATGATCAACATCGGACGACCCATCTTCGCAACTTGCTCCAGGATAGGCAGCAGGTCGCGCATGTTCGAGATCTTTTTCTCGTGGATCAGGATGTACGGCTCTTCGAGCACGGCTTCCATTCTGTCCGCGTCGGTCACGAAATACGGCGAAAGATAGCCGCGGTCAAACTGCATTCCCTCAACGACTTCGAGTAAGGTCTCCATCGTCTTGGACTCTTCGACGGTGATGACGCCGTCTTTGCCGACCTTGTCCATCGCCTCTGCGATGATCGTGCCGATCGTCTTGTCGCCGTTCGCCGAGATCGATCCGACATTTGCGATGTCGTCACCGGCAACGGGCTTCGCCTGTTTGTGAATGTCTTCGACAATCACCGCGACGGCCTTTTCGATGCCGCGTTTTAGCGCCATCGGGTTTGCACCCGCGGCAACCGTGCGAACGCCTTCTTTGATGATCGCTTGAGCGAGCACCGTCGCAGTCGTCGTGCCGTCACCGGCAACGTCCGACGTTTTGCTCGCGACTTCGCGAACCATCTGCGCGCCCATGTTCTCGACCGTGTCTTTTAACTCGATCTCTTTAGCGACCGTGACACCGTCTTTTGTGATAGTCGGCGAACCGAATTTCTTGTCGATAACGACGTTGCGGCCTTTCGGTCCCAATGTGACCTTAACCGCGTCCGCCAATTGATTGACCCCGCGCAGAATTGCCGCGCGTGATTCCTCTCCGTGAATAACTTGTTTTGCCATGATGTTTTAATTTCTCCTTCGTCGAAAAGTGGTCGGTGGTCGGTGATCAGTGGTCAGAAAAAGAACTGGTCACTGTCCACTGACGGCTGACCACTGTTATTTCGCTGCTTCTCCTGCCCTGTTGATAACGCCCAGGATCTCGTCCTCGCGCATGATGATGTACTCTTCGCCATCGAGCTTGATCTCGCTGCCTGAGTATTTACCAAACAGAACGCGATCGCCCTTTTTGACATCGAGCGTCTGGCGCGTGCCGTCCTCTTTATACTTGCCCTCGCCGGCGGCGATAACCTCGCCTTCCTGCGGTTTTTCCTTTGCCGAGTCGGGTATAAAAAGCCCGCCCGCTGTCTGATTTACGTTGTCCTCGATCCGCTTGATAATTACGCGGTCGTGGAGCGGTGTGATGTTAGTTGCCATAGTGTTTACTCCTAATTATTTTAGTAAGATACCGTCTTGAACCACGGTTCAAAATCCGTAAATCTGGCAGTCGTAGTTCAAGAGTGCTAGTATATTGAATGTCGCGGATTGTTGTCAACTGTGAAAGTTAAGAGGCAGAAAATCTGACAATAGCATTATCAAGTTTTGGAATGAGAATTCACCACAGAATCACAAAGAACACTGAGGTAAGAAGTTTTTTTGAAATCTCTGTGCTCTCTGTGCCTCTGTGGTGAAAACTAATTCTTATGCATATTACCGAGATAAATATCTATCCGATCAAATCGCTGAAGGGAATTAGCGTCGATTCCGCGCTCGTCGAACCACGCGGACTGCAACATGACCGGCGTTGGATGCTGACGGATATTGACGGAAAGTTCATGACCCAGCGTGAGTTCCCGCGAATGGCGACGATGTCGGTGTGGATAGAGGAAGACGGCAGCGGGTTGGGCGTCGCGGCGCAACGGTTTGGCGATGTGTTTGTGCCGATTGAGCCGGATACGGGCGACAAACATCAGGTCACGATCTGGCAGAGCGTATGCGAGGGCGAGATATATGGAGCCGCGCTAAATGAGTGGTTTAGCGATGTGCTCGGCACGGCGTGCAAGCTGGTTTACATGCCCGACGATACACAACGTAGCGTGAATTCGCGGTTCGATCGCGGCGGCGAGATCGTCAGCTTTGCCGACGGTTATCCGCTTATGGTTTTAGGCGAGGCATCGCTCGCCGAGCTAAACTCGCGACTCGCCGAACCATTACCAATGAACCGTTTTCGCCCGAATATCGTCGTCAGCGGCTCAGATGCGTACTCGGAAGATGACTGGAGCAAAATCAGTATTGGCGACGCCGTATTTCGCGGCACAAAACCTTGTGAGCGCTGTGTTATCACGACCGTCGATCAATCTCGCGGCGAGTTTGACGGCAAAGATCCACTGAAAACGCTCGCGACCTATCGCTTGGCAACGGACGTCATGCCCGAGCGCCTTGAGTCACTCGGCGTTACGCCGAACGCAGTTCTATTCGGCCAGAATCTGATCCCGGAAACGCCTGGCGCGACGATTCGCGTTGGTGACGAAGTTAAAATAATGAGTACCTAATTGGCCGCCGAGTTCTGGCACAAGAGACGTGCCAGTGTTTCGGTGGGCACTCAACCGTCCGCAGCCGGTTCTGAAAGGCTTTTGCCAGTGAGAAGCTCGTAGGCTTTCAGATAACGCTGCGATGTGGCCTCGGCGACATCGGGCGGCAGTTCGGGCGCAGGAGGTGTTTTGTCCCAGTCGAGAGTTTCGAGGTATTCGCGAACGAATTGCTTGTCGAACGAAGGCTGAGGGTGACCCGCTTCGTATTTATCGGCGGCCCAAAACCGTGACGAATCGGGCGTAAAGATCTCGTCAACCAGCAGGATGTTGCCGTCCGCATCCTCGCCAAACTCAAATTTTGAGTCGGCGATAATGATGCCTTTTGTCAGGGCATACTCGGCGGCCGCTTTATAGAGCTTCAACGAGGTAGATTTTAGATAAGCCGCGGCTTCTGCTCCAACGATCGATTTGAATTCAAGACCCGTAATGTTATCGTCGTGACCGACCGCCGCTTTGGTTGCCGGTGTGAAGATCGGATCGAGCAGACGATCGCAATGTTTTAGGTCGCGCGGCAGATCGTGACCGCAAACTTTTCGGGCCTTCTTGTAATCTTTCCAGGCAGAGCCCTCGAGGTAGCCGCGAACGACGCATTCGACCGGAAACACTTCGGTTCTCTTTACCAGCATCGAACGGCCCCTAAGCTCTTCGCGACCCACGATCGAACCAGGCATCTTGTCGATCTCGGTCGAGATCAGATGATTGGCTGTGATGTCTGACAGCCGCTCGAACCAAAACTTTGATAGCTGAGTGAGAACTTCGCCCTTGTATGGAATGAGCGTCGGAAGTACACAGTCGAACGCCGAAATGCGGTCGGTTGCGACGAGCAGCAGGCGCTTTTCGTCAACCTCGTACACGTCGCGCACTTTGCCGCGATGCAGCAATTTTAGATTTGGAATTTCGCTATCGGAAATCAGTGCCGGACTTGGCATAAACTCAAATATAACTGTATTACGAATCGGCGATTTGAGCAAAATGGGCTCTGGTCAGTTGTTTTTCAAAAAAACCAGACGTTGAACTTCTATTAACGCTGGCAAAAATGTGATGACAAATGCCAAATATAGTTGCATAATAGAAAACGGCGATCATGTCGCCAAACGCACGGCACAACCGGTTCCAAAAAATCCAATTTTAGGTAAAAAGATCTCCACTCCATGGCACACAGCTTTTTAATGATGAGTCGTCTAACCGCCTTATTTACATCGATTATGATCTTCGTGTCGAAGGCCGCGGCGCAGTCCGAACTTCGTATGGTCGAGGATGCCGGACAGCAGTGGTGGTACACAATTGGGCTTATTGTCGTTAGTGGCATTGGTTTTGCCATCTACTTTTGGAAAAAAAGTAAGCGAGGCGCCGGTGAGCCAGAAAACGAAAATCGCTACGCGAGTTATTATTCAGACATCGTCGATGATGGTTCTGGAGATGTAGACGCCGAAAAAGAACTCGAATGGCTAAGAAAGTTGAAACAGCCCAATGCAAAGATTCCAAAGCTTAAATTTGAGTTAAAGAAGCTTGAAAAGGGTCGCAAAAAAGTCACGGCAAACCTGGCCGAGGACAAGACGGCCTCTATCGATACAAAGACTTTTCAGGAGAAGATGCGCAAGCTGCAATACGCACAGCTGCCGATAAATTCGTTCACGCAGCTTGGCAATGCAAAAACTTACCGGCAATTGCCGATCTCAGACGAGCCGGCGCTTTTGGATGCGATCGATCAGGCAAACGACGAGTCAGAGGAAGACGAAGCGGTACGCGAGATCGCGCTGAGAGTTTTGGCAGCGTTCAAGACGCAAAATTCTGTTGAAGCAGTCGCGCAGATCGCGCTCTACGATCTTTCGGCAAATTTGCGTTCGAAGGCTGTGGCGACGCTCGCCGAATTTGATCACGAATCGGTTTTTGAGGCGATCTTACTTGCTTGTGCCGATCCGACGCGCGAAGTTCGCGCCGCCGCCGCCCGCGGATTGTTTCGTTTGAGCTTCGACAGAGCTCATGCATGGAAACGCATAATTGAGGCGGATGACGACTACCGCACGACGCACGCTGCTAGAGCCGCAATCGAGTCCGGCTTTGTCGAGAAGTCGATTGAACGGATGGCGCATGACGACGGCAAGGTTGCATACGAGGCGTTTGCTCTGTGCTCTCTGCTGATCAAAGCGGGCGAGACAAAAGAGCTTTTCGAAACACTGATAAATCACAACGACCTGCGTGTAAAGTTTGCCCTCCTGCATCTTTTCAGCGTGCAAAAAGACGAGAGAATGTTGCCCGAGCTTCAAAAGATAGTAAATCTAAGATCGCTTTCGCCTGAAGTTATGGAACGTGCCCGTTCCACCATTTCCGCTTACCGAGACGTCAACGCGTTGAGCAAATAACAAATTTCAAGCAGTATGTCGGCGGTAACGTTCAAAAAGACAGCTAAATCTGAAACGGTTTCCATTGGATGCAAAGCACCGGACTTTACATTGCGAACAGATCGCGGAGAAAAGTGGAATTTATTTGACAACATCGGGTCGGTTACAGTTCTGTTGTTTTATCCGCAAAATGAAACGATGGTCTGCACGCGGCAATTGTGTTCATTACGGGAAAACTGGCATCAATATCTGGACACCAAAGCAACGATTGTCGGCATCTCACCCGGCTCTCCTGCTGGAAATCGTTTATTTTCAGAGAAGTTAAGTTTGCCCATAACATTACTCGCTGATCCCGATCGCAAAGTTACAAAATATTACGGTAAACATTGGCTCTATCCGATCAGTTTTACGCGAGCCGTCGTTGTTATTGATTCACGTCGCATTGTGAGAAACAGCGATATCATGCTCCGAGCATTTCGTCCGTCAGATGCAAATTTGATCACTGACATTTACGCGGCCCGTGGTGATGAATTGCACGACACTATCGACAATCTACGAAAGAGAGCCGCCACCGCCATCGATAAATAACCCGCTCTTTTTTATTTTTGCACAAATTTGCACTATGATTAGACTGTGCAATTCCGTCTCATCTCTGAAAACACGCCGAAGGGCGATCAGCCCGAAGCGATCAATCAGATCGTCGAGGGGCTAAACGATGGCGCAAAAGATCAGGTTTTACTCGGCATAACCGGCAGCGGCAAGACGTTTACGATCGCAAATGTGATCGAACAGACTCAGCGGCCGACGCTCGTGCTCGCTCACAACAAAACTCTCGCGGCGCAGCTCTATCAGGAATTCAAAACTTTTTTCCCCGACAACGCGGTCGAATATTTTGTCTCGTATTACGACTATTACCAGCCCGAGGCTTACGTTCCCGCGGCCGATCTATACATAGAAAAAGAAGCGACGGTAAACGAAGAGATCGACCGCCTTCGTCTGAGCGCGACGCGCGCGCTGTTCGAGCGCCGCGACGTGATCGTCGTTGCCAGCGTTTCGTGCATTTACGGCCTTGGCGATCCCGACGCGTATTACGGAATGTTGATCTTCGTCGAGCCGGGGATGAAGATAAAACGCGACGAGTTTTTGCAAAAGCTGGTCGAGTTGCAATACGAACGCGTTAACGTCGATTTCGAACGAGGCAGTTTTCGCGTCCGCGGTGACGTCGTCGAGATCTATCCGAGCTATCAGGAACAGGCGTATCGCGTCGAGTTTTGGGGCGACGAGATCGATGCGGTCCACACGATCGACCCGCTGCTCGGCGAAGTGCTTGCAAAGCACGATTCACGACTGCCGATCTATCCGAAAACCCACTATGTGATGTCGAAAAAGACAATAAAGCAGGCGGTACAGACGATAAAGGCCGAGCTTGAAAGCCATGAAAAGTTCCTCGTCGAAGAAGGCAAGGTCGTTGAAGCGCAGCGGCTGCATCAGCGCACCATGTACGATCTTGAGATGATAAAAGAGATGGGTTTTTGCCGCGGCATCGAAAATTATTCGCGCCACCTTACAGGCAAAAAACCGGGCGAACCGCCGCCGACTTTGCTCGACTACCTGCCGTCGAACGCGCTCATGGTGATCGACGAATCGCACCAGACCGTTCCGCAACTCGGCGCGATGTTCAAGGGCGACCAAACGCGCAAAGGGACGCTCGTCGAGTACGGTTTTCGTCTGCCGAGCGCAAAAGACAACAGGCCGTTGAATTTTCAAGAGTTTGAGACGCGGGTCGGTCAGACGATCTATGTTTCGGCGACGCCCGGTCCCTACGAACTCACAAAGACCGGCGGCGAGGTTATCGAACAGATAATTCGCCCGACCGGTTTACTCGATCCACGGGTTGAAGTTCGCCCCGTAAAAGGCCAGATCGATGACCTTCTCGAAGAATGCCGCAAGCGCGCCGAGCGCAACGAACGGGTTCTGGTGACAACGCTCACAAAACGCATGGCCGAGAATCTGAGCGAGTATTTTGCCGAAGTCGGCGTTAAGGTCAACTATCTTCACAGCGATATTCTCACGCTCGAACGCATAAAAATTTTGCGCGATTTGCGTCGCGGCGAATTCGACGTGCTCGTCGGAATTAATTTGTTAAGAGAAGGCCTCGATCTGCCGGAAGTTTCGCTCGTCGCAATTCTCGATGCGGATAAAGAAGGTTTTCTTCGGAGCGAACGCTCACTGATTCAAACAATGGGACGCGCCGCTCGAAATGCTGACGGCCTGGCTATACTTTACGCAGACAAAATTACGCGATCGATGGAAAACGCGATTGGCGAAACGACGCGCCGCCGTCAGATTCAGGAGGAATACAACACCGAGCACGGCATAACGCCGACGACGATCGTCAAATCAATCGACGCGTTGCTGGTCACGGCCTACGAAGCCGATTACTTTAAGGTGCCGCTCGATCTCGACAAGTTCGAGGAATACTCGCCAAAGCAGCTGAAAGAAACCATCACCCAACTCGAAGCCGATATGCGTCACGCTGCGAAGGAAATGAAATTCGAACAAGCTGCCGAAATTCGCGACCGGTTGAAATACTTACGTGAACGTGAGCTTGAATATCAGTAGAAATTAGTAAACGCAGAGGACGCGACGAACGCAGAGCGAACTGATAGAACATACCTCTGCGACCTCGGCGATCTCTGCGTTGAATCGCACTTTATTGTAGAATTGAGCTTTCGATGCAAGTTAAAACGCAACTCGACGACATTCAAAATTACCTCACCGACGCCAGCAACATGCCGGGCGGTCATGCGGACAAGCTTTTTGTGCCTGAATCGGCGTCGCAGATCACGGAGATCTTGCGTGAGGCGAATGAAGCGCGAATTCCGGTGACGGTTTCGGGCGCGCGCACTGGCACCGTTGGCGGCGCTATACCGTTTGGCGGTTATGTGATCTCGCTCGAAAAGCTCAATAAAATAAGGGCGATTGATAAAAATTTGATGACAGCAACCCTCGAGCCGGGCGTCATTCTCGGCGATTTTCAAAAAGGTGTCGAAGCCGAAGGATTGTTCTATCCGCCCGATCCGACCGAGTGGAGTTGCCAGATCGGCGGCACCGTTGCGACGAACGCCTCAGGTGCGAGAAGTTTTAGATACGGAGCGACGCGCGAGTTTGTCACAGGTTTGAAGATCGTTCTGGCCGACGGCGATGAATTGAACATAACGCGCGGCGAAGCGGTTTCATCTGGCGGCGAGACGATTTCGCTGACGACCGAGAGCGGACGCCAGATCGATGTAAAGTCGCCTACATACCTGCGCCCAAACGTGCGCAAGAATGTGAGTGGTTACTTCAACTCGCAGCCGCTCGATGCGATCGATCTGTTTATCGGCAGCGAAGGCACGCTCGGCGTGATCACCGAAATTGACTTGTTGCTGCTGAGAAAGCCTGAGGGATTTTTTAGTGGGATCGTTTTTTTTGAACGAGAAAGTGAATTGATTGCTTTTGTCGATGAAGCGAGAACGGGTTCATTTCAGTCGCGAGTGTTGGACGAAAGAACCACCCCGCGGCTCGAGGCCGCACCCCTCGTTCTGGCCGCAGAGCCGTCCAGTGTTGCGAGAACGTCGCAACCGCGTAAGGAGGGGAGCTTGTTGGATGCGACCCTTATCGAATACTTCGACGATCGGGCGTTAAAGTTCATCTCTGAAAGGTTTCCCGAAACGCCTACAAATATGGCCGGGGCGATATTTTTCGAGCAGGAAACAACGTCAGAGAATGAAGATGCGTTATTCGAGCAGTGGAACGATCTTCTTGAAAAGCATAACGCTGATCTTGAACGCTCATGGTTTACCACAAACGAGCAGGATCGCGAAAAGATGCGCGGATTTAGACATGCGCTGCCCGTGGCGGTCAACGAACGCGTCGTAAAGAGCAAACAGAAAAAGATCGGGACAGACATGGCAGTCCCGGACGCGAACTTCCCCACGTTTCTAAAATTTTACAAAGACGCGCTCGACGCGAGCGGCCTCGATTACGTGATTTTCGGACACATCGGCGATTGTCACTTGCACGCGAACATGCTTCCTAAAAATAATGATGAAGCAGAGAAAGCCCGCCACATTTACGGCCGCTGCATCGCACAGGCGATTATGCTCGGCGGCTGCGTTTCGGCAGAGCACGGCATTGGCAAACTCAAACGCAAATATCTCGACGCGATGATGGGCGAGCGATATTTGAACGAGATGGCCGAGCTAAAACGCGCGTTCGACCCGAATGGAATCTTAAGCCGCGGCAATATTTTTGACGAAAAGTATTTATGATAAAAGCGATTTTGATGGATTTTAACGGCGTGATCATCGACGATGAGTCGATCCAGATGCGTGTGTATCAGGAACTGCTCGCGGCGGAGGGCGTCGAGCTGACCGAAGAAGATTATGCGGCTTCGCACGGCATGGACGACGCTACTTTTGTTAAAGCTGCGTACGAACGTCGCGACAAAAAAGTGACGGACAAAAAGATCGGCGAGATCATCGATGCCAAGTTCGCAAAGTGGCGCGACGTCGTTGGCGACAACCTGCCGTTGTTCGAGGGCATTGAGAATTTTGTCGAAAAGATGTCACACGAGTTTGCTCTCGGCGTGGTGAGCATGGAACGCGGTGACCAAATTCAATACGTACTCGACAAGGCGAGAATGGCAAAACACTTTTCGGTTATCGTCAGTTCGAGCGACGTGACTGCATGCAAGCCCGATCCGCAATGTTATCGCGCCGGATTTAACAAACTTGATCTGTTTCGCATCGAGCAGGGACATCTGCCGATGACGCACGGCGAATGTCTCGTCATCGAAGACACAGTTCCCGGAATTCAATCGGCTCGTGCCGCAGATCTTCCGGCGCTCGGCGTTACAAACACAGTTTCAGCTGACGATCTGCGTAAAGCCGGTGCCGCAGCTATAGCAAACGATCTTCGCGATTGGATGCCCGAGTCGATCCGCCGCGTTTTTGTTTAGGATTTTTTGTCGCAGATAAACGCAGAAAACGCAGATAAGAAAATCATCAAATAATCTGCGTCATCTGCGTCAATCTGCGGCCAATTAATTTTTGTATGTCAGACTATTTTATCTCACAGGAACGAGCAGAGAACGATCTGCTCGACTGCGCCGCGTACCTCGCCGAGCGAATAAAGAGTTCCGATGGCCATGCAGAGGCGATGAAGTCGATCATCCCGCGATATTTGGCGCGTGGTGAAGTCGATCTTGCGGCGGAGTTGTCGAATGCAGTTGACGATCCTTATTCGCGCGACAGATTGCTCATCGTCGTTGCTGAAAAGTGCGCCGAAACGGGCGACGATGAATACGCCTTGCAGCTCGCCGACGCGGTCGAAGATCACGGTCTACGGGTCGAGGCTTTGGAACGCGTCGCTCTGGCGATGGCCGCAAAAGGCCGCACCGATAAGGCTGGTGAGGTTGCCGCGAGGATGGAGCATCCGGATTTTGTGTATGCCGGCGTCGCAGTTAATCAAGCGACTGCCGGTGATGTGAAAGCTGCGGACGCGACGCTCGATTTGATCGAATTTCCGGCTGCACGCGTCAACGCCTTGCAGCAGATTGCGGCGATGCGCCTCGAACAGGAAAGACACGACGACGCGATTGCGACGTTGGAAAGAGCAGTTGTCGCAGCCGACGAGATCGAGCACACGGAAGAGAAAGTTCGCGTGCTTTGCGACTCCGGCAATCTATTTATCGAAGCAAAGCGTAACGATAAAGCTGTTGAGACATTCGACAAAGCTCGCGGTTTTGCAGAGATGCTCGACAATGTTCATCGCGATAATTTTCTGGCGAGATGTGCGATCGGTTTTCTTCACGCCGGCAGCGATGAACTTTGCGACCGTACGCTCGACCTCGTCACCGACAAAACTCAAATGTCATCCGCTCTCGTCGCTGTCGCACGCGATCATTGGAAAAAAGAAGAAAAGGAAGATGCGATCGATGCGCTCGATGAAGCCTATGAAATCCTAAAATCTCAACGCGACATCGAGACGCGCGACAGCCGTGCTCGCAACGCTCTGATGGCGACGATTGCTGCGCAATGCGCAGGTTTTGGCAAAACAGAAAAAGCAACCGAGATCGCCCTCGAAGATCAAGACCCGAACGAAAAGACATCAGCTCTCTCGCAGATCGCGCAAATTCTAACAATGCAAAACGAAGACGACCTCGCTCGACAAACGCTAAATCTCATCGACGAAGATGCCGATCGCGTCTTCGCGTTGATCGCTCTTGCTGATGCAAAAGAAAAACTCGACGAAAAGGACTCGGCAGTCGCTATGCTCGACGAAGCCGCATCGCTGTCCGAAACCGTGCCGCAATTAGCATCACGCTCGCTTGCGCTGAATGAGATCGCTGCACGTTTCGCAGATCACGGCGACACTGACAAAGCGCGCGCAGTCTCGGTCAAGAATCTCGCCGTCATCGCCGAGATCCGCGACGAGAGCAGCCGCGCAGTTTCTATAGCCGCAGTCAGTGCGATTTATAAGAACGCGGAGTTAGAAATGAGCGTAGAGGAAAAGAATATTCTGATGCAGCTATCGAACAAAGCCTGAGCTAGAGGACGTCGCTGGAAACGAGGTCCTCAAAATCATCACGCCGTCTAATTAATTCAGGAACTCCATTTTCACGAATCAACACCACTGCGGGCAGGAAGCGGCCGTTGTACTGACTGCTTTGCGCGAGCGAGTACGCACCGCAGTTTAGGAGGGCGAGGACTTCATTCGGCTGAATATCTCTTGGTAATAAGCGATAAGGCGGCAAGCGGTTTTCGCCTTCGATATCAAAATATACATCGCCGCCGTCGCACAGCGGGCCGGCTAATTTATATGGAAAGTCGTGCGATTCGTCAGCGCGTTCCGCCGAGATCATGTGGTAATACCATTTATAAGTTTCCATCGAGAGCAAGATATTGAAGCCGGCGTCGGTCAAGAGCCAGTGATCCGCTCCGTAGCTCCCCTCCTTACCAAGGAGGGGTGTCCCGATGTTTTTTATCGGGACGGGGTGGTTCTTTGTTCGATTTCCACTCGACGAGAGAACCACCCCGTCAGCCCAAGCGGCTACCACCTCTCCTTCGTAAGGAAAGGAGCTTGTTGGTCGCTGTTTGGAATTTCTAACAGTGGTTAGACAAATTCCCGCGTCGCCGATGATGCTGCGGCCGGGTTCGAGAAGCAACGTCAGATGTTTGACGAGTTGACTCGCATTTGCCGAGTCCGCGGCTTGCCTGACAACTTCCCATGCATCGTTGATCGCCGCGTCAGGAGCGAAGTCGGCCGACAAGAGATGTTTCCGTTCGGCTGAAAGATCGCCTTCGTCATTGCGCAAATAATTCACAGGAAAGCCGCCGCCGAGATTTACATGTTTGAGTTTGATGCCGGTCTCGTTGTAAATGCGGAGCATCGCGTCGAAGAGTTTTGTGAGCGCTTCGCTATAAACTTGCGGGTCGGGATTTTGCGAACCAATGTGCAGATGAATGCCGTTGAGATTTAGGTGCGGCGAGTCTTTGTATTCGCGAAACGCCTCGAAGGCCTCGTCGGGCATCATGCCAAACTTCGATGTGAGGAGTGCGGTTTGCAAACCTGAATGCGTGTGGCTCTCAATCTCGGGCACCAGCCGCAGGCTGATATTGGCGGTCTTGCCTAGTCGTTCTGCGGTTTTTTCGATCAGCGAAAGCTCGTAAAGCGAATCGACCTGAATCGCGTAAATGCCTGCATTTATCGCGTCCTCGATCTCCCAAACCTCTTTACTCGTGCCGTTAAAAATTATCCGCTCGCCGGTGAAGCCAGCTTTCAACGCTTTCCACAATTCGCCGCCGGAATTTACTTCGATGTCGATGCCCGCATCGCGGACAACTTGCAAAATGCCCATCGTGGACATCGCTTTTGCCGCGTAACAAATCTTTAGCGGACAATCGATTACGTCCTGAACTGTTTTTAGGCGTTCGATGTTGTGTTTGATGCGAGCTTCGCTAAAAACAAACAGCGGCGTGCCATGCTCGCGCGCCAATTCAACCGCATCGACGCCGTCGATGTGAAGATGATTGTTTTTGATTTCGAGAAAATTCTCGATTTCCCAACTCTGAGCCATAAATCATTTTGCCGCAGATAAACGCAGATGACGCAGATAAGAGAAAATTGTTTTTGATCTGCGAAATCTGCGTTTATCTGCGGCTAGTTTTTCTTAAGTTGTATCCCCGTGCCGCGTGGATGCAAACCCGGCAGCGTGATCGGCAATTTGCCCGTGATGTGCTGCGTTCCCAAAATCGAACGAGCGGCGGCGCGTTGCAGACTCGGCATATCGCCGTATGCGACGACGTAGGTTTTCATCTCAGGAAAAGAATTCAGCAAATACGGATTGCCAAAGCTGACGCCGATGACTTTTTTGTTCGTTGCAAGCAGCTCCTTTAAAATTGCAGCGCCATTATCCGGAATGCCGACGCTCGCACGCAAGCCCGAGCGAACGCGGCCGTAAAGACCGACAATAACAAGATCAGCGTTATTCGCTACTTTGCGCGCCGCTACGACCTGTTCGGCGAGTGAGTTTTCCTGCAAATATACCGAGTCAAATTTTACGCCGCCGGTCCGCAAAGTATTTACAAACGAAGCCATGGTCAGCGGCCCGTCAAAACCGTTAGAGAAGCCCAGCACAGCGATCTTTTTCGTGCGATCAAGCGGCAGATCGCCGTCGTTGCGCACGAGCGTGAGCGCACGCGTCGCGATCTCGTCAGTGAGGGTTTGCGTATCTGCACCTGCAACAATACGATCGATCGCGTCGAGCGGTGTCATTCGATTTTTGAAAAGCCCAAGCTCGTGTTTCCAAGCGAGTTGCCGGCGAACAGATTCGTCGAGACGCGACATTGGGATGCGGCCGCTCTTTACTGCAGCGATGAGGCCGCGAATCATCGCGTCGGCGTCGGACGGTTTTTCGAGAATGTCGGTGCCGGCCAGAACGGCGCGAACGCCTGCTTCTTCCTGCGTAAAATAGAGCGTCAGACCGCTCATCGACATCGCGTCTGAGACGATCAGCCCTTTGAAGCCAAGCTCTTTGCGTAAGATGTCGGTCTGCACTTTTGACGAAAGCGTCGCCGGAATTGTCGCAGTTTGAATTACGATCTCGGCGCCGGCTTCGGCATCGCCGCCCCTGTATTCGGCGAGCGGTTTGATAACTTCGCCATCGATCTGCGGCAGGGCAATGTGCGCGATCATTACCGAGCCGATACCCGATTCGACGGCTTTTTTGAACGGCAGCAATTCCATTTGATCGAATCGAGCGCGTGGCAGATCGATGATCGGCAGGCCGCGATGCGAATCGACGTCCGTGTCGCCGTGACCGGGGAAATGTTTTGCGGTGGCGATGACGCGTTGGCTTTGAATGCCCTCGGCGAACGCGACGCCAAACCGCGCAACGTCCGCTGGATCTTCGCCAAAGCTGCGCACATTTATAACAGGATTCGCTGCATTATTATTGACGTCGAGCACGGGCGCGTAAACGTGATGTATGCCGATGGTACGAGCCTCACGGCCTGTTATTACGCCCATTCGACGTGCAAATTCAGGTTCGCCCGTTGCGGCGACGGCCATCGCCCATGGGAAATTCGTGGCGTCTTCAAACCGCATCCCGATGCCGGTCTCGGCGTCGAGCGACATCAGCAGCGGGAGTTTTGCATTCTCTTGCAAACGGTTGATGAGGTGCGTGGTTTCGTAGATAGGCGCTCCGAAAAAGATCACGCCGCCGATCTTGTTCTCGACGACTTGACGTTTGAGATCGCGAAAAAACGCGCTGTCCTGATTTGCAAACCGGGCATTGACGCCGATGTGGACAAGCTGGCCGACCTTTTCTTCCACGGCCATTTTTTTGAGAAGTTTATCCGCGGCCTTCCACGATTTTTCTGATGGCTCAAACCTTTGCGACGCTGAAGTCAGAACCGCCTGCGTAAGCGGGCCGCCAGTTGCGGCGAATCCAAAATTCACTAACAACGCAAAGACTATTACTAGGTTAAGCAGAAATTTCATCATTTTTATTTGGTAAAACTAAACTCGCGAACGTCGCGACCGCAAACGTCGTCAGGCTGCCGATAAGTGCGTACCACGGCCACGCGATTCTCGGGCCGGGAACAAATCCGTTGAATGCGAGCAGGATGTAAATCATCAGCGACATGCTCGCGAGCATTCCGACGAGCGCGTGAATCTCTTTTGCGCGGCTCACAAACGTGCCGATCAAAAATACGCCGAGCACCGGTCCGTTAAAAAGCGACGCGACTGACAGGGCTATATTCAGCGCGGATTCGCCGGTCGTCATAAACGCGATCGCGACCATAATTTGAATTATGCCGATTACAACGGTCAGTACGCCGGAAAGTTTTAGGAGCTGGCTGTCGGTTACGCGTTTTGCGAACGGCTTGTAGAGGTCATTGATCGCGGTCGCGGCGATCGAATTCAAGCTGGACGAGAGCGCAGCGGCGAAAATCGCTGCGACGACCAATCCGGACAACCCCGCGGGCATGTGTTCGGTTATGAAATTTGGGAAGACCTGATCGGGTTTGGCGAATGGAAATGTTCCGGCAATGCCGCTGCCCGCGACACCAGCTTGCGAGTATTCGGGTGAGTTGAACGGAGCGTAAAATGCGAACAGCAAAGCTCCGATAAACAAAAATCCAATGAACTGCGCCAGCACCACGCCGCCGGATGCGAGCAAAGCAGTCGCGGCGGACGATGACTTGTTTGTGCACAAATAGCGCTGCACTAAATACTGATCCGTCCCGTGCGTGGACATCGTCAAAAAGCAGCCACCAAGCAGCCCGCCCCAGAACGTATAGGTTTTTGCAAAGTCGAGATTGAAATCGAACACATCGAACTTATCGAACTGACTGCCGACGTTCATCACCATCGAAAAACCACCGTCGATATCTTGCAGCAGCACCACTGCCGCCGCGATCGCACCGCCGATGTAGATGACGAGCTGCACGACCTCGACCCAAATGACCGCCTCCATTCCACCGTAAAACGTAAACACGATCATCACCAGCCCAAGCAAAATGATCGAGCCGACGATTATCGTTGTTGGGTCGGCGTTCGGATTAAATGATCCGTAAACCGCCGCAAGGACGATCGCCGTCAGCAGCAGTCGAACGCCGTCGGCGATGTTGCGCATAATGACAAAAAGGCCGGACGCGAGCATCTTGACACGGTTTCCAAAACGTTCGCCCAGTAGCTGATAAACCGTCTGCAATTCGCCCTTAAAATACAGCGGAATAAAGACTAACGAGATCACGATGCGGCCGAGCATGTAGCCGAAAACGAGCTGAAGAAACTGAAAATTGCCGCCTTTTGCAAACGCGATCCCAGGCACCGAGACAAACGTGATCGTGCTCGTCTCGGTTGCGACGATCGACATAGCGATCGCCCACCACGGCACGCTCCGATCGCCGACGAAATAGTCCTCGGTTGTCTTTTGCTTGCCCGCGAACCAGATCCCAAACGCCGTAATGCCGATCAGATAGCCGAAGATAATTATGAGATCGAGTGTTTGCATCTATAGGTCCTTATCGCTTTAAGGTCATCGACATCGAAGTCGCGGTCCACTCCTTTATGGTTTCCGGACGAGAGGTGTACACATTGCCATTCTTGTTTTCAATACGAATCTTACTCTTTCGCGGATCGAAGCTCGCCGGAGCTTCATAATAGTAATCAATACCGCCTTGATCGCTGAAGTTAACATAAGTTTGCGGTACGCGCTTGTCGCCAACGCGTTCGGGCACGGCCACATCATCTATCTCCATTTTTTCAACCTTCGTCCATATTTTTTGGTAGCCGCAACTCGTATTTCGGCCAACCGTTTCGGCAGTAATTCGTTGAATTCGGATCTCTACATTTTTGACACCGTCAGGTTTAGCGAAACTGGCATTGTATCCGCAATCTCCCGAGCCTGAGAAAATAGAACAAGCGGTCGAAAAGCCCACGGCGAGAACGATTACGAGAGATGTCCACACGAAGGGTCTTACGCTTCGAGTTCTGTCTATCATAGGCCTCCATTGTTACGGAGCGCGATCGCCTTACTTATCGAGAATTGCGATTCGATGAGCAATGCCTCCGCTTCGTTCCTGTCCTCGATGCCGGTTTCTGCCATAAGGATACGCAACGCACGGTCTTTGAGTTTTTCATTTCCAGCGCGGACGTTTGTCATACGATTGCCGCGGACATAGCCGAGCTTTATCATCGCAGCCGTCGAGATCATGTTGAGGATCATCTTCTGCGCGGTGCCGGCTTTCATACGCGTCGAGCCGGTGAGCGCCTCGGGGCCGACGACGGGGGTGATGGCGATGTCGACGGCGTGTGTTATCGCGGAATCGGGAACACAAGTGATGCAAGCCGTAAAGCAACCGAGTTCGCGCGCCATTTCAACGGCGGCAATCGTGTATGGCGTTCGGCCCGAAGCGGCGAGACCGATGACGGCGTCTTTAGAGGTTAAGCCTCGTGTTTTCATATCTTCGGCGCCGCCTTCGCGGTTGTCCTCGCTGGCCTCGGTCGCTTTGTAGAGGGCGTCGTAGCCGCCCGCGATCACGCCCTGGACGAGTTCGTGTCCGACGCCAAACGTCGGCGGAATCTCGCTGGCATCGAGTACGCCGAGCCGACCGCTCGTGCCAGTACCGACATAAAACAAACGCCCGCCGTTTTCCAACCGCTCGACAATTTTATCTATCGCCGCTGCGATCTCAGGCAAAACTTTTTCCACCGCCGCCGCAACTTTTTTGTCTTCATCGTTGATCAGCCGAACAGCCTCGAGCGTCGAGACTTTGTCGATCTCAGCGGTCGCAGGATTTTCTTGTTCGGTGATCGGCAGCATTTGGTCAGTAAATACTAAATTGAAAAGCAACAGTTTTCGTTATGGTCTTTGCTTTGCCTTTTTCAACCGGCGGGTCAAATTTTATGAACCTTGTGGCTTCGATTGCATTGGCAGTGAGTCCCAATGGCAACTTCTTCACGGGGGTAATGATGCCTATCTCTGCCGATTCTTTGAACACAGCTCGAATCAAGATTTCACCCTGAATTGCGTATAGAAATGCCAAAGGGGTATAAGCCGGACTTTTTTTCTCTAACACCTTCAAGGGAGAAGTTTGATTAGCAGCAGGAACATAATTAGGTCCCTGATTCAGGTTCTTATACAAGAACGCATTTTCTCGACTGATATATCCGCTCGTAATTTTCCGAGTCTGAAGAACTGAAAGAATGCTTTTTGGATTTTTGGGCTTTGGCCTATCGATTCGTGGCTGGTTATTGATGTTAACTGACCGGAAAAACGAATCGGCTACACTATCGTTTTCAATGTCACTAATCACGTGAAAGATATAAAATCTTCGCGATGACCTCAATGCAATAACTTGTTGGAACAAACCATCATAATCAGCAAAAGCAAAATGCTGTGATTGTGCAGGTGAAAACGATTCAATCAATTCTTTATTAGAGGTAGTTTCTGTAGATGCTTGTCGTTTAATTTCTTCAAGCTGAGAAGACTCCTCGTCCTTGTTGGAAGTGATAAAAAACCATTTATTTCCAATGCTACATTTGTATATTTTCCACTCTTCCTCATTCTCAACTTCACGTGGAACACATGGAACGTTAACGGTGAATTCTTCCATCGGAGGTGCGAAGTAATGCGCTAATACTGGAGGCTTGGTCTGTGGTGTTGCTGTCAAATTAGATGTCAATAACAGGATCACAACGCAAAACAATCTCATTTGCTATTACCTCCATTATTCGCAGAGTTTCCATTCATCGCTAGCAAGGCCGCGGCGTGTGACGGCGGCATTTGCGGATCGGTTAGATAGGCCTTTGGCGCGTTTTTTGTGATGATCTCGCTCATTGGTTTTGTTAGCAGCCGGCCCGCGTTAAAGACGCCACCGACGCAGCCGATCGGGACTTTTTGTTTTTGCAGACCGAGTTTTTTCAAAACGGCGACGGCGGCTGTGCCGAGTTCGCGGCCTGCATCTGCAATTATCTCGCGTGCGATTTTATCACCTTCGAGCGCGGTTTCGACGACTTCTTTGGCGAAACCGGAGATACGGCTGTTGTCCATTTTTGGAGCGTAGATCGCGCCGATCAGGTTTTCGGGCGACGATGCGCGAAAATACTCGGCGGCACGCTCGCTCAAGTTTGTCTGCGGGCCGCGACCGTCCGAGGCCTTTGCGACGGCGTGAAGCGCTTCACCAGCGATACCGCGTCCGCCGCCTTCGTCACCGGCGATCGGCCCCCAGCCGCCCGCGATAAATTTTTCGCCCGCGTCATTTATGCCGATACAGACGGAGCCGGTACCGGCGATGACGACGAGCCCCGGTTGTCCGAGCGTCGTGGCGTACAGAGCGATGTCGGCGTCGGTTGTAACGTCGATCTTGCGAAGCCGAAACCGCGTCGCAAAACTCTCGCGTACGCGTTCGCGGATGTCGCGGCGACGAACTCCCGCCAGTCCCAACGTCGCTGCAATTATATCGCCGCGCGACAAACCGCCTGTGTCACACGCTTTGTCGATCGCGGCTGCGATGTTCGCGACAGCGGTTTCGACGCCGACGCGCAGAGGATTCGACGGGCCTTCTTCGCCGGTTGCGATGACCTTGCGATCCGCGTTCATCAGCGCGACCGACGTTTTTGTGCCGCCGCCGTCAACGCCGAGATAAAGCTGGTAGGCAGACGCGCGGCTACTGGTTTTTGAGCTTTTTGACGGCATCGGATGATCTCAAACGCGCAGAAAGTTAATTGTCAGTTTCTACCCTTTGTGATCTTTGTGTCTGCCCTTTGTGATCTCTGTGATTAGAAAAAACTTTTATCACAAAGGCCACAAAGGTAAGACACAAAGTTCAAAGAGTTAAACAACCTCGAGCAGTTTCAGACTGACAATACGCGCAAAAAATACACCTACATTCTTCGGCAAACTTGACATATAATCAAACTTAACGGATTTTATATACTCGATAAGCAACGCTAATCGCAGAAACGAGGGCGTTCCGGACTATGGAGATCAGACAGCTAAAAGCCTTTTTGGCGATCGCCGAGGCAAAAACTTTTACCGCCGGTGCGCGTCGCGTTAATGTCACACAGGCAGCGATTTCGATGCAGATCAAGCAGCTCGAAGACGAGGTCGGGCTGCAATTATTCACGCGAACGCCGCGTCGAGTGATCATGACCGAGGCGGGCGAATATCTGCTCGACCGTGCGCGAAAGATCTTACGTGAGCACGACAACGCGCTTGCCGAGATTGCCGAGCTTGCGGGCGCAGAGCACGGACGTTTGCGCATAGGTTCGGCGTCGGCTGAGTTTGCAACGCAGCAACTGCCGCACATTTTGCAGAGCATTCGCGAAAAATATCCGAACGCCGAACTCGCGGTCACAGCCGGCACGAGCCAAAAGCTCGTCGAGAAAATTATGCACGGCGAGATCGACATCGCGTTCGTCTCGCTGCCTGTCGAAAATTCGTCGATAACGACCGATCTGCTTTTTAGCGACGAGATCGTCGCCATCGCGCATCCCTCGCACCCGTCGGCAAACGAGAGATATATCAGCGCAGCCGCGCTGGCGGGCGAGAAACTGATTCTTGGCGAGCGCGGCGGCAACACGCGGCGAATGATCGATGATTTTTTCAACGCGGCGAACGTCCGTCCGAATATCGCGATGGAGCTTTCGCGTCAGGAGGCGATCAACCAGATGGTAGAGAACAACCTCGGCGTCGGCACGGCCGGTGCAAAAACCATCGCCAACGAAATTCGCGAAGGCCGACTCGTCTCATGGATGATCGAGGGCGCGGAGATCAACTGGGAACTCGGCCTCGCACGTCTCCGCGGCGGATATTTTTCGCCGATTGAAAAAGAGTTCGTCGCCTTGTGTAAAGAAAACTTTGTCGAACGTGAAAAAGAACTCAAAGCGCGTAAATGAATTTTTTTAACGCAAAGTCGCAAAGTCACAAAGTCGCAAAGGGAAGCAAGTTCTATTTCTTTGCGTCTTTGTCTCTTTGCGTCTTAGCGTTGAATTCTTTTGTGGCGGCTCAGGGATTGCCGGTTGCAAAGCCCGAGTCGGTTGGCATGAATGCCGCGAAGCTCGCGCAGATCGACGAGCTTGTAGCGCAGGATATTAAAGACAAAAAGCTGCCCGGTGCCGTCGTGCTCGTCGGTCACAAGGGAAAGATCGTTTTTCGAAAAGCCTACGGTAATCGTTCGCTCGTCCCAACGGTCGAACCAATGACCATCGATACGATCTTTGACGTTGCTTCGCTTACCAAGCCGATCGCGACCGCAACGTCGATCATGATCCTCGTCGAACGCGGCAAACTCCGCTTGAGCGACACCATCGGCAAATACATCCCCGACATCGAAGACGAACAGGCAAAACGCGTCACCATTCAACAGCTTCTAACGCACACATCCGGCTATCGTCCCGATTTCGACCTCGGCGAAAAATGGACGGGGCGGACCGGTATGCTCGCCGCGCTGAAGAAAGAGAAGCTGCGAAACCCGCCGGGCACGAAATTTGTCTATTCGGATATTGGGTTTATTGTGCTCGGGGAGATCGCAGAGCGTTTAGGAAGAGATCGTTCCTGTGACACGTTGTCGCCTGTTCGGCAGTCTTTGCAATGCGACACGCTGTTTTCGACGAGGTCGCTTTTTCAGCCACTCGGAGCCTCTGAATCCGGTTTTCGAAGTTGGACTTGGAGCCAAGCAGTTGCTGTTTCCGACGATCAAATCGCGGTTCTTAAGAAGATTGCACCTACGGAGAACATACGGGGTCAGAACAGTTATCTTGGATCAACTTTCGAAGGTGATGCGAAGGACGGCGAAGCGATCTTACGCGGCCAAGTCCACGATCCAACCGCATTCCGTATGGGCGGTGTCGCTGGCCACGCCGGGCTTTTTTCTACCGCCGACGATCTTGCACGCTACTGCCAGATGATCTTGAACGGCGGAATAGTGCCGGCGCATCAAGGCGGAAACCTGAGCGGTAGCGAGGGTGCCCGACGGACGAGAAATCAGCGAGGCACACTCCCTACCGGTCGTGTTTCTGCCTCTATTGGCCGACGGATCTTGTCCGCCCAGACTATTTCCAAGATGACCGCGCCGTATGTTGTTTCGGAAACGGGCGAGACGCGCGGGCTCGGGTGGGAGATCAACACTTCGTTTTCGACGAATCGCGGCGAGCTGTTTCCGCTCGGCTCGTTCGGCCACACCGGTTTTACGGGTACGGGAATATGGATCGATCCGGTTTCGCAGACGTTTGTCGTGTTTCTCTCGAATCGCGTTCACCCCGACGGCAAGGGCGACGTCGCGGCATTGCGTGCAAAAGTCTCGACCGTAGTCGCGTCCGCTATCGAAGACACGCCGATTGAAAAATATCGCGAGTTCGAAGCCGCTTACAACGCATCTGTCTCCGCGCAGATTCCGAGGTTTGTAGAAAACGCACGTCGCTCTTCGGTCGGAGCGCAGGCGCCCTCGCCTGCAAGCGGCGGCACGCCGCTCCGCGACGTTGCAGGCGGGGCGCCTGCGCTCCCGGCAGTGACGGTTTTGAATGGAATCGACGTTCTTGAAAGAACCGGCTTCAAACAGCTCGACGGCTTGAAGATCGGTCTCGTCACAAACCACACCGGACGCAATCTCGCAGGCAAACAGACGATCGACATTCTAAACGAAGCAAAAAACCTCAAACTCGTCGCGCTGTTCGCGCCGGAGCACGGAATTCGCGGGCTGCTAGATGACAAAGTTTCGGACGAGATTGATGCAAAGACCGGCCTGCCGATCTATTCGCTTTATGGTGAAACGCGGCGCCCAAAGCCCGAGCAGCTGAAAGACCTCGACGCGATCGTTTATGACATTCAGGACATCGGCACGCGGTTTTACACATACACGGCGACGCTGAAAAATGTGTTAGAAGAGGCGGCAAAGGCCGGAAAACCGGTGTTTGTGCTCGACCGGCCAAATCCGTTGGGCGGCATCTCGGTCGAAGGCCCGCTCGCAGACGAATCGCAGCTTTCGTTCATCGCGGCGCACACGACGCCCGTTCGCTACGGCCTGACCATCGGCGAACTCGGAATGATGATGAACCTCGAGCGAAAGATCGGTGCCGACTTAAGAGTTATTAAGATGGAAGGCTGGACTCGCTCGATGTGGTTTGACGAAACGGGACAGACGTGGGTAAACCCGTCGCCGAACATGCGTTCGCTCACCGAAGCGACGCTTTATCCGGGCATTGGATTGCTCGAAACAACAAACCTGAGCGTCGGCCGCGGCACGGACACGCCGTTCGAGATCGTCGGCGCCCCGTGGCTCGATGGGCAAAAGCTCGCGAAGTATCTTAACGAGAGAAGTATCAAAGGCGTCCGGTTCGTACCCATCCGGTTCAAGCCAAACGCGTCCGTGTTCAAAGACGAGCAATGCAGCGGCATAAATATAATCATCACCGACCGCGCGTCGTTCAATTCAGTGCGAACCGGCTTCGAGATCGCCGGCGCGCTTCGCAGGCTTTACCCAAACGATTGGCAAGTCGATCGTTACGGCCGCCTGCTCGTCAACAACGAAATTCTCGAGATGGTAAAACGCGGCGATTCGCCGGAAGTCATTGAAAGGGCGGCAGCCGAGAAAAGTGCCGAGTTTCTGAAACGTAGGGCATCATTCTTGCTTTACAAATAGGAGAATACGAGTTATAAACGAGTTCAGAATTCACATTTTCGTAACAAGCGTTTTATTTCCTGCATTTATGCGCTAAAGATCGATTACGACGGCTCTTATGCGATAACGAAAATTTGAATAAATGTCCATTCATGTAAATTATTCTTATGGCCTGGGAGTTTTTCGTTCTAAGAAATTAAAGAAATAAGAGGGATTATGTTGAAAAAATCTATTTGGTTTGGCATCGCAATTTTCACGGTTTGTTTGACTTTTAGCGTGGTCACAATCGCGCAGGAAGTCACCGGCGACATTGTTGGTACCGTGCGCGATACGAATGGGGCCGGCGTGCCCAATGCTTCGGTAACGATAACTGATTCGGCAAAGAATATTGTTGTCCGAGTGGTTCAAACGAACGCCGATGGCGAGTTTTCGGCGCCGAATCTGTCGACGAGTACATTCTCAGTCACGATAGAGGCTCCAAACTTTAAAAAGTCGGTGAGGACAGGCGTAAAGGTTGACCTAGGCCAGCGACGTAATGTTGACGTTACTTTGGAGGCCGGGAACATCTCTGAGACGGTTACCGTGACCGCTGACGCAGTCGGGGTCGAGCTTTCAACGCCAACTGCGGGAACTACCATCAACGGCGACCAGGTGCGTGAGATCTCGATCAATAATCGCAATTGGGTTCAGTTGGTGGCTCTCGCGCCGGGCGTTTCCAATGATCTTTCAGATCAGGTTTATGTCGGAACGACAAATCCGGAGGGCCAGGCAAACACGATCAACATTTCAGTGAATGGCGGTCGCAGCAGCCAGAACACTTTTACGGTGGATGGTGCCGATGTGACTGACCGCGGCTCGAACATCACTATCCAGGCGTATCCGAGCGTAGATTCGATCGGGGAATTTAGGGTGCTTCGATCGCTCTACCCGGCCGAGTCGGGACGTAGCGGCGGCGGTCAGATCAACGTCGTGACCCGCTCGGGCACGAGCGATTTCCACGGATCGGTTTTCGAGTTTTATCGAGGCCGGGTCCTAAACGCCAACAACTTCCTGCTTAATGGGTTAAGCACTCCACTGTTTGGACGCGAGGCGAACGGTAAGGCGAGGCGGGCGTCTTTCAATTATGACAATTACGGTGGCACGATAGGCGGACCTATCTACTTTTTGAATTTTGGAGAAAAGGCTCCCGGCGAACCGTATTTTAAGAGGTACGAGAGGACTTTCTTCTTCTTTTCATACGAGCGGCGTGAGGATTCGCGCTTCGGAAGTGCGAGCACGATCAGCGTGCCCGACGCCAATTTACGTAACGGCATCTTTCCTGTCGATGTTTGTATTAATCGCAATAATGTCGTTACAGAAACTTGCGCCGTTGGAAATCCCGGCCGCTTGACGGCAGGCAACGCGCTTCCGGCATCGATGTACAGTCCGGCTGCGAGAGCTTATTTAACACAGGTTTACAGCAAATTTCCTTTGCCGAATAACCCGATCGGCGGCCCGTACTCGTTGACCACTGCGGTTCAAAATATCTCGGACTTTAAGCAAGCGATCATCAAGATCGACCACAGTTTTTCAGACGCGCTGTCTGGATACTACCGGTACCAGCGGGATCAGATCCCGACCGAGGACGGTAATGCATTATTTTCGAGCGGCTCGAGCATTCCGGGAGTTTCGACGACGTCTACAAATTCCCCGGGCCGAACCCACACGGCGCAAATGACCTGGGCGGCGAAGTCGAACCTGATCGTTGAGGGGCGGTTCACGTACGGATACGGAGCAATTCTCAGCCAAAACATTGGAGCTCTCGCCTTAACGCAATCTCAGATCCCGGTCACGCTGCCCTTTGCGAATCAACGTGACCGTATTCCTACGGTCACAGGCAATGGATTTCAGGGTTTGACCAGCTTCGGTCCCTACGACAATTTCTCTTATAAGAGGAACTGGAGCGGTGGAGTGACCTGGATATCGGGAAGCCACACGATGAAATACGGAATCGTGTTTTCGCAGTATCGTAAGAACGAAAATGCACTGGCGGGAAACAACGAGGGAATTTTCAACTCGTTCACGTCAACCGTCGCATCCGGCGTGACAAACAACACGACCAACCAGAACATCGCTCGGTGGGCCAATTTCCTTGTAGGTAACGTTGCGGCAAATGGATTCTCTCAGGCGAGCTTTGATTACACAGCCGATCTCAGGCAGAAAGCGATCGAGGCCTACGCCCAGGATGAATGGCGTTTTCGGTCAAATATCACACTTTACTATGGCGTTCGGTATTCGTACTTCGGTTCGCCGTATGACAAAAACGGTCGGCTCACGAACTTTGAGCCGTCGCTGTGGACGTCATCGCAGGCCCCGCAGGTGACAGGCGCCGGGGTACGCATACTCAATGTCGCGGGCGTACCGAATGGTAACTGGTGCAACGGGATCATTGTGAACAGCCAGAACTTTACAACTGGTCCGTCGCTTCTTAACTGCAACCCGACGGTATCACCGTATGGAAAGTACGTTGTCGATGTCAATAAGACCGACTTCGCACCTCGGGTCGGCATTGCCTGGGATCCCTTCGAAAAGGGCATGACCTCTATCAGGGCAGGTTACGGTATGTATCACGAGCAGGTGCTGAACGGCACGGCGCTACAGAATATCGGGCTTAATCCGCCGTTCCAGGTCACCGCCACGTCGCCGGCGGCCACACGGCTCGATGCTCCTGTTGCAGCGGCCACGCAATCAGCCACCGTCCAGAGCCTCAGGGCATTGCAAACAAATTGGAATACGCCATACATGCAGCACTGGTCGCTTGACTTTCAACAGCAGATTGGCAAGAAGACCGTGTTTACGGTGGGTTATTTTGGATCGCGGGGCGTCCACCTCATCGGCGTAACGGAATTGAATTCCTTGGCGCCGGGTGTTGCCCTCAGATCGATGTGTGCTCCAGGGACGACATACTATGCTCAGACACCTGCCCCGACCTTAGTGGCCTGCCAACCTCCGGGCTATGTTTTCCGCAATGCGGGAAGCGCGACCACTGTCGTTCCTGAGAATCCAAATGTTCAGCCTGGAACAGGAATTCAAACTACGGACATACTGATCCTCGATCAACTAAGACCATACAAGGGTTTCCGGGGTATCTCGATCATTCAGCCGCGGTACAATTCGAACTATCACAGCATGCAGGTCTCGGGCGTACATCGATTCTCAAGCTCTTCGCAGGTAAATCTTGCCTATACGTGGTCCAAGAATCTTACGGACAATCAGACCGATCGTTCGACGGCTCCGGTCGATGGCTACAATTCGAAAGCGGAGTTCGCTCGTGCGACACTGGATCGCCGGCATGTCTTCAATGTGAACTATATTTATGCGCTGCCTTTCTTTGTAAATCGACGCGATCTGGCCGGACAGGTGTTAGGCGGATGGCAGGTTTCGGGTATCTTCACTTATAACACCGGCCTTGGATTTACACCGATTACATCTAGCTTTGATCCGGCAGGTTTGGGTATTATCAATACCAATCCGACTGCCCGACCGATTTTGTTGTGCGATCCCAATGTAAATGCACCGCGAACTCAGCAACAGTACTTTAATACAAGCTGCTTTCAGCCGAATCCGTCGAATACGGCAAATACCAGGCTTCTTGGATTCCAGAATGTTATAGGGAATGCCGGTCGCGGAATCATTGAAGGACCCCCGACATTCCGTATCGACTTTACGCTTGCGAAAAGTTTTAAATTCAACGAGAGTATGTCGCTACAACTGCGGGCGGAGGCATTCAACATCCTCAACCACACGAATCTGCGCGGGTTTAGCAGCCTGAACAACACTAGCACCTTGTTCGGCGTAGTAGGCACGGTGCGTGACCCACGCACAATGGCATTGGGCGCGAAGTTTTACTTCTAATTTTAGTTTTATTTACTTTTTCCGCGTCGTCTCATAAGGGCGGCGCGGTTTTTTTGTTTGGTATCTGCAGGTAGCTGACGGATAATTTGAACATGGATGTAATGTCATTCAAGAATTCGCGAGTGGTTGTTGGCGATTCGGTTTTGCCTGTGTCGGGGATTTCAGTTGATAGCGGCGTGATCGTCAGTATCGAGTCTGATGAATCTAAAACAGATTTACCGAAACAAGCTTTTGACAAACTGACCTTAGTGCCGGGGTTTATTGACGTTCACTGTCACGGCGCGGTTGGGGTTGATGCGAACACGGCGGACGCGGCGGGGTTGTTGAAGGTTGCGGAGTTTTTGGCGAAGAACGGCGTGACGGCGTGGATGCCGACGTTGGTGCCGGACTCGGACGAGGATTACAACCGTGCAATCGATGCGATCGATGAGTTGATGGAATTGCAGGGTGGTAAGCCGGTTGCGCAGGCCGTCGGCGTGCATTACGAAGGCGTTTTTGCGAGCGAGGCGATGTGCGGGGCGCTGAGGAGCCAGTATTTCAAGACGTATTCTACTCACACAAAGAACCACCCCGTCGGCGAAACGCCGCCACCCCTCCTTGGTAAGGAGGGGAGCCTGATTGATTTGCCGCGGTTAAAAAAAGGCGTTCACATGACGACGCTCGCGCCGGAGGTTGATGGCGGAATTGAGTTGGTAAAAGAACTTGTCGCAGATGATTGGGTTGTGTCGATTGGGCATACGCGGGCTGACGCGGCGACGCTTGACGATGCGTTCGAGGCCGGTGCGCGGCACATGACGCATTTTTTTAATGCTATGACGGGTGTTCATCATCGCGAACTTGGCGTTGCGGGCTGGGGACTTGCGAACAAAGACGTGACGTTCGACATTATCGCTGACGGAGTGCACGTTGCGTCGCAGATGTTGGAAATGGCCTGTCGCATAAAATCGCCGGACAAAGTTTCGTTGATAAGTGATTCGGTCGCGCCGACTGGTCTTGGTGATGGCGAATACGAGCTTTGGGGCGAAAAAATCACGGTTACAAACGGCCGTACGCAAAACGAGCGCGGCTCGATCGCGGGCTCGGTCAGCACGATGCTCGACGGTGTGAAAATAATGCGTGCCATAAGTTTTTCAGATGTTGAGATCGCAAAGATGGCTTCGACAAATCCGGCGCGGCTGCTCGGGCTCGATGACCGCGGCTCGATCGAGGTTGGCAAACGGGCGGACATTGTTGGTTTTGATAGCGACGGTAAGATTGCTTTCACGATGATCGGCGGTGATATGTGTCAGTAGCCCGCACGTAAGTAAGGGCGCCTATAATGATTGTGGGCGCCCTTACTTACGTGCGGGCTACTGACACGAGCGGCTACTGACACGATCCGCAAGTTTTCGTAAAGAAATGTAAAAGCCGCTCTCAAACGGCTTTTTTCGCGTAGAATGCTCATTGAATCAATGGACAAGATCCTAATTATCGACGACGACGAAGAGCTTTGCGAGCTGGTCTCCGAATATCTCGGCGTCGAAGGATTCTCAGTGGATAGTGTCAACGACGGCGAGGCGGGTTTGAAGGCCGCGCTTGAGGGCGAGCACGACATTGCGATCCTCGATGTAATGATGCCGAAGATGAATGGTTTTGACGTTTTACGGGCGTTGAGACAAACTTCGCAGCTGCCTGTCATCATGCTCACCGCTCGCGGCGATGATATGGAACGTATCGTTGGTCTCGAGATCGGCGCAGACGATTATTTGGCAAAGCCTTTTAATCCGCGTGAATTGGCGGCGCGGCTGCGAGCGATATTACGAAGAAGCGCCAGCGAGCACGATTCCACCGACGACGGAAACTTAAGTGTTGACGGCATCGAGCTTTCGTCGACAGCACGAACGGTTTTGCTCGACGGCAGTGATGTCGTCCTCACGTCGGTCGAGTTTGCTCTTCTTCGCGAAATGTTAAAAGACGCAGGCCAAGTCGTCAAAAAAGAAGACCTTAGCGAGAGCGTACTAGAGCGAAAGCTCTCGCCGTATGACCGTAGCCTCGATATGCACATGAGCAATCTGCGCAAAAAGCTTGGGCCACGCGGTGACGGAAGCGAGCGGATAAAAACGATTCGATCGGTCGGTTATATATACACGTTAGTATGAAGCTTTTTGTAAAGATATTCCTCTGGTTCCTGCTTACCATCTTCGCGACGATAAGCGTGATGACCTACGTCACGCGGACATTCCAGACCGACCCTATGTCGAGCCGAATGGAACGCTCCCGACGAAATCAGATGACGATCTACGGCGGCACCGCGACACAGATAGCCATGGCCGAGGGTGAAGCGGGCGTTCGTGCCTTTCTGACCCGCCTCAGCGAGGTCGAGCCGTCGCGCACAGTCGGTCTTGTCGAGGCAAACGGTACCGTTTGGCACGGTGACGGCGAACGGATCTCGCACTCAGCCGATCTAGTCGGCAGAGCATTGAGTTCTGGCGTTATCGAGTTGCAGGCCGACGAGGAACATTCGCTCGGAGCTGCACCCGTTGATTTTCCGGATGGACGCCGTCTTGTCCTCGTGATCCGGTGGGACCGCCAAGTTCCGCCTGCGTTGTTCTTTGGCTCTACGACAGGTTATCTGCGTCTTGCAGGACTGCTCGGGACTGCGGTTATTGCCTGTGTTCTGCTGGCTCTCTATCTGACCTCGCCTATTAGAAAGCTCCGCGAGGCCACAAGAAAACTGGCGGAGGGCAACCTCGACACTCGTGTTTTTGGAAGAATGGGACGTCGACGCGACGAGCTCGCCGATCTTGCTCACGACTTTGACGAGATGGCTGCGCGTATCGAATCACTGATCACATCGCAGCAGCGATTAAACCGTGATATTTCTCACGAACTACGCTCACCGTTGGCACGGCTCAATGTTGCACTTGAAATCGCAAAACAAAAATCTAACGCTGAAACGGCGCCGATTCTTGAACGTATCGAAACCGAATCCGAGCGGCTCAACGAGATGATCGGCCGTCTGCTTACGCTCGCAAAACTTGAGAGCGGAAGCGATGAGATCGAGCCTGTTCGTGTCGATCTTACTGAGCTTGTACGTGATGTTTCGGCGGACGCAGATTTTGAGGCGAAGGCGAAAGGTAAAAGCGTCGAGCTGTCGAAAGCGGACGAGTGCGATGTGTTGGGCAGCGAAAATCTATTGCGAAGCGCGATCGAAAACGTTTTGCGCAATGCTGTTCGCTACACAAATGACGGCACTGCGGTCGATGTGCAGCTTGCGGCGAATAACGGCCATGCGTTGGTGAAAATCTCAGATCACGGCGGCGGCGTGCCTGAAGAGGAACTGGCCCACATCTTTCGTCCGTTTTACCGAATCGGTGAAGACCGAACGCGAAGAACCGGCGGCATCGGCCTCGGGCTTGCAATTGCCGAACGCGCGGTCAAGGCGCACAAAGGAACGATCACTGCAAAAAATGCTAACGGTGGTTTGGAGATCGAGATCGAACTCGATTCAGTATAAAGAAAATTAGCCGCGTTAATCTGCGGCTAATTCTGTCTTTACGTTTCCGATCTTCTAGCGGAGATAAACGATCTTACACACAACACTACAAACACAAGACAGATCACGGCCATCGCGAGTTGGGAGACGGCGCCTGCCGACATACTTAACTCGCCAAACTTTAATGCCAGTCTTCCCGCTGTCATCATAAATCCAAGAAGCGCAACCAAAACCGCAGCGTGCATCAGATGTTTGCGCAAGTTTTCGCGTGCAGATGCGAGATGCCCGAGTATCATTAACACGACGCCAAATGCTGACGGTATCATCGCCGTTACACTCGCACTGCCTGACATGAGACCGTAACCGTAACCGATCACACCGAGCAGGATCAAAAGTCTTCCGAACCAAATTGCTGTGCTTGGCATTTTACGTTTTTCCTATTTGCCGCCGGCGGCTGTGTATTTAGTCCAAAGATCTGCGGCAAGTGTTTTATCGATTGGCAAAAGCTCGTTGTATTGGGTTTTTGCCAGAGCAAATTTCTTTTGCACGACGTAAGCGCTGCCGAGCCAGAACATGGCATTTGCGTATTTTGGGTCGAGTTCAATAGCCTTCAGATAATTTTGCTCCGACAGTGCCCACTGTTTGGTCTGATAGT
Source organism: Pyrinomonadaceae bacterium (assembly GCA_049679945.1). Classification (GTDB taxonomy): domain Bacteria; phylum Acidobacteriota; class Blastocatellia; order Pyrinomonadales; family Pyrinomonadaceae; genus OLB17. Next base: position 27,368 of record JBAUGW010000004.1, on the reverse strand, counting down.
AACCATCGCCGAGCAGCTTAAAGTTTACCTTGTCTTCTGGTGCGAGCGTTGCCGCGCGTTTATACGAGGCGATTGCCTGAGTGTAATTGGCTTGCGCGTAATATACGTTGCCCAGTGAGCGGTGTGAAAAAGCGTAATCAGATTTGATGGCAAGGCTTTTATTTAGCGCTTCGATGGCGGCCGGATAATTCTTTTGTCGATGGTGAGCGACGCCGATCTCGGCGAAGGCCAAGTGATTTTTAGGATTTACTTCAACAGCTTTCATGTAAGCTGCGATCGCCTCGTTGTATTTTGCTTGATAGTCGAGTGAATTACCGAGATAGACCCAGCAGTCCTCATTGTTCGGATCGTACTTTGTGCAGTTTTGATAGGAGGTAGCGGCCGAGTCATAATTCTTTAACTCGTAATGGGAAGCCGCCATATAACGGTGAGTCTTTGCGTTGTCGGGCTTGAGCCTCGCAGAACTCTGAAACGCGGGGATCGCATCGTTATAGCGGCTCGAAAGATAGTACGCGAGTCCGATGTTAAAATACGCACCCGAATCTTCGCCTGCCATTGCGATGTATTTGCGAAAATCCGTAATCGCCGCATCGTAACGCCCTGCCTTAAAATGTTCCTGCCCACTGGCAAAGATCTGGCTTGCTGTTTGAGCGTTAATGCTCGCAAAACTGATTGTCACTACGACGACGGCAACCGCTAGTCGGGCGAGTCCCAAGCGTATCATGTTCTTTATTCTCCTATTTTAAGCGTATCGGCAACATAACTGCCGACGGCCGGTTTCCTCCATAATATACACGTTGGGTGGCTTTGCGGAAAGCGGCGGCAGCCGCCTGTTTGTAATTTGGCACGAACTGCTGCGGGTTGCGCGCAACGAGCGGAAACCACGTGCTCTGAATCTGAACCATGATGCGGTGACCTTTCTTAAAAGTGTGAGCGACGCCCGGCATGACAAAATTTAGCTTTGTCGGCAAGTTTGGCGTTAAAGCGACGGCCGTTTCAAACCCGTTGCGAAAGCGCGCAGGCATTGGTTCGCCGCGCAACAGCATTTGATAGCCGCCCGGCTGAAACACCGTCCATGCGGAGTTTTGTGGTGGCCGTTGGTCTTCGGGGAAACCGTAATCGTCTGGAAAGACATCGATCAGCTTAACTACAAAATCTGAATCCGTTCCGCTCGACGAGATAGTGAGAGACGGTTTTATGTCACCGGCGACGGTAACATCGTCAGCGAGAACGTCCGTTTGATAAACGAGTACGTCAGGTCGGGTCGAAGCGAATCGCTGATCTTCGGTCATGAAGTCTCGCGGATAATTGCGTGTGATCTTCTGCGTGTACGGAACGGGATTCCACGGATCGGAGACGTATTCTTCAAAACCGCGTTTGTTACCTGGCTTTGTAAACGAAAGGCCGCCATTGGCTGTTAAATAAAGCGGTTTGGCAGTTACGTTCTTTGGTTCGTAATTCTCGAAATCGAGCCACTCATGAGCGCCGGTGTCGTAAAGATTTACTTCTTTTACCGCCGAGAGATCGCCCTTGCCTTTCAAAAAATGGTTGAAAAACGGCACTTCGATCGACGTCCGATAATACTCACCGGTTTTTTTGCCAAAGTGTGCAGTGCCGAGCCAGTCGCCGTCGGCCCGGGACCAGCCGCCGTGATCCCAAGGTCCAACCACAAGCACATTGAAGATTCCCGGATTCTGTCGCTCAATGTGCTCGTATGTGCGTAGTGCACCGTAAAGGTCTTCGTTGTCGTACCAGCCGCCGACCGTCATCGTCGCGCACTTTATGTTCTTAAGTTTCGGCAGGATGTTGCGAGCTTTCCAAAATTCGTCATAATTGGGATGCTCCATCATGTCGTCCCAAAATTTTATGCGTGTTCCTAATGCGGTTTGATAATAGTCAGCTACCTCCTTTAAGCCGCCGAGCTTCAGATAAAAATCGTAACCATCCTGTGTGTTTCGCCCCTTCCACGGTTTGATGTAATCGTTCGTCGATGTCGGCAACGGTCGATCCTGTCCGAAACCTTGAAAGAACGAAAAGTTCTGCGCGAGGAATAAAGCGCCGTTGTGATGCATGTCATCGCCTTGAAACCAATCGCTCACCGGCGCCTGCGGGGAGCAGGCTTTTAGCGCGGGATGCGAGTCAATCGAACCCGCAGACGCATAAAATCCGGGGTATGATATTCCATAAATCCCAACGTGTCCGTTGTTGTTATCGACGTTCTTGATTAGCCAATCGATAGTGTCGTATGTATCGGTTGATTCGTCTATTCTTGTATTGTCGGTATTGGCAATATCGGGCCGAACATCCTCGAATTTGCCCTCACTCATCCAGCGCCCGCGCACGTCCTGATAGACAAAGATATAGCCCTCCTTTGCAAACAGGGCGTTCGGTCCGAGACTAGTCCTGAATTTATCCGCGCCGTAAGGAGCGACGGTGTATGGCGTACGATTTAAAAGAATCGGGTATTTCAAGGATTTGTCTTTAGGCGCGTAGATCGCGGTGAAGAGCTTTACACCGTCGCGCACGGGAATCGACACTTCACGTTTCACGTAATTGTCGGTGATGTATTTGGCGAGCTCCGTCTGGGCGGGCGACTGTGCTTGTCCAAGCAACAGAACTGTCGAGAGAGAGAAAAAAGAGACAACGAAAATAACTGATCTTATCCGCATGGAATCATTCTCTCGCAATAGTTCGTAGATGCAAAGCGCGAAGGACTTAGCGGTACCTTGCAAATAAGCGCAGTTGATAGTTGTAAATCTCAGCCCGTATTATTCCCGCATCTCATCGATCATCGCGGCGATGGTTTGTTTTAGATGAGCGGTGACGGCGGCGTATTCTTCGTCGTTGCCGGCGGACGATGGGCGTGCGACTAGGGATGAGGTGGAACCGGCAGACGCGCCGCTGACGACTAATTGCTGACCGCTGATAATTTCTTTTGCGTAAAACGGCTTACCGAAGGCGATCTTTACCTTTGCGGGACGGATCCGCCAGCTTTTGCGAGCCCAAACCTTGTAGAGGCCGTCAATGGCCACCGGAACGATCGGAACATCGAGCTCGGTGGCGAGGATCGCCGCTCCTTTTTTGAAAGTATGCAGCTCGCCGTCGAAGGCGCGCTCGCCTTCGGGATAGATGTTCAAGATTTTGCCATGCTTGAGGCCGATGGCGCCGGCTTTCATTGCACGCATAAGCTCGGTGTCAGGGTTGATCGGCACGACGTTGAGCAGCGTGGCGAGGAACCTCAATATTCGCCCTTCGAAAAATTCACTTGCTCCGACGTGGAAGATGTTTTTGAAAATCCGATACGGATAATTTGAGCAGACGACGAACGGATCGAGAAAGCTCTGATGGTTAGGACAGATGATGAATGACTTCACAAAGCTCCCCTCCTTACGAAGGAGGCGTGTCCCGATGCTTTTTATCGGGACGGGGTGGTTCTTTGCTTGAGAATCCATTTTGTCTAAATCACCGATTGACGAAAGAACCACCCCGTCCGCCGAAGCGGCGTCCACCCCTCCTTCGTAAGGAGGGGAGCTTTTTAGATTCTCCAGACCTTTCACCTCGAGCAGCAGAAAGACGCGGCAGAAGAGATTAAACAGCTTATAAAACACGAACGCAAACGCCGCGAAAAGCGGACGATCTTTTAGCACGCCGCGAACCTCGGGAAAGTCGTCGTCCGCTTCGCGCACGATCTTACCCCAGTTCAGATCGACAGAGACCGCATCGGCCCTCTCGCCGCCGTGTTTGTTGACAAGATCGATGACGTTGGCGACGGTCAGGGCGGTCGCGGCCTCTTCGCCGTCGAATTCGGTCGTAAACGCTTGTTCGAGCGCAGCGAAAGTCTCGGCACGCGCCAAACTATCAAGGCCGAGATCGAGTTCGAGATTCATAGCAGGGTGAACAACATCTTCGTCGGGAGCGCCCTTACTTCGTGCGGGCTTCTGCATCTGAATTGCCGCGACGACGGCGCGGGCTGTGTTGGTTTCGATAAGTGCGCTGTCGGCGGGCGTGAATTCCCACGCCCTTGCTTCTTTTGCCTCGGCTGCGATCTCGCCGGTCTCGACCTCTTTCTTTAGCTGAAAACGCTTTATCTTTCGCGTTGCGGTGCGCGGCAGTGGCTCGGAGCGGATCATGTAATCGCGAACGCGTTGATATTCGGGCAGCGAGCGCCCCAAACTGTCGAGCTCGTGGCGAATGGCTTCTTTTGAATTCGCGATCTTCGCCTGTTTGAGATAGTCGAAATCGGGCACGACGACGGCTGCGAGCTTTTCGGCGCCGGCTCGCGATTCCAATTCGTCCTGGACGCCGATGATCGCAAGCTCGGCGACGAGCGGACATTTTAGATAGTGAACTTCGAGGTCTTCGGGGTGAACGTTCTTGCCCGACGGCAGCACGATCACGTCTTTGCCGCGGCCGACGATGTAGAGATGGCCGTTTTTGTCGATGCGACCCAAGTCGCCGCTACGAAACCAACCGTCGTCAGTGAAAGCCTCTGCATTCGCGGCGTCATTTTGGTAATAGCCTTTGAAGACCATCGGACCTTTGATGAGCACCTCGCCGATCCCGACTTTGTCGGGATTGTCGATCGTAATCTCGGCGCCGTGCATGGGCTTGCCGACCGAGCCGACGCGGTTGTCGTCTTCGTAAGTCGCGGTCGCGGCTCCGCTCGTCTCGGTGAGCCCGTAGCCTTGTAAGATCGTAAATCCGAGTTTGTGAAAATCGACGGCAACATCCTCGTCAAAGCGCGAACCTGCGGAAATCGCGACGCGCAGCTTGCCGCCGAAACCTTCGTGCACCTCGCTGAAAAGTCTGCGACCGATATTTACACCGATCGTGTCGCGCAGTTTGCCGTTGACGGCGAGCATCGCTCGAAATACGCGCTGAACCGACTTCGGCTTTGCAGCGACGGCGTCGAATATCTTCTTGTGAAACAAATACCAGAGCCGCGGCACCGTCGTGAGGATCGTCGGTTTGAATTCCTTCATCGCCTTGCTCAGTTCGTCGGGCGTTAGCTCTTTTAAGTAACCGACCTCGCAGCCGTAGGTCGTCGCGATCCACATATTTACGATCTGCAAATACGCGTGAAAGAGCGGTAACAGGCTGAGGATTTTTTCTGTGTCGGAAAGTTTGAGGACCAGATTGACGCCTTCGAGCTCGGCGACGATGTTGCCGTGCGTGAGCGGAACTCCTTTCGGCGTGCCCGTCGTTCCGCTCGTGTACATCAGAACGGCCATGTCTTCGTCTCGTGCCGGCGGTGTGCGGCTTGCAAACTCGGCAGGGAATTCTGTCGCGGCCCAATCTGCGAAGTTATGCCTCAAGCTCCCCTCCTTACGAAGGAGGGGTGTCCCGATGTTTTTTATCGGGACGGGGTGGTTCTTAGCTTGAGAATCCACTTTGTCTGCATCACCGATTGACGAAAGAACCACCCCGTCCGCCGAAGCGGCGTCCACCCCTCCTTCGTAAGGAGTGGAGCTTGTTGTCGACCAAATTACGGCGGGAATATGTCGCCCGAGCTTTTCTTCGATCTGCTGAAATCGTTCGGTCTGATCGGGCGAAAGGAACGCGACTCTGGCCTCGGAGTTTTCGAGAAAGTTTGTGATCGTCTCGATCTCGCCGTGCGGATCGAGCGGGACGATTACGGCGCCGCGCAATAAAGTTCCGAGATAGGCGATGGCCCAATTCGGATGATTTTCGCCTATCAGCGCGACGCGATCGCCTTGCGAGACGCCTTCCAGTTCGAGACGATACGCGATCGAGCGAATTGAGCGCAGCATCTCGCCCCAAGTGTAAACGTTGCCTTCGACGCCGACGATACGCATCGCGGTTTTTTCGGGCCGCGATTCGAAAGATTCGACCAGGCGTTCGCAAAAACTTTCAGCCATACTTACGAGCGTCAGATTAGAACGCGAAACGCCTGAATGCAAGCCGACGTTGGCCATTGCCTTTTGTCGCGGCTATCAGATATTCTTCTCACTAATGTCGCCAATTGTAGTCACCCTGATTTTGCTGGTCGTTGCGATCATTCTGTTTGCTACGGAGAAGATCCCGGTCGACATCGTCGGCCTGCTGCTAGTGATGGCGCTCGTGCTGACTCAGGTGCTGACGATGCAAGAGGCGGTCGCGGGATTTGGCAACGACATAATTATCACAATCGGCGGACTGTTTGTTTTGGTCGGTGGTCTTGCAAAGACCGGCATCGTCGATATGCTCGGACGCCGCCTGCACAAAACGGCAGGTGACAATGTTTTCTTTTTGACGGCGCTGATAATGATCTCGGCCGCGATCAGCGCTTCCGTGCTTAAGAACACGACGACGACAGCGATGTTTCTGCCGATCATCATCGGCCTCGCGGCGAAATCCAAAATTCCACCGTCGAAACTTCTCATGCCGCTTGCATTCGGAGCGATACTTGGCGGAAGCTGCACACTCATCGGAACTTCGACAAATCTCGCCGTCAGCGGAACGATCACGCGTTATGGAATGGAGCCGTACTCGATGTTCGAGCTTGCACCGGTCGGCATCGTCACTTTGCTCGCCGGAATGCTCTACATGCTCACGATCGGGCGGCGAATGTTGCCGAGTCGCGGCGGCGAAGAGTCGCTGACCGAACAGTATAAAATGCGCGAATACATCTCCGAGTTATTCGTACTGCCCGATTCGCCGCTTGTCGGCAAAACCATCGGCGAGGCTGATCTGGCGTCGCAGCTCGATCTCAACGTGCTCGGCATTATCCGCACCGGCGAAAAGATAAACGCACCGAGTTCGAACGAGCGGATACAGCGGCGCGATTCTCTGATCGTCGAGGGAACATTGAGCGACATTCTCCGCGTCAAAGAAGAAGTCGGTCTCGAGATCAAGCCCGATTTTATGTTGAGCGACAAAGAGCTCGAGGGCGGCAGCGTCGAGCTTTTTGAAGTAATGGTACTGCGAAACTCGCGTATCACCGGCCAGACGCTCAAGTCGATCGCGTTTCGCGAACGCTACAATCTGACTGTGCTTGCGATCAATCGCCACGGCCGAACGTTCGTCAACAAACTCAGTCACGTCGAGATCAATTTCGGCGACGTGCTGCTCGTTCAAGGCCGCAAAGTCGGCGTCGATCTGTTGCTCGCCGACAACGATGTGCTGCTGCTCGAAGATCTCACAAACACCAACACGCGTTTTGATAAACGTAAATGGGCGGTCGCGGCATTCGCGCTGTTCCTCACGCTCTCGCTGACAAAGGTTATGTTCGGCTTTGACACGCCGCTCGCCATCGCCGTGCTCAGCGGAGTGATGCTGCTGCTCGCCACAAAGACCGTCGAATACCGCGAGCTTTATTCGCTTTTGAATTTTCGCGTGCTCGTGCTGATCGCCTGCATGATGAGCTTCGGCGTCGCGATGGAGAAGTCCGGCGCCGACATATTTCTCGCTGCGTTAATAAACGAATATGTTGGCTCGCTCGGGCCGACGGCCGTGCTCGCGGGTTTCTTTTTACTCACGGTCGCTCTGACGCAACCGATGTCTAACCAGGCCGCCGCTCTCGTCGTTCTGCCCATCGCCATAAAGAGCGCGATTGCGCTCGGCGTCAACCCGCGCACGTTCGTCGCCGCGATCACGTACGCCGCAAGCTTCTCGTTCATCACGCCGCTGGAACCCGCGTGCGTCCTCGTTTACACGCCGGGAAGATACAAATTTACTGACTTTGTCAAAATAGGTTCGGTGCTGACGGCCATCGTCTTTGTTACTGCGATGATACTCGTGCCGATCTTCTGGCCGCTGTAACGCGTGGCAGTAGCCCGCACGTTAGTAAGGGCTCTCTGTGGCTGAAGTGAGCTTTTACTTATGTGCGGGCTACAGACGCGGCATACGAACGCGTAAAGCTTTCGGAACAATTTCGTAAACTGCGGGGAGCCGGCCGGGCAGTTCGCCGTCGGTTTCGATGTGGATTTCGCGCTCTGGGTCGGCGGATGAGATCTCGATCTTGCGTGCACACGTGACTTTTACTTCCGTTAGATCGCCGAGTGTGCCGCGATAGAGCGTATGAGCATGTAAGAGCAGGCGCGCCGTGCTGATGTCGCCGATGTTTACGATGTCGAGCAATCCGTCGTCGAGTTTTGCATCGCGGGCGATCAACATTCCGCCGCCGAAGAAACGCGAGTTCGCAACGCAGAATGCGATGGTCTGCAAGCTATGTTCGTCGTTGTCGTCGAACCTAACCCGAAGCATCGACGGTTCCATTTCGACAATTTCTTTTAGCGTAGAGATTGCGAAATTCGCTTTTCCACGAAGCTGTTCAACGGGCAGCCAGTCGAAAACTTTGGCACGTTTCACGCGTCGGATGACCTCGGCAGCGAGACCGGCGGACGAGACGTTTACAAAGTAGCGGCTCGTAGTTTCGTCGTCGTGATTCTGAAAAGTGACCTTGCCGACGTCGATTGTTTTTGTCACGCCGTCACGCAAAGCCGCCGCCGCGTCTCGGTTTGTATGCGGCATCCCCAAAGTCCGCCGAAAATCACCGCCCGTGCCCGATGGCAAAACGCCAAGCTCGCTAGTCCCGCCCGATTGCAAAATACCGTTCGCGACCTCGTTTATCGTACCGTCACCGCCGCACGCGATGATGAATTCGCGCCCCGATCTTGCTGCTTGCTCAGCCAGCCGTACGCCGTCGCCCTGCGATTTTGTAAACGCTACGTTGAACGGCCCGAAGTGAGCCCGTAGATCGCTGGCCGTCGCCGCCCAGTTCTCACGCGTCGCGCCGGAAGCCGATTTTGGATTGACGATAACTAAAGGTAATGGCATCAGAAACAGGATATATAGGATAAACGGGATGACAAAACAAAAGCTCCCCTCCTTACAAAGGAGGGGAGGACGCCGCTTTGGGCGGACGGGGTGGTTTTTACATCACAATCCACGTAGTATTAGCAACTGAAATTTACAATCCGGAAGCTCTTCACGAGTCTCTTTTCTAACATAAAAACCACCCCGTCATCCCGATAAAAAATATCGGGACGCCACCCCTCCTTCGTAAGGAGGGAGCTTTTTGTTAGCGGGCAGCGGCAATAAAAGCCTCGATGTCGCTTATTTTGCGCGGCAGTTTGGCGGTCATCCACTCGACGCCGGTTGCGGTGACGAGCATATCGTCCTCGATACGGACGCCGATACCTTTATACTTATCGAAGGCCGGTTTTATTTTGGCGACCATTGCCTGTGTCTCGGCGTCTTTTGGCATATTCTCGAGGGCGTCCAGGCGGATGTAAATGCCCGGCTCGTTCGTGAAAACCATGCCCGCGGCGAGCGGAGCACCGGGCTTGCTTACATCGTGGACGTTCATGCCCAGCCAATGGCCGAGCCCGTGCATAAACCACATTCGCGATTGTCCCGAACCCTTCTCAGTGATAAGCCCAAGCCTAAGTAAACCGTCCTCGACGACGTTTCGAGCGATCTGGTCGAGTGCGCCGAACTGCACGCCGGGCTTTGTTGCATTGGCAACGGCCTCTTGGGCATCGAATACTATCTGATAGATCTCGCGTTGTTCCTTTGTGAACTTACCGTTGACCGGAAATGTCCGCGTGATGTCTGCCGTGTAATGTTCATACTCGGCACCGACGTCCATGAGCAAAAGATCGCCCATGCGAACGCCGTCGGCGGGGATTTGATAATGAAGCGTAGTCGCGTTTGGACCGCATCCGACTATCGAAGGATAACCCCAGAAGTCGGCGTTGCGGCGGCGGAACGTGTATTCGACCTCAGCCTGGACCTCATACTCAAATTTGGCCTTGTGGGCCATCGCCTGCGACCGCATATGCGCCTCAATAGAGATGTCGATCGCGTGCTGCAGCATCTTTAGCTCGTACGCGGACTTGATCTGGCGAAGTTCATTGAAGATAGGCCGGGCATTTTCGACCTTTCCGCTGAAATATATTTCCTGAGCCTGCTCTTCCAGCCTGTATTCGCGTCTGCCGTTCGTGTCATTCATCCCGTTGGGCAGCAGCATGTACATCGCCTTCGGAGCAGGTATCTGCACGGAGTCGTCACCGTTGCGGACAAAGGTTTGGCCATTCTTGATCGCGTTGCGAAAGGCGGTTCGCTCTGGCAGATAGAGAATTGTCTTTATGCCGGAGATGCGGGTAACGTCCTCATCGGAATACATCTTTCCGTTCCAAGTCTCATTTACCGGATCACGCAACGGCATAAACAGAAATTCGGTCGCCACGCCTCCGTTTTTTGAAAGAACAAAGAACGCCCCGTCCTGTTTGAGGCCGGTAAGGTAAACCAGATTGTTTTCCTGCCGATAGATGTAATCGACATCGTTGGTGTAAAGCTTGGGCTGGGCGGAAAACAGGATCAACATGCTGTTGTCAGCCATCTTTGCAGCGACCGCGGCACGGCGGCCCGCGAGTTCGCTCTGGCGCTCGGTGTCGGTAAACTTGGGTTCCGCCGGCGTGATAAACGCTCGACGAGCCGCGAGCTGCGCGTTTGCCGAAACGGCGAACATCAACAAAACAAATGTTAGTAGCAATCTTTTTTTCATTTCAAAACCTCAATGTTTAGGTCCTTGTAAGACTCATTTCCGAAATAGTCCGCTGCAAAAACCCGCAAAGTGTAAACTCCGTTTTCAACCGTTGTCGTGTCAAGAAAACCGGTGCGAAACTCTTCAGCGCTGACAAAATTTGTGACGATGTAGTCGAAAATCGTCTCGCCAGTCGCACCGGATTTGCTGCGGTTGGCATAAACAAAAGGAACAGCTCCGTGCGGCGGCAAACGGTCGAAGATAATCGTCCAATTAAGATCCGACATCGGCGTCCCGTCGCTTTTTAATAACTGATAACCGAGCTTGTAAACACCCAAACGCCGCCGCTCTGCATTCCCGTCAACCTGATCAAACGCACGTGCGACGATGCGAATCTTGCCCGACAGTTTTATACGCGAGTTAGGGTTTGTAGTTTCGATTTCGCGCCGGTTTTCGTCAATTAGCATTACTTTTTCTATAGTCGGCGGCCGCGTGTCGGTGAGATTTGGCAGGATGAGCGCATCGAGAGCGTTCATCTCAGCTCCGCTGCGACCGGCGATCAGATGAACGTGATTCATCGAATTGAGCGTGCCGATAGCTTCGCCCGCTTTGAACTGAGTGCCGCGTGGAACGCGCAGAACGCTCGCATTTTTACCGAACAAAAACCGTGCGTCACCGAAAGGCTTTTCGCTCGCGTCGCGTCCGACGCGAATGTGAATGTAACCTAGCGTCGGCATTCGCAAACTTTCGCGCAGGTTGCCAAAATTATCGACGGCCATGGGCCGCAGAACTTTTTCATCACGGATGAACCGCGCCGTCTCGCCGTAAGCGCCGGCAATGTCGAGGCCGTTGTGAAACCAAACTTGATCACTACCCTCGGTCATAAGCCCACGAATCTCACCGAGCGTGCCCGCAATGTCGCGTTTTGCATCCGGCGGATCGAACGGCCAACGCGGCGGAGCGGCATTTCGAAACTCTTCCGCCGAAACGGACAAGGCGTCTGCTTGTTTACGCTTATCGTTTGAATTTGAATTCGCTTGAGTCGAAATTCGCCGAATCACACGGTTTTCGCTGTCGGCGACGAGCAAATCTCCGCTGGTATCAAACGCCAAACCTGACGGTCGATTAAAACGCGTGCGCAAGATAGCACCGTCTTTCAAACCACGATGTTCGTCCGTTATCGTGCGAACGATCGAGATAACGCCAATGTTGATCTGCCTGATCGCATTGCCGTCCGTGACAAAGATCGAATCGTTTTTGTCTACGGCTATTGCGGTCGGCTGCACAAAAGATGCAGATAAAAGCAGCCCGTTCCCGATGTATCGGGATTCGCTGTCGCCACTTCCCGCAAGCGTCCAGATGCTGCCGTCGGTTTCGATGACGCGAATTTTACGATGGCCGCTGTCGGCCACGAGTAATTTGTCGCGCCAGACGGCGAGGCCAGTCGGCGTGTCGAAACTTTGATTGGCGAGCGTCGAGACTTTGCCGTTCTCGATTAAGCGAATACGGTCGTTGTAAGTGTCGGCGACGTAAACCTTGTTTTTATCAATCGCGATGCCAATCGGCGCGTTGAACAGAGCCGTCCGAACATCGCCGTCGGCAAAACCTGATTTGCCTTCGACGCCCGCAACGGTTGTAACTTCGCCGCTCGAATCTACAGACTTGATCGTGTGCGTTCCGGAATCCGCGACGATCAAGTTGCCGTCGCCGTCGAACGCAATCGCTGACGGCGTATCCAGACCTTCGGCAAAGACTTCGACCTCGTCGCCGCTCACGCGCCAGATCCGACCGTGCTGACCGTCGGAGACGTAGATCTCATCGGCCTTTACGGCGATGCCGAATGTTTCGCCGAATTCGCCGCCTGTTCCCGCGACGGTCGAGACGTGCGTAAAAGTCCCGTCGCCAGATGTTGCGAACAGATTCCACAACAACACAAACAACATCAGCAACAAAATCAAGCAGCCTGCTATTGCGAGTGCCGAATTTCGTATCCTAAGTTTTTGCGTCGAGCGTGGCGAAGTCATTCGTTGGCGGCAGAAGTTCCGTTCTGTTACTATAAACGGCACGGCAATTAAATTAAATTCAGGAGATAAAAATATGTTTTCATTACAGGATTTGCTGGGTGCCCAGCAGGGAAATGATGCTGTCGCGTCGATCAGCGAGAGCGTTGGCGCGGACAATTCGATGGTCAATACCGCGATTCAGATGGCGCTGCCCGCGCTCATCAACGGGCTTGCCAATAACGCCGCGACGCCGCAGGGCGCCGAGAGCCTCAACACCGCTCTCGAACAAGATCACGATGGCAGCATGCTCGATAACCTCGGCGGGCTGGCGGGAATGATCTTTGGCGGTCAGCAAGAGGCCGCTCCGCCGCCACCGGCAGCGAATGCCGGCGGAATCTTGGGCCACATTCTCGGTACGAACCAAGGCGCCGCCGCGCAGGACGTGAGCAACAAATCCGGCCTCAACATCGGCCAGGTTGCGCAGATTCTGATGTTTCTCGCCCCGATCGTGATGGGCTATCTTGGCAAACAAAAGCAGGAGCAGAACGTCGGCGCCGACGGTCTCGGCAGCATTCTTGGCGGTCTTCTCGGTGGACAGCAGGCTCAGGCGGCACCACAGTCGAGCGGCAACGCTATGATGGACATGGCGTCATCGATGCTCGACAGCGACCGCGACGGCAGCGCCCTGGACGACATCGCTTCGATGGCGATGAAATACATGACGAACAAGTAGAAAGAAGTATGTTTTACAAAATTTGTATCGCGATCATCACAGTTTTGGTTGTCGGCGGTTTCAGTGTTCGAGCACAGGAAGTTACGCTAGCTGACGGAACTGCTCTCCAGATCTCGCTCGTCAAAGACATCTCGAGCAAAGACGCTCAGCGTGGCGACGTTGTCGAATTTAGCGTCGATGAAGATATCGTCGCCGACGGCCAGATCGTGATAAAAAAAGGTTCGATCGCCAAGGGCAGTATTATTTATGCTGAGAAAGGCGGCTACATGGGTAAGTCGGGCAAGCTTGCGTTGCAGATCGATTCGACTATGACGGTTGATGGCGAGACGATTCAGCTTCGCGCAGCAAAGGGCGGCGAGGGCGAATCGAAGACAGGCACCGTGTTTGTCATGTCGAATATCATTGGTCCGTTCGCCATGTTGATGAAAGGTGGCGACACGACGGTCAAGTCGGGCGCAAAACTCACCGTTTACACGGCCGAACAGCGCAAATTCATGCTTGACGGCACTTCATTGACGACTGTGAAGTCCGACAAAGCCGAGGAAACCAGGTTGGGCGAACCTGCGACCGTCTATATCTATCGCCCGAAAAAGATGCTCGGCGGAGCTCTCGAACCTTCCGTTTATTGCGACGGCGTCGAGTTAGCGAGGATGGATAACGGTCGCTATTTTGTCCTCAAACTCGCTCCTGGCAAACACATCATCCACATGACAAACGAAAAGAAAGGTTACGAGCTGAACATGGCCGCCGGTCAGACCTACTATTTTCGCATCGGTATCGAAGCCGGCATGTGGAAAGGCCAAGGCAAGATTCTCCTCGAAGACAATGACAAAGGTGCAGCTGAGGTAAAGAAGATCAAACCTCTCGGAGCCGATAAGATAATGGACAAAACGATGGTCGTCACAACCGAACCAACCAAAACGTAGCTCTTAGTCCTTGAATTCGCCGATATTATGGCCCGGTCGTTCAGATCGGGTTTTTTTGTTCGTCATTTTTGAGTCCTAATAGGATTTCTTTGGCCTGTTCGATCTTATCGAGCGGGATCTCGGCGACCATTTTGCTAAACTCAGCGGCGTTCTCGTCGCGGCGGAGTGCTTTAAGCGGATAGTTTTCGGTGTTTAACGCATTTGAAGTCCGCCGCCACGCGTAGAGGTCGTTAGTTCCCAATTCAGGTATGCACAAATGCGTTCGAGGTCGTTCTGAAGAACTAATTTGACTTTTTTACGACGGCGGGGAGTTTGGCGACGGACGCGATGATTTCGTCGCACATTTCGAGCGTGTCGAGGAGCACGCCTTTTTCGACTTCGGTGGTAGATTTGTCGAGTTCGATCTTGAAAATGGGGCGATAGCGTTCGGCGGCGGTGGCGAGGTGGCGGACGGCTTTTGGAAACAGCTCCGAGTAGCCCTTCGGTTTCTTTTCATTCTGATCGACAACAAACGAGTCGGGGCGTTCGGCGAGGTTGTCGATGTCTTCGATGGCCTTGCGGAGAATGTATTTGATGTCGGCGAACAATTCGAGACGCGTGCCCGTCGGAAGCTCGCCCCATTCACCGGACGGTTTTTTTGAAGGCTCCGAAACATTAATTCTAAGCACGCCGAATCTGCGATCAATCGCATGAGTGAGAATATTCACACGCTGGTCGATCTGCTGCGCGTCGCGGATCAACTCGATCTCGGCGTCGGTGAAGTAGTCGCGCTGACCATAAGCGGTGAATGGTAAATCGTGAATGGTGAATAGAAAGAAACCAATCACGAAGATTGTCCTTAGTTTTATGTTTTGAATAAAAAGGATTTTCATATGACTAAAACTCACCATTCACCATTCACCGTTCACCATTCTTAATTTTCACGACGGTGTCGCCGAACATCGGGTCGATGGCCCGCATGCGTGCCTCGCGAACGAATTTCATCAGAAGACGGACGTAGTCCTCGTAACGCAGAGGCAGCTCGCGGCGGACGGTTTCGAGACGCGGTATAAAACCCCGAAGTGCGATCTCGAGTTTTTTGAATGCATCGAGCACCTTTTTGTTGTTCGTGTTGCGTTTTTCTAAGAAGGTAACGCTGTCGTCCACGAGCCCGTGAAAAAACCCAAGCTCGCGAAACATCGTGTCAAAATCTTTGTTCACACTGTGCATTTCTGCCGAGCCGAGCCGCGCGTTCATCATCCGGAGAGCGAGGTTTGTGCGGTCTTTTATATCATCCTCGGCCTCGAGTTTTTGGCGCTCATCTTTCGAGACGATCTTCAACGGCGGCGGCGCGGTGTCGGGCGGATCGTCTTGGGCAGAAATGCACAAGGCCGAGTGTAGAATGCAGAATGAAAGAAGCGTGAGGGAATATAGAAAACGCAGAGGGCGAGTCATGACTTTCAGTTCTCCGTTCTCACTTCTCATTTCTTTTTAATCAGTTTCTGCAACTCAGGCAGACGCAAATTTACCTTATCGACATCGAGTTTGTTTTCGACCGGGTCGGCCAGTTTCAAGTATTGCTGATAGTTTGCCATCGCGTCGATGTATTCGCCAAGCCGGTCGTGAATAATGCCGAGAAAAAGATAAGCACCGGCGGATTTTGACTGCGAATTTGTCAGCCACTCGAATTCAGACTTTGCCTCGGCGTAACGCTTTAGCTGGAACAACGCCGTGCCGAGGTTTGCATGAACGGTTGAGTTGTCGGGAGCGTGTCCGACGAGTTTTCTTAACAGATTGACCGCCGGTTCTAATTGGTTCGCCTGAACAAGCGCGGCACCGAAACCGATGGCGTGATCTATATTGTTCGGCTCCGCCTCAGATGCGCGGCGACAGTAATCGAGTGCTCTCGGCGGATCGTCTTTGCGATAAAGTTTACAAAGGCGGCCGAGCAGCCCGACATTTCTAGCATCGGACTCGAGCTGCTTTTCGAGGTCTGCGGCGGAAACAGATTCGTTCGCCTCGATCAGCTTTCGCAAATCGACGGCCTCCTGGGACTGCGCGAGTTTCTTGTTGTTCAGAATCTCGAGTGCTCCTTTCGTCTGGCCCTTGCTGAGGTAAATCTTTGCGCGAATCAGCATGACCGATTCGTCATTCGGCGCTATCTTTTCAAGCTGCTTTGTGTCGGCTTCGGCTCTCTGTGTGTCACCTGACCCCAAAGCAATCTCAGCAGACTGCATGAGTGCAAATTTGTTTGAAGGTTCAACTGATAAGACTCTATTTATGCTAAAGCGTGAATCTTTCGATAGGCCGAGTGCGTTTTGGAGAGCCGCACGCGCAAGCCAAACGGACGTCGGCGGGTTCGCTTTTGCCGTTATCTCAAGCATTTTTGCGAGCAGCTCTTTTAGCGCAGTGTTAGATGCTTTTGCTTTAAGACGCAACTCGGTCATCGCAGCGAGGGCGGGAAAGTTTTGCGCGTCGAGTTCGATGGCTTTGTTCAGGATGCGTTCGGCTTCGTCAAATTTTTTTTGCGAGACGAGCAGCGAACCCAAACTCGATAACGCAAGCGACCAGTCGGGGCGAAGTTCGACGGCCCTGCGCAGCGAAACTTCGGCTTCCGTCTTGTTGCCGAGAGCAAGTTCAGCGACGCCGCGCTGATATGCGGCTTCGGGAAATTCGGGAATTATCTTGAGCGCCTGGTTGTAGAGTTTTATCGCGCCGGCGAGATCGCCCTTTTCGTGCAAGTCCTGACCTTGATTGAAGATCGCGACTGCGTCCGGCGGGTCATCACTGTCTTGCGCTCTCAGTTCCGCGGTGAAAAGAGAAAATGCCGTGATGAAAATCACAATCGCACCGAGGCACCGATGGTCAAAATGTAAAACGCGTAAATCGAAGCTCATCGAATTTGTCAGAACATAAATGTTAGCGCCCTACGCGCGCAAACGTCTATAAAATTTTTTGCTCAATGATTTGCGTTCGATTCTTTTTCTAAGTTAAGATTTCGGTTTGTAACGCAAAACTCTGATCAGACTTTCCCGATCTATAATGGAATTATCTATACAAACTGCGTTTTCCGAAATACTACCAGACGACAGTTTATTGACGCACTTTCAGATGCGTGTAGTTAAGCTATTGTTGGATATTGTTGGATAATAAATAAGAATTAAATCTGGAGATTGACTAAAAATGGCAAATCCGATGGCCGATGAAATGCGGCGGTTCAAGGGCAGTGACGAGAAGAATCCGTTCGAGGCGATGAGCGAGCGTTTTGACCGCGCGGCGAAACTGCTCAATCTTGAAGAAGATCTCTACGCTGTTATGCGTGTGCCGAGCCGCGAGATAAAGGTCTATGTTCCGGTTCGCATGGATACCGGCCATATACAGGTGTTCGAGGGCTATCGGGTTCAGCACAACTTTGCTCGTGGGCCGGCAAAGGGCGGCATTCGATACGCGCCCGACGTCTCGCTCGATGAGGTGAAGGCGCTTTCGGCGTGGATGACCTGGAAATGCGCGGTTGTTAATGTGCCGTTCGGGGGCGGCAAAGGCGGGATTATCTGCGATCCGCATCAAATGTCGATCGGCGAACTCGAACGTCTAACCCGTCGCTATACATCCGAGCTCATCGACTTTATCGGCCCGGACAAAGACGTGCCCGCGCCGGACATGAACACAAACGAGCAGACGATGGCGTGGATCATGGATACCTATTCAATGCACATGCGCCACACGGTGAATGCGGTCGTTACGGGCAAACCGGTTGCACTCGGTGGCAGCTTGGGACGCCGCGAGGCGACCGGACGCGGCGTTTTGTTCACGGTCAATGAAGCGATCAAGCGATTTAACTTGACGGCCGAACAAACAACGGTTGTCGTTCAGGGTTCGGGTAACGTCGGCGGCATCGGCGCCGAATTGATGCACCAGCAAGGCTACAAAGTCGTCGCCATTTCAGACATCGGCACCGGCATTTACAATCCCAACGGCCTGAACATTCCACACGTTCTCGAATATCTCAAAAATAACAAGTCGCTCGAAGGATATCCCGATGTCGAGCAGGTCGATAACAAATCGTTGCTCGAGATCGAGTGCGACGTGCTGGCACCCTGCGCGACGGAGAATCAGATCACTTCAGAGAATGCCGACCGCATCAAATGCAAGATTCTCGCAGAGGGAGCAAACGGGCCCACGACGCCCAAAGCCGATAAAATACTCCACGATAAGGGAATATTTGTTATCCCGGACATTTTGGCCAATGCAGGCGGCGTGACGGTTTCGTACTTCGAGTGGGTACAAGATCGCATGGGTTATTTTTGGTCGGAAGATCAGGTAAATGAACGGCTTGAGACCAAGATGGTCGCAAGTTTTAACGAGCTTGTTCACTACGCCGAGAAGCACAATGTCGATTCGCGGACGGCTGCGTACATGCTGGCGATTGATCGTGTTGCTTATGACACGAGAATGCGCGGCATTTATGCATAATGACGAAATTCGCGTAATCAGTTGATAATGCTTGCGTTGCGGTTACTTTTGCGATAATGTCTTGTGCAAGACCATACATAAAGTTTTTGATTGTAATCATTGACTTTATGAGTAAAATCTTTGTATAAAGATTAACGTAAGTATGGTTTTATTTCTGTCTTACACGCCGGGAGTTTATCCAATTCCTGCCTTTGAAAAGTATTAAAGGAGCGTGTGTGACGATTTAACTAATGTTTTGTAAGGCTTGAAGGCCCGACAAATTTTGTTTTGAAATTTAATTTCGATTCAGCGGAGGAATGTGATGAAACTCGCTAATAAAGTGTACATTGTTGCACTATTCATGCTTTTGTGCGTGTTTACGGTACCGGCTCAATATTCAGAAGACGATACCAGAAACACTGCACCAACCGTAGGAACCGGCGGCCCCGTGGGCGGACCGACTGGTCTTTTCACTGTTTACGATGGCAAAACGTTAAGAAAGGGCGAATATACGCTCAGCATCGCTTACAGTAATTATGATAGAGATCCCGGCAATGTGGACATTACTTCAGTGCCACTTAGCTTCCAAGTCGGTCTGACAAACAGATTTGAGTTGTTTTTTACAACCGAAGGCTGGCGAGGCGTTAAAGTTAATTCGCCACGCAATCTTTCAAGTTTTTATCTGCCAAATTCACAGCTGAACATTGGCGGCATTCTGCGTAGCGCACCTGCGATCGTTCTTGCTCCGCGTGGACCGGGAGCTAATCCTTACGTGAACAGTGCGGTGTTCCGGCCCCTGGGTGCTCCGTTTGTTCAATTCCCATATGTCGGCGGAACCGCCGGCAACTACGGAGCTCCCTTTTCAGGACCGATATTCGGCTTTGCGGCAAATACGAATGCTACGCTTGGTGCACCGGTTAAAGGCGGTGCGGCAGATCTCTTCCCGGGCGTAGGTTCCGTTTACGGCGGTATTTTGCCTGGGTTTGTGCTGACGACTGTTAATATCGCAAACGGAACGGCCCCGGGCGTTTTCTCAAATGCTCCGTCGTATCTCGAAGACGCCCCATTCATTAATCGCAGATACGGCACAACGGCATTCAATGCAGCGAATTTTGGCTTTAAGTGGAGAATGAACGACCCAAGTAAGGCGCTTGGGTATGGTGTTGTTGCCTATTACACCTGGTACCTCGACAATGCGAACAGCTTTGCTGGATTTAATCAAATGCAGCGTGGGGCAGGTCCCGGTGCCAACAAAGGCGATATCGGCGTACACGCGTTTTCGGATGCTCGATTGACCTCATGGGCAAACCTTTCGGCAAATGTCGGTTACATCTGGACCGGTAAGGTCGAAGGAAAGTTTGGCAGCACGAGTGCTGTTCTGCTCGATAGAGCCGATCAGGTTCAAGCCTCGATCGGAGTGGATTTGCCGATTAATAAATATTTCCAGCCGATTCTTGAAATCAGAGCTTTGGAATACGTTGGCGGTCATACGCCGAATGCACTTGAGCAAGATCCTCTCGACGGGATCGCCGGAGTCAGAGTGTTTCCGCGACGTTGGTTTGGTTTTGGATTTGCTTATCGCCACAACTTTAATCAACAGGATAGAGACTCATTTAGCGGTGATGCGACAACGGGAAGCGTTTACGTGAATTGTGTTCCAGGAGCGAACTGCGTGCCTGTTACGACGACGTCTACGAGGGGTCTGCCTGGCGGCCTTACGTCATCGACCGATCCCCACGGCTACATAGCTCAATTTTGGATCGGCCGCCGTGACAAGCGTTCGGGTCCGATTGAGAACAAACCGCCGTCGGTTGACTCAGTTAACATCAGCGACACGATGATTATGCTTCCGTGCCCTCCGGGAACGAAGTCAGAGTCGACTTCGTGTAATGACAACCGAACTGTTGATGTCGCGACCAAAGCAAGCGATCCTGAGAACGATGTTCTTACCTATAACTATAGGGTTTCGGGTGGACGCATTGTCGGGCAGGGTGCAAACGTTCAATGGGATCTGAGCAATGCTCAGCCTGGAACATACACGATCACGACAGCTGTCGACGACGGCTGCGGCGTTTGCGGCAAGACGGACACTAAGACTATCGAAGTCAAAGCGTGTCCGGATTGCAAACCGGTATGCGAATGCGTAAGTGTCGGCGTTAGCGGTCCGTCTGGTGTTACTAATCCTGGCGACAGCATGACGTTTACGGCCAATGTTGGCGGTGGCGGTGACTACACCTATAACTGGACAGTTTCGAACGGAACTATCACATCCGGTCAGGGAACACCGAGCATAACCGTTGCGACGAACAGGGACATGGCCGGTCAAAACGTGACGGCAACAGTCGACGTTGGAGGTCTGTGTCCGGAATGTCCGAGAACAGCATCAGAAACTGCTGGCATTCTCGATACTCCGAAATCGACAATTACCGACGAATTCGGTAGTGCGCCAGATGATGACGTCAAGGCACGTGTTGACAACTTCTATATCCAGTTGAACAACAACCCGACTGCCCAAGGCTACATCATCAATTACGGAACGGCCGCCGAGATCAAGAAGCGCAGAGCTCAGATCATGAAGGCGATCAACTTCCGTAAATATGACGCGAGCCGTGTGACGTTTGTCGACGGCCCGAACAATGGAACAGGTATTAATACCAAGTTCTACCTTGTTCCTGCCGGTGCGGACACACCGCAGCCGTAAGGCTTAAGCTTTGTCCCGTTATAATCGGGACAGACATTTCAAAAACGGTCGGGATGGCTCCGCTGCATCCCGGCCGTTTTTTATTGCTTTCAATTTATGGCCCAGTCCTGTAATATGGACAGAGTCGACCACAGGTAATTGATAAATATTTCATCGCAAACCCGATTCCGCTCTGGCGGCATCCGAGAATTGGCTATGTTTTCAGCCAAACCATCCTGTTTTACTGAAGTTCAAATATATGTTGTTCCATTTTAATAAAATCCGTGTCGTCTTTGCCGCTCTCTCGTGTTTTGCAATCCTCTTCGCATCTGTAAATCTCACCACAGCAACCGAAGCCGCCGAGACCTTTAAGAATTGGCAGATCATGGGGCCGAATGGCGGTGACGTTCGCGTCATAACCATCGACCCAAAAGACAAAAACCGGCTTTATATCAGTACGCTCGACGGCCAGGTTCACACATCGGCAGACGGCGGCCGTTCGTGGCGAATGCTGGTCAATTTGAATAAGCCCGAGCTGATTCTTGACCAGCTTATGGTCGATTCGCGCGATTCGCAGGTCATATACACCTCGGGGCATCGCCACAAAGCTCCGGGCGGCTTCTTTAAGTCGACGGACGGCGGTGCGACCTGGAAAGAGTCGAAAGAGCTCAAAAACGAATCGATCCACGCAATGACGCAATCGACATTCGACCCGAATATTTTGCTCGCCGGCTCGGTCAACGGCGTCTGGATCTCTCAAAACTCGGGCGATAGTTGGCAAAAATTTTCGTCCTCGACGGCACCGGTGAATATCGATTCGCTCGCTATGGACCCGCGAAACACGAACACGATGTACGCCGGCACCTGGTGGCGTGCCTACAAAACGACCGACGCCGGCAAAAGCTGGCGGCTCATCAAAGACGGGATGATCGACGATTCGGACGTTTTTGCCGTTACAATCGATCCGCGAAATCCCGAGCACATAATTTCATCAGCTTGCAGCGGAATTTACGATTCTTACAACGCGGGCGAAAAATGGTCAAAGATCCAGGGCATACCGTCGCAATCGCGCCGCACCCGTGACATCTTGCAGCATCCGTCGATTGCCGGCACGGTTTACGCGGGCACGACCGAAGGCTTTTGGATGTCCTCGAACGGTGGCAAATCCTGGTCGCTCACGACGCAGCGTAATCTCGAAGTGAATTCGATCGCGGTTCACGCGGACGAGCCGAATCGCGTTTTCATCGGCACAAACAACTATGGCGTGATGGTCTCAAACGACGGCGGACGCAACTTTACGCAGACGAACGGCAATTTCACGAGCCGCTTCACTTATTCAGTCACACCCGATGTTCAGCAGTCGAACAGGCTTTACGCCGCGACACACAACACGGCGACGGGCGGCGGATTTTTCTTTATCAGTAATGACGGCGGTAGTTCGTGGACGCAGGCTCGCAATCTCGACATCGGCCGCGTGCGAGTCTTTGTTGTGCGGCAGGACACGGCCAACCCGAACAAAATGTATCTTGGCACGAATGTCGGCATCTTTAGTTCTGTCGATCGCGGTAATTCGTGGACGCCGTCGGCTGCTATCAGAGTTGTAAAGCCACCTGTAAAGAAAACAGCGCCGGTCAAACGTGTGAAGAGAACTGCTGCCGCAGCGCCGCGCAATGCGCCGGCACCGGCTCCTGCCCCGGCTATTACGAACAAAGTGCAGGTGATCGAATTGCTGGCGGGCGGCGGTTTGCTCGCCGGAACAGACAAAGGCATATACCGAACGCTCGATCCGGCGAGAGGCTGGGAGAAACTTTCTTTCGGCGCAGGGCTCAATGAGAACATCTTCGCTCTTCACGTCTCGCCACAGCGCCCCGAGACCATCTGGGCCGGAACCGCGACATCGGGCGTCCTGGTCTCGCATGACAACGGCAAGACATGGGCGAAGACAAACGGAGCGGTTGACAACATTCCCGTTAGCTCAATCGAATCCGACCCAAAACGTCCCGACTACATCTATGTCGGCACGGTGCAGACGTTTTATCTGAGCCGTGATAACGGCCAGACATGGACGCGTCGCGGCGGCAACCTCAGCTTAGGCAATTTCACGAGCATTCTAGTCAATCCAAACAACACGGACGAGATCATGCTGTCGAGTGCACTAGACTCGGATGGCGGCATCTTCATCTCGACCGATGCCGGCAACAAGTGGAAGCGTATTGACAACAAAGACATGAAGCTCGCCAGCCGACGTTTTTGGTCGATGGCGTTCGACCCGCAGGACCCGAATCGCATCTATGCGTCGACACATTCGTCAGGCGTTTATAAGATCGAACGTGCCGCGGTCATAGCTGAAAAATAGGCAAGGTCATTAAAAACGGTCATCAAGCGGCTCGAATCACGGGCCGCTTTTTTGCGCCGTTTGGAATAAG
The DNA here is from genome assembly GCA_049679945.1 of Pyrinomonadaceae bacterium. Lineage (GTDB taxonomy): Bacteria > Acidobacteriota > Blastocatellia > Pyrinomonadales > Pyrinomonadaceae > OLB17. The sequence goes on along the minus strand of JBAUGW010000004.1, from coordinate 3,680 downwards.
CCAACGCGAATTTTATAATTACTGTCATAGGAGCCATCATTTTGAAGCAAGAGTCAGCCCGCTCGAACAAGTCAGGACACGCAAACACGCGAGTTCAGAGTCTCTCATTTGCCGAGTTGCCGCATCAGTCAAGGCTCTTCCTCGAATATCTCCACGATCCTTCCGCCGTGAAAGAGTATTATCCAAACGTAACGCCTTCGCCATTGGATGTGTGTAATTTTGCAAGCGAGGTTTTGGCAAATTATAAAACCGACCGCGAACGACTTTGTGATGCGCTCACAGAGATCAATCAGAAGATCGGAGCGAGTGCTAAAACTATCGAAAACATCGGATTCCTGGGTTCCGGCGATACCGTTGCCGTCGTTACGGGCCAACAGGCCGGTCTTTTCACGGGGCCGCTTTATACGATCTATAAAGCTGTGTCGGCGATCAAACTCGCGGATGAGTTACGTGAATCGGGCACGAAAGCTGTTCCAGTGTTTTGGATCGCGAGCGAAGATCACGATTTTGACGAAGTTGCAGAAGTTTATCTTGCGGATAAAAACGGCGAGTTGACTCGATCACAATACAAGCCCGCAAATTATACTCAAAGTATCTCCGTCGGCGATGTAAGGCTCGACGCTTCGATAGCGGCGTTCATAAACGATGCTTTTGCGAAACTAGCGTCAACTGAGTTTTCCGGGCAAGGGCGCGATTTGCTAAAAGAGGCTTATTTCGACGGCACTGGTTTTGGTGAAGCCTTTGCAAAAGTGCTCGCGGCACTTTTTGCAAACTACGGCCTCGTGGTCATCGACCCGCTGAATGAAAAGGTAAAAAAACTTGCTTCGCCTATTTATCGAGAAGTTATTCAAAATACCGACGAGATCGTCGCTGCGATCCGCGACCAGAACAGATCGCTTGAGGCTGGCGGTTTCCAGTCGCAAGTTTTGGTCGAAGACGATTACTTTCCTCTCTTTTGGCATGATGATCAAGGCAGGCGGACGGCGCTTCGACGAGTTGGCGATGGCGTTTATCGAGTTAAGGGCGGGAAACGTGAATTTACATCCGCTGAGCTTGAGAAGATCGCTAGCAATGAACCGCAGCGATTTAGCCCCGGCGTTATGCTGCGAGGGGTCGTACAAGATTACCTGCTCCCGACGATCTGTTATTTTGGCGGAGCAGCTGAGATCGCGTATTTTGCACAGAACAGCGCGGCATATCAAACCCTCAAGCGGCCCGTGACGCCGGTTTTTCATCGTCAGAGTTTCACGGTTGTCGAATCGAGACAACGACGGACGCTAGAAAGATTCGGGTGGAATCTCAGCTCGCTTTTTGCGGGCAAAGAGCAAGCGATCATTGCCGCCGTGGAAAGGGTTCTGTCGCCAGATATGTCACGTCTTTTTAACGATGTTGAGGAAAAGATAAATGCCGAGCTCAACCGTCTCGAAGATAGCGTATCAGCGAGCGATGTGACACTCGCGGCAAATCTCGAAACGCGTCGCCGCAAGATCAATTATCACATTACGACGTTGCGGAAAAAGGTTTTGATGGGCGAAGTTAATAAAGATGTGACGATACGACGGCAGATCGATGATCTATTTAACTCCCTATTGCCGAACGGTGGTTTGCAGGAACGCACGCTCAACGTATTTAGCTTTATCAACAAGCACAGCTTTGGTTTTATCGATTTGCTGTATAATTCCGTTGATTTGAACGACAAAGGTCATCGGATAATTTATTTGTGATGAATAAAATCAAGGTTTTACCGGACAATCTCGCAAACCAGATCGCTGCCGGCGAAGTGGTCGAGCGTCCTGCGTCTGTCATCAAGGAGCTTGTTGAAAATTCGCTCGACGCCGGCGGCACTCGCGTATCAATCGATATCGAACTCGGCGGCAGGCGGTTAATGCAAGTCGCTGACGACGGGGAAGGCATGAGCCGCGATGACGCGATTCTCGCATTCGAACGTCACGCGACGTCGAAGATCAGCACGCTGGAAGACTTGGCCCGTATCGGTACGCTTGGCTTTCGCGGCGAAGCGTTGGCGTCGATCGCGTCCGTCGCAAAAGTCGAACTCATTACAAAAATAGAATCTGACGCCGCTGCGACAAAGGTCGTTGTCGAAGGCGGACGGCTGATCGACGTTAAAGATGCGGCTCGCGATTGCGGCACGACGATCACAGTTCGCGATCTTTTTTTTAACACGCCCGCTCGCCGTAAATTTATGCGCAGCGAGGCGACGGAAAATTATCACCTCACGAGTATCGTCACGCATTACGCGCTTGCGCATCCCGAGATTGCGTTTACGCTCACCAACAATGGTCGCGAGGTTATTCGGGTTTCGCCTGCACAAAACTTACGCGAACGCGCGTTTCAACTTTTTGGCGGCGGTTTGCTTGAAAGTCTATTGCCAGTTGACGGCGGGCGCGAGTACGTGGCGAATGTCAGCGGTTTTGTCTCAGCTCCGCGTGAACGCCGCACAACCCGCGACTCACAATACTTTTTTGTAAATAACCGCTTTGTCCGCGATAAGACTATCGCTCGCGGGCTGCTTGAAGGTTATCGCAGCGTCCTCCCGCACGGCGTCTATCCGGTTGCGTTTCTCTTCATAGATATGCCGCTCGAAGAGATCGACGTCAACGTGCATCCGGCGAAGACGGAAGTGCGCTTTCGCCGCGGCGAAGCCGTGAAGGACGTGATTGCGGAAGCCGTGCGAGCGACTTTGACGAAGGCCGGCGTCACAGGCGACGCACAAACAAAGACCTTTGAAACTGAGCCTTTGCGCGGAGTTGAGCTATTGCCTGAAGCGAGTATTGAACAACACAACATCGATCTTCGTGTCGTAGCTGAGTCGTCAGAACCACCCGCTGGTTCATACGCTCAAGTCGCCGCCTCGGCAGGCTTTGACAGTCCTTCGTCACGGCTTTTGGACGAAGCGGCAACAGCGCTTCGCGCTGAAGATCGCGCGACAGAAAAAAGTGAAACTGTGACCGTCACGACGCAAACTTACGTCGAAATGCCGCCGGTAAATTCTGCGGCGAGGTTTGCTAAGGGCGTCGAGCTTGACGCAATCTCACCTTCGAAAATTCAACCACTCGGCCAGATGCATGAGAGTTTCATCATCGCGGTCGATGACGAAGGCTTGCTGCTGATCGATCAACACGTTGCGCATGAACGAATTCTGTTCGACAAGTATCGACGCAGCGAAACCGACCGCTCGGTAGAATCCCAAAACCTTTTGTTACCTGAAACCATCGACCTCACACCCGCTCAGTCCGAAGCTTTTGCATTGATCGAGAACGAGCTTGAACAGCTCGGCTTCGGTGTAATGAAACTCTCAGGCCGCACGATTGCGATCAAAAGTATTCCGACAGACCTGCCGGCAGCTGATGTACGCAATTTGTTTGCCGAGATTCTCGACACGATTGACGCCGAAAAAAAAGGTGCGCCAAAAACGACTTTGCGTGACGACATCGCGGCAAGCCTTGCATGCAAAGCCGCGATAAAGATCAATATGAAGCTCACACCAGAAAAGATGCGATGGCTGATCGACCGGCTTCTTGTCACAAGTTCGCCGACGACTTGTCCGCACGGCCGGCCGGTCATCTTGCGGCTTACGATGAAGGACATCGAACGCGGATTTCACAGAACGTGAGTTGGATGCACAAGCCCGCGCGTAAGCAAGGGCGATAGCGAATTTG
>JBAUGW010000003.1:0-50035 GCA_049679945.1 Pyrinomonadaceae bacterium | reverse complement strand
ACATTCAATATCTCGCTTCCGCCCTTGCTTACGCGCGGGCTTGTGCAATTAACTTCGATAACGGTTTCTTCAGTTTGAACGTTCAACTCGTTGTCGAGAACAAAGCGAACGTAATAGGACAGCAGCTCTTCGCGCGTCGGTTTTTCTCGTGCAGGTTTAAGGCCGCCCGGCTCGAATTCAAGCTCGTTCGTCGTCGAAAAAACCGTCAGCCCGACTGGATAGTTGTAAATCGTATTCGCGATCAGGCCTTTTTCGATGACGACGTAATCCAGGCCAATCTTCTTGGCCTCGTAAGCGGCCGCAATACCTGCCGGCCCGGCTCCGATTATCAATAAATCAAGCATTTTCTAGAGTTTTCAGTGCATCGGTGAGTTTCTCGATCTGCGCGTGAGCGCTCTCCATATTTCGTTTCGATTCGAGATAATTCTGCCACTCGTTGGTGTTTGTAAGAGCTTTCAGCGTGTCTTCGTCGAGGGCGTGCGACATCACGACGAGCAGGTCGCTGAGCGCTTCGTGGCCATCGAGGAGCGATTGAATAATTGTGTATGCGAGCTTTGCGTTCGGCAGATCGATGTCGAGTTCTTCCATCCTAAAAGATCAGTTCTCCGGGCTGTTCGCGACGTTTTTGTCTTCGGGTTTTGCCTCTGGCAGGCTTTGGCCTTCCGGGATTATCCAAAGTTCAACCTGCGCGCGCCCACGATAGCCGCCGAAGATGACTTGAATCCTGTGTGCGTCGAATCCGCCGTCCGTCGCAATACGGTCGCGTCCCTGATCGATCAAGTGCAGCATCCGGTAAACGTCGTAGAATGTCTCGTCGGCATAAAGCACGATGGCGCCGGTCGCGGTTCCGTCGGCAACAAGTGCGTCGCCAAACTTTTTACGCGCCCATGAGAATTTTACTTTCTCAAGATCGCGGTTGCGCGTGTCGAGATCGGTCTCGTCTTCTGAATTCACAGACTCGCCGCTCGGCTCGTCATTCGACAACGTGACAGACACCGACGGATGTTCAACGTATTCATCGCCGTCGCCGATCGGCTCTTTGTCGAGACGCTCGCGCACATCGGGACGAATGAACTCGTTCAAATTATGAAACCCGGCAATGTCGAGCATCCGCCGGTCGAACATTCGCGGCGCCGGCCGGGGATTTACTCCTAAGGTTGCAGTTGACGCGTCACTGACGTTTACGCGCGAACATGCTGCCAAAAACAACACTCCCGCGCAAATCGCAAACAGTATTGATCTTCGCAATTCCATAACGCCTCCTAAACTCCAAATGGCAGACCGACGACCGTGGCCTCTGTCTCGCCGGCAAATAACTTTGTGTCTTTAGCAAGGTTATCATATCGCGCAAGCCCAAGCGCAATCGTTTTTTCTAACGCCGGTGAATAAGTAACTGACGTGATACGCCCCGCAGTTTTGTCTTCGGCGGTCTTAAGTTCTGTTCCTGACGAGACCGCTTGTGATAAAACCAAACCCGTAAGCTGTTTGGCAACGTGGCCGCGAAAATGTATGCGCGCAATTATTTCTTGCCCGATGTAACAGCCTTTGTTGTACGAAATGAGCCCGTCGAGGCCGAGCTCAGGAACAACCGTCGTCTCATCCATATCAACACCGTATTTTGGAACGCCGCGTTCGATGCGCAAGGTTTCGTAGAGCTCGTCGGTAATTTGAGCAGCCGAGTGCGAGGCGAGTTGCTCTCGAAACTCGTCGGCAGATTCAATCGAGACAAAGCAACTTTCAATAAGCGAGCTAAATTTTACGCAACCTGCAAAATCAAACAACTCCGCAGTATTGAGTAAATCAAAGCAAACATATTTCTCTGAAACGTCTTCGGCAAAAAAATCGCCGGCAAACGTAAATCTAAATAGATTCTGGTAAACCTTTTCGCGCGTTGCGGCCTCAGTCTCGATCAAAAATCTGTCGACCTGCCTTAAGATTCGCACAACTGCGAGCAGCCGCCCTTGAGCATTCGGAAACGCAGCAAGCATCTCGCCGCCATCAGCCAGCGTTTTCACGTCGTTCGTTATCATTCCGTCGAGAAACTGCGCGGCTTCTTTGCCCCAAACGACGATCAAACCGCGCGGGTGTTCGTAAAATCCCGAGCCGCCGCTGCGGATATGTTCATAGGCTGAATTCATCTAATTCAATTCTATGAGAAAGAGCGGGGGCAAGCCACCCTTGCCGATTGTCATTGGTTTTCTCTCTCATGCTGACTAATCTTGAAAAAGCATTAAAGGCATAATAAAACGTCCAACTGACAGAAAGGAAGGCGGGCTTGCCCCCGGTTTTGGTTTGAATTTGCTACAATTTTGTTTCACAAAAAAATGAGCCAAATATCAGAAGAAACAGTTTTGAATTCGCTGCGGCAGATCATCGATCCCGATCTGCGAAAGGACATCGTCGAGCTCGGTTTTGTCCGCGATTTGAAGATCGACGGCGGCGATGTTGCTTTTCGAATCGTGCTGACAACCCCCGCGTGTCCCGTCAAAGAAGAGATGGAGTCGCAGGCGAACGAGATCGTGCGAGCACTCGAGGGCGTAACCAACGTAAATGTCACGATGGACGCTGAGGTGCCGCAGGGACGCGGTATTGCGAATAACGTCGCTATCGAAGGCGTTAAAAACATCATCGCGGTTTCGAGCGGCAAAGGCGGCGTCGGCAAATCGACTGTCGCGGTCAATCTTGCAGTCGCTCTCGCTGCCGACGGTGCGAAGGTCGGCATTATGGACGCCGACGTTTACGGGCCAAACGTGCCGATGATGCTCGGGACGGGTTACGATCAACCCGAGGTCATAAACGGCAAGCTAAAACCTATTGAGGCGCACGGTATAAAGATGATCTCGATGGCGGTGCTCGTGCCGCCCGATAAGCCGATGATCCTTCGCGGCCCGATGCTGCACGGCGTCGTCAGGCAGTTTTTGAGCGACGTGAATTGGGGCGAGCTAGATTACCTGATCGTCGATATGCCGCCGGGAACCGGCGATGTGCAATTAAGTTTGGCGCAGCTCGTGCCCGTGCAAGGCGCGGTTCTCGTCACAACGCCGCAGGAAGTTTCGCTATCGGATGTTCGCCGCGCTGTGAAGATGTTCGAGCAGGTAAATGTGCCCGTGCTCGGCGTGATCGAGAATATGTCCTATTTCATCGCGCCCGACACCGGCAATAAATACGAGATCTTTGGCAAAGGCGGCGGGCAAAAGCTCTGCGATGAATACGATCTGAATTTCCTCGGCCAGGTTCCGCTCGGCATGGAAGTCCGCGAAGGCGGCGACAGCGGCGTTCCCGTCGTCGTCTCAGCACCCGATTCGCCGCAGTCAGCCGCATTCCGCCACGTCGCCGAAGAAGTCGCCCGGCAGGTTTCGATCGAGGCGATGAAACCGGAGCTTGTAATTCTAACTAAATCTCAGTAATATTGACTTTAACGTAAGGATTCGCCTAGGCGAGTTCAAATTTTTGAGAGGATTAATAAATTATGTCAGCAGTTGCAGCACCATCGGTCGAGCTTAGCGTTACCGCACCGGCCGCCGAAGAGATCAAGAAGTTTTTTGTCGCCGAGGACGATCTGCCGGAGACGGCTGGGCTTCGCGTGCGGGTTGTTCCGGGCGGATGTTCGGGCTTTCAGTACAGTCTCAACGTCGAGGAAGAGTCCAAATCAGGAGATTTCATCCTTGACCAGCACGGCATCAAGCTGTTTGTCGATATGTTTTCGGCGCAGTATTTGAGTGGAGTTCAGATCGACTACACGTCGAATATGATGGGCTCGGGTTTTACGTTCGAGAATCCTAACGCGACCGGCGGTTGTGGATGCGGCACGTCATTTTCGGCATAAAGCTACGACAGACCGCCCGGTCTGTTGCGTTACAACAAATCGAATTTCACGAACCGACAGGCCACGCGGCCTGTCGTACTTTTTTTATTGGAACACGCAACCAATTACGCGTGTTATCTCATATCCAAACGGACAACTGAAGGCTAATTTACGGAGTAGAGTGGCGGCGGGCTTGATGAAAGCCCGTCGTTTTCGCGCCGCGTAACACTCCAGCCATAAACGTTTCGCGAGGGTTGCATCCGTGTTGCTTATGGTTCATACTCATTACTGGTTGGTTTCACGCTTCAAATTTCAAATACAAATTGAGGTTGACCGAAATTCGAGAATTTAGGAATTGAGCGCGTGTTGGGGTTTTCTTATAAATAGGTGAGCAATTCACCGCCTCTTACGCCCAACTAGCCGAATAAATAATTGGAGTTATAGTTTTGATAAATTTTAATAAGACAGTTGTCCCTGTGCTTTTGCTCGGCCTCGCCATTTTTGCAGGCACTGCAAGCGCACAAGTCAGAGATAGAATAGTTAAACCAACATCGAGCCGGCCCACAAATCAGCCAAACACGCAGCCAGTAGAAAGAGTTCAACCGACGGTTTCGTCGCGTCCGACCTTAACGAACGAGATCAAAGTTGTTCGGTCCGCCGACCCTGCGTGGGAACCGAAGGTGAAAAAGACGGTTTCGGCATCAGCGACGAACGCCGCCGGAATGGCAGCCGCGGGACGGACGACTTACAACGCCGCGACGAGCATGCGCCTCGATCAAGCGATCAAATCCCGATACGGCATTCCATATAGATACGGTTCGACTGGACCGAATAGATATGACTGCTCTGGTTTTGTTTGGAGCGCGTTTCAAGAGGCTGGAATAAGCTTTACGCGTCAGAGCGCACGCACTCTCTGGTCGCAGTCGGAACCGGTATACGGCGATGACAGATACAAGTTTGGAACGCTCGTGTTTTTGAACGGCCTCGGCCACATGGGAATTGTCGCTGATGAAAACGGTTTTTACCACGCTTCGTCGAGCAAAGGAATCACCTACTCACCATTCGCAGGATATTGGTCGAGCCGAATCGTGGGCTTTCGTCGTTTGAAAGGTGAGAATTCTGCTCCGGTCAACGCCACGAAATTAAGTTTTCAGGATGGGAACGATCGATAGATCGAAGTAATTCTCAACGTTTAAGAGCCCGATGTTCACCACGACATCGGGCTTTTTTATTTTGTATAGGTCAACTCACGAATCCAGGCCGCGGATGAGTTTCTTTACACTCATAAATCACGGCGATCTTGTCGATCGAGACATAGGCAACACGATCGTCCTCGTCACGCAGGTATAAAACGCCGGCTTTCACATCCACAACATCGCCCCGAAACGCCGCGTTTGTCCCACAAGTTACATCGATCTTTTTGCCTAAAAGCTGATTCAGTAGTTCTTCCATAGTTGGATTCTACCTTACTTTCTTCACCCCGCAAAAGAAAAGCTCGGTCAGATTGAACAGTTTTCGGTCAATTTGAATTGTCTGTAACTCATTGTAAAAAATATACTTGCCATTGTTTTAACATACTTGTATTATGTTAAACGGTCACCCTGACCAGCCTTAAAATCTATTTCGCCCACGCAAAATCTCCGGGGTAAAAAAGCAAATGAAAAGAGTTCTGATCGTCGCGTTATTTATCGTTGTCTCTTTCGCTGCGGGCGCATTAGCGCCACTAAAATCGTCAGCCAAAAAAGGCGAGGTCGTCAAAGCCGCCGATCCGATCCCTGGTCGATATATCGTCGTCTTAGACGACAACGTTGTAGGCGAGAATGCAGCAGAACCGCAGGTCGAGGCATTCGGACACTACCTCACATATGCTTATGGCGGCGAGGTAAAGGAAACCTACTCTAGCGCCCTGCGAGGTTTTGTAGTCGAAATGAGCGCAGAGCAGGCGGAGGTAATGAATCTCGATCCGAGCGTCAAAACGATAGAAGAAGACGCTGTCATCTCCGTTTCGAACAACCAGACAAATGCACCATGGCACCTAGATCGTGTCGATCAAAGAGTACTCCCGATGAACACGTCCTACAACTACACGGCAACCGGAGCGGGCGTTCACATTTACATACTGGACACCGGAATCAGGTACACACACGCGGATTTCGGGGGTCGAGCAAATGCAGTTTACGACAACATAGGAGACGGCCAAAACGGAAACGACTGCAACGGCCACGGAACACATGTTGCCGGAATCGCAGGCAGCTCAACCTATGGCGTAGCAAAAAACGCTTACATACACTCGGTTAGAGTCCTCCCGTGCAACGGAAGTGGTCAACTATCTAACCTGCTTTCGGGCGTAAACTGGATAACCGCCAATCGGCAGCTGCCAGCGGTTGCGAACATCAGCTTGACGGCGGGAGGCTCATCACCCGCGGTAGAAACGGGTATCAATAATTCGATAGCAGCAGGAGTGACATACACGGTCGCTGCCGGTAACCAGGCACTCGATGCGTGCGGATACACGCCCGCACGCACGCCAAATGCGATTACGGTGGGAGCGACATCCGATTCGGACGCACGAACGCCATACTCTAACTACGGATCGTGCGTCGACCTTTTCGCGCCCGGCCATGCAGTTGCGTCTCTGTCGCACGCAAGCGACACCGATACGAGGGTCTTGAACGGAACATCGATGGCGGCTCCGACCATCGCCGGAGCGGCAGCGTTGTATCTGAGCGGAAATCCGACCGCAAGCTCCTCGGCCGTTTACAACGCAATCAGGAACTCCGCTACCACAGGCATGGTGACAAACATCGATGCCACGTCGCCTAACCTTCTGCTCTACACCTTTAACGCGCCGCCGACTGCTGCCAACGTGTCGGTGAGTGGTCGTATTACAGATGTCTTTGGAAATGGCCTATCCCGCGTTCGTGTGACGATCACCGCGGATGATAACACCGCAATTTCGGCAGTAACGAGCAGTTTTGGATACTATCGCTTTGAGGAGCTCGAGGTTGGTCGCACCTACATCGTCTCGGCCTTTCGCAAGCGATATAACTTCGATTCCCGCATTATCTCGTTAACCGACGAGATTTTTAACCTCGACTTTATCGCGCTCGAGTAAATTCTCTTTCATCATGAAAAGCTCTGAGGTTGCCACGCGGCAACCTCTTTTTTGTCTTTGAAACGCGAATCGCGAAAAGGATCTTGACCGCTACTAAACTATTTGTTAAACAATTCTTACAGGGTAATTTCAAGTTGTCCGTAGCGGTAGTTTTCGAAAGCCGGTTCGCCGAGCTTTTTTTTCGGAATAGAACGTTAATTAGGTGTCTGAGTTTAACACCCGACGGTAAGACCGGAGACGATCGCTAGATTGGAATGTATTTTGCCCCAAGGATTTAGAGGATTTTATGACGTTGATTTACAACAGGTTGATAGCGGCTTTTCTTATGGTCGTAGTTTTGACCCCAGTGATGTCTTTCGGTCAGGAAAAGGGTGCCGAGGCGGAAGACTCTGATCAGACTGAGACGTTTATGGCGTCTTTGGCTCCGACACCGATATTCGTGAGCGGCTCGAGTAACATAACCTGTTCTCAGCTGCGGGATATGAATGTCCCGGGCTTGGGCCATATGTTGGACGCGTGGGAATTCAAAATCGATTCGCCTCCATTCGGCGTAAACACATATAGTCTGGACGGCTCGGGCGGCGGAACGTTGCAAAATGGTCGGCCGAACGCAAATATGTCGGTGACTTACAATCGGATAACCAACACGACCATCTCAAGCTGGCAGATCGACGCATCGCCGGTGTTAGCGTTGGACCGCAAAGTATCGGCCGTGATTGTCAAGGGCGGTTCCGCTGGCAAAAATGTATATCCATATAATCCGCTTGCGACTTTCGACGTCGGTCCGTTCACTACGCCGAATGCGACTCAGGCGATCAGCCATATCTCTTTCTGCTTCGAGCGAACACTCGCACCATCGGCAGCCACGGTTTCGGTAATGGGACGTGTAATCGCCAATGGACAAAGTGTCCCGCGTGCCCGCGTTAATATCGTCGATGAAAACGGTCAGACACGATCGGTCGTCACAAACTCGTTTGGATATTACCGCTTTGACGAGGTAGAAGTCGGTCAAACATATGTTATCTCGGTTTTCAGCAAGGGTTATCAGTTTACATCTCGTTTGATCTCTATCAATGACGAGTTGACGGATCTAGATTTTACCGCAGACGAATAGCGCAGATTCTCCCGGTGACTTGTAATCTTCGGAGGCTGTCTGAATTTGGCCAGCCTTCTTCTTTTGTTTGCAAGATCAAGGCGGTAGTTGCGCTAAAATGCAAAATTCTTAAACGGAACACGTTCAGACCATGAAACGTAAACTTAGTAGCAAGAAAAAACCCTGACTTTGTAAAAACCAATTTGTTTCACAGTCATTGTTAAGTAAAATTTTTCGTTTCGACGTGAACGAGGCTCGATGGAGGCCTGTTCTCGATACTACGTGGAAGTTCCGGTCTTTTAGGACACTGGGTATTCCAAAGCATGAATGAGACGACTCGCAAGAGTCTGGGAAAAGGGGAGTGTTTATTATGAGGTTATCAATTATTTTAAAAAACAAGATTTCGTTTGTGTCAGTCATGCTGGCACTGGTTTTGGGCCTGGGCATGCTCACGACCACGGTCAACGCCCAAAAAGACCTGTTGGCCGCAAGTGCGGACCTTGATCTATGCCGAAACGGCACGTTAGCGTCTCCGGTTGCTTGTACAGGTAGCGCTTGGGTTAATGGTAATGCTAACTCGACCCAGGCACACTGGGCTGAAAGTCAGTTTTTAGCCTATCGAGTGAAGTTTACCGATTTGCCGATCGGGGCTCATTCATTCACGATTGGCTATGACATCCTTGCCAGTTCCAAACACGCTATTGACTATTTAGGAACATTTAACGCGACGGAGACAACGGCTGATCCATGTTCGGGTGTGGCGGGCTGCACGCTTGGAAGTCCGACATCGACCTTTGCAGTGCCGGTTGACACGGTCACTGTAACCAACAACACCAACCCAAACACAGGAAATCCGATCGTCCAGACACCCGGACAGTTCACAATGTGGGGTGGAACGATCACGGGAGTCTCGTATGAGCCATACGGCGGTGGTGATGAGCGCAAAATCACGATTACATTTACCGCAAGCGTCGCAAATCCGGTTCTCGCGTGGGGCGGCCATATTGCATGGATCGGCGATTGGGGAGTGAGTAACTCGGCCAACTCGATCCCCGGTTCTCCATTTCACATGCGTAATGATAATCTGGATGGCTCCGGTGGAAACCAGGACCGCGCGTTGCAGGCTGCGGCTGTCATTCCTTCCGGCGCCGTTTTTGTTAAGAAGGTGGCAGTGCCACTCGACGGAAGCGGCAACGCAGTTCTGCCCTTTGCGTTTACGGCAACTGCCAATTTCGGACCGACGAGTTTTTCGCTCATCGACGATAATGCCGGACCAGGCATCGACACGCAGCAGAGCCAGGCCATCATAAGCTTTGGGGCAGGAAATACGATTACCGTTACCGAGGGCATGGGACCTGTCGGCTGGACGCTTTCAAATGTGAACTGTGTAGAGTCCGGTATTGCAAATTCAACACAGAACACTATTGGTCCGGCGGCAATAATAGTAGAACTTGGCGAGGTAGTCACTTGCACCTTTACAAACACGCAGTTGGTACCAAGTGCCGCTACCGTAACCGTAGCCGGGCGAGTCGTAACCTCTGGCGGCATGGGCATAATGAGAGCTCGTGTGATAATGACCGACAGCGAAGGAAATGCCAGATCTGCCGTAACGAACAGCTTTGGCTATTATCATTTTGATGATGTCGAGATCGGGCAGACTCTTGTTTTCAACGTGTTTAGTAAGCAGTATCAATTCAGTCCGCGAATCGTCTCACTGACCGATTCGATCGCCGACCTTGATTTTACTGCCTTCTGATCTTTGGTGTTGGTGAGTCAACCCTTAAGGCTGTCTGGACTAGGCAGCCTTATTCTTTTGTCCTGGCCGGGGAGAGGCTCTCCGCTAAGATATTCGTAAGCCTAGTATTTATACTATTTAGAAGTGTCAACCTAATGTGCCGTATCAGCTTGTCCAATTATTTTGCTCGCAAAAATATTGACTATCGACGGTGGCTATGTTTATTATTCACTATCAAGCAATCATGCCGTTCGACATAGTCGCAAACGGCCGACGCGACATCGATTTTGTTCTATTGCCTTTGATGCTTGGCATAAATTAGTTAACCCTTGCGGCTGTCTCGATAGACAGCCGGTTTTTTTTAAGCCTATAAGCGATCCGCGTGCAGGGCCTCGCGGCCAGACCGGGACCAACGGCTCTGCTCGGGTTTGGCATGATTTGCCTTCACGACAGCCTTTCTTTGTGAATACGACAACCCGACGGCCATCGCGGCCATGTCAAGCTCGGTTCGATCAGGCTCGACCGGCTTCCGACGCTCGTTGAAGCGGCCAATAAAGCCTGTGTCGAGTTTTCCGGCGATAAACTCGGCGTCATCCATTACCTCGCGAAAAAATGGCAACGTCGTCTTTATTCCGCCGATCTCGTATTCAACGAGTGCTCGTCGCATCCGTTCAATCGCCTCCGTGCGATCGCGGCCGTGAACGGCAAACTTTGAGATCATCGGGTCGTAATAGATCGAGACCTCGGCTCCCTCATAAACACCGCCGTCGTCACGAACGCCCGGCCCGTGCGGCACGCGAAGCCGCGTGATCTTGCCCGGTGACGGCAGAAAGTTGTTCTCAGGATCTTCGGCGTAAACCCGACACTCGATAGCGTGACCGGTGAGAGTAACTTCATCTTGTGTAAACGACAGCTTCGCTCCGGCGGCGACGCAGATCTGTTCGCGAACCAGATCGATGCCGGTAACAAGCTCAGTCACGGGATGTTCGACCTGAAGACGCGTGTTCATCTCTAAAAAATAAAATGACTTGTCGAGATCCGAGACAAGGAACTCAACCGTTCCGGCGCCGACGTAATTAACAGCTCGCGCGACTTTGACGGCGCATGCACCCATTTCGGCACGCAGCTCAACCGAATTTATTGGCGATGGCGCTTCTTCGACGACCTTCTGATGTCGCCGCTGGATCGAGCACTCGCGCTCACCAAGGTGAACGTGATTGCCGTGCGTGTCGGAGAAAATCTGTATCTCGATATGTCGCGGACGCACTACGGCTTTTTCGACATAAACAGCATCGTCACCAAAGCTCGCAAGCGCCTCGGACTGCGCGGCCTCAAGCGCGGATTTGAGCTCGGCCTCGCTCTCGACAAACCGCATTCCCTTACCGCCGCCGCCGGCAGAGGCTTTTAGCATCACGGGATAACCGATTGACGCCGCCGTTTCGCGAGCCTCATTGTAAGAACTGAGCGGCTCGGTGGCGCCTGGCACAACCGGAACGCCGGCCCTGATAGCGATCTTTCGCGCCGATATCTTGCCGCCCATCGCCTCCATCGCTTCCGGCGGCGGGCCGATGAATGTAATGCCCGCGTTTGTTACCTCACGGACAAATTCGGCATTCTCAGACAAAAATCCGTAACCGGGATGAATCGCCTCGGCTCCCGCCGTTTTCGCTACCTCGATTATCTTCTCCCACCGAAGATAACTCTCGCTCGAAGGCGGCGGACCGATGTGATAAGCCTCGTCCGCCATGCGGACATGAAGCGAATCCTTGTCAGCGTCAGAATAAACCGCTACGGTCGCGATCTTCATCTCGCGGCACGCGCGAATCACGCGACAGGCGATCTCGCCTCGATTTGCTATGAGTATCTTTGTAAACATTTATTCAAACGGGATTTACACGATAGACAGGATAGTTTCTTTTGTCTTTATCTTGTCCATCCTGTCTATCCTGTTAATAATTTACTCGACAATTGAGTTTCCCTGATTTCTCTGGTCGTAACGAATCCCGACCTTGGCTCCGGGCGCATACTTGACCGGTTCGAGTCGCTGCTCGTCGGTCAAAACCTCCGACGACTCGAAATCCACGCCGTTCAGCGTATATTGAAAATACACGATCTCTTCGCCCGAGCCGTTTACACTGCTCTCAAGTATCACACCGTCTGTGATGCGTCCGTGTGCGAGTAACGATTGTCGTCGCGCATCCGGGTCCGGTGTTTTGCGTCGCAAAATTTTGTCGAGGAAACTCATACTTTAATCGATGACCAGCTCAGGCTTGTCGTATTTTGCTCGAAGTTTGTTGACTGCCGCTAAAACCGTCGGGCGCTTGATGATGCGGGCTTCGAGAGGCCGTTTGCCGGGAATATCCATCAATATTAGTCCAACCAGAATCGTCAAAATTCCCTGCCCCGGACCGATCAGCATTACAATGCCGGCAGCGACAAGCACGGCTCCAACCAAATTTTTTGCGATCGTCGCCCCCCAACGCGTTACCCACGACGAGTTCGGCAAAAAATCTTCCTGGTAGTGCGAGCTAAAGTAGTTCGCAGGGATCTTCACGATCATGACCCCGACGATAAGGATGCTAACGACGATCGAGCCGACAAAAATCCCGACGCCGAGCATTATGCTGCCCCACGTGAGCGATTGCCAAAACTGCGAAATGGGTTCGATCAAACCGGATCACCGTCCATTTTTCTAAGTTCGCGGCGAATATAGACCATTCGCTGTACCAACGTCCACATCGAGCCGACGGCAAGCACCCATAGAACCTGCGGCATACGATTGGTAAAGAAGTTCGTCGACGTCCAGCTCCACGTCGAGAGAGCTCCGATTATAAATAGAACGACGCGTTCGGGGCGTTGCAGAAAGCCGACGTTTGCCTTGACGCCGAGGCCTTCGCTACGGGCTGTCGTATAGCTAACCAACACAGACGCTACCATCCCGACGCCGGCCAGAAAAACATTCAACGTCGAATGATGAACTGTGTCGCGTGCGTAAAAGACCATTATCCCGAGAAACACCGACATATCGGATAAACGATCAAGCGTCGAATCGAGAAAACCGCCGTACTTTGTAACACGTCCCGTCAGCCGCGCGACATTGCCATCGAGCATGTCGAAAAGATTGGCGACAATGAGCACGATTCCCGCCCAAAAGAATTCACCGAAACCAAACAGCACGCCGCACGCGAGGTTAATCGTAACGCCAATCAAGGTAAGCAAATTTGGCGGGATGCCGAGCGACGCAAGCCCCCGCACCATCGCGTCGATGATACGCATTGCTCCACGTCCTATTCCTGCTCCTAGCATTGTCAGTTGTCAGTCGTTAGTTGTCAGTTGTCAGTCAGCGAATAAGAACTGGCCACTGACCACCGACAACTGACTACTGTTTCTCGTGAATCGTCGTCAGCCGGCTGATCTCGAAATTCTTCCAGCCGTTGGGTGTTTTAACTTTAACCTCGTCACCCTCATCTCTCCCCATCAGAGCTTGTCCGATTGGCGAAACGGTCGAGATCTTGCCGCTGTCGGGATCGCTTTCCTCAGATGTGACAAGCTCGTAAGTCACTTTCTCTTGTTTTTCGAGGTCGAACAGCACGACTACCGATCCGTATGCGATCCTGTCGGTCGGTATCTTTGAAATATCGATCGACTCGACCTCCATCAATCGCTGATGTAGCAAGCTCACGCGCGCCTGCACAAACGTCTGCCGCTCTTTCGCGGCTTTATACTCCGCGTTTTCGCTTAGGTCACCGAATTCGCGTGCGTGTTGAATGACCTTCGGTATCTTGTGATTCAACTCGTGTTCGAGTTCCTCGATCTGCGTCTTAATTTTCTTTTTTATTTCTTCCATACCGTCTTAATACTGTACTTCGTGTGCGCCGGCCTCGCTAAACTTCGTATCTTTTGCCGCAGCGAATGAGATGCCGATGTCACGCGCCGTGCGAACCAGCTGTCCGTCGATCGGCACGGTCTTGATACTCCTGCAAGCCTCCGACAGCGGCACTGTCACGACCGTTCCGGCTTGAAGTGCGACCATCTTGCCGGTCTCGCCGCTTGCGAGAGCGCGCACGGCGCACGCTCCGAAATTTGTCCCCAACATTCTGTCGAACGCATTAGGACTGCCGCCGCGTTGCAGGTGGCCGAGCACGACGCAGCGAGTTTCTTTGTCCGTAAGCTCTTCTACGCGATGAGCAACGTACGGCCCGACGCCGCCGAGGCGCATATTCTTTTTATCGAGATACATTTCGGCTTTGCCAACTTCGGTCGCACCTTCGGCAACGACGATGTTGGTAAACCGTGAACCGCTCTCTTCGCGTTCGCGCACCTTGCGCAGGATCGAGTCGAACGAATACGGGATCTCGGGTATCAGAATAATGTCGGCGCTTCCGGCCAAACCTGCGTGAAGCGCGATCCAGCCGGTGTTGCGGCCCATGACCTCGAGGATCATCACACGGTCGTGCGAAGCAGCGGTCGTATGCAGCCGATCAAGCGCCTCGGTTGCAATGTCAATGGCCGTCATGAAGCCAAATGTTAACTCGGTCGCCGCAAGATCGTTGTCGATCGTCTTCGGCACGCCGATAACCGGAAAGCCGCGTTTGTGAAACTGCTCGGCAATGGCGAGCGTGCCTTCGCCGCCGATCGCGACAAGTGCTTCGATGCCGAGAATGTCGAGATTCGCAAGCGCTTCGCCGAGCGGAAGCTCCGTAAATACCTGCTTGCCATCAACGATCTTTACAAAGCTGCCGCGATTTCGAGTGCCTAGGATCGTCCCGCCGCGCGGCAAGATCCCGCTCACGGATTTGTGCGTCAGGTGCCGCGTATGCGTCTCGCCGAGTATGCCCTCGAAGCTGTCCTCGATGCCCACACAACTCATCCCAAACTCGCCGATCGCCGTCCTAACGACCGCGCGTATCGCCGCGTTCAACCCGGGAGCATCGCCGCCGCCCGTTAGGATTCCAATCTGTTTATACATACCCGATAAAAATCATATTTTAACCGCCCGCGCCGATAAATGCGAGAGAGACGCGAAACTAAACGCCGCCGTTTCGCGTCTGAATGTCCGTCGAGCACCTGTGAATGTCCGTCGGTCACGTGTGAATGTGTGTCCGTCACGTGTGAATGTGCGACTTTCACACCGGAACGCATGGGTTTGAGCTCCGCGCGGCCGAGGCTTCACCCAAAACCTCCGAACTTCAGGCCACTATTCACTTTTTATGCTTGTTTCGGGCGACCTAGCTTGACGCTTTAACCCACCTAACCACCTGTCCGGCGTTGGGCATGACGTCGATGGCTTTTAGGAAATGCGGGTCGGTTTTGATCTCACGTGCACATGGGCCTCGGTTGCGATGTAGTAGCCGGACGGAAGGAAGTTTAGCGAGTATTCGACCGCGTCGGTGACTGCCAATTTTGAAACACCGGTGCTCGTAGTTTCCGGCTCA
Organism: Pyrinomonadaceae bacterium; assembly: GCA_049679945.1. GTDB lineage: Bacteria > Acidobacteriota > Blastocatellia > Pyrinomonadales > Pyrinomonadaceae > OLB17. Next base: position 34,852 of record JBAUGW010000003.1, on the reverse strand, counting down.
TCAGACTCGGAATTTAGAGCTATCCAGATCATTAGAGAATAGAACACTAGAAAGGGTATTGCGACCGACGCAAGACACCGGCGCTTTGTACTGCCTGAGACGAGTGATATCCCTTGACTGAATCTAAACACAATGATGGCGGGAAATATAAGAAAAATGAAGATCGTTATGAAAAAAGCTAACAGTGGAACATCGGCCAGGACATAACCAAAAACCCAAACAAGCATAACAATGGGTATCCACGGAAGTAAGAGAAAAAGAAACGCAAAAAATGTCTGGGGAATAGTGATCTTAACCTTGAAAAGCGGTGCCACAATGAGAGCGTAAAGCGCGGCAAAAAGTGCACCGATCAGGATAATGAAGATCATATATCTGGTCTGTCCAACTGTGTTTTTAGCAAAAGCTTGCAGGATGCCTTCCTTCTCAGACGTGCTCAAACCTAAATACGAGAATGTCAGAACCGTCACGATCATTAAGAGCACGAGCATGATCAATCGAAACAAATGTTGCCATTGATTTTGAAATTCGGCATTACGAGCGAAAGGCGGCTCAACCGGGCCTTGCAATAAGCGAAGCCAGTCGCTCAAAGCTTGCTGCATAGAGAGAACATTTAAATCCATTTTCTTAATTCGACCGCTTTAAACTCTAACGCTGGCGATCAACGACGTCGCCTGAGCAAAGTTAGAGGCACCTGACTGGATCCAGGGCACTGACTGCAAAGCGTTCCTAATTAGGGGCTTTCTGGTTCCCTCTTCCCGATACAGTTTCAGAATCCCGACACACGCGGTAGCTAATATCGAGACGGTCCACCAACCGGATGGCCTGATATTGTCGGCAATAATCTTCGCAACCCTCGAATGACTCGCCGCCACTGCGCTGTTCGGCACGACATAGCCGACGGTCTGAAATACCGTCGCATCATTTCGATTGCGCTCGACTGCATGTATATCCGGTATCTCTTTTTTCAACATTGCCTTCGGTATGTTTAATAACAAACGGAGTTGTTCCGGCGTTATCATTTCCTGCAGCACAGGCGAAGATTGCCTCTTTATGTCATCCAGAATCTTTTCAGCATCGATGATCTTTGCAAGTGCTGTTTCATTTCCTACTTCACCTCTCTCGGCCTTAGCTGCCGATTCGCTGGCATCAGTAATGGTTTTGTTCAAATTTCCGATCGAATCTCTGAAGTCTCGGAATAAATCGGTGGAGGTCTTCCTCGCGGTATCGAGTTCCGTTTTGACGCTCTGCATCTGATTAATTTTCTCGATCATCTGACAAATTATCTTATTGTCAGGGTCGTCCAGAAGTACCTTTTCGGGCAAAATCTCATTCGCGGACCTGGCTACCTGACGAGCCGTGACCGCCAAAGTCGCCAGTTGCAGATAGGCGATGTCTCTTTCTGCTGACGAAGCTGTTTGCAGATATCGAACCTTGTTCTGATTGGCGTTGGTTAATTCGAATATCTCCTGTAGCCTTGGATCCTTTTGGGTAACTGCGTCGCATTTGATCTTCAACTGTTTTGCCAGGTCGACGAGTTCCTGGTACAGCGTGTTGAAATCTTTGTAGATCTTGTTTTCGGTGTCCCGGGCCTCGTCCGCGGCTTTCAATTTGTTTGGCAGTTTCCAAGCCAAACTCGAAAACAGGGCAAGCAGATCAGCGGCGGTGACACCCTGACATTCATCGGGAAATGTTGTTGGTTCGGGCATTCCATAAACCGATGAAGACGAAAAAAGTGCGGCAGCAACGCCGCCCAACATCGAACCTTTTAGAAAATTTCTCCGTTCGATACTTGTTGTTTCTTCATCGCTGTCGTGACCTAGATTGATCTTCCCCATTTTAACCTCCAAAGATAATTTTCTGCTGCCTGTGCATCATGGTTTAGCTAGCAAAAATTGTCAGCCAAATCATCCCGCGCCGTAAAAACCTTGGCGAATGCCTGAACTACGCATTCGTTCACTGATGTGTCTTTAGTGGTGCGATATTAGCCGAGAACAATGGTCAAGTCAAGCACTATACTGCCTGACATATAGAGCCGAGAAACGTATCTGAAAAGCAGATTTATTTGAAAGGGTCGATGTTGGTTTTGGCGAGGAGGCCGGTGGCTTGAGGCATGACCTCGATCGCCTTTAGGATCTGCGGATCGGTCTCGAGCAGTGCCTGCGCGCCGGCCTCGGTCGAGTAGTTGGCCGTGGCGACCTCTTCGCGCAAGCGTGTGCGTGCGTACTCGGCCATGCTGTTGATATTTTCCGCGGTGAGGCCATTCTTTGGTTCGGCGACTGTAAAGGTGCGAAAGGCGTCGAACATGCGGTCGCTCGCGCTAAATTCGTTCGGCTGCAGGACCTGTTTGAAACTTTGCTTTTCGACTTTTTGCGCTTCGAAGCCAGCGATCTTACCGGCGACAACCTGACGAACGAAGTAGAATGCCGCTTCGTTGATACGACCGCGAAGCGCGTTGAACCTCTGCGCCGGAACGACAACGTCCGGTTCGATGCCGCGTCCGCCATAAAGCGTACGGCCGCTCGCCGTTGTAACCGCAACGCCCGCGGGTTTTGGTTTTACGTCCAGGTCGGCGGTTTCGGGGTTGTCTTCGCCGTGTGTGTAATAGTCGTAGATCGATCCGCTCGAATAATCACGCTGCAAGGATCGGCCAAACGGCGTGTAATAACGCGCGGTTGTCAGCGTCAGGCCGCTGCCATACGGCAGACGAAAAACGCGCTGAACTAATCCCTTGCCAAAACTGTCGCTGCCGACAACGAGGCCGCGATCGTAATCCTGGACCGCTCCGGCGACGATCTCCGACGCCGACGCCGAACCGCCGTTTATCATCACGACGAGCGGAAAATTCTCAGTCCCACCGCCGTTCGAACGCAATTCGCGAAGCTCCGTCGCATTCGCACCTTTAACCGAGACAACCGTCTTGCCGGCGGGCACAAATTTGCTCACCACCGCGATCGCTTGTTCGAGAATGCCGCCCGGATTGCCGCGAAGATCGAGTATCAGCGATTTCATTCCGCGTTTTTTGAGATCGGCAAGGGCGATGGACAGTTCCTCGGACGTCGTCTGCTGAAAGCCGCCCGTCAATCCGACGTAACCGATCGAATTCGGCAGCATAAAAAAGTTGCGGATCGATGGCAGCGGCACTCCGCCGCGCACGATGTCGAGTTCGATCGGCGTTGTCGAACTTACACGTTCGATCTTTACGTTTACGCTCGTGCCGCGTTGTCCGCGGACGTTTTTCGAAACTTCCCCGCTACTCCACTCAGTCGCGTCTTTGTCGTCCACGCTCAAAAAGCGGTCGCCGTAACGTAAACCAGCCTTGTCGGCAGGAGTGTCGGGAATGACCGACTGCACATAAACGCCGTCCCGATGCTGCAGGATCGAGACGCCGATGCCATAAAACTGTGATGATTGCTCTTCGTCGAGTTTGCGAAATTCCTCTTGCGTAAAGTATGACGAATGCGGGTCGAGCGTCCATAACATCGCCTGCATCGAGCTATCGGCGACCTCATCGTGATCCACAGTGCCGACGTAGTTCGTGTCTATCACGTCGAGCGCCTCTTTATAATCCGCGACAACACCCGCCGTCGTCGGCCCGTGTTCCGCCTCGGTCCGCAACGGCATCCGCCCGAACAAACCGCCGATAACAACGCCGATAACGATCAGCAAAATCGCAAATAACCAGAATCGCCTTTCCATAAATCCAGCCTTTAATATACCACACGAGCCGAGTCGGGCCGATGTTTACTTTTCATCTGCAAAAACTTACCATTAGCTGATTATTAGCACGGTGAAACCTGAACTTTCCATCGTAATTCCCGCCTACAACGAGTCGTCACGTCTCGCCGAACCGCTTCGCAAAGTCATCGACTTTGTTACGTGTTCGAAACTCCACGCCGAGATGGTCGTCGTCGATGACGGTTCGTCGGACGACACGGCGAAAGTTGCCGAAAACGTGTTTGCCGAATTTAGCGACATTGCATCTCGCGTCATCCGTTACGAGCAAAACCGCGGTAAAGGTTTCGCCGTAAAGACCGGTTTGCTCGCTGCGAACGCCGACCTAGCGTTATTTACCGACGCCGATCTTTCGACGCCGATCGAAGAGATGCACAAACTCGTCGAACCGATCAAGTCGGGCGAGTTTGACGTTACTTTCGGCTCGCGTGCGCTCGACCGAAGCTTAATCGGCACACATCAGCCATGGCTTCGTGAGAACGGCGGCCGCGTTATCAACTTTATGATACGCAAGAGGTCCGGCCTCGCATTCGCTGATACCCAATGCGGTTTTAAAGCATTTAATATGACGAAGTTTCGCTCCCTTCTCGATGTGATGACGATCGACAGATTTGGCTTCGACATCGAGTTTCTCTTCGTTGCAAACCATCACGGCCTTCGCCTCGCCGAGATTCCGGTCCGCTGGAACGACGTCGCCGGCTCAAAAGTTAGTCCGTTTCGCGATACGCGTCGAATGTTTAGCGAACTCTCGCAGATCCGCCGCAACGCAAAGCGTGGAATCTATGACAAGCATGATTCACCACAGAGTCACAGAGTTCACCGAGAAAAACCTTAGAAGGTTGATTGAATATTTGTTCGCAGGAAAATAGAATCACGGAGGGCGTAGTTGAATTCTTTTTCAAAATCTCTGTGTCCTCTGTGTCTCTGTGGTGAATTTCTTTTATGGCAGCAAAGCTCAACGTCAATATCGATCACGTCGCCACGATTCGCGAGGCGCGCAAGACCATCGAGCCGAGCGTTATCGAAGCCGCCCGAATCTGCGAGCAAGCCGGTGCCGACGGCATCACAGTTCACATTCGCGGTGATCGACGACATATTCAAGACGCCGATATCGAACAGCTTCGCGAAGAGGTCAAATCTTATCTAAACGTCGAGATGGCCGCGACCGACGAGATGATCGAGATCGCCACCCGCACAAAGCCCGACGCCGTCTCGCTCGTGCCCGAGAGCCCGAACGAAGTCACAACGACCGGCGGCCTCGACGTTATTAATAATTTTGAAAACGTAAAATCCGCCGTCGAAAAACTGCGTGCAGGCGGTATTTTCGTCAGCATCTTCATCGACCCCAATCTCGAGCAGATCACCGCCGCGAGCAATGCCGGCGCGCAGCAGGTCGAGCTCTGCACCGCCGAATACGCCGAAGCAACGCTCGCCACCGATTGCACAAGCCCGCGCGTAAGCAAGGGCGATACACGAGCGCAAAACGAACTCAACCGATTAACCTCCGCCGCCGTTCACGCCCACTCGCTCGGCCTAAAAGTCGCCGCCGGCCACGGCCTCACCTACCGCAACGTCGCCGCTCTCGCCGCGATCCCCGAAATTACCGAATTCAACATCGGCCACAACATCATCAGCCGCGCCGTCTTTGTCGGCCTCAGCCAAGCCGTTAAAGAAATGATCGAGGCGATTTCATAGTTTCGCCCAGCCTATTTCGAATTTTTCGGCATGTCACCCGGTCAGGCGAGCCTGACCGCGCTGCGTCGAGGCAAGCCCGGTACTTCGCACCTCGCAAAAAAACGCCGTGCGCACGCGATAACCCTCTTTACCGAAGCAATAACACAACTGACCGTAGCAATAACACAACTGACCGAACCAATAACGCAACTGACCGAAGCAATAACACAACTGACGGAAGCGATAACGCAACTGACCGAAGCAATAACAGAACTGACAGGAGCAATAACGCAACTGACGGAAGCAATAACACAAAATGACGGAGCGAGAACACAAAAATACCGCCCGGGAAAGCCATCTCCCGAGCCGTAAAGCTGCTGACTGACGCCAGTTTACCTATCTACATATCTAAATTTCAGCCCGCTGACCTGGTCATACTGCGGCGAGGCTGCTCCAAACAGAGCCTTGACGTACTTTTTGACAAATACGGCAAGGGTGACGAGACCGGTGTCGAGGTCATATAGGACACGTCGCGGGTCACGCGGGCGTTCGCGATGTGCATCGCAGCATTTACGCAAGCTGTATTCGCGGCCTTCAACTGTTCGGAATCATTCACGAGGTGCGGCGTGGTCAACTCGGCCTCGTTCGGCGCATAGACCCTGGAGATAGTTCTTCTTGCCGAGCGGCGAAGCTGGGCTTCGCCGTGAGAGTAAAAAAGGCTCTTTCGCGGCTACGCCGCAGCGCAGTGCGGTCAGGGTTCTGGCACAAAAAACGTGCCAGCGCCCGCGAGAACGTCGCAACCGGCCTGACCGCATCTGGATCAAAGGAGATTTAAGCCCGCTTTAGCGGGCGACAGAGCGTCGGAGGCACAGCCTCCTCCAAATTTTTGGGCATGTCAGCCGGTCAGGCCGAGCCTGACCGCGCTGCGTTGGGGCAAGCCCTCAAACTCGCTCCCAGGGCCTCACATACCGCAACGTCGCCGCCCTCGCGCTCGCACGCCTGAGATCACCGAAATTCAACACCGGCCGTTGAACTCACCTGCGCTCCCGTCCTGTCGGCATCGGGTAAACCGACCTTCTAATTGGGTAATTGCGTTGTAAGGAAAACAACTCGGCTTGCTAACCTATCGTTTCGTTCTGATTAGCCGATCACGTAAAAGCACGAGGCCAATCAATAAGCCAAACGAACTTGTAAAAATCAAATAAGGTAAAAACAGACAAATCGTAGCAATCCTAATTTGGTTACTTCCCCAAAACGACTCAATCTTTGCAGGGTTCAGGGTCAAAAACTTAATACATTCGCTGTCTGAGAACTCCGCCGAACAAGGGGACATATTTGGGCGTGAAAACCCCACCAGAAATGTAGCCGAGGTTTTCCCTCCGAGTATTTGAATCTTGACAACGACCAAAGTATGAATAACAAACAACATCAAGAACGAAAGCCCCGCTATAATAAGAGTGCGAGTAAACCACTGTCTAAGCCATCGTCGAGACTTATTCTCATACCCGTACCATTGGATAATAACAGCAACCATACCCATAAGGGCGGCCGAAAGGGGGAGTAGCGTGGCTTGCAAGTTATCAGGAATTAACGTGAGTAAGGCATCGAAACCCGGAATCCTAAATTTTCCCAAAAAGGGGGCTAATCCTACTGCTACACTGACGGTAAACCCAAGAATATATCGTATAAGACTACCCGTTAAAGCAGACGGTGGACTCAAATGTTGCGAATTGGCAATTTGAGTCTCGCTTGGTTTGCCTTCTTTCTGAGTAGAATTCATTAGATCATTACTTATTATTCTGTCTGCAAGTAGAATTGATCTCCGAACTAGCTCTAGTAAGAGAGCATATAAAGCCAGACACATCTTCATCAACGGAATCGAAACTTCCACTTACAGTTTTGTATCCAGACCTAGAAACTCTATACCAGTATTTGCCTCGATAAAGGTTTTGGAATCTACCACATGGAGACTTACTCTTCTTATCTTTTACCTCCATATCTTTCGCCCAAAGTTCAAACACCGCGTCTCTTACATCACACTCTACAGCCAAATCAAATATTGTATCCGTTTCGAGTGAACGGATATGTGTAAGAAAAGCATCAACCTTATCAAAACTTGATCCAGCCGAGGTCTTCGACACAATAGCCGATGAGTTAGCCGCACCAATCACCTTCAAGGGTAGCAATGGGTAAGATTCCTGAACATATCCCCTCAAAGGGGCTAATGAAGTCGATGCTAAATCTGCACTCAGAGAGTCCTTTATCAACTTAAGGCCCTTCTCAACCTCAACTTTACTATACCCAACTGCCGAACCGTCCGGACCTGGTCCCGGTACTAGATAATAGGGCTCCAATTCCCTCTCCGTTGAAACTAAAAGCTGTTTTGCTCGGTCAACCGCATTAATGAGTTCCTTTCGAGTATCGTCGTGGGCCTTACTAGCTTTGACATTAACAACATCGATCAAAAAAACCTGTTGAATACGACCATTGTAAAAATCCCTTTCACTAAGACGAGCGTAGGATGATCCTGCGCCAAAGTCGGGAGGGTAAATCGATACAAATTTTACTATCGGACCTTTAGGGGTCTTGACGTATTGAACCTCCTGAAAAAGATAGGTTCGATTATTTATCACAACCAATAGGGGCCGTTTCATTTCCATGGCCTCTACGATTGGTTCGAAATCCACCTCTGGTGATTTTGAGAAGGCGTAAACGACAGTTAATTTGGATTGAAATGTTCTACCATTATCATCCGTCCATTCCTTACTGTACCTATCCTTGAGCAACTCTGCGCTTGCCAACACGTCCCTTCCTTCAATCGAGCCTGGAATCGTCCTACTAAACGAAGGCTCTCCAATGATCCTTTTCCACACGGGGAAACCCATGTAATTTAGAGCGTGGGCAAATGCACTCGACCAATTCGAACGATCATACACGGTTCGCGAAGGACGGTCACGTATGATTTCATTTACGTCAATTCTGACATAACATCGTTCGGTCGTCGGCTCGCAAACAGACTGTCCATTTACGTGTGCCTTGAAAACAAGCAAGACCAATGCCAACACTTTAATACCAATTAAAGCGGTAGCCGACATTGAGTTAGACATGAAATTTACTCTCAAAGTTAGCAATAATCGCCTCCATTAATCCAATTTTCTTGAGAACCCACAAGATAATCGGCTTTGGTCACAAATGAATCAATAATTTTTAATATAGTCTAAATATTTCGCAATCTCAATCTCAATCTTAACCCCAAGGCACTTCTTCCTTTTGGGAGTATCTCCCTTCGATTCTACATCACCACCGCGAATTACGGTGTCAGGGTCGACGGCCTTGACACTTTTGCTGGACGCTTGATGTGTGAGACGCTAATCCAGGCTGGCAGTTTACCGGAGTTGACGGCGTATTTGTCTTTTAGAAGATCGTCGACAATGCGCACCGGTAGCATGCCTCGGCCGATATTGACAGCGCCCGCACTGTGAGTGGCAGCTTGAATTTTCATTGTTCGACGAATATAGCGCGACTAGAAATCAGCGTCAAGCGTGTTTGGTGCTGTAATACTTGTTCCTTCCGTTTTGTCCAACTAGTCCAGCCTCGCGGCCATCCGGGAGATCACCGAATTCGACATCGACCACAACATCATCTCGCGTGCTGTTTTTGTCGGGTTAGATCGGGCGGTGAAGGAAATGATCGAGTCGATAGCAGACTAGGTTAAAAGGACCCCTTTTCTCAGAAGGGCGATTTCTGTAGTATCATCTTCACGTTCTCGTCAACGGCAAATTCTAGTTCACGCTTCGCGAGGGGTTAACTGTCTTATTCACCTCGAATCATATTTAATATGAGCAAAAAAGACGGCACTGAAGCCCAAAAGACTAAACATAAAGAGAAAAAGATCGAAGACCCTAAAGGCCCGTCATTGGACCTGAATTCGATTTTTTCATCTTTTACAAACAACTTGGATAGCTTAAAGTCCTTTGTTGATACACTTTCACCCTTAGTCATTAAGAAACTAAAGACCCGACTGAAACATTTCGAAACGGAATCCAACAAAATCCTACAGAAATCTGGAGTCGGCATTAAGTCGAGGGCGCCAAAGGAAAAACCGAAAATTGAAATTTCGGATAGGGATCTTATTAGACTTTTCAGGCTAATTCCCACCGTTGAAGCACAACATATAAATATCTTAATGAGTAGCTCTTTTGTTCTTTTGATCTCTTATTTTGAATTTTTGTTTTCGGATTTGTTGTCTTTTTTCTATACAAAACATTATAGACAGCTAACAGATGTGAGATTAGCCATTGGCGAATTAGATCACTTTGAGAATTTAGAGGAAGCCAAATATTTCTATATCAGTAAGGAAGTGGAAAATCTGCTCTTGGAATTAAAAACATTTAATGACATAAAGAAACACTATAGCGAAAAATTAGCAGTCTCGTTGGACGAAGAAATAATTGACTGGCAGGTGATTTCTGATGCAAGAGAAAGGAGACACTTAATTGTTCATAATAACGGCATTATCAATAGAAAGTTCTTACATTCGATTGACGTTGAAAATGCCGCTGACAAAAACGATTTGAAAATTGGGGAGAAAGTGAAGATTGGCCTAAATATTTTTAAGCAAGTTTATACCGAAATCTATTCTGCCGGCATCTTCATGATATTTAATTGTTGGGGCCAACATCAGAAAAAAGACATTGATAAAGCAATTAGATTGCTTCTCATGTTTTCATTTGACTCACTCAAGAACGGAAACTATGAGGTCGTCGAAAAATTAGGGAGCTACTTGAAGATTCACAAACTAGAGGGCCGAACTGAAGAACAAGATGACTTATTACTCAGAATCAGATTCAACTACTGCATTTCTCTTAAAAAACAAAAAAAGAAAGAGGAACTGGCTAAGGAATTAACGAAGATAAAAACTGCAACCCTTTCACCAATATTCAAAATCGCTCATTGTGCTTTAAGTGATAAACGTGACGAAGCGATTAATCAACTTGAGCCTGCGAAAATTGCAGACAATTTGTTGTTTGAAGAGATTGAAGATTGGGTTCTATTCGATGAACTGAGAAAAGATAAAGTATTTATGGATAAGGCAAGAGCCGTTCTTTTGTGAATCGCGTTTGTTCATTTGATTCAACGACTTGCCGCGAATACTGCAAGGTAAGAAGGCGGCGACATCGGCGCAAAACATCTAATTAAGCTCGACGGAAATCGAAGCTTTTCTGCACGCAGAATGGCACAGCCGGAGCAAGAGTTTAGACTCGAAGACAGAACCCACGCTTCACTCAACGCACAACTGGACGACGAAATTACAATACCGCCTTCAACGCCTGTCCCGTATAGCTCTTTTTCACCCGGGCGACTTCTTCCGGAGTGCCGACCGCGACTACTTTGCCGCCCCCGGAGCCGCCCTCGGGGCCGAGGTCGATTATGTAATCGGCGGACTTTATGACGTCGAGGTTGTGTTCGATGACGATGACGGTGTTGCCGGTGTCGACGAGTTTTTGCAGGACATCGAGCAGCTTGTGAACGTCGGCGAAGTGGAGGCCGGTGGTCGGTTCGTCGAGGATGTAGATAGTCTTGCCGGTCGCACGTTTCGAGAGTTCCTTGGCAAGTTTGATGCGCTGTGCTTCGCCGCCGCTGAGCGTAGTGGACGACTGGCCGATCTTGATGTACCCGAGACCGACATCGAGGAGCGTTTCGAGTATCTTCTTGATCGCTGGAATGTTCTCGAGCAGCGGCAGAGCGTCTTCGATAGTGGTGTCGAGCAGGTCTGCGATCGAGTGGCCCTTGAATTTGACGGCGAGCGTCTCGCGATTATATCGATGACCGCGACACACGTCGCAGGTGACGTAAACGTCGGGCAGAAAATTCATCTCGATGCGTTTTAGGCCGTCGCCCTCGCACGCCTCGCAGCGGCCGCCTTTGACGTTGAACGAGAATCGTCCGGCCTTGTAACCGCGTGTCCGGGATTCCGGCAGCATCGCATAAAGATCGCGAAGCGGCGAAAAAAGTCCGGTGAACGTCGCAGGATTCGAGCGCGGCGTGCGGCCGATCGGCTTTTGATCGATCTCGATGATCTTGTCCACGAGATCGAGGCCCTCGATGCGGTCGTGAGCAAGCGGCTCGCCGCCGACGGTTGATTCGTAAACGTGTTTGTAGAGCGCCGGATAAAGAATCTCTTCGACGAGCGTCGATTTGCCGCTGCCCGAAACGCCCGTCACGACCGTCAGCAACCCAAGCGGAAACTCGGCGTCGATGTTTTTCAGATTGTAACCACGCGCGCCTTTGACTGTGATTCGGTTGCCGTTCGGCAGACGGCGAAGTTGCGGAACTTCGATCTTCAATTCACCTTTTAGATATTTGCCGGTCAGCGAAGCGGCATTGTTTTCAATGTCTTTTGGTTTACCAACCGCGACGACCTCGCCGCCGTGCGTGCCCGCGAGCGGGCCGAGATCGACGACATAATCGGCGTGCTCGATTGTCTCCTGATCGTGCTCGACCACAAGCACGGTGTTGCCGAGATCGCGCAACTCGTGCAGCGTTTCGAGCAGTCGGCGATTGTCCCGCGGATGCAGGCCGATGCTCGGTTCGTCCAAAACATAAAGCACGCCGCGAAGCTGCGAGCCGATCTGCGTCGCAAGCCGAATTCTCTGGCCTTCGCCGCCCGAGAGCGAAGCCGATGGTCGATTTAGCGTCAGATAACCCAAGCCCACCGCGTCGAGAAAGCCCAGACGGTCGTTGATCTCTTTCAAAACGAGACCTGCGATCTTTTGGTCGCGTGGGCCTAGCTTGATCGCGGCAAATTTCTTCGACGAATCCGCGATCGGCAGTTCAGTGTAATCGCCGATGCCCAAACCTGCGACTTTGACGGCGAGACTATCGGAACGAAGTCGCGCGCCTTTGCATTCGGAACACGCGACGGGCGCGATCAATTCTTCTAGTGCGGCTTTGATCTTTTCGGACGGCGGATTTTCGATACGCTCGCCCATTGCACGCAGAGCGCCACGCCATTCGCGCTCGAATTTGTAATCGCCGTGGCGAAATGTCAGCCGACGTTTTGTGCCGTTAAAAAACGCCTCTTTGATCTCTTGCGGAAGATCACCAAATGGTGTTTGGAGTAATTTTTCGCAGAGAGGCACACTCGCTACCGCTCGTGTTTCCGCCTTTCGTCGCCGCGTCTTTCGCTCTTTCTCCGTTCCCGTCGGCGGTTCGAGCTTGTCGCCACCAGTAAATTTCTCGATGATCGCAAGGAGCGCGCTGCGTAGAAAACTCGAGCCTGATTTATCCGCTCCGCCGAGGAACTCCATTTTCGCAGCCTTTTGCGTTGCATCCGTGACGATCTTCGCGGCGTCGATCTCCATCACGGTTCCGATGCCCTGACAGCGTTTGCACGCGCCAAATGCAGAGTTGAAAGAGAACGAACGCGGCTCGAGCGGCGGGATGTTGATGCCGCAATTGACGCACGCCATTTTTTCGGAATAGAGTTTTTCGTCGCCGTCAACGATCGAGACAAGCACGCCGCCGCCGGTTAGTTTGAGCGCGGTCTTGACACTTTCTGCGAGCCGTTCGCGAACGCCGTCCTTGATGAGCAGGCGATCGACAACGACCTCGATCGTGTGATTTTTGCGTTTGTCGAGCAAAATTTCTTCGTCGAGCTGGCGAATCTCGCCGTCGATGCGGGCACGCGTGAATTCGCGAGCTAATTTTTCGAGCTCCTTCTTAAACTCACCTTTGCGTCCGCGGACAATCGGAGCAAGTATCATCACACGCATCCCGTCGGGCAGTTCGTCGATGCCGGCAACGATCTGATCGACCGATTGTCGCGTTATCGGCGCTCCGCATTGGTGACAGTGAGGCTGGCCGATGGATGAAAACAGAAGGCGAAGAAAATCGTAGATCTCGGTCACCGTGCCGACAGTCGAGCGGGGCGAACGCGAAACAGTTTTTTGCTCGATCGAGATCGCGGGCGAAAGGCCTTCCACACTGTCGACATCTGGTTTTTCGAGTTGATCAAGAAATTGGCGTGCGTAAGCCGATAAAGACTCGACATAACGACGCTGTCCCTCGGCATAGATCGTGTCGAAGGCCAGCGACGATTTGCCGCTGCCGGACAAACCGGTGATTACGACAAACTTGTCGCGCGGAATCGTGACGTTGATGTTTTTGAGATTGTGCTGACGTGCTCCGCGCACGCTGATTTGCTTAATACTCATTACGGACGCGATTTTCGCAACTAACCGAAACGAGTATTATACCAGCCGATCAGACAAAGTTAAGAACGGCGAAAAGCGAAGCCGTCGCGATAACGATCCAGAGCATCGCACCGAGCAGAAATGGCCGCACACCGACCTTTTTTAGCATTTCACGCGAAAGGCTGAGGCCGATCAGAAAGAGAGTGACCGTGAATCCGGCCTTTGCAAGATTCACTAGCGCATCAAACATGCTTGGCCAGAGAAAGTTCGGTGCGAATGTGCGAATCGTCGCCGCGAGCACAAACAGGAAGATAAACCACGGAATCTTGACGGTTGTTTTGCCGTCCTTTTCTCGAAAAGCGAAGGCCAGCGCAATCGCTATCGGTGCGATCCACAACGCACGGGCGAGCTTGACGGTCGCCGCGGTTGTTAGAGCTTCGGCGCCGTAGGCTGACGACGCCCCGACCACCGAACTTGTATCTTGAATAGCGATCGCCGCCCACATTCCAAACTGCGCCTGCGACATATCGAGCGCGTGGCCGATCAGCGGAAACGCAAACAGCGCAACCGCATTGAGCACAAAGATCGTTCCCAACGAAACCGACATCTCGTCCTTGTCGGCCTTGATCGCCGGACCGACCGCTGCTATCGCGCTGCCGCCGCAAATCGCAGTACCGGTCGAGACGAGTGTCGTGATTCGTTTTGGGATATTGAGTAGTCTTCCGATCAAAAACCCGAGCACAAGCGCGGTTGAAATCACGGCGATGATAAATGCGATGCCGCTCTTACCAGCCTTGTAAACAGCCGCGAGGTTCATTCCAAAACCGAGCATCACGACCGATGCTTGCAGCAGGTAGGTTGCGGGTTTCCCGGTAATCTGCGGAAAAGGATTGCCAAGCGTCAGCGCGAAAACAAGCCCGAGCGCCAGCGCGATCGGCGCCGAGCCGTATGGGCTGAGGCAGAATAGAACCAGCAGAATAACGAGTGCTTTTTGCCACATGATGCAAAGGTGAAAAGTTTAAAAGATAAAAAGTGAAAAAGTAAGCGGCGACACCGACTTTTTCACTTTTTCACGCTTTGCCTTTTTCACCTTGGGTCTATCGCAGTATGCCGAAGACCTTTCTCAAAAGCGTGGTCGTCCGCCCGATGGGATCCTTACGAATCTTTTTCTCTTCATCGGCGACGAGTAGGAACAGACCGTCGAGAGCTTTTTGCGTAACGTAGCCATCGAGGTCGCTGGCGTCTTCGCCGATCGCCTTGCCGATAAAACCGTAGCGACCGATCATGTCTTTGTATTTTTGCGTAACGCCGACGCTCGTCGTCGCTTCTTCGACGATCGGGCGAAACTTATCACGCAGAGTGTTCTCACTCGTGCGGCGGAAAAACTGTGTCGCCGAATCGTCTTGGCCGCTCAACAAAATCTTGCGTGCGTCGTCGAATGTCATCTGCTTGATCGCATCGAGAAAAACATCGATCGCGACCGGCACCGCCTTTTCAGCAGCTCGGTTCATGGACGCGACAAATTCGTCTACGCGTTTTCCCTGCCCAAACGCACGGAGCGTTTTCTCCATCTTCGCGATCTTGCCTGGCAGCGGAATCTTAACTCTCGCATTGCCAAGAAAGCCGTTCTCACGACCGAGATTATCGACCGCGAACTTCACGCCTTTGAACAACGCTTCCTTTAGGCCACCTGAAATATCCGCCGTCGAGAGTTTTGGCTTCGGCGTTGGCTTTGGCCTAACTTGGGCGGTTGCAAAGTTTGCGGACAATACCAACACGGCAAGTGACAATAAGATCTTTGATAAATGCATATAAATTCTCGTTTCTCAACGACGGTTCGTCAGGAAAGGCAACACGTCAGATTGGAAATGGAGCGAATTAGTTTTCCGCAAATTCACTTCGCCTTGCCCTGATTCGCGACGGCCTCTTGTGCGGCGGCGATCGCATCGGCGTCGCCGAGGTAATAATTCTTAATCGGGTTAAGTTCGAGGTCGAGTTCATAGACGAGCGGCACGCCCGTCGGAATGTTGAGGTTTACGATCTCATCGTCCGAAATACCGTCGAGATGCTTTACGAGGGCCCGCAAACTATTACCATGAGCAGCGACGATCAGACGTTTACCTGCGGCCATCTTTGGCGCGATCTCGTTCTGCCAATACGGCACAACGCGCTCGACTGTGTCTTTCAAACACTCGGTCTTTGGAAAATTCTCTAAGTTCGCGTATCGCGGATCGCTGCCCAGCCAGCGTTCGTCAGTCTCATCGAGTTCGCCCGGCGGAATGTCGTAACTCCGACGCCAGATAAGAACCTGTTCGTCGCCGTACTCTGCAGCCGTCTCAGCCTTATTGAGCCCCTGCAGAGCTCCGTAATGTCGTTCGTTAAGCAGCCACGATTTCGTCACCGGAATCCACATCAGATCCATCTCGTCGAGGATGATCCAAAGCGTGCGGATCGCGCGTTTCAAAACCGATGTGTAAGCTCCGTCAAAAACAAAACCCTCTGCGTTTAATAACTTGCCCGCAGCGTGAGCTTCACGGACGCCTTTCTCGCTCAAGTCGACATCCTTCCAACCGGTAAACCGATTTTCCTTATTCCACTCGCTCTCGCCGTGGCGAATCAAAACCAATTTGTGCATAAAAAATGTAGAACAGGCCGCCCGGCCTGTTCATAAGAATTCTCTTCGCGACTACAGGCAACGACCAACGTGGTCGCCAAAGCTCACCGACAGACTAGGCAGTCTGTCGTACATTATTCAATATTTTCTTCGCCTCGCCAACCAGGTAAAGCGAACCGGTGATGAGTATGATTCCGTTCTCGCCGGTTATTTCATCCGCCTTTGCAAGCGCATCGGCGACAGTCTCCATTGGAAAGAGTCGTTCACGATCAAATGATTTTGTGACAAATTCCCCAAGTTCCGTCACTGACAACGCTCGCTCGTTCTTGGGTTGCGTGAGAATAAGATACTCAGCCTTTGGCTGCAAAATCTCTAGTATTCTGCCGACGTCTTTATCTTTCATCGCTCCAAAAATAATCGTGACCGGCCTTATCTCAAACTCATTGAGAAAATCTCGCAGAGCTTTTGCACCACCGACGTTGTGCGCTCCGTCGAATAAGTAACGCCCTTGGTACTCAAGTCGTCCGGGATGACGCGCGTTCTTGAGGCCGGCTAAAATGTATTCGTCAGAGATCGTGAATCGAGATCGAAGTTTGTCAGCAACCGCGACTGCGACGTTTGCGTTCTCGACCTGATGCCGGCCTTTCAAGCCGAGCGTCAAAGGCGGAAACACGAGCGGTAGCGAGTGTGTCTCAACTTGGCTAAGAATCACACACTCCCTACCGGTCGTGTTTCCGCCTTCAAATCTGCTCGCCAGCTTTGGTTCAATACTGAACTTTGCGCATCGCTCTAACAGTAACCGCTTAACTTCAATGTCTTGTTCACCCAACGCGACTCTCGAACCTTGATGAATAATCGCCGCTTTTTCGGCAGCAATCTCCTCGATTGTGTCGCCAAGATATTCCTGATGATCCAGATCGATTCGCGTAATTGCGGCTATTTCAGCATTTGCAGCCGTCGTCGCGTCGAGACGGCCGCCGAGGCCGGTTTCGAGAATCGCGAGTTCGACTTTTGCCTCTGCAAACGCGTGCAAAGCGATTGCGGTGACTTGTTCGAAAAAAGTCGGTGTTGTTTCAAGCTCACGGCTCGCAACCAATCGCTCTGCTATCTCGCGCACATGCGATGCGTTATGAGCGAAGTCGGCTTCACTAATGTCGCAGCCGTCTATTTTTACGCGTTCGGTTATGGAGATGAGATGAGGCGAAGAAAAAACTCCTGTCTTGATATTTGCTTCGAGACAAATCGAATTTAGAAACGCGCAGACCGATCCTTTGCCGTTCGTACCGGCGATCTGAACTTTAAGGTAATTATTTTGCGGATCGTTGAGTGCGGCGAGTAGCTTACGAATGTTATCGAGGCCGAGCTTCATCGCCTCGACTTCGTTGCCGAGCGAGTAGAGATATCTTACCGATTCGTCAAAATCCACTGAGGAACATTCTTTAATATCGGGCAAGCGATGGCAACTAACACTTGATTTTTTCGGCTCAAGGCGTAAAGTTTGAAAAACGACCCGAAATGCACAGCAGCA
Organism: Pyrinomonadaceae bacterium; assembly: GCA_049679945.1. Taxonomy (GTDB): domain Bacteria; phylum Acidobacteriota; class Blastocatellia; order Pyrinomonadales; family Pyrinomonadaceae; genus OLB17. Next base: position 17,109 of record JBAUGW010000003.1, on the reverse strand, counting down.
CCATAATACTCGGCACCGGCAGCGTGATACCCGAATTGGCGGTTCCGAATTCGCAGTTCGAATCGAGCGAATTTTACGACCGCAACGGCACGAGAATCGAGCGAAGCGGCGCCGAAATCACAGCAAAACTCGAATCGATCACGGGCATCAAGGAACGTCGATACGTGCCGTTCGATCAGGACTCGATTGAGCTAATGACGGATGCGTCACGACTGGCTGTCGAGGACGCCGGAATAGATGTAAACGATCTGTCCGGCATTATCGTCGCTCACAACGCGGGCAACATGGTGCCGCAGACAGGCGCCTTTCACACGGTTCCAAACCTTGCGGCGAGGTTAAAGAACGCGCTCGATTGCACAAATCATGAATGTTTTGCGTACGATATTTTGTTCGGCTGTCCGGGCTGGCTGCAGGGTGTCGTTCAGGCACATCAGGCAATTAGAAACGGCGACGCGCAGCATGTTTTGGTCACTGGGCTTGAGATCGCGTCGCGAATGCTCGACCCGCACGACGTCGATTCAATGATTCTCGGCGACGGCTGCGGAGCGGCTGTTATATCGAGTTCGACTGACGAATCGCAAGGCATTCTGGCTTATTCGACCTTTTCACATGGACAGGAAGACAACCGGATCATCTATCTCGACAAATCTAACAAGCCGGGCGTAAAAGGCTCGTGCTTTTTTCACATGAACGGCCGCGAGGTTTATAGATACGCGACAAAATGGGTGCCGCTGGTCGTTAAGGACGCACTCGACAAGGCGAATATCGACATCGGCGACGTGAGTCTGTTTTTATTTCATCAGGCAAACGGAAAGATGCTCGATGCGATAGTCAAGAATCTGGCGGAAGTTTGCGATGTGTCGGAAAGCATGTTTGAAGACAAAGTTCCAACGACCATCGAGTTTTTGGGGAACACGTCAGTGGCGACGATACCGACGATGCTCGATCTCATCAGTAAAAACAAGCTCGATGGCTACAGCATTTCCGGCGGCCAGATTGTCGTGATGGCGTCGGTTGGCGCGGGAATGCACTGCAACGCACTGGTTTACAGGTTTTAGCTCGCGAGCAGGCGCCGGTGGTAGTTTATGTGGCCGAGGTGCCAGTTTAAGTGCGTCGCGAGATGCGTGAGAAAAAAACCTGTCGTCATGGCCCCACCAAAAACTTCGATCGGGTAGGGCTTTGCAAGGTCGTCTTCGGTTAATTTTTCAAGCGTAGCGAGCACGACGTTCTTTGCTTCATCGATGTCCGCGAGCAGTTCGCTCTTTGCAACGTCTTTGCGCGAAAACTCGGCGTCACGATCACGAACATAATCTGTACCGCCCAAAACCGCGCCAAAGAAATGCTGCAAGTTGCCGGTCAGATGCAAACACAGATTCCCCGCCGGATTGATAATATCGCCGCCGGTTTTCCACAGATCGGCTTCGTCAGCGTAGAGTTCGATCTCTTCTTTAAGCTTATTGAGATCGCGTTCATAGAGTTCAGTTAAAATTTCGGTAAGCATAATTCACCTAGGCAACTGCGGCCTTGTTCATCATAAAATCAAGCATTCGAATTATTGTGTCGCGCATTTCGCGGCGGTCGACGACCATATCGACCATTCCGTGTTCGAGCAAGAATTCGCTGCGTTGAAAACCTTTTGGCAGCTTTTGGCGAATCGTCTGCTCGATCACACGTGGCCCTGCAAAGCCGATCAGCGCTTTTGGTTCGGCGAGGTTCACGTCACCGAGCATCGCAAAGCTCGCGGTCACGCCGCCGGTTGTCGGGTCGGTCAGCACCGAAATAAACGGCAGCCGCGCTTCGTGCAGGCGTGCGAGCGCCGCAGAGATCTTACCCATCTGCATCAACGACAGCGTTCCTTCCTGCATACGAGCGCCGCCGGACGCAGCAAAAATAATTACTGCCGCTCGATCTTTTAGCGCGTACTCGATCAGCCGTGTAATTTTTTCTCCGACGGCCGAGCCCATCGAGCCGCCGATGAACGACATATCCATCGCCGCCGCGTAAGTCAAATGAGCGCCGACTTTACCTTTGCCGCAGATGATAGCCTCGGGCAGACCGGAAGTCTCGACGGCCTGATCAATGCGGTCGGTGTAAGGTTTAGAGTCAAAAAACCCGAGCGGATCACCCGAGGTCACGTCATCGTCGAGTCGCTCGTACTTACCATCGTCGTACAGATCTTCCAATCTTCCCGTCGCAGTATAACGAAAATGATAACCGCAGTGTGTGCAAACTTCGTGACTTAGGTTGAGCTCGCGTTTGTAGAGCGCGTTTTCGCACTCGGGACATTTTACAAAAATGCCTTCGGTCCTGACAGTGCGTTCCTCGTCCGACTCTTGCTCGTCGATCTTCGGTTTGTCTCTGCGAAACCACGCCATAAAAATAGTGTTCAGTAGCCAGCAGTCAGATTAACACACTCTGAAGTTTGCCAGAATCACCACCTGTCTGTAGTTTGCCACAGAGAACACCGAGGTCACAGAGAAATTCGTCTTATGCCTTCACGCAGTCCCGATACATTGGGATTGATTATCAGCGCGTGTTTCAAACCAGTTGCTTTTAGATAAGACAGAACTTGTGCATAGAGAAGTCGGCGAGTTTGCTGAGCGATTTGATTTCGACGATGACCTCGTTTTCGACAAGCACATCGAATCGTTGACCTTTATGACTTTGTTCTTCTAAATCACACATCTCGACTTGTCTCCGATAACCGATTCTCCGCAATCGAATTCAACCGAGTTTTCGATGAACCTCGATTGCGGTAACCGATGATCTTCTGAGTCAAAATGTCGTTCTTCATTTCTCAGTGTTCTCGGTGCTCTCTGTGGCTAATTAGCTTACGGCCATAGAATAGCGGCCATTTGAGTGTGAATCAGGCCGTTGCTCGCGAGAATCGGCGGCGAGTAGATATTGAATTGCGAACCATCGTAGTTGCTGACTTGACCGCCGGCCTCTTCGATCAGCAAAACGCCGGCAGCCATGTCCCACGGGTTTAGACCTTCTTCCCAAAAGCCGTCAAAACGCCCGCACGCCACATACGCCATGTCGATCGCCGCCGAACCATCGCGCCGTACGCCGCGCGATTGCAGCAAAAACTGCGTTAAGTGGCGAGCGAAATCTTCGCGCCGTTTTATGTCGTATGGAAACCCGGTAACAAGCAGCGCTTCGCTCAACCCTTCGCATCGCGAAACGCGGACCGGTTTATTGTTAAGACTCGCTCCGCGGCCGCGTTCGGCACTGAACATCTCATCACGCGTCGGATCGTACGTCACGCCGACGACGACTTCACCATTGTTTTCAAGCGCAATCGTCACGCAAAAGCACGGATAGCCGTGCGCAAAATTTGTCGTGCCGTCGAGCGGATCGATGATCCACTTCAACTCAGAATGCCCATCAATTACAGCTTCGCCGGATTCTTCTGCGAGTATTGCGTGTTTTGGAAAGTGCGATTTTATGCGTTCGATGATGAGAGCTTCGCTCGCAAGATCGGCTTCGGTTACGAGGTTGATGTCGCCTTTTTTTGAGATGTGTAGTTCACGACCATACTTTTCGAGCAGCAAGCGCCCGGCGTCACGTGCCGTTTCAATTGCGAAATTGAGCATGAGAAGATTTTCAACGCAAAGACGCTAAGAAGCAAAGACGCTAAGAATAAAACAAATTATCACGTTGCGTCTTAGTCATCTTCGCGTCTTTGCGTTGAATCTATTTATCGGAAATAGATATCGACGTAATCTGCCACCGCGTCGCACGGATTATCGATCTCGGTCATTCGCCAATATTTTCGTTTACCGGTAATGCGAAAGACTATGTCTTCACCATCGCGAACGCACGGCATGCCGTCGTTGATGTGACTGACCTGCGTCGTCACTTTGCCATCGAACCAAAATTCTTTTGCATCGATGCGCGTGATCACGCCTTCGACGCGAACAAAGTCCGTATTGCCGCGACCCTTTTGCTCGCCTTTCAGATAATAAACGCCGCCCTTGTTGGTGACGTTCACACGGCCAAAGTAATCCCAGCTGATCCATTGCAGCGACAACATATGTCGTCCAAGGAGTTTATTCCCGGCGGCTTTGTCGTTGATCTTCGTCCGCTCTTGCGCGAAAGAAAGCGTGCAAAGCAGCAAAACGCCCGTTAATAAAAGTGCAATTCGTCTTAACATATTATTTTTTTATCATGCGATCAGCGATGGCGAGGAACTCGCGCACCTGATCGTCCCAAAAAGTCCATGTGTGACCGCCCGGAAGTTCGCGATACTCGTGAGGCACTTTCTTTTCGTTGAGCAACGCGAGAAAGTCACGATTATTCTGAATCAAAAAATCTTCCGTACCGCACGATTGATAAATGTAAGGCAGCGCTTTGACCTTTTCAGCAGACGCGTCACGGATCAATGCAAAGATGTCGTTTGCCTTTCGCGTGTCGCTGTTCTCAAGACCAAAAATCTTGTCGATACCGGCGCCGATGCCCGGCCCGGCGTTCTTCGCGGTGAAACTCGTAGCTCCAAGAGCTCCGCTGAAACTACCGACAGACGAAAACATCTCAGGATACTTAAGCCCAAACTTTATCGCACCATAGCCGCCCATCGACAAACCTGCGATAACGCGGCCGCGACGCTCGGCGATCGTGCGAAACTTTTTATCGATCTCAGGGATAAGTTCTTTGACGATGTAGCTTTCGTATTTGTCATTCGTCACAGTCGCCGAATCGGTATACCAACCGTTTGCGCCGTCGGTCGTGACGACAATGAATTTATATTTCGACGTGTATTCGGTGAGTTTTGTTTTGTCGATCCAATTTGTAAAGTTACCCGTGAGCCCGTGAAGTAAATAGACGACAGGATACCGTGTCGTTTCGTTCGAATTTTTATAATCAGCAGGCAAGATTATGCGATAGGGCATTTCGCGAGCCATTAGCTTACTGATGAGGCTGTCGTCACTACGCGCCGCAACCTCTTTCGCAAAGTCTCTCAGCGGTCTTTTGTTGACATTCGACGAGTCGGGCGTTTGTGAAAAGCCGAATAAAGCAGCCAGCAACAAAAAACTCGTAGCCAAAAATGCAAGCGTATATCTGCGTCTATCTGTGTTCATCTGTGGCAAAACTCTTAACCAAACATCTTCCCAAACCAGCCGCCGCCGTCTTCTTCTTTGCCGACGACGTGCGCGAGTTCGCCTGAGTCGAGCCACACGCCCGAGCATTTGTTGCAGACGTCGATCTTGATGCTTTCGAAATCGGCTTCGACGAGCGTGCCGTCGCATTTTGGACATTTGATCTCGAGCGATTTTGAGTTCTCGGCCTCAAGTTTGGCTTTCATCTTTGCGATGACTTCTTGTTCTTTACGGCGAAAATACTCATTCTCGAGAGCATCGCCTCGTGCTTCTAAATCAATTGGCATAGTTCACTCCTTTCAGTCGTTCAAGGTTAAAAGTAAAAAGTAAAAAGGCAAAAAAAGGCCGCTCCTCAGATTCTGACTTTTAACTTTTAACTTTTAACTTTCGGTTTTATGAACCGAACGCATTCGCTGCCGTGCTTTTTTTGAGCGGCGAATTGTGTTGCGGCGTTTAAGGCTGCTCTCCGCCCAGTCGGATACTTGCTTGAGCGGATGCCACTCGAAATCTTCAAGCGGCAAAACTTCGCTCGACGAATCTTTCAACTTCAACGTGCTGAATGCGACAAAAAATATCATCAGATTAAAGATCGCGCCGATCGTAATGACGAGCCATCCCGGGGCGAGTCCGATCTGTGCACGCTGAAAGATCAAGTCCCAAAATACACGTTTATCCGCATCTGAATTTAACAAAATCGGCGCCGGATGTATGTATACCTTTAGCGTCCACGACAGCGCAAGCAAAATAAAGATCCAAAGGTAATTTGCGCGCAGCCGACGCCCGAGAGCTTCCCAAACGCTGATCGTAAAGTGTGGCGAAATGAGGTCGGCCGAGATGTGTTCGGCCCATTCTTTGTCCGGCGGAATCGTGCGGTGCGAGAGCATCGGAGCGAAATAACCGGTCTCGATCACGCGAACGCGATTCGCCCAAACCTCGTAATAACGGTATCGCCGAGCTTCCATGAAGAGAAAGATCGATACCAGAATTGTGTTGATCGGAATCGCAAAGTGCGGATTGTCGGGCGAGCTAAAAACAAACGACAGCGTCGCACCGGCGGTGATCACTGCCCAGTTTGTCGTCGCATCGAGACGATTGCGCCAGATGTTAGAGCGCTGAATTTCGCCACGATAAAAATGCACCATCGCCGTGTTGAATTCAGCCGGTGCAAGTTTTGTGACGATCATCTGCGGCGTCGGTTTTGGCTTTTGGCCCCGACGGCGCACTTCTTCAGCAAAGGCGCGAAATCCCTGCGGCACATTCGTTATGTGAATGTCGTCGTCGATCGTCTGGGTTCCGGAACGAACCTCTTCGTTCATAATTTTTTGGCGCGGTGCGTAAGCGTCGAGGGGACGATAGCTTTTACTTTTTAAATGTTAAACCTTTGCGGGTACGGATGCAAGATTGTTGCGTTTTCGGATAAACTCTCTTTCGATGAGCGAAAAGGACGAAGACTGGATGCGGCACGCCATTCAACTGGCGCGCGACGCGGGGGGAAAGGGTGAAGTCCCGGTCGGGGCCGTGATCGTCGACGAAAAAAGTTCGATTCTCGCCGCTGCATCTAACCTGACAATAAAGAACGTCGATCCGACGGCACATGCTGAGATACTCGCGCTTCGCATTGCAGCGACTCGAGTCGGCAATTACAGACTCAACGGCGCGACGGTTTACACGACCATCGAACCGTGCGCAATGTGCGCCGGCGCGCTTGTTCATGCGCGAATTGCTCGGCTCGTTTACGGCGCCGCTGACGAGCGCTTCGGCGCGGTCAAAACGCACTTTCGCATCTGCGACAGCCCCGAACTAAATCACCGCATCGAGATAACCTCCGGCGTACTCGCCAACGAATGCCGGGCGCTGATGCAAGATTTTTTCAAAGCGCGTCGGGCAGAGACGCGACAGTAATGGAGTGTGCAGTCGCGTGAAGCAGCATCGAGAGGCGCGCTCGTTCAGACTCGCGTTTCCGCCCATTGTCGCTTGCCGATTTTGCCTCTCATCCTTTATATTCTATATTTCAACTCACGCGGAGAGGTGCGAGAGTGGTTGAATCGGGCAGTCTCGAAAATTGTTGTGCCTTAACGGGCACCGTGGGTTCGAATCCCACCCTCTCCGCCATATTTATTTTGGCAGCTAATGTTCTCATTCCATACTTTGTAGTTCAATGAAACCAATGGAGGAAAAATCATATGCCTTTAACAAAGAGGTTATCTGCTGAATTTATCGGAACGCTTTGGTTAGTGCTTGGCGGATGCGGAACAGCGGTTCTCGCTGGTTCGGCTGCGGGAAACACTGGTATTTCGCTTGCGTTCGGCTTGACCGTCCTTACTATGGCCTACGCGATCGGCCACATTTCCGGATGCCATTTGAATCCGGCCGTGACGCTCGGATTATGGGCCGGGCGCCACTTCCCTGCGGGTGAGGTCGTATCGTATATCGTGAGCCAGGTTCTCGGTGCGATTACAGGTGCGGGCATTTTGTATTTGATTGCGAGAGGAAAGCCCGGCTTCATAATTGGCAATTTCGCGTCTAACGGTTTCGGCGAATATTCGCCGGGTAAATATGACGCTCTGGCGGGATTTTCAACTGAGGTCGTGATGACGTTCTTCTTTTTGATCGTCATTCTTGGCGTAACTCACCGTCTCGGTCTCAGTAAGGCGGCGCCTGTTGCAATTGGCCTTTGTCTTACGCTGATCCATCTGGTATCGATTCCGGTCACAAATACGTCGGTCAATCCGGCACGCTCGACCGGGCCGGCATTGCTTTTGGCGATGGTTTCAGATACTTGGGCCCTTAAACAGCTATGGTTGTTCTGGGTTGCACCGATATTAGGAGCTCTACTTGCCGGCTTCGCTTATGGCTGGCTAGTCGGTGACGAATCGCCCGTCGAGGTCGCCAAAGATGCAGTTGAAGATGTAAAAGACGTGATCGAAGACGCTGTTGACTAGGGCGCACAAGAATTGACAATTTGAGTTTCGCGGAAAGGTGCAAGAGTGGTTGAATTGGCAGCATTGGAAATGCTGTGAGCCTTAACGGGTTCCGTGGGTTCGAATCCCACCCTTTCCGCCAGCTTCGAATGCGGAATTCGGAGTGCGGAATGCGGAGTTATGATAATTCCGCACTCCGAATTCCACATTCCGCACTCATATATGGCCTCAGGCTCCGCACAAGGTTTGTGTTGTGAACTCCGCTAGGCGAGGAATCGAGCAACGGTAGCAATTTCAACCTGTGTTGCGATCAAGTCTGAGGCCTCCAATTTTACTGACTCCCGTGTTCTTACTGAATTCTACCCGATAATAAATTATTACAAAATGAAATATCCGCTTGACACATTATTGCATTATGCAATACTATTCAAATTGTGCTGATATTGGCACAAAAAACTATTAGTTAAATCAAAATTAACCATTGAAGGAGCATCCATTATGAAAAGTAAAAAATATAGTCGTTACGGATAACGTATCGGCCTCAAAGCTGAGGTAAAGAACTAATGAGAATAATCAGCCGAAAGGCATTTCGGACTTTTTCAGAGAAGCACCCCGAATCGGGACAAGCTTTGGACGAATTTTATGTAAAGATCAAACGATCTAACCCAAAAAACATGGCAGAATTGCGCCAAACACTTCCGAGCGCGGATCGGGTCGGAGATTGTATCGTGTTCAATGTTGGAGGCAACAAATATCGTGTCATTGTCCATTTGGACTTTGAGGTTCAGACACTGTGGATAAGATTTGTCATGACTCACGCTGAATACGACAAAGATCGATGGAAAGACGATTGTTGATCTTTCCTGAGGAGAAAAAATGACTACCAATTACGACCCGCAAAAATACGCAAGCCTGCTGGTCGGCTATTTGCCGGGCGTCATAGATACAGAAGAAGAAAATGATAAGGCTGTAGAATTTGCAGGCGCGTTAATGAGAAAAGGCGCAAACCGATCTCCCGAGGAGACGAGGTTGCTTGACCTGCTTGTAACCCTTATCGAAGATTTCGAAGAAAAGGCTTACCCGATGGGCGAGTCTGTTAAACCAGCGGATATACTTCGTTCCCTTATGGACGAGCACGGGCTAAAACAGACCGACATGGTCGATATATTCGGTTCGCAAGGTGTTGTGTCGCAAGTACTCAATGGCAAACGGTCGATCAGCAAAGCCCAAGCTCGTCGTCTATCAGAACGGTTTCGGTTGCCGTTGGATGTTTTTATCTAAACTTTGAGCTTCCGACCACAACTCGGCTTTATCCTTTCGCCTTAATCCTTTATCCTTGTAGCGAATGTCCTATCAGGTAATAGCCCGGAAATGGCGGCCGCAGGTTTTTGATGAGGTCACCGGTCAGGAAGTGATTACGCGCTCCCTGCGTAACGCGCTGGAATACGATCGTCTGCATCACGCATATTTATTTTCGGGCGCTCGCGGCGTGGGTAAAACGACTACGGCCCGCATCCTTGCAAAAGCTCTTAACTGTCACAAAACAAAGAACAAACCTAATCTCACACCTTGCCACACGGACGCGAAAGGCGCCTGCCCGTCGTGCATAGAGATCAGCGAAAGCCGCTCGATCGACGTGCTTGAGATCGACGCGGCCTCGCACACGGGCATCGACGATGTTCGCGACACGATCATCAACAGTATCGACTTTAACCCGGCGCGCGACCGCTACAGAGTTTTTATTATCGACGAGGTTCATCAGCTCTCAAAACCGGCATTCAACGCGTTGCTAAAAACACTCGAAGAACCGCCGCCGAACGTTGTTTTCGTTATGGCGACGACCGAGCTGCATAAGGTGCCTGAGACGATCCTGTCGCGATGCCAGGAGTTCGAGTTTCGGACGATTAGCCTTCAAAAGATCTTCGACCGTCTAAAGTTGATCGCTAACGCTGAGAAGATCGACATCGACGACGAAGCCTTGCGCGAACTCGCGCGTTCGGGCGAAGGCTCGATGCGCGACGCGCAGAGTAATTTCGACCAGGTCATCAGCTTTTCAGCGGACAAAATCACGTCTGCTGACGTTACAAACGCACTTGGTTTCGCCGGCGTCGAGGTTCTATCGAAAACTATCGAAGCCATTGCAGACAAAGATGTTAAGGCGGTGATGAATTTGGTTGACGACCTGATCTCACGTGGTCATGACCTGCGCAATTTTTGCCGCGATCTGCTTGCATTGTTCCGCGATCTACTTGTTTTCAAGGTTGCTGGCGATGAGCAAAACCTTTTCGAAGCTGCAGTTTTTAGCAGTGACGATATGAAACGAATGTCGGCGAACTTTGCCGAGGCTGATCTCATTCGATTCTTTAACTCGCTCGCTGAAACCGAAACCGCTCTGCGCGAAGCAGCTCATCCGCGATATATGCTCGAGATTGGCCTCGTAAAGCTGCTCGAAATGCGCGAACTACCCTCGATGGAGAGCATCATCGAGCGCCTCGACGCTCTCGCCACCGGCGCTCCGCTACCCGAAAAACCTCAAACAGCATCGACACAAGCAGCCGCTGTTTCGTCGGCCACGCTGGAAAAAAAAACTCTGAATCCCGAGCATGAGTCGGCTGCGACTGACGTTTTCGAAGAACCGCCAGACGATTTTCCTCAGTTTGATGAACCTTTTCCCGAAGCAGATCCGGTCGTCGAACTGTCTGCGGTCAAAGAAGTCACCGTTGCCCAAGTTAGGCTCGCTCCGCTGACATCAGCCGATCTCGAACATATCGCCGACCAGCGACTGGACGATGCTTACGAAGAGAAACTGTCGTTTACCGGCGACGATCTTTTGCCGATAGGAAATGCTGCAAAATTCGCCGAGGCCTTTTCTCAAACATCGCAGCCGATCATACAGAAACCACTTTCAAATGGCACAGCTACAGCAACAGGGGCAGCTGCAACTGCGCCCGCTATCGACGTATCAGCGATGATCCCGGACCACATTCGTGAGATGGAAGATATCGAACTCCCAACACTTGGCGACAATCCAACTGATGAAGAGCTGCGTGCATACGCCGAAGCTCATCCCGCAGTTCGTCGTGCAAAACGCGTTTTCCAAGCCAAGATTATCGGGGTCAAACGCGCGTGAGACGATTTTGCGAACATCGACAACCGTCGCCTCGTAAAACACCGCTTGATTTGGCAGAATAAAGTTCACACTTGATGAAACGCAGCTATTTGCCCCGAATTATCACGCTTGCCGCAACGATTCTGTTTGTGGCCTCAGCTATCTCTTCCCAAGATTCCACATTCTCACAGAACGTCTCCCCCTTGCCGACGCCGACCGGTTTTGTAAACGATTACGCCGGCGTCCTCAGCGAGGCGACAAGACGTGACCTCGAAACCTCGCTAAAAAATCTAAAGGAAACCACGAATCCGCAAGTCGAGATCGCAGTCGCGATAGTTAAAACGACCGGCGAAAGGCCGATATACGACTATTCGCTGGCCGTCGCACGCGGCTGGGGAATCGGTTCAAAGGCGGATGACAATCCGAGCGCGTTGCTGTTCATCGCGATTGACGACCGAAAGTACTTCACGCACGTCAGTAAAGACCTCGAGGACGAGTTGCCCGACGGAATAGTCGGCAGTTTGCAGCGACAGTATCTTGTCCCTGAATTCAAAAAAGGCAATTACGACAAAGGCGTCAGCGACACCGTCCTCGCTTATATTGCCGTTATTCGCGGCAAAGGCAACACTTCGGGTAACACGAATACTGCAAAACCCACAGCGACCAAAGACGAGCCAGTCGGCGGCACGATCTTCAGCATTTTTTGCTGTCTGGTGATCATTATCGTGATCTTGATCATCATCTTTAGTCGCTCGGGCAAAGGGCCGACGAAAGGTGATCGGAACCGTTGGGGCGGCGGCGGTTTCGGATCGACCGGCGCCGACAGCTCAAGCGCATTGCCGTGGATCATCGGCGGAATATTGGGTTCGGGCGGTTCGAGTTCGTCGTCGTCATCAAGCGATTGGGGCGGCTCGTCAGGCGGCTGGGGCGGTTTCGGCGGCGGCGGAGATTTTGGCGGCGGCGGTGGCGGAGGAGATTGGTAGACTCATGGAACACTTTTTTGCAGATTTTATCGACGATATGAGATCGACCCACGGGAAAAATCTCGCGTCGGTCATTCTATACGGCTCAGCGGCGGCGGGTGATTTTGTGCCGCATCAGTCGGATTACAATATCCTCGTCGCTTTACACAAGATCGGTCCCGAAGACCTCCGTAACGCACACGCTTGCGTCCGTGAATGGGCTCGTATGGGCAATTCGGTGCCGGTGTATTTCACTGTAAATGAGTTGCAAAATGCGGCCGACGTCTTCCCTGTCGAGTTTCATCAGATGAGTGTCGCTCGCAAAGTGCTCTACGGCCCCGACGTACTCGCGGATCTGAATATCAGCGACAAATTCCTGCGACTTCAAGCCGAATACGAGCTTCGGAGCAAGCTGATTCAGCTTCGACGGCAATATATTCCGGCGTCGTCCTCGGTCGATGGATTGAAACACCTGATGGCTGACAGTCTGCCGAGTTTTGTTGCGTTGTTTCGAGCGATCCTAATCATCAAAGGCATCGAGCCGCCCGCGACAAAGCACGAGATCGTCGCATTGACGGCAAAACACCTAGACATAAACGGGCTTCCGTTTGAAAAAATATTCAATATCCGTGAAAATAACTTCACCGAGAAACTTGATGAGAAAGCCGCCAACACTCTGTTTGGCGAATACATGGAGCAAATCGAGAACGTGATCCACGCCGTGGATAACATCGGCAAATGATCCGTCAGGAGAACAAATATGAAAAGAGCAATTTTACTAACCGTTATTTTTATCGCTTCGTTTGCACTGAGCGGCTGCAGCTATAACCAACTCACCGCCGAAGGTCAGCAAATCAAGGGCAAATGGGCGAATGTCGAGAGTGCAATGCAGCGGCGCGCAGATTTGATCCCGAATCTCGTGGAAACTGCGAAGATGGCGGGCATTCAGGAACAGGAAGTTTTCGGTCAGATCGCCGACGCCAGATCACGCTTGCTTGATGCGTCGAAAGTTCAAGGTACTGGGAATGACGGCGATAAAACTCCCGAGCAAAAGCAAGCTGTCATCGATGCTAACAACTCGTTTGGCGGCACGATCGGGCGGCTGTTGAGTTTGCAGGAAAATTATCCTGTGCTGCGATCGAACGAAGCCTTCATGAAGGTTCAGGACGAGCTTTCAGGCACCGAGAACCGCATCAATACGGCTCGCCTAGACTTTAACGACGCGGTCACTAAATACAACACAACGCGTAATTCGTTCCCTGCTGTAATCACAGCAGGTTTGCTTGGCTTCAAAGAAGAGCCGTTTTTCAAAGCCGACGAAGGCGCCAGAACCGCACCGAGCGTCGGCGATGCAAACTCGATGCGTCGGACGACAACGCAACCGGCCGCACCGGCGCCGGCTAATTCGGCCCCTGCTGCTCCGGCGAATGCTGCCCCGCCGACAAAGCCATAGAACAACTACCCACGAAAACACGCCAGAGGCACGAAAAAGGCCTGATCTCAGATCGATCAGGCATTTCGTGCTTTTCGTGTGTTTAGTGGGCTGAACTTATTCTTTGGGCAAGAGATCGATGTAATCAACGACGCCGACGATCGCCGAATCGATTGCCGCACCGGCCTTACCGGTTGCGGCGGTCGAGGCTGACCAGCCTTCCTGCGCGATGATGACGATGTCGCCTTCGCCGGAATTGACTGAGTCGAGAGCAATGCAGGTGTATTCCATGTCTTCTCCTGTCGGGGCGATCTGACGGCAGAGCATCGCACGCGTTCCCTCGTAACGCTGATTCTTTTGCGTTGCGACGACGTTACCGATAACTCTGGCTATTAACATTAGGATTGGCCGCAAAAATGCGCAAAAGGCTCAAAAATTAAATCCGCAGTTTGCGTCTTTTGCGCATTTTTGCGGCTATTTCCTTTGAAAAACGTGCGCGTCGGAGTCGATGATGCCGACGATCGTGCAGTCGGTCGGCGTTTCGTCACGTTTGAACGGAAACGACGCTTCTTTGCCGCGGCACCAAAACACAAGCTCGCCGACGCCTGCGCCGACGGCATCGAGAGCAACCATTGGTTTTCCTTTTTCTTTCAAATCCGCGTCGAGCGTCTGCACTATCAAAAATTTACGCCCGTGAAGCGTTTCGTTCTTCACGGTAGCAACAACAGTTCCGATGACGCGGGCGATCTGCATTAGGTTGTGAAATCAATTTCATCGATCACGCCGATGATCGCGCTGTCGACCGGACAATCTTTGTTACCCTCGGCCATGCGCGCGGACGAGCCGCCGACAACGATGACTTTTTCGTGAAAGCCGGCGCCGACGGTATCGACGGCAACAAGATAGCCGCTCTGGTCAGAGCCGTCGAGATTGATCGGCTTGACGATGAGCAGCTTTTTCCCCTTAAGGCGTTCGTCTTTTTGCGTGGACACGACGGTGCCCAGTATTCTGGCAATTATCATCGATTCGTGAATCGTGAACAGTAAATCGTAAATAGAAAGAACTCGTCTTATCTATTTACGATTCACGATTCACTATTTCCTAACGACGGGCAATGTCTCATCCACGCTTGAGTGCGGACGCGGGATGACGTGGACGCTGACAAGTTCGCCGACTCGTCGTGCGGCGGCCGCACCGGCATCGGTGGCAGCTTTGACCGCCGCAACGTCGCCGCGCACGATCGCCGTGACAAAGCCCGCGCCGATCTTCTCATAGCTGACGAGCTGCACGTTCGCAGCCTTGACCATGGCGTCGGCGGCTTCGATAGTCGCCACCAACCCCTTTGTTTCAACCATTCCTAATGCTTCTTGCATGAAGTTTCTCCTAGTCGTTTCTCTTAAAATTCGTATTGCTTCCAATATCGCCGATTACAAAAGTGTGCTTTCCTTTATCCGCAATCTTAGTAATCGTCTCCATAAACTGAAAGAACTTAATATTATCGTCGCCTTTCATGATCTCTGAGGCGTTTTTTAGGGCCCTTGCGGCTGCGACTTGAGTTCTAGCATTCTCAAGATCAGCTTTAGCCCTTATTTTAGATTCAAGTTGTTTTGCAAACAAATCTTGAATTGACTTAGGAAAAGTCAGATCACGTATCAAGATTCGGACAATCTCGATGCCGTAATCTGTCAGTTCATTCTGTAGTTCTGACGGGACATCCGGCAGAATTTCGTTACGTTTCTCATTTAACTGTTCGCTCTCAATTTCAGAGATTATTTGTCTCAAACTAACTTGTGAGAGATTATGCACTAATTGATCTGCCTCAAAGAATACATTGTAACTATTTGTAAAAACGTCAAAATTCTTAATGAATTTGTCATGATCGACCGAGCGATATTCAACTACATACGAAAATCGTAAAGCTACATTGTCTTTCGTCAAAACCTCCTGATTGACAATGTTCTGAATTCTATTTGTTACCGGCAATACAACAAGACTAATGACTCTCTGGAAATCAAAGAAGTCATAAATTCCAGGTTCAAGTTGCTTTTCAAGTTGATTTTTTCGATACAAAAATCCAACCTGATTCGGCGCGACTGAAAACCTTACTCGCCCGAAAAAACGTCGCTTCTCACTTTGAATCGTCTGGAACATTCTGATAATGCCGTCAAGAGAAAAAGAACACTCAAAAATGGGGAAAATCGATTAAGAGACATCCGAAGACAATCTCGGTATCCTCGACTCTACATACCATCCTTCAGTTTGCTTACGCAGTTCTTTCCCTCTCAACAGCGTTTAGGTGATTCTAAGTCACGTGCTACCCAAAGCATACGAGGAGTCGAACCTCTTGGGATTTGCTCCGCAATACCCTGTAAAAATACAAATCCCGAACATACAGGTGACGGTTGAGTAAAATATACAACGTTGTGCTTATTTTCGCTAACTCAATTTAGCCGCCTGGCTCAAAAGCTCGATCAACTCTTCGCGTGAGAACGAGATTTTTCTGCCATTCGTGCTGCCCGAATCCGGGTAGCTGACGTCCATGTCGCAAGTGATATCCGTGTCGTGAAGATAGCCACACGCCTGACAGCGTGCGTTTTCTTTCAGGTATCCGGCCTTTTCACGAATTTGGACGAGCTTCTCGATGGCGTCCTGCGGCAGATCGTTTGCGCCGCCGAGAGCTTTTGCGAGGATCGCGATCTTCGCCGTATGTTCGAGCGTTTCGAGCCGGTCCCACGCCTGCCAAAGGTCTTCGCCATACGCGACTGCACCGTGATTCGCCATAAGAAGAGCGTTGTGATGTGCGACGAAAGGCTTCATCGCCTCGGTCAGCTCGTTTGTCGACGGCGTGCCGTAATCGGTCAGCGGCACGCACCCCAAAGTTAAAATAACTTCGGACAAAATTGGTTTGTCGATCGCCAGGCCCGCGACAGCGAACGCCGTCCCGTGCGGCGGATGCGCGTGACAAACCGCTTTGATCTCAGGCCGCATCTTGTAGATCAGCAGATGCATCGAAAGCTCGCTCGAAGCGCGTTTGTCCGATAGCGGCTTACCGTCCATGTCGGTGAGAGCGAGACAATCCTCGGTCATGCGGCCTTTGCACGTCATCGTCGGAGTCGCGAGCACGGTGTTTTCGTCGAGGCGAATCGACACATTGCCGTCCGACGCGACGACATAACTGCGTTCATACAGCAGCTTGCCGACCTCGACAATTAATTTTCTGGCGCTGGATTCGTCCATTTTAGTAGGACAGACGGCCTCGTCTGTTCACAGCGACAGGCCAGGCGGTCTGTCGTACAAAAAAGAAACCACAGATTAACACACCTCGCGCGGCGGCGTTAACCTGTGGCTTCAATTTGAAGAAAATTTACTGGACTCTTTTAGCGGTCGGAGGCGGAGCAGGCAGTCCGTCAATCGTTGTGCCCGGCCATTCCCTTTCGAAAGCCGGTTCGGTCGGATGATGAGTATGAAGCTCCATGCTCTCAAGCTGATTACGAAGGCGAAGGTTCTCATTCTTCAGTTCCTCGTTCTCGATGCGCAGCCGCTTCATTTCATGATGCTTGTGGCCTCGCCAGCCGCGGCCTACGCG
>JBAUGW010000002.1:0-55164 GCA_049679945.1 Pyrinomonadaceae bacterium | reverse complement strand
GAAAATTGTTTCTTACAATCGACACAACTTTTCCAACTTCTCATATGCAAGGGTTTTTCGGTAATAAGAATCGCAGGGCTGCGAGGGAATCGAGAATCGCACAAATGAGAAATCGACCCCAATTTCTTAGTACTGTTATTATCTTAGGCTATAATACGAAAGAGAAGAAACGAACGGGAACTGGGGCTATTTATTAGCGCTTTACTTTGCAAGAAAGGTAGAACAGTTGGTTGCAAGATGGTTGCAGTTTTACCGATTCAGACAGATACAAAGATTTTTTGTTGATCTTGGAAAGTATTGATTTTAAGACGCTTTGAGCGATTTTGAGAACTTGTGATGAGTTCCCATATTGGTTGGGGTGCGAGCCGTCTTGAGTTCGAAATCAACATCCCACCAAGATGACGTAGTTTCGGCACCCTCGAAAGATATCCACTTAGGTAAAGGACTGGTTATCACCATCAAGTAGGGCTTTCGCCTGGAGAGCTGCCGTTTCGTCAAACTCGGTATATTCGAAGCTCGTCTGCATCTTTTTGTGCCCCGCACCTCGTTGTGCGAGCTTGTCTGAGTAGCCTAGACGACCGAGTCGAGTGACCCAGTCACGACGCAGATCGCGAAGCCGAAGTCCCGGTAAACCTGCGGCTTCGCGGACGATGTTCCAGGACTTTTTAAAGGTAGTGTGGGGAAATATCAAGTTGTCCACATAGGCAGCATTCTGCGGAATCAGTTTCCGTTTGCTTAGGTCCTTCCAAAGTTCCCTAAAGGCTATTTTCATTCGCTCGGTAATAACGGCATATCTTACCTCGCGTCGCTTATTTTTGTACGAGACAAGCTGGGTAAGGTCTTTGAATTCTCCTTTATCATCAAAAAGGTCTCGCCAACGAATTGGCTCATAGAATGTGCCACCGTCTTTCGAATAGTCAGTTTTGTTGTCATTTACCGGATAGAGTTCATTCGGACGAGCTCCTGAGTCTCTAAGCGAGATAATGAGGGCAAATAATCGCGGAGCCTCTACGCGGATCTTTCTTGCTTCATTAAGAACCAGCTTTTCCTGGTCAGCTGTAATAGTTACGGTCCTTCTATTCTCTAATCCCTTCTGAATGAAGTCCTCGAAATCGGGAAGTTCCTTCAACCACTTCTTTTTCCAAGCTTTGCGCATCATTGCGCGAATTGACTCAAAGTCCCGATTAATTGTTGTAATGCTTACACCGTCTTTTATTCGCTTCTTGCGATACGCTCGAAATGTCGAATCGTCGATTTCGGATATCAGGGCATTGTCCCCAATTGCTTTAACGATTCGATCGATTTTGTTCTGTTCATTCTGCCACGTCCTCATTCCTTCGATCTTTACCCCTTTAACATAGACAGGCGGAATTACGAATTCTCTCTTGTACCAATCGGCCAGTTCACCGAGAGTCATCCTTCGGCCATCGATGAATGCCTGTCCACGATTCTCAAACTCACGCTTGAGCTCCTCGCCAATTTGTTCCGCATGTGTTATGTTCTCAGCGCGGCGGTAAATGGGCTTTACGGAACCGTTATCATTTTTGACAAACACCCTGGCATAAAGATAGCCAGAAGGAGATTTCCAGGCGTATGATCCATACCGCTTGCGTTTCTTCTTTTTTGGATTTTTGTAAGTTGCGGGCATTTATCGATTTATTTATCTATTTGAATTCGGAATCGATAAATAGTTTAGTCCGAATGCTAGCGAAAAGCCAAGTAAAATACGGGCTAATTGCTCTTTGAGTCCGGGCAATAGATCTGCCAGAAGTGGCTTTTAACCATTGGGTCGAAGGTTCGAGTCCTTCTCGGATCACCATTTTCTAAACAAAAGGCCGCTTCAACTTGGAGCGGCCTTTTTAAGATTTCACAAACTCGCCTGAATCAGTTTTTCCAAATCGCTCCAATGCCGGCGTCCCAGAGTTGTTTGTTTAGTGCCGGGATGTCTTTGTTGTTCATCTCGTCGGCGCGCGCCTTAAGCGATGCCCATTGAGCGTTAAGGTCTTTCAGTCTGTCGAGGTTTGGCTGATTGACGCGGGGAATATCGCTCTCTGTGGCGTTTATTAGGAACAAATAGTTGGCGGTAAATTTGTTCGGAAAATTTTCGACGTCGTCGTAGGCGCGTGATTTTCGCTGCACCATGTCCTCGTCCCAGGCTTTCATCTTCTTAATCAACGCCTCGCCGTCACGTTTTATCGTGGCGTATTTATCGCCCGATGGCAGCGAAGTGAGGATCGACTCGAGTTGTTTTTGCTTGTCGTGGAGATTATTGACCATGCGGTGCATCGTCGCGACCTCGTTTTCCATAGTCGACATGAGTTGATCGTACTCTCTGTACGCCGACGAGGTTGTCGGATAAAGCGGGTTCGCGAGAACTTCGGCATCGGTCGAGACGCTCTGATCGCCGGATTTTATGGTGACGCGATATTTGCCCGGCGAGGCCCTGTGACCGGCGTAGCTGCTTTCGATATACACGTTTGGTACGCCCGGCATCGTCATGTGTCGGATGTCCCAGACAAAGCGGTTGAGTCCTTTTGACTTTGACAGTGTCGGCTCGCCCCGCGGTCCGCCGTCCCATCGTTTGAATGTCGAGTCAGATTTAGAGCGGAATGTGCGAACAACCTTGCCTGTGGTGTCGGCGATTTCCATGGTAACGTCGTCGGTTTTCTTTAGCTCGGGCAAATTGTAATAGATGACAATTCCGCTGGCGGGATTTACGCCGCGAAAGCGATTTGCACCGGTGAAATCAGGATTTGTGTCGTCAAGTTCGCTGCCGCCATTGGCCAGGATCGCATCCGCCGGTTTGTAAACTGAGAATGCCGGCATGTCATTTTTGTACTGCCTCAGCAGCGATAGATCGTCGAGAATCCAGAACGCCCGCCCCGAAGTTGCCGCGATCAGATTCCCTTTGTGAATCCGCAAATCCGTGATCGGCGTGACAGGCAGGTTGAGTTGGAACGGCGACCAGTTTCGTCCGCCGTCCCATGAAATAAAAACGCCGAGTTCGGTGCCCGCAAAGAGCATGTCACGTCGAACGTCGTCCTCGCGAACGACGCGTGTGAAGGCATTCGACGGGATTCCGTTGTCGATCTTTATCCAACTAACGCCGTAATCGGTCGTTTTGTAGAGGCCCGGGCGATGGTCGTTAAATTTGTAACGCGTCGTTGCGATATAGGCGGTCGCCTTGTCGAACGGCGAAATTTCGATCGCGTTGATCAGACATTCTTCGAGGCCGTTAGGAGTTACATTTTTCCACGTAGTGCCGCCGTCGCGCGTAACGTGTACTAGCCCGTCGTCGCTGCCGGTCCAAATAACGCCTTTTTCGTGCGGCGATTCAATAACGTAGGCGAGCGTGCCATAGTTTTCAGCGCCGACGCCTTCGTTTGTGTACGGACCTCCGGGCGTGCCCTGTTTGCTCTTTTCATTTCGCGTCAGATCGGGCGAGACTTCCTTCCACGTTTTGCCGAGGTCGCTGGTTTTTAGCAGATACTGAGCGCCGTGATAAAAGGTGTTTGACTCATGCTTGCTCCAGATGATCGGAGCGTTCCAGTTGTATCGGTACTTCATGTCCTTCGCGTCCATGCCGAGATACTGGATCGGTGCGGCCATGATGTTTGTACCCGCACTAGCTTTCTTATCAAGCACTTCGATCGTGCCTTGGTAGCTGCCGCCGAAAACGTAATTTGGATTATCGGGATCAAAGGCTAAAAACGCGCTTTCGCCGCCCGCCGAATATGTCCAGCTCGCCGGCGAAATTCCCCCGCTGCCAAGCTCGCGGCTTGCAATCGCCACGGAGGTGTTGTCCTGTTGGCCGCCATAAATGCGGTAAGGAAACTGGTTATCGACGTTTATTCGATAAAATTGACCAGTCGGCATCGTCGCCTGCGTCGTGTAAGTGCGGCCTTTGTTGAATGTGATCGCGACGCCGCCATCGTTTGAGACAACATAGTTATTAGGGTTGTCAGGGTTTATCCACAGATCGTGATAGTCGCCGTGTGTTCCGGTGATAGTTTCCCATGTACGTCCGCCGTCGTTAGAACGCAACATCGGCGCGCTGAGAACGTAAATCGTGTTTTCATTCTTCGGGTCGATAAAAAGCTCAATGTAATACCACGCACGCTGCACCAGCTGCGGCTCATTAGTTACCTGGCTCCAGTGCTTTCCGGCATCGTTCGAAACATAAAGTCCGCGCGCATCTTTATACGAGTCACTCTCGATCAAGGCATAGACTTTCTCAGGATTTGAGCGGCTGACGGCGATCGCCATTTTGCCCATTTCCTCGGGCAAACCTTCTTTCATCCGTTCCCACGTTTCGCCGTAATCGGTCGATTTATACAGCCCGCTGCCGGTGCCGCCCGATATGACCTTCCAGGGCAGACGGCCGTGCTCCCACATCGCAGCGTAGAGAATTCTCGGATTGTTTGCGTCTAACGAAAGTTCGGACGCGCCGGTCGCGTCGTTTACATAGAGCGCCTTCTTCCACGTCGCGCCGCCGTCCGTAGATTTGAAAATGCCGCGTTCCTGTGACTTGCTGTAAAGCGCTCCTTGTGCGGCGACCCAGAGAATGTCGGGGTTTTTTGGGTGTACGACGATGCGAGCGATGTGTTGTGTGGCGTCGAGGCCCATCTTTTTCCACGTCTTGCCTGCGTCAGTCGATTTGTACACGCCATCACCATGATGCGTCATGACGCCACGAATGGCGTGCTCGCCCATGCCGACGTAAACGACGTTTGGGTCAGAATCAGCCACCGCGATAGCGCCGACCGAGCCGGTTTTGAAATACCCGTCAGAAATACAGCGCCAAGATAAGCCCATGTCGTCGGTTTTCCAGACACCGCCGCCAGTCACGCCCATGTAATAGATTTTCGAATCACCTACTACACCCGTACCAGCAACCGAGCGACCGCCGCGAAACGGTCCGATCGAACGCCACTTGACCGGCTTAAAGATCGAGCCGTAGCCTTCGGTCGTGCTTTGAGACGACTGGGCGCCTGAGCTGATCGCGAGCAAACAAAGAAAAAGCAAAACGAGCATTTTTTTAGACATAAAAGTTTTTCCGGATGGTTCCAGAATTATAAATGAATATCTAAAATATGCCGAATTGGGCGTTTATCTGCGTAGGGTTACTTCTTATCGGGTTTGCGAACTGTGGCTGGCCCTGCGGTCGCGCCAACTGTGTAACTGTCGCGGGCTCGGATAATCAGATTGGGACGATTGACACGAACCTTTATCTGCTTTCGCTGGCCGGGCTTGCCTGTCTCTTTCGGCACGTAGCCGATGTTGTATTGGCGGCGAAGTTCCTCCGCGATGCCCTCAAATGCGCGCGTGAGGCCGCCCGGTGTGGATTCGGGGCGAAAGACACGTCCGGCGGTTGCGTCTGCGAGTTCTTCCAGATACCTGCGTCCCAAGGCGTATTCTTCAGCAGTCGTCCCCGGCGCCGGGCCGCCGAGAAAGATATCAGGATAACCAACACCTGGGCGCTGTTGGTTGTCAAAGTAGGTGTTGTAGTAGATCGGGAAGATCAACGCGTCGGACTCTTCGGCGTAATTCAGTGTGCCGTCGTAACTATTTTTACGCGACGTTGTGTCGACACCATCGGTAAAGAGAACAATGGCTTTGCGTCCCTCAATCTTGCCGAGCTGCTTTCGCAACGCTTCGTCAACGGCGTTGTAGAGCGATGTGCCGCCGCCAAACTCGGCTTTGTAAATTGCCCTGTATATTTTTTCGCGATCACGTGTTGCTTCGGTTTGGACTTTCACGCTCGAATGAAACTCGATAACGATCACGCTGTCCTGCGGCTTTAATTGATCGACAAAAGCGATGGCCGCTTTGTGAATTTCGTCGATCCTGTATTGCGTTGAAGGGCTCGTATCCAGCACCAACGCCACTGTGAACGGTTTGTCAGTCGTGCCAAAATACTCGATCTCTTGTTCAACGCCGTCCTCGAAGATCTTAAAGTCGCTTTGTCGCAAGCCCGGAATGTAGAGCCCGTCGCGGTCGAATACAGATACGGGAATCGTTATCAGATTCGTCTCTATACGCACAACTTCGTCATCGCTGGCACTCGGTTGCGATTGATCTGCAACAGGTTGTTGAGCCGATGGCGTTGGGTTCCTGATACGACGATTCTGCGATTTAGATTCTGAGTATCCGCTTGACTCGTCCGCTTTAATGGGTGACGGCGTCACCTGCGGCGTGATTTTGCGGCCCGACTGCGCGAGGCACAACGTAGTTAAGACAGTTGTGATAATAGTTATTTTAACGACCAGTTGGATCATATCGCTCGATTTAGGCTCGTTCTTTGATGAGAGAAACACACGCAATAGTTTGTCGTTATCTCACATTAGCGGCAATCGTGGCGACGCTGAAGCCGAGCATAACAGCTACGACCATCCAGCCCGCAATTTGCAGCCACAGTGGGTGAAGATATTTACCAACGATGTTAGCTCGCCGAGATGCGAGCAGCACGAGGCTGAGGCCGATCGGCAGAATAAAACCGTTTAGCGTGCCCGCCAAGACGAGCACTTTCACGGGGCGGCCAACTATCAGAAAAATGATAGCCGAGATCACAATAAAGCCGATGATGACGGAGCTCTCGCGATTCGCAATTCGAGCATTCATCGTTTTTAGAAACGAAACCGACGTAAACGCGGCTCCGACGACCGAAGTGATTGCGGCCGCCCACATTACAATTCCGAATATACGAATTCCGAATATTCCGGCGGCGTTTTGAAAGACCGAAGCCGGTGGGTTTGCGTCGTCGATGGTCAAACCTAGCGCGATCACGCCGAGGGCAGCGAGGAAAAGAAAATAACGAATGAAGGCCGTGAGGACAATGCCCGTGACAGCGCCTCGATTGATCTGCGATAGCGACTCGCTGCCGGTAACGCCGGCATCGATCAAGCGGTGCGCGCCCGCAAACGTAATGTAACCGCCGACAGTTCCACCAACAAGCGTGACAATTGCGAGCGCGTCGATTCGCTCAGGAACGAATGTGCGAAACGCGGCCTCAGCCAACGGCGGCTGCGATGCAAATACAACGTAGGCGATCAGCCCAATCATCACGACGCCGAGAATTTTGACAAAAACATCGAGGGCCTTTCCGGCCTCTTTAACCAGGAAGATAGCGATGGCAATGCATGCGCTCACGATCGCACCCAACTCGACAGGCAAATCAAACAACGCATTCAGGCCGAGTCCGCAGCCGGCGATGTTGCCGATATTAAAGACCAGCCCGCCGGCCGCCACGAGAAATGAGAGCACGTGGCCGCTGCCGGGAATCGTTTCGTTTGCGACGGTTTGTCCGCGCTTACCGCTAACCGCGAGAACGCGCCAAATATTCAATTGAGCGAAGATATCGAGAACCACCGAAACTAAAATAACAAACCCAAAACTCGCTAGCAGTTGCTTCGTAAAAACCGTCGTTTGCGTGAGAAATCCCGGACCAACGGCCGAGGTCGCCATCAGAAATGCCGCTCCTGAAACGACCGGTGAAATAAATGGTTTCTTCATTTAGTGTCGCGAGGAGCTGAAATCTCGACATTTTCGTCTGCGAGGCGACGCCGAATTCTTTTTGCAAATTCGACTGCATTTTCTCCATCGCCGTGAATGCAAACCGTGTCTGCTCGCACTTTTATCATCACCGAATCGACGGTCCGGACGCGTCCGTATTTGACCATGTCGAGGACCTGCGTCGCGGATTGTTCGGGGTCGTGGATGAGCGCGTTTACCATCGCTCGCGGTGTCAACGACCCGTCGTTTTGATATGTGCGGTCGGCAAAAACTTCGTTTGCCGTTCGAAGGCCATGTTCGTTTGCCTTTGCAATCGAGGCGCTTCCCGACAAGCCGTAAAGAATCAGCTTGTCATTAAAATCGCGAACTGCCTGTGCAATCGCAGCGGCGAGTTCGATGTCTTTAGCTGCTTGGTTATACAGAGCTCCGTGCGGCTTTACGTGAACGATTTGTGTACCGCACGATCCAGCAACGTGATTGAGAGTATCGATTTGCTCGGTAACGATCTCGTAAACTTCCTTCGTTGGAAGCTGCATGTTTGTACGACCAAAGTTTTCACGGTCGTGATAACTTGGGTGCGCTCCGATAGCGACGCCGTTCTCGATTGCGAGATCGAGCGTGCGTTTCATCGTGTCCCGATCGCCGGCGTGAAAGCCGCAGGCGATATTTGTGGACGAAACGTATCTCATCAGTTCGGCGTCGCTGCCGCAGCCCTCGCCCATGTCGCAATTTATGTCGATGCTCAAATGTTCCACGATTGTTTTTGAAATCTACACCCGACGCGGAAAAAGTTCAACTCTTTCTCAAATTCGAGTGCGAGTTGCTCTGCCTCGCGTGGTTCGATCATGTGGAAAGCAACTTTGTCGTTTGCTGCAAGCTGCGCGAGCAGTGGCAAGTCGCGAGAGATCACGTGTCCCACACGCGGATAGCCGCCGGATGTTTGATGATCGGCCATTAGCACGATCAATTGTCCGTCGGGAAGAAGTTGTATCGTGCCAAAATTAACAGCCGCCGAGACGAGTTCATGTGGTTCGTCCAACGCAATCGATTCACCCTGCAGACGAAAGCCCATGCGATCCGAGTTCGTCGAGATTATAAAATCCTGTGCAAGCAGCATCTCTCGGGCTTTCTCACTTAGCAAACCAAATTCGGCTCCGGCGACAATTCGCACCGTCGGGAAGCGGCTGTATGAAGGCAGCAGCGAGCTCGAAACTTGAACCGCTGCAAGATCCGGTTGTTTTTTTATGATCTCGTTAAACTCAAGATGGTCGCCGGCGACGAATCTACGGCCTTCGTGTCCGCCGATCTGAGCGGTGAGATTCGTGCTGGAGCTTCCAAGCCACTGATGAGTTTTGAAGCCCCCGTAAACCGCTAAGTACGCTCGGTTGCCGTTAGTTTTGTTTTGAAATTTCAACTGGCTTCCTTTTTTTGCAAAATACGGGCGCCAGTTTTGCAACGGTTCGTCGTCGAGCGTAGCAGAGAATAGCGCGCCGCCAATCGAGACAATTGCATGGGCCTCGAACAAGATCTGCGGAGCCGGGAAGTGCATTTCGACAACCGCCTCGTTCTCGTCGTTGCCAATGAGGATGTTGAGCAGTCGAGCGGCCGTCGGGTCCATCACACCGTTTGGGTTGACGCCGTATCGCCGATAACCGTAACGCCCGAGGTCCTGCAGCGTCGTTAAAATGCCTGACTTCTGAAACGCGATGCTCATGCGGCGACAAATCTAACCTCATCGCCCGGCTGTAACAAGCTCGGTAATTTTTTGTTAGGCGTGAAAATGTCAACATTCGTTCGGCCAATGATCTGCCAACCGCCGGGGGAAGCGAGCGAATAAATTCCAGTCTGACGTCCGGCGATGCCCACGCTGCCTTTTGGTACGAGTGTTCGCGGCGTTTCGCGGCGCGGCGTCGCAATGCGTTCGTCGACCTCACCCATGTATGTAAAGCCCGGCAAAAAGCCGAGCATAAAAACGCGATAGTTTGCGGCGGTGAAAATCTCGATCACTTTATTGGGTGATAAGTTGCATTGTTCGGCGACGAAATCAAGATCGAGAGCGTGTTTATTATTGAAATCAACCGGTATTTCAATAGTCCGAGAGTTTTTGAGCGTTGCCGTGTTCGGGTTATTTATTGCCTCGACTACCGTACTTTTAACCGCGTCGAACGCCGACGAGAATTCCGTGAAGGCACGTCTGACCTCTAACAAATCGTAAAAAATCGTTGTCGATGCATAAGCCGGAACAGATTCGATAAAGCCGCGAAACGAATTTTGTTGA
Source organism: Pyrinomonadaceae bacterium (assembly GCA_049679945.1). Lineage (GTDB taxonomy): Bacteria > Acidobacteriota > Blastocatellia > Pyrinomonadales > Pyrinomonadaceae > OLB17. Next base: position 45,374 of record JBAUGW010000002.1, on the reverse strand, counting down.
AAGTGATCTGCGAGGGCGATTGCGCGTTTGTTGAGATCGACGGAGACGCGACGGCCGAACTCAACGGTCAGAGCCGAGTCGCCGAGCGGAAAGATCCTGATCGATTCACCCGTCATCGCGCTCTTTGTTTTGGGTCGAGATATTCGCGCAGGCCGTCGCCGATAAAGTTAAATGCAAGCACGGTCAGTGCGATCGCAAGTCCAGGAAAAAACAATACGTGCGGCGAGCTGCTAAAAAACTGTCGCGCCTCTTCGATCATCGTTCCCCAACTCGGCGCCGGCGGCGGGATGCCGAGGCCAAGGAACGACAGCGTTGCTTCGGACAGAACGGCGCCGGCCATGCCGAGAGAGGCTTGCACGATCAATGGTTGAACTGCGTTCGGCAAAATGTGTGTAAATAAAATCCGCAAGTTCCCGGCGCCGAGCGCTCGTGCGGCCATTACGTAATCATATTCACGTACTTTCAAGACTTGTCCGCGCATAACTCGCGCGTAACCGACCCAACCGATCACGCAGAGAGCGGCTATCAGTTTGCCTTGACCGGCTCCGAGAAAAGCAACGAGTGCAATAGCGAGCAGCAGGCCGGGGAACGCCAGAAAGACGTTAAAAAGATAACCGGATAAAAATTTATCAACGATGCCGCCGTAGAAACCGGCTATCGCTCCGATGATCGTGCCGACGATCGACGAAACAACGACGACCGAGATGCCAACTTGTAGCGAGATGCGGGCGCCATAGATTACACGAGAAAACACATCGCGGCCGAGTCCATCTGTTCCAAACCAATGCTCGCCAGAGGGCGAAGCGTATCGCGACGCAAGATTTTGCACCGTCACTTCGTGCGTTGCTATAAACGGTGCAAAGATCGCCGCGAGGATGAACAACGCCGCGATCACGATGCCGATGTAGCCGAGTCGATTCATGAAAGTCTTATTCGCGGATCGAGCTTTTTGTAAACGAAGTCCGTCAAGGCGTTTGCCAAAATGAACGTCACGCTGATGACGAGCACACAGCCTTGAACGAGACGATAATCGCGTTTGCCGATGCCGTCCTCAAGCAGCAGAAGTCCCAGGCCCTGCCAGTTAAAAATTTTTTCAGTGATGATCGCTCCGGCAAGCAGAACGCCGAGCTGCAAGCCCAAGATCGTGATAACGGGTATCAAGCCATTTTTTAGCACATGTTTGTAAAGCACCATTCGTTCGCTGACGCCTTTTGCACGAGCCGTGCGGACATAATCTTCGCCGAGTTCTTCGATGACGCTGGAGCGCACCATTCGCGTGAGGATCGCAGACAGAGCAGCGCCGAGCGTGAACGCCGGAAGCACTATGTCTTCGGGATAGAGGCTGCCAGTTGGCGCAAACCAGCCGAGCTTTACCGCAAAAATGTAAACGAGAAACGGTCCGATAACGAATGTCGGCAGCGAAATCCCGAGCAGTGCAAAAAACGAAGCGAAGTTATCGACGAGCGAATTTTTTCGCGAACCTGCGAGAACGCCGAGTGGAAGCGCGATGCCGATGGCGACGAGCATCGCCGCGATTGCGAGTTTTATTGTCGAAGGATAACGCTCGAGAATCATGCCGAGAACCGGCCGGTCGGCCCGCATCGAGTTGCCGAGATCGCCTCGCAACAAACCAGACCAGTAGTCGGCGTAACGGTTATTAGCACCGTTCCATTTGAGGCCGCTTTCAACATCGTATGAAAAGAAGAACCCCGGACGGTCGAGGCCGTGCTTGGCGCGAAAGTTTTCGATCTGCTCTTGGGTCGCAGTCTCGCCGAGAATCACCGTCGCCGGGTCGCCGGGCACGAACTCGATCAGTAACGTGACGAGCGAAACGACCGTCCAGATCACGAACAGCATCAACGCAAGCTGACGGCCAAAATTCAGCAGTTTATATTTCATCCGAGAAGGGCGAAAGTGAGTAGATTCTACCGAGAATCACGCCGCAAAACAAATATGTTAGGTTTTTACACCGACGTGGATCGCTGAGATACCGCCGGTGAGATTTTGAAATCGAACGCCGCTAAAGCCGCAACTTTTCATAAGATCGACGAGCGCGTCCTGCTCAGGGAATTTCGAAACGCTATCGGGAAGATACGTGTACGCTGTGCGCGAGCCACTGACCAGACCACCAATGCGGGGAAGTATTGTGGAGAAGTAAAATTCATAAAGCTCACGAAAAACAGGCAGCCGTGGGTGCGAACATTCGAGCACGACGAGTTTGCCGTCGGGTTTTAGCACACGGCAAAGCTCTTTCAAACCGTTCTCGTAATTCGGCAGATTTCGTAACCCGAACGCGATCGTCGCGGCGTCAAAAGTCGCATCGGCAACCGGCAGCGTCATCGCATCAGCTTCAAGATACGGAATATTTGCGTTTTGCGATTTACGATTTGCGATTGTGAGCATTGGTCGGCAGAAGTCGGTACCCATAATTTGCGCTTTCGAATTGCGCGAGAGCTCGAGCGAAAGATCGCCGGTGCCGCACGCAACATCCAGCACGGTAGCGTCTTCGCGGTCGAGAATACCGCGCAGTTCGTCAGCGACGAGTCGCCGCCAGCGTTTGTCGATGTTGAGCGAGAGGACGTGATTGAGCAGATCGTAGCGGCCGGCGATGCCCGCAAACATCTCTTTTACGGCCGTCGAATGAGCCGCTTCTTTTTCGCTGCTCGCCGGATTCATCAGTTATTTCGGCGTATTTACGAGCACCGAGACCATCGGCGACGATTTAAACTTCTCGGCAAATGATCTGACATCGGCGAGCGTGACGACGTCGAAAATCTTACGGTCGGCGTCGGCCGAAGTGGTTTTGTAGGTGTCGATATCGAGCCAGAAAAGTTCGACGGCGCGTTTTGTCCACTCAGCCGAGACAGCCGAGCGTGAGGCGTAATATTCCGCGTCGGTGAGCGCCTCCGCGAGGACCTTAGAGATGAGCTCGGTTGCCTCGACCTTGCCATTGCCGCCGCCAATGTCGTTTTTGCCGGCGGAGAAGCCGATAACTATGGAGCCGGGAAGAACATGTGCTTCGTTGCGGACAAATACTTTGTCGCCGAACGCGGACGGAACGCGCGACTTGAGCCGTGCCTCGAGAATAGCGGCGAAGATCGTTGCGGCGGCGAAGTCTTTATCAGATCGCGAAGGGCCGCGAGCGGCAAATCGGATCGCCGAGACATCGGTATTCGGCGATGCGACTGTCAGCAAGCCTGTCGGGGGCTCGTCCGGCTGGCGAAACGTCGAGGGCACGCGTTTATCGGACTTTAGCCAGCCACCGAAATAACGGCGAATCGCTTTGAAGACAAGCGGACGCTCGAAATTGCCGGAAACCGTGATGGTGGCATTATCGGCCGTTATAAATCGTTGCTTGGCGTCGATCAAGTCGGCGAAATCGAGCTTTTTGACCGAATCTTCCGTCCCAAACTGAGGTCGGCCGTAGGGAAACGTGGCTAAAAGCCGCCGTGCCGCAGCTCTATCGGCGACATATGCCGGATCGGTTTCGAGTATTTTTATTCGAGCGGCCAGTGCGCTTTTGAGCTTCGCCGTCGTCTCTTTGTCGATCGTAGGATTAGAAATCGAGGACGAGAGTGTTTCGAGCATCGTCAGAACATTCGCGGGATCGGATGTTGCGTCGATCTGGATGTAATCGTAATTCGTTGTTACGTCGAGGCTACCGCCGAGATCTTGTGCGAAGAATTCGCGGATCGTCTCATTCGGGAAAATGTTGTCGGCGAGAAGGCGCATCACGCCTTCCTTACCCTGTGGATCGAATGCCGATCCGGCATGAATGCGAATCTTCACCGACACTTTGTCAGCCTTTGAGTCGCTCCACATCAGGACTTTGAGGCCGTTCAGCAGAGTTTCGCGTTTTGGTGCGATGGTCGCCGTTTGCGGGAATGCCGCAACCGACACTGCCGACACAACCAATACCGCGAGTGGAAATTTTTTGAATAAACCTCTAATTTTCATCGTAAGAATCATTGACGGCAATTTTTACAATCGTTAGTTGCCGGTAAACAGGATTTTGTTGTAGCGATGATTTGTTACTTGAGCAAATCTATCGCAAATCCCGCAAATGAAATATTAAGCGTGGGCGGGCATCGCGTCAAACGCTTGGCGCATCTATGAAAATTGAGTGGTTACCGTGATCATACGTTTCGGAAATTTTTTTTTGAAAAGTACTTAACTTCTGAAACAATCGCGGTATAATAAGTTTTATCATTATATGCCGCTCTTGAACGTGAGCGCAGTAAACGAGAGGCTGAAATGGGAAAAATTTTAAAGTATTGCAGCAAATGTGACGAAGGCTTTGCCGAGAAGTTTGGTTTTTGTCCAAATTGCGGAGAGACATTGCAGGCTTTTGCGATGAATCCGCTTGTTGCTGAGACCGCAGGGACCCCAAAGTCTGTTGAAGCGGAGGCTTTCCCACCCGCACCGGCATTCATCGAACCTGCCAAATCGCCGGTTGTCGAAACCTTGGCTGTAGAAGAAGATATTCTCGAGATCGAAGAGCCGACAGCTGTTGAAGAAGTCATTGAGGAACATATAGTCGAAAAAGCTCAGGTTGCAGTACCGACCGACGTTTTTTATCAAGCAAAACCTCTTTACGTAGACCAAAAGCCAGTTTCGCTCGAAGCCGAGCATGACAAAGCCCTTGCGTCCGGCGGCTATTACCTAACCGTCATCGAAGAAAAAAACGTCAAACAACGAAACGGACTTTTGCTCGGGGCGGCTAGCTTGATGATGTTCGCGCTAATGTCGAGCATGGTTTACAACATCTTTAGCAAGGACCTCGATATCGCGTCGATCAATGACGATATCTTCAACGCCGTGATCGTCGATGATGTGCCGGTGACCACCGAAGAAGAAATTCAACAGAAAAAAGATAATGATGCCGGCGGCGGCGGCGGCGGCGGCCGTGAAGAGAAAGAAGAAGTTACACGCGGCGACCTTGCTGATCAAACAAAGAACCCGATCCGTCCGCCGGATGCAAAGGTTTTCAGAAGCGATAATTTCGAGCTGAAAATGCCACCTCCGTCGACCGAAGGCAACAAAAGGTTTGAGAAGAAATATGATCGCTGGGGAGATCCGAACGGTAGATTCGAGAGCTTTTCTAACGGAACAGGCTCCGGCGGCGGTCAAGGCAGCGGCACGGGAACAGGACAAGGCAGCGGTCGCGGCACAGGTGCTGGTTCGGGAACCGGTTCGGGCTATGGCAGCGGTCTCGGAAGTGGTAACGGTAGCGGAAGAGGCGAAGGAGATCGCGACTCCGTAGATGACATTCCACGTACGAGAGGTGAAAGTTCGCCATTGAAGATCATTTCTAAACCAAAAGGTCGTTATACCGATGCGGCACGGGTTGCTAATGTTCAGGGAACCGTTGTGTTAAGAGTTACGTTTCTCGCATCCGGTCAGATCGGCAGTATCTCAACCGTAAAAGGTTTGCCAAGCGGCCTCACGGAATCGGCTATCGCCGCTGCTCGCGGTATTCGATTCGAGCCTGCAAAAAGAGATGGCATTCCGCAAACAACGGTTCGCACTTTGGAAATCGGATTTGCGATTTACTAAATTTAGTGAAAGCCCAAAAAAAAGAAAAGGCCGTTTCGACGGCTTTTTCTTTTTATATAAATACGACTGATTGTGATGAAGGGATTTCGAACCGTTTGCGGCATCGCATGTTGCTGCACATAAGCATGTCATCGACGCGAACCATATAGTCGCGCGACTTTTGAAACTGGGATCTTTCGTGATCATTGAGATGTTTCGGGGCTTGTTTTTTCTTTGTCCGTTTCATCCAACGAACGTCGTAGTCAGCCCGTTCGCGGCAATGCGGACACGAAAAGCTCGCCTTCTTAACTTCCTGTCGCTCGTCAAAAATATCCTTCTCGTGCATCGCTAGTCAGAACCACCTGCGGTAGCGGGTGGTTTAATTTGATCTCCACTCAACAATATATCACTCAAACTCCGGCAGGTCATCACCTTGTCCGACCGTAACGTAATTGCAAGCAAGAATCACGCTCTTTTCATTCCACAAATATCTCGTGCTGCCTTTATCAACCCAGGGACTTTTCTCGCTCTTCCAGTAATTTCGTTCTCGCATCAGACGAGTTGAGTTTGCTTTGAACGCGTTCAGAACAATGCCGGGCGGTTTGCCCAGAGCAGTGACAACTACATGAACATGATTTGTTCTAATGTTGAGAGCCAAAATACTCCATCTGCGTACGCGACAGGTTTCTTTGATTGCTCTTTTCACACAAGCGCGTTGTCGTGCATTTAGAACAACGGGTTCGCTTAGCAGTCGTTTAGTATTTTTCTCATGCCATTTTGGTTCAGGTTGAATTTTAGAAGTGCCGTAGCGGTTGTGGTGACGATTTACGGAACCGCGTTCATCACCGTGCAACCATGAACCGTATGTTCGGAAGGTGATGAAATAGGCGATGGGTTCGTCAGCGTCGTTCCACATTGTGTGAGTTTTATGTTCAACCACCCGCTCACGCAGGCGGTTCTGACAATTCGCGCAGGTATTTGAAGCTGAATATTCCGGTGTCGTGGCCGTCGGAGAAGTGGAAATTCAGCGCATATCGGCCAACAATCGAGATGGATGAGAAGGTGAGGTCGTCGGAGATATTCGATGCGTCTAGCACCTTTTCGCCGGTCCATTCGTTAACACAGCCGGCGCACGGACACTTGCGGCGAAGCTGAGGTGCCGAGTAACTCGTTTCGCTTTCGTCCGACCAACGAATCGAGACTGCACTGTCCGATTCCTCGATGATTTGGGTGGGTTCGATCATGCGTTGTAGCTAGTTGGCGGCGGCGGCGGATAGAGGTTTGCCTGGTTGCCAAGCTGCGGAAAAACGCGCCGGTAAGCGACGACGTTGGCGGCAATCATTATCGGTATGACAAAATAAAGGCCAATACACAACGCAAGATACCCAGCAATCATCAGCCCAAAATTAACGACTACCATGCCGGCGACACCACCGAGATTCTGCCATACGGCGCTCGCGCTGGTTTTCATTGCGTCAACCGCGCCGAGGCCGCGATCGACCATGAGCGGAAACGAGAACGTCAGCATCGTGTGGAAGCAGATCATTGCGAACAGAACGACGAGATCAATCACGCCGACCACGACCAGCGCTCCTATCATTCCGGCTTCGCCACCTGCAGAACCACCAACCACTGCTGCGATCAATGTGAAATAAACGAAAATATAATACACGAACGCGGGCACGATCATCACAAGAATCAACACCAGGCCGGGCCCGAAAAAATTCATGCCTTTCCAAAGGTCGTCAAAGACGACCGGTCTGCCGTCGATCGCGTTGAGATAACAGATAAATATTCCGCAGATCATGGCGCCCGCGAGAATATACATTGTGACGCCGCCGATCAGTCCGCCGACAAGCCCGATGGCAAATAGTAGCCAGTAATCGCGTTTTATGAGTTCGAAGCCCTCCTTTACGCACTCGATAGGTTTAATCAATCCGGTACGAAATTCTGTGTTGGTCATAATATTTCCTCATTGTCCCCGTTCGAATCTCACATTTAAAAAGCGCCTACAAACCATAAATGCGCGCAACATAATCGCTGACCATTCGGTCGCTCGAAAACTGCGACGTTAGGGTTGCGATCGAGTTGCGCATAAGAGCGATCCACTCACCTGGCAAGTCGTTCGCGTCACGCGAATAGTACGTCGGAATGATCTCGTTTTCGAGTGTCGCGTAAAGAGCCGGGCTGTCTGCCGAGTCCATCTCCGCGTCCGAAAGATCGTCGTCGGCGGTGCCGATCGCGAATCCGTTCCGGCCGTTGTAGCCTTCGATCCACCAACCGTCGAGTATCGAAGCGTTGAGTACGCCGTTCATCGCAGCTTTCATTCCGCTTGTTCCACTGGCCTCCATCGGACGACGCGGAACATTAAGCCACACATCGACGCCGTGAACCAGATAACGCGCAACTTCCTGATCGTAGTCTTCTATAAAAACTGCGCGCCGCTGCCAGTTTGAGTCGTGGTTGATCGACATCAGTTTTTGCAAGATGGTTTTCGCGGTGCGGTCTTGCGGGTGGGCTTTGCCGGCGAAAACAAACTGAACCGGTCGCTTCTCGTCGTCAACCATTTTTAACAGCCGTTCGAGATCGCTGAACAGCAAATCCCAACGTTTGTAGGCCGCAACGCGGCGTGCAAAACCGATCGTCAAAACATCAGGTTTGAAGAGGCCGCGGGTGTCTTCGTGCTCATTGATGGTGTCCTTTTGACCGGTGTCTTTTCGCCGCGTGCGTTCTCGGATAAAGGCAATGAGCAAACTTTTGAGAGTTTGATGCGTCGTCCAAATTTCCGAGTCTGACAATGAATTTACACCCTCTCGCCACCGGTCAGCGTCGCGTGCGATCGCGTGCCAGTTTTCGCCCAGATGTTTCTGATACAAAGTCTGAAGAAGGGGAGCGATCCACGTCGGCGCGTGAACGCCGTTCGTGACCGACGTTATCGGCACGGCGCCGGCGTCCGACAAATCAGGGAACATCTTGAGCCACAGTTCGCGTGAAACTTCGCCGTGCTTTGCACTCACCCCGTTGGCCGAGCGGCACATGCGAATCGCGAGCGGCGTCATGCCAAAAAACTCTTTGTCATCGGCTAGCTGAGCGCGGCCGAGCGCGAGAAACTCGTTGTCAGTGATCTTTAGTGATTCGATAAACTCGCGGCTAAAACATTGAATCAAGCTATCGGGGGCAAACATATCATTGCCCGCGGCGACCGGCGTGTGCGTCGTAAATACGCACTTTGCACGCACCGCAGCGACGGCGTCGGCGAATGTGTGCGTCGGATGTTCGCCGAGATATTCGCGAGCGAGTTCGAGCGTTGAGAACGCGGCGTGACCCTCGTTGAGATGATAGACCTGCGGGTCGATGCCGAACTTTCTCAGCAGACGCACGCCGCCGATGCCGAGGACCTTTTCCTGAACGATCCGCGTCTCGGTGTCGCCGCCGTAAAGATGACCGGTTATCAGCCGATCGACTTCGCTGTTCTGCTCGACGTTCGTATCGAGCAAGTACAATTTGATACGACCAACTTGTGCGAGCCACGCCTGAGCGACTACTTCGCGTCCGCGGATGTGGACAGACACTGTGACGCGGTTGCCGTCAGCATCGAACGCAGGCGAGAGAGCAAGCTCGGACTCGAAAACGTCTTTGTAAGATTCCTCTTGCCAGCCGTCGTGACCGATGTTCTGCCGAAAATATCCGTAACGATACAGCAGCCCGACCGCGACGAGCGGCAAACTCAGATCGCTCGCTGATTTGAGATGATCGCCGGCTAGAATGCCGAGGCCGCCCGAGTAGTTTGGCAGCGAATTATGAACGCCGTATTCGGCGCAAAAGTAGGCGAAGCAGTGGTCAGTGGTCAGTGGTCGGTGGTCAGTTGTCGCTGCGATGTAGTCTTCGAACTTTTTGTTGAAACTCGCGAGTCGAGCGACGTATGAAAGGTCAGCCGCTTTTTGCCAAAGCCGCAGGCCCTTGATTTTTTTCAACAGCACACGCGGATTTTGCTCGCATTTGTCCCAAAGGGTCGGGTCGAGGTCGCGAAACAATGCGATGCTGTCCGGCTGCCACGACCAGTAAAAGTTGCGTGAGATCGCATCTAGAGCTTTTAACTCAGGTGGTAATTGGCGCGTAAATTCAAAATCGGTTCTGAAAGTTTGTTCGGTTTGTAAACTAACGGCTTGGTTTGCTATTTCTGTCAAGGCCTCCGTCATGATCTGTGAATTGGGACTCTCATGACTATAAACGAACGAACGGCGAGTCGCAAACTTTGCTTTCTTGGCGTCTTTGCGGGGAGAAATTTCCCGCCAAGCCGCAAGGACCGTAAAGAAAACCGAGAGTGTTTGATTTTTACAAACTAACTTCGTCGGCTATAATCTGCACTTTGCGAAATTGACCTTATGAAACTCGATATCATTCCCGTTAAATGGTCCGACGAGGGCGTTTTGATGCTCGATCAGCGAGAGTTACCCACCAAGGAAGTTTGGCTGACGCTGCGTGATTACAACGCTGTGGCGGATGGAATTCGCGATATGGTCGTGCGCGGTGCACCGGCGATCGGCGTTTCGGCGGCGTATGGAATGGCGCTTGGTGCAAAGCAGTTTGTCGGCACGACGGTCGTCGATCTCGAGGACGAACTCGAATTTATCGGCGACGTTTTGGCAAAGACGCGTCCGACCGCTGTGAATCTGTTTTGGGCGATCGAGCGGATGAAAGCGACGTTTCAAAAAGCCAAGGCCGACGGTAAATCGGTCAGCGAGATTAAACAAATATTTGTCGACGAAGCCAAAGCCATCCACGACGAAGATATCGAAGCGCAACGGCTGATCGCGCAGTTTGGCGGCGAACTGCTCAACGATAACGACACGGTTCTCACACATTGCAATGCCGGAGCGCTAGCGACCGGCGGAGTTTGGGGCACGGCGCTCGGTGTGATTCGCGGCGCCGTCGACCAAGGCAAACACATCGCCGTCATTGCCGACGAAACTCGCCCTTACCTGCAAGGCGCGCGGCTCACGGCGTGGGAACTGATGCAAGACGACATTCCCGTCACGCTCATTACCGACAATATGAGCGGTCACGTTATGAAAAAAGGCCGCGTCCAAGCCGTCGTCGTCGGCAGTGACCGCATCGCCGCAAACGGCGACGTCGCCAACAAGATCGGCACCTACATGGTCGCCGTGCTCGCCCGCCGTCACAACATTCCGTTCTACGTCGCCGCACCGCTCTCAACCGTAGATCTAAACTGCCCGACCGGCGACGAAATTCCGATCGAAGAGCGCGATATCCGCGAAGTCACCCACGTCCGCGACATCCAACTCGCCCCGGATGACACTTTGGTCAGCAACTACGCCTTCGACGTCACGCCCAACGAACTCGTCACCGCGATCATCACTGAAAAAGGTGTCGCCCGCGCGCCATACACCGAGAGTCTGAAAGCAGCCTTTCAGTCGCCGTAGGTGACAAGGGAACTTAGCCCGGGGTGAAACCTCGGGTAAGCCAGCGAATGCCCGGCTTCGCCATAACGCAGTGCGGAGAGGCTTGCCTCTCCGACGTCCTGCCTATTGAATTCAGGAGGCGGCTGTGCCGCCGACAAAAGAAAGACTTGTCGCCCGATGCCCGCCTTTGACGGGCCGGGCTCCGGTGGCGTTGAGCGGGTGTTGCACGGCGAGGCGCAGCCATCGCCGCACTGCTATCGGGCACAGCCCAACTCCCTGTTTCGAGCACCTCGTGTCCACACAGGACTCAAACCACCCGCGCCGCGCCCAAAAACCGTTTGACAAACCCATAAACCGTAGTATTATTGCCTCAAAAGCGACAGTTTATCCCGTGCATTTCCTTCGAGATGGCCCACGCTTTCACGAACAAGATCTTTAGGAGGTTTAACCCAATGAACGCCTACATTCGCCGCGATCCTGACCCCGGCAAGTATCGCCGTCCGTGGTTCATCGAAGTAAGCCAAATCATCGACAACCCCGGCGCCCGCGCCGCCTGGGAAACCGCCGCCCACGTGGAAAAACCAGCGGCGAAAAAACCACCACCGATGCCAACACCGTAGCCGAATGACGGATTCCATTGCGTTGTTAAAATAGAAAGCATGCACAACCCATACATCACTGAAATCGCCATTCCGCGACCCGATAATTTGGGTGGTAACACTTGGAATTTTTCTGGGCTAACTAACTTAGTCGCGTTCTTCGGTAAAAATGGGAGCGGGAAGAGCCAGCTATTTCGGGCCTGGCGAGATACAAATCCTGAATCCATCCACTATGTTATTCCGGAGCGAACGGGCGAATTCGACTATCAGCCCAGTCAAATTACCAACCAGCAGAGCGCTGCAGGAAGGCGAGAGACCGGCTCTCGCAATTTTACGGTGGAGTACCGGCGGACGATAGTAGCTCGCATCCAGGCATATCTGGCAGCGCGCGGAAATTATCGGGGAGATTCTTTGCCTACAAGTCCCGAAGAGCTTGAGAGGCTGATTAACCAAATCCTACCCGACTTTTACATTAGCCTTCGCCATACCAATCCCCCTTACGTGCTGACTCGTGCGTCCGATGATGTTCCAATTGGATCCGTTGATGAACTGAGTACCGGTGAAGCCCAGGTGATTATCCTAGCCTTAGATATATTGACCATCGCCGCAATTTGGGAGGTGCAAGAACAAGAAGTTCGAATCATGTTGCTTGATGAACCTGATGCTCATATACATCCCGATTTACAGGTCCGTTTCGCCGATTTCCTCGTTCAGGTCGCAGAACGGTTTAAGCTGCAAGTCATATTAGCCACGCACAGTACGACTTTACTTTCAGCTATTGGGCAGTTTGGGAAAGACCAGTCTAGCGTGGTTTACATGGATCGCACGAAAGATACGTTTCAGGCACAGCCATTTTCCTTAATCCTCCAAGAGTTGGCTGGTTGTTTGGGCGGTCATGCGTTAATGGGGCCATTGTTCGGAGTTCCGCTCCTTCTTGTCGAGGGTGACGACGACTATCGAATCTGGAGTCAGGTGCCGAGACACCACGTAATAAGTCTGGCCGCTATTCCTTGCGGCGGCGATGAGATAAAGAAGTATCAGAAATCCCTAGAACAAATCTTCACCGCATTACGCGAGGGAAACGCAGGTGTAGCGGGCTATGCTCTTCTCGATGGTGACAAAGGCAAACCAGCCGCTGACGAGCATACACCTCAGATGCACGTACAGTATGTACAGCTTAACTGCCTTGAATCTGAGAATCTTTTCTTAACTGACGAGGTTTTGGCAACTCTGGGCACCAACTGGGTCGATGCGAAGGCAAAGGTGCTCGCGGAAGCTGCGCAGTACGGCGAGAAGGAAGCTCAACTTCTCACCATCGCGGATTGGGATCGACAAGAAGCCGACATAAAGGACGTGATAGAGCAGCTTTCACTCATTATTGATCCTAAAAAAGTTCATTGGACGCTCCGCGTTGCAAAGACGATTGGTAGCCAACAACCAACTGGACAATTAGCGGATTTTCTTGGCGCCGAGATGATGGAGACATTCTGGCACTAGGCCTTAATCAAATATGCCCATATCCAAAAAAAGAAAAAGAGCAGGAAAGGTGGTGAAGCGGCAGACGGTCGTGATGCCGGAGCGTGTTAGGTTTCGTCTTTGATGCAATTGGCGACAAGTTCGGCGAATTTTTTAGCCTCGTTCACGAGGCTCTCCCGAAGGGCAAATAGCAACGTTGCTTTAGCACGTGGTATAGATTAGCGAAATAATTAATAGGGCGTTTTAACGTCCTTACCGACGCGGCTTTAGCTATTTGAAGCAAAGTACGTTGAAACGCCCTTTAGATATTCACTCGATTCGCGACCACGCCGTAAACGGGCGTGGCTATGTGCCGCGAAGCGCGGAAAGACGGCTGAAGCCGCCTAGGAGAAGGAACTTCGGTTAAGGCTTGCCGCGGCGACGTAATAATTTAGCTGACACAGGAGCTTAATGAAATATGCCTGTATCTAAGAAAAGGAAAGGAGCGGGAAAGGCGGCAAAAAGATAGCGAACGACGAACAGCAACCTTGCTCCCCGAAAGGGACAAATGTAATAGCGTCGGGTGAAATCCGACGATCATGATCTATCGGTCAAGGCCGTCGCTGAATAGGGAACAGTGAATAGTGAATAGTGAACAGTGAATAGTGAATAGTAGGATTCGTTTTCCCGATTTGTACTCAAACTGATGTGATAGAATCGTCGATATGGACAACGAGCTTTTACAGCGCATTACCATCAATCCTGAGATTTGCCACGGCAAACCAACTATTCGAAATAAGCGATATACGGTGGAAAATCTGCTTGAGTTGATGGCGTCCGGGATGACCAATGCCGAAATACTCGCCGATTACGACGATTTGGAAAAGGCTGATCTCGACGCGTGTCTGGTTTTCGCCGCAAGGCTCGCAAACGTGGGCTCGATCAGCGAACTCGCGAGATGAAGTTTCTTGTTGATGCACAGTTGCCTCGCCGACTCGTAACTTTTCTCTGCGATAGCGGCTTTGACGCTATTCATACCCGTGATCTGCCAGACGGCAACGATACAACCGACAATCAGATAAACGCACTTTCTATTGCTGAAAATCGAGTCGTAGTTTCTAAGGATGGAGATTTCTACGATAGTTTTGCGTCGAAGAAAGAACCTTACAAGTTTTTACACGTCAAGACCGGCAATGTCAGTAACGAAAAGCTGATCGAGTTGTTTTCAAAAAACCTGACTGCTATCGTGAGCGAGCTTAAGGAGCGAGACGTCGTCACGATTGATCAACGCTACATCATCGCGCTTCACTGAGCGAACTTAGATCGCCTGACTTCCACGCCGAGTTTTTGAAGTAGTAAATTCTGCGCCCGGTTACATCCCATCGAATTTCGCCTCTTCGGCCGAGATGGCTCCGATTTGTCGCCGGGCCTTTCGACCATCGGGTCGCACGTCTTGACCCGGACCTAAAAAGGAGTATTATTGCCACAAAGGCGACAGATTAACGCAGACATTTCGGGCGATAGCCTCGGCTTTGACGTTCTCGAAACCTAATTGGAGGTTCACTAGATGAACGACAAAAACCTAAGAACTCCTGCACCGGTAATACCGGGGCCATTGCCCCGCCGGCACCTCGGCTGTCCACGTCGAATCGCCACAAAGAAATCAGCCGACGACACAGCATTAGCGCATCAGAAGGAGGAGAAATGAAAACGCTCGAAATCTCTAAGATAAAGTTCAGATCGATGATAGTTTTGATAACGCTTGCTGCTATTAGCGCAGCGACCGGTTTTGTTCTTCAAAACAAGACTTCGGCATCCGGCTTTAGCGGCGCGATCTACACAACAACCTTCGATGGGCAGGCTGTCAACCAAAACAAATATCCAAGTAAGGATGCGGTCTATCTAAGCGGCGGGCCGCAGAATGCGAATGCCAACGGACTCCCTGACGGTATCTACTATTTCCAGGTAACCGATCCGAGCGGAGCGACTTTGCTTTCGATCGACTCGGCAGTGTGCCGGCAACTGGTCGTACTTTCCGGACGAGTCGCCGGGGCGGTGGGCCCATCATGTCCGAATCCGCATCAGAACGGCGTTCCGAATTCGGCAAACGGCTCGACACCCGTGAAGCTGGCGCCTTTTGCCGACACGCCAAACCCCGGCGGTGTTTACAAGGTTTGGTTGATCCGGCAGGGGCCTGACACGACGATCGCCGCCGACGGCAAACATATCAACTTCAGCCGCAGCGACGCAAAGACCGATAACTTTAAGGTTGTATCTGTACCTTGCCCCGACTGTTCGTTACTGAGCGGCAAGAAATACTACGATGCGAACGCAAATGGATTATTTGACGAGGGCGAAGTTCCGGTTGAGGGCGTGCAAATTTCTATTGTTGCGGGTCCTATCTCGACGGTCGTAACGACTAACGCATCAGGTATTTGGAGTACTAGTGTACCGACCGGTGCGGACTACACGGTCCTCGAGTACCTACCCACAACCGGCCCTGATGGCGAGCCCGGCTCGTATTGGCAACAAAGCGCGCCCGCAGCTGACGATGAGGGATTTCAGGGTTACGCCGGAACCGCGAGCGGAGATCAAACCAATCTCGACTTCGGCAATATCTGTTTCAATCCGGACGCCGAGGGTAACCCGGTAGCTTCGCCATCGCCGTGCCCCGTCAGCGATCTGCCGCCGCCGGACCCAACGCCTACGCCAACGCCGACGCCCTGCACCGATTGCAGCCCGACAGCAATGTTAAGTGGCAAGAAGTTCTACGATACAAATAGAAATGCATTATTTGACGAAGGCGAAGTTACAGTTCAAGGTGTGCAAATCGTGGTTGTCGTCGTTACAGGTGACGGGGTTACCGTAACGACCGGTACGACAAACGCATCGGGTAATTGGAGTTTGAGCGTGCCGACCGGAGCACAATACATAGTCAGCGAAAACTTACCTGATACCGATCCTGAGACCGAGCCGGGCGGTTATTGGGAGCAAACGGCACCCCTGCCTAACGATGAGGGATCTCGCACCTATAGCGGAACGGCGAGCGCGGATCAAACCTTTATCTTCGGGAATGTATGTTTCGTTCCAGATTCCGAAGGGGAACCGGTCCTCTCGGCGACGCCGTGTTCCATTAGGTATCCGCCCCCACTGCCAACGCCGTAGCCGACACGGGCGGGCGGTGCGTGGCAAACTCAGTCGGCGGGGATGACGGTATGTTTGTAGCCCACGGCGCAAACCGTGGGAACAATCGACAACAAAATGCGCGAGCCGTTGAAAACGGCGGCATATATCACCGTCTTCGACGGTTACGCTTGAATTATTCGATGATCCCATATCTAGCGATATGGGCTACGAATATGGCACCGTCTGCGACGGTTTCTCTATGGCGTGTCGAGATCACCGGCATTCCACGCCGAGTTTTTGAAGTAGTAGATTCTGCGCTCCGGTTTCATGCCTTCGAACTTGCCTTCTTCGAGTGAGATGCCGTAGCTGCCGCGGCAGAGCGGTTCTTGCCAGTCGTTGCCATTGCGAAGATAGGTTTTGATCTTCTCGCTATCGGCGCCCATCTGGAAGACCATCGGCACGGCTTCGTCGACGGGGAAGTCGTTGAACCACGCGTCGCCCGTGCACCACGAAGCGAGCGCAGTCATGGTCAACGGAACGCGGACACCCTCGTCCGCGTCCGCACGCTCGTTCACACTCGCGTTTCTGCCCGACGCAGCCAGCTTCTCACGCAATTTGAACATCATCGTCCGATAAAAGTCGCGTTCGCTCACAACCGCATCGAAATCGACCTGAATCGCACGAATATCGGGCAGATCGAGCGTATTTTTTATCAGCGACACCGTCTTTGCGATCATTTCGTCGTCGAACGCCGGGCGTTTGCCGCCGTCTTTGCTTGTCTCGATGCGCGTGACGGCGATCAGGTATGTTTTCGGGGCGATCTCGAGCGGCTGGCGACGCGGCTTTGGCAATACACGGTCGCTTTCGAGAAAGATCGTCTGCGCGAGAAACGCAACGCCGTATTCGTTTGTGTCGAGAAAGCGCAGGTCTTCGGGACGTTCCCACGCCCAGAGAATTTTCTTCGGCATCTCGGCGTCGAGACGAGGATTCACGACATTTTTAGAGCTGCAGCCTATGAGGAAAAGTGCGCACATCAAGGCGGAAACACGAGCAGTAGCGAGTGTGCCGGTTGGTGTCATAAACCACGCCGAGTATAACAAAATACTGAAGGGGCACACTCCCTACCGGTCGTGTTTCTGCCTTTCGTTTTGATATACTTCGATTTCTATGAGCGAACGCGAACAAGTACCAATGGATGTCGTCTTTGTCGGGGCCGGGCCAGCGAATTTGGCGGCGGCTTTGCACCTGAAGAACAAGATCAAAGAGCACGACGAGTTTATCGACAAAGGCTTGAAGCACGGGCGCAAGATCGGCGACCTCGAGATCGCGATCGTCGAGAAAGGCTCGTTCGTCGGCGCGCATATTTTGTCGGGCGCGGTGATGGACGCGATCGCGATCCGCGAGCTGATGCCGGATTTTATTAACGAAGGTTGTCCCGTTGACTCCGTCGTGACCGACGACGCGTTCTGGTATCTCACAGAAAAAGGCGGCTTCAACGCTCCGCTTGTTCCGCCGCCGCTAAAAAATAAGGGCAAATACATTGTCAGTCTCAGCAAAATTTGCGAGTGGCTTGGGGAAAAGTGCGAGGCTGCGGGCATCAATATCTTTCCCGAGTTTCCGGCCGCCGAGGTTTTGTATGACGAAAACGACGCCGTGATCGGCGTTCGTACAGGCGACAAAGGCATCGACAAAGAAGGCAAACGGAAGCCGAACTTCGAGCCGGGCGTCGATCTGCTCGCGAAGGTCACCGTGCTCGGCGAAGGTTCGCGTGGGAGCCTTGCAAAGCAAGTGATTTCGCGACTCGGCCTCGACGCGGGCAAAGAGACGATGGTCTATTCGCTCGGCGTCAAAGAGCTCTGGGAAGTGCCGGCAGGGAATTTTGCGGAGGGGCGCGTTGTGCACACGCTCGGTTTTCCATCGGACACACGGACTTACGGCGGCGGCTGGATCTACGGCATGAAGAACAACGTCGTCAGCATCGGTTACGTCACGGGTCTCGATTACGAAGACCCGATGATCGACCCGCACGCCGAGTTTCAAAAATTTAAGACAAATCCGAAGGTCGCCGAGGTTTTGAAGGGCGGCAAGATGATCAAGTACGGCGCTAAATCGATCAACGCCGGCGGCTATTGGACGCAGCCAAAACTATACGCGGACGGCGTTTTGCTCGTCGGCGACTCGGCATCGATGCTGAACGGCCAACGCATAAAGGGAATTCACACCGCGATGAAAAGCGGGATGCTCGCTGCCGAGACGCTTCTCGGCGCGTTCGAGCACGAAGATTTCACTTCGCACACGCTGCGGCATTACGAAGAGAAAATTAACTTAAGCTGGATCTACGATGAGCTGCATCCGGTGCGTAATTTTCACGGTGCGTTTCAAAAAGGCCGCTTGTCGGCGTTGATAAATACAGGTTTGCAGTTCCTAACGCGCGGCCTCGCGTGGGGCTTTATGCCGAAGGAACATCACGTCGCGGGCCATGAAAGGATGTCGAAACTGTCGGAACCGCGTGCGTCAGCGGGCGGCCAGGATCGTTATCAAAACGTTCCGTTTGATAAAGAACTGACATTCGACAAGGTCACGGATGTTTTCTACGGTGCGGTTGCGCATGACGAAGATCAGCCGTCGCATCTTCACGTGCTCGACACCGAAATTTGTGCGACGCGGTGCGTCGAGGAATACGGCAATCCGTGTCAGCGGTTTTGTCCGGCGGCGGTTTATGAGATGGAGGAACGCAACGGCCGCCGAGAGCTCAAAGTGAATTTCTCAAACTGCGTTCACTGCAAAACGTGCGACATTGCCGATCCGTACCAGATCATCAATTGGGTCACACCCGAGGGCGGCGGCGGGCCGAACTACAAAGGTATGTAAAGACGAAAGGCTGCCCGGAAAGGCAGCCTTTGTAGTTCATATTCAGAAATATTTTACTTCGTTTTCGATTTTGCTTTCGCCTTTGCTTTTGCTTTCACCGGTTCCGGTTCGGGCTGTGGATCTGTAAAAATAAAATTTACTTTTCGTTGTTCGAACTCTTTCATCGCGATGCGGGTCGGTTTAGTTTTTCGCGGATCGGCATCAATTCGGACGGTAGCACCGCGTTGTAGCTGTTTGCTGCGTTGCGCAGCGAGTATTATCATGCGGTATTTTGAATCAATATGGGGCGGATCGATAATTTCTACTTCTTCGACGGTTTCTTCAACGTCTTCAACGATCTCTTCTTTCTTCTTGGCCATAAATGCGGTGGTTCTCCTCAAAAAAGATGCCTCGAGGCATCGAAACTATCAAGGATACCCTGAATCGCACTGGCTTGTCTATTCGTACGATTGCGTTCTGAGACAACGATTGAGGCCAATTCGCGCGCCGCCGCAGTCAGATTTTCGTTAATAATGACGTAATCGAATTTGGAATACTGCATCACCTCGTCGAACGAGTTCTTAAGCCGCGTCTTTAACTCCTCCCTATCTTCGGTGGCACGAGCCGTCAGCCGCGCACGAAGCACCTCGAACGAAGGCGGCAAAATGAAAACGCTGACGCTGTCGTCGGGGACCTTTTCCATGATCTGCAGAGCACCCTGAACATCGACCTCGACGACCAGATCTTTGCCTGTATTAAAAACTTTGCGACTCTCGGCGAGCGACGTGCCATAGTAATTGTCGTGAACGACCGCGTATTCGAGAAAGTCGCCGGCCTCGATGCGGCGTTTGAATTCCTCTCCGCTGATAAAAAAATACTCGCGTCCTTCTTCCTCGCCAAATCTCTTTGGCCGTGTCGTGTGCGAACACGAATAACCGAGCTCCGGCTGCATCGCACGCAGCTCTTTGATAAGCGTGCCTTTGCCGCCGCCTGAGGGGGAGCTGATGATTATTAGGTTGCCTTTCATAAGAGAAAAATTAGCCACCGATTACACAGATGAAACCGATTTTTTTCTTGGGCTGTCGTATATCTTTCGTTTAATCTCAGGTCGAACACCAAAATTTAGCAAAAGCCCGAGCTCTATTTCGGTTGCTCTAAGATAGTGTAGCAACTGAGCTTCATGTGACGGGTCAATTGATCTGACAGCTTTTAGTTCAACAATAACAACGCTTTCACCAAGAAGGTCCGCATAAAATGTTCCTATCTGTCGGCCACGAAACCAAACGGGAACTTCAACCTGTTGCTCGACTCTAAGCCCTTTATCGTTCAGGGCAATCATCATTGCGGTTTCGTAAACCGACTCAAGAAAGCCATGACCTAGTTCATTGTACACATCATAAAACACACCTATGATTTTTTCAGTCAAGTCATGATGCAGCATTTTCTTATCTGTATTTTCTGTGTTATCGGTGGCCATTTCTTCATTCAACATTTTGAACTTGTTCTCTTATCTTTTCAATCTCACTTTTTATGGCGAGGGCATTTTCTTTTACGGTCATGTTGTTTGTTTTTGAAGCGATGGTGTTTGCCTCGCGATTAAGTTCTTGTGTGAGAAAATCAAGCCGCTTGCCGGTATCGGTCACGTCTTGCATAATTTCGCGAAAATGATCGATATGTGATCTCAAACGAGCGATCTCTTCTGAGATATCCGCTCGATCAACGAGATAAGCAACTTCCTGAGCGAGTCGCGCTTGGTCGAGTTCTATTTGCGAATCGGTTTTTGCGAGCATATCGTTGATTCGTTTTGTCAGGCGTCGGCTGTGTTCATCTGCGACCGAAGCCGATTCAGTCTCGATCTGTGGAATTCGGTTCTCAATCTCGCTGATCCGCGCTGCTAATTCGGTTGCGAGCATTTCACCTTCGGTAGCCCGCATTCGTTCTAGGTCGTCGAGGGCGGCGTTAAAAGTACTTTCGATCGCCGACAAAAACTCAGCCGAGGGCTCTTCTTTTTTTGTCGCTACGACGTTCGGCAGACGCGCGATGACATTGATGTCCGGCTCGCCTGAGAGCGAAAACTCGTCTCGCAGCTCTTTCATTGCAACAAGAAAGCCCGCGATTAAGGGACGATTTAACTCCAACGTCAGTTCGTCTGTGCGGTCGTATTGTAGATTCGCCTCGACGCGTCCGCGTGCGAGCCGCGCGCCGATGAGTTTTTTTACGGTCGTCTCGAGCCCCTGCAATTCGCTCGGCAGCCGCATGTTCACGTCGAGAAAACGATTGTTGACTGTCTTTAGATCGACGCTGATCGAGAAGTTGTCGCCGCTTGTTGTCGCACGGCCGAAGCCCGTCATTGATTTCATATATTATTCTTTTCGTCTGCTACGACAGACAATTCTGACAATTCAATGTTTGCAAATTGCAGTTCGTAAAGTTTTTTGTATGTTCCGCCGCGCGTCATCAGTTCGTCGTGCCCGCCAGTCTCGACGATGCGGCCTTTCTCCATGACGACGATCTTGTCGGCCATGCGAATGGTCGAAAGACGATGCGCGATGACGATCGACGTACGATTTTGCATCAAGTTCCCGAGAGCTTGCTGGACAAGCGTTTCGCTTTCGGTGTCGAGTGCCGACGTCGCTTCGTCGAGAATCAAGACCGGTGCGTTTATAAGCACGGCGCGTGCGATCGCGATTCGCTGACGTTGACCACCAGACAACAAAATTCCGCGTTCGCCGACGAGCGTGTCGTATTTTTGCGGAAGCTGCTCGATAAATTCATCAGCGTAAGCAATGCGTGCGGCTTCTAAAATGTCATTCTCCGTTGCGTCGGGCTTGCCGTAACCGATGTTTTGACGAACCGTGTCGTTAAAAAGCACGGTCTCCTGCGTCACGAGCGCGATCTGGCGCCGCAAACTAGCGATCAACGCATCGCGCAGATCGACGCCGTCCCACAGAATCGCGCCGTCCGCCGGATCGTATAGTCGCTGTATCAGTTTTGTTAGACTCGATTTTCCGCCGCCGCTCATCCCGACGAGCGCGACCATCTGGCCTTTGCCAACGGTCAAGTTTATGTCGTGAAGAATTTTGCCGACGCTGTTCTGATAATTGAACGAAACGTGATCGAGCTTGATCTCGGTCCGCAACGGCGCGAGCTCGAAGGCGTTTGGCTTCTCGGGCAGTGTTTCATTCTCATCGAGTATGTCCCAAACATCGCGTGCGGCGGCAAACGCCTTGGCGATCTCGTTATGTTGTCGCGAGATCTTGCGCATCGGAGCGTAACAGCCGAACAAGAAAAACAGAAAAGCGAAGAATTGGCCCGACTCCATTCTCTGCGCGTTAATCTCGTTCAAACCAAAGTAAAGCAATCCGACAAACGCGAGCATTCCAACGATCTCGATTGTCGGCGGCGAGATCGCGGCGATCTTTGCGGAACGGAGATTTGCGAGAGCGATCAAACTTGCAACGTCGAGAAAACGTTTTTTCTCACGCGACTCGGCAGAATAAGCTTTTACGATAACCTGATTTGCAAGGCTCTCTTGCGATGTGTCGCTGAGACTCTTATTACCTTCGAGCGAAACATCGGCGAGTTTGCGCATTTTGCGGCTGAAGTTCGCGGTCATAAAAGCGATGATCGGCCCGATCACCAGCGCCGCCAAAGTCAGCCGCCAGTTTATGTAAAGCGCAGCTGAGAGAAACGCGATCAGCATAAAACTCTCGCGCAGAACGTCGCGGAGATTTGACGAGACTGCAAGCTCGATCGCCGAACAGCTCACAACGAGACGCGAGACGAGATAATTTGTGCGATGTCTCTCGAAAAAGGTCGTCGATTGTGCCAACAGATGATCGTAAAGCTCGCTCCGTAGTTCCAGCACCGATGATTGGCCGATCTTCGCCATTAAATATGAGGAAAAAAATTCGGCGATGCCTTTTAAGATAGTAAAACTGATGATCAGTCCGGCGATCCAGAGCCAAGCTTGATACCAGTTGTCGCGCGGGATCAAACTGTTCAGGTCAAACAGGGTCTTTGTTTCGGTAACGACAGGGTTTTTATCGAATTGATCAAAAATCGGCACGATCAGCGCACCGACGGCCGTTTCAAACGCCGCTCCAACGACCATTGCGACAACCGCGAGGACGAACGTTAGCCAGTATGGGCGGACATATTTTAAGAGGCGCGTAAGATCGTTCATCAGCCGGTAAAGACTTGAATATACTTTACTTTTGAAACCAGCGCCAATGCCTTAGTTTGCAACTCGGAGCGAAGGTGTGGCATCTTTTTTACAAGTTCCTGCCGGAGTGTGAGGTTATGAAAAACGTAAGTTTATCGAAGATGCTGGTTGTCGCTGCGTTATTTGCAATCTGTGGTATCGCAGGCTTTGCACAAGTTGATGTTGCGCGAAAAACGACGGCGATCACTTATCCGCTTGACGATACGGTTCTCGTCCAGTTTCGCGGTACGACGCGCTTTCCGCGTATGAAGGGCAGCGCGAGAGTAAAACGCACTTCGCGCAGCGGCACGCGTGTCGAACTCGAAGTCGATAACATGCCGCGCCCGTTCGAACTCGGCGCAGGTTACGCGACATACGTCGTTTGGGCGATCTCGCCTGAAGGCCAGATCGATAACCTTGGCGAGATAAAACGCAGCGGGTTGTTTTTCATCGACTCGAAGATCACAGTCACGACGCCGCTACAGACCTTTGCGATCATCATCACTGCCGAGCCGCATTTTATGGTGACGCGTCCGAGCCAGCAGATAATGCTCGAAAATCTTTACCCGACTTCGCCTGATGGCAAGCGCATCGGCACGGTCCCGGCGATTCAATATTTTGGAAATACGAGCGACTTTTTCCGCGATCCGCGAACGCCGGAGATCGCTGAAACAGATTACTCAAAGACGCCGTCGTCAATTTTGCAGGCGAAGCAAGCTGTCGCGCTTGCTAAATATGCCGGCGCCGAACGCGACGCAAAAGTCGAGGTGACCGAGGCAGAGATGTTGCTGCAAAACGCGACGAACGCTTGGCAGGCCGGTCGCGATTCGGACACGATCGATATCGCGGCACGCCGTTCCATCAGCGCCGCTGTCAAGGCGGAGAATCTTGCTATCACGCGCAAAGAGGCGCGCGAAAAGCGCAACGAACAGATCCGCACAGACGCCGAGATCCGTAGCGCCGAGTCGAAATACGCCGACGCCCAAGACCAGATCAACGAACTGAAAAACGAACTTGCGCGCGAGACGCGCAACCGCGAACTCGCCGAGCGTGACGCGATGAATTATTCGACGCAGAATCGCGAATTGCGTGACGAAAATACCAAACTTCGCGAAGATCTGATTCGCACAAAAGTCGATCTCGAAAACGCGAATGCAAAGATCAAAGCCGCCGAAACTGAAAAGGTGCAAGTTCAAGCTGAGCAGGACAAAGAGCTAAAAGCGGCGCGAGTTAAAGCTGCCGAACCAGCGTTGATCGCGGCGCTAAAAGCCTTCGGCACGGTTGCAAAGAACGATCGCGGCATCGTCCTGATGCTGCCCGAAAATCTGTGGACGAGCACGCGTTCGAGCACCTTTGTTCCGCAGGCAGACGGCAAACTGACGCTACTCGCTGAAACGCTGGTGAATAATCCCGATTACCGAATGACGATCGAATCGCATACCGATAACAGCGGCGAGCCGGACGTTATTCAAGCAATTACCGATAGACGAGCTTACGCCGTCGCGGATAAACTCGTGTCGCAAGGTGTTGCCGAGGGCCGCATCGTCGCTAGAGGCTTTGGAGCGCAGACGCCGGTTGCTCCGAACACAACGGCGGCAAATCGTGCGAAGAATAGACGCTTGCACGTGATACTTGAGTTTCCGAGACCGTAGTGTCCGTAGCCCGCGTGTCCGTAGCCTGCATGTAAGTAAGGGCGAGCGTAGAATAATGACAACGGTAGCCCTTGTTAACACGCGGGCTATGGACACGGAGGATTATCGCAACTTAATTCCACGCGATTCGTGCAAAAATATGGCTGAACGACGCGACATTAAGCGTAAATTGCTCCACGCGGGCGGCTGGCAGGTCGCAAAACGCGCGGCGAAGATGGTGCCATTCGGCGGCACGGCGGTCGCAATTGTCTTGGTTGGCAGCGACATAAAAAAGAAAGGCGTCGTGAAAGGGATCGCGAATTCCGGCATCGACGCGATTCCGTTCGTGGGGCTCGCGAAGAACGCGGTCGAGCTGTTCACGGGCGATTTTATCCCCGATAAAGAGAGGAAAAAGAAATGAGAGGCTTGTCGAGATTTGCAGTTTTGATTTTTGTAATCACCTCATCGACGTTTGCACTTAACGCGCAGCCTAGAGCCAAGCCAAAGCCGCTCGCGACGCCGCTGCCGACCCTCACCGGTGCCGAGATCATCAGCCGGGCCGAAGATTACCAAGAGCCTCCGCGAACTGAGCAGCCCGCCGACAAGCCCACCGAGAAAGTCCCGACAACAACGTCGGCGCGTATAAAGGAACTCACCGAACGCATAAAGAGGCTCGAGGAAACTCGCGAGACGACCTACGACGAAAAGCAAAAGCGGATGCTGCTCAACCTTGATATTCTCACGCGGGCCGAGCAGCGTAGCGAATCGCTCCGCAAGCAGCTCTTTGAGATGATCGAGAAAGAAAATTCGATAAAGATGCGGGTCGATCAGATCGAGCTCGACATGCGACCCGAGGCCATCGAGCGTTCCTTACAGCTTGCCGGCAGTCTTCGTCCCGAAGACGTTCGCGACAGCCGCCGCAAAACTTTGCTTGCTGAGAAAAATAATCTCGCATCCTTGCTCTTACAGATACAATCCAACCGCTCAAACCTCGAAATGAGTGTCAGCAAAGCCGATCTCATGGTCGAAAAACTTCGCGCAAAGCTCGAAAAAGACATCGACGAGTCTTTTCTCAAGGATGACGATCCTCAATAATTAATATCCTCGAATGACGTGAGACTCTGCTTCTTTAAGGCACGAAGGCGCTTGGGATGGGCGTGTCTGAGCTGAGGCCGAAGTTTTGGATCAGTATGCCTGCGGTTGAGCGTTGGACGAACCAGGTTGTGCTCGTTGGGCGAAAGACTCCGGCGTCGAATCTGCCGTCGCCGTCGTAATCGCCCGGCACCGGAACGTCGCCGGTGGTGCCAAACGGGAACGAGAAGAACGAGTTGTCCTCGCTCCGCTGGACGAACCAGAAGCCGGTCGAAGGCCGCCAGACGGCGATATCGGCTTTGCCGTCGCCGGTGAAATCGCCCGGCACAGCCTTGTCGGTCGAGACTCCGAAGCTAAAGACTCGAACTTGCCCGTCCGAACTTCTCAGATACCACCAACTGCCGTCCGAGGGTCGAAAGATCGCGATGTCCGCTTTTGCGTCGCCATCGTAATCGGCCGCGACGGGCTTGTCGCCCGCGGTGCCGAACGTCACAATGGTCGTGCCGGTTCCCGATGAATTCAAAATAAACCACGTCGAGGTCGAGGGCCGAAAGACAGCCGCGTCCGCCTTGCCGTCAGCGTCGTAATCCGCGGGCATCGGCACATCGCCGCCAGCCCCAAACGGGAACGAGAAGAAGCTTCCGTCTTCGCTTCTCAGCACAAACCACTCGCCCGACGACGGCCTCCAAAAAGCAATATCCGTCTTGCCGTCACCCGTGAAATCGCCCGGCGTGATCTTGTCCGTCGAAGCCCCAAACTGCCCCGCCGGAACCTGCCCATCCGAGCTCCTCTGATACCACCACTCGCCCGGCCCCGGACGAAAGATCGAAATGTCCGTCTTGCCATCGCCGTCGAAATCGAATGGCGATCTGACCGGAGGGGCAGACGGCTGAACAGTGGCAGTGGCAGTCAAAATAAAGTCGTCGTTGCTTGTACCATCGTTATTTGCCTGATTACCCGCACTGTAAAATGTCACGGGTCCAACGTTAGTAGAGGGAGCAATCCAGTTGAAAGTCCACTGTGCACCGCCGAGCTGTCCGCCAAAGCTGCCGTCAAGAGTATGCTCTATATAGAATCTTCCATTTTCGTTTAATGTTTGTGTCTGGGTCGAGAGGTTGGAGAAAGTTCCTGCTGCAGACAATCCGGCGAGAGAAGTCAATTGAAAGCCCCAACGTCTGCGAGTTGTGTCGTTTGTCGTTTGCCTAACTTGTACTTGATAAGTTTGGCCGGGAGCGTAGGTCACAGGAGCAATTATCGTAAATTGACCAGGCCCGGGATTTCCCACATGACATGCCGTACAAGAAGACTCGCCTGGGGCGCTGGAAAAACCTGCGGGCGGCCCAGTCGAAAAAGATTTGACCGGTTGAACAAGACTGTTACTGGCGATGAGCGCGGCGGCCGACACGATAAGATAAGAAAGGACAACGAACGATTTGATCTTTCTTAATCTATTTTTCATATGCTTCTTCGGCCTAATGAGCTAACGTCGAAATCTTAAAACATAACCAAAAACCGTTCTAATCTCGCTTGCATTAAGCTTTCGCTTGAAAGAGGGCATTTCGCCTTTACCGTTTGTTATGATGCGTATGCCGCGAGCTTCGTCTGTATTCCATTCGCTCGTAAAGTCTGTTGCGCCAGTACGTTTACCCTTGGCGGTGCGTGCGCGGCCATCAGAACCGTGACAAGTCGCGCAATGAGCTGAGTAAATTGGCGCGCCGGATTGCAATCTTTCAGCTGAGGTCGGTGTGACTGTCCAAGGGGTGAAAAAAGATAGAACTCCAAATAACAGCCCAAGGGCTAAAACAAGAATCTTTAATGCGGATGTAAAACGATGCTGCATCTATTTGACCTTTAGTCGTCGATAAGCAGGTTGGAAATGTAATAAAGAATGGAATTTGGCAAGTTTTGTGCCAAAAATTTCATTCAGATATCTTTCAGCAAGAAAACATAGTCTTGTTGCTAGATAATAAAGACAGAACTGTATATACGGTCCGTCCACCAATCGCAAAAAGACACCACACGAATCAGCTTTTTGAATTTGACTCCAATAATTTGGATTGCTAATCAAAACCTCCTTGACAGATTAAAGCCGATAATTAATCGTTTAGCCGCGGTGGCAAGATTGCTCGAATTGTAACGGCTGGTTGTAGTTGATTGCGTATTCGAGAACGTCAGTGCGAAT
Source organism: Pyrinomonadaceae bacterium (assembly GCA_049679945.1). Classification (GTDB taxonomy): domain Bacteria; phylum Acidobacteriota; class Blastocatellia; order Pyrinomonadales; family Pyrinomonadaceae; genus OLB17. The sequence continues at coordinate 17,277 of JBAUGW010000002.1, read as the reverse complement.
GCATGCTTCCCGACATTTCTTTGAATGCCAAATCCGATCGATGGTTCTGAAATATGCCGGAAGCCGATCACGCGAAAATTGTTGTCAAAGATAGGTTGCGTTTGTCCCAGCTTGAATCCCGTGCGAGGCGCAAAATCAAACAGAGCGACAATGTTCGGCGTGATCAGCACGCTCGTGCCAAAACCGAACGATGCGCCATGTGTCGGCAACCTAAAATTATTTGCGATGGTTGCGGGCGGGAAGAAATCGTTCGCACGCGGATCGAAACGCCGCTGGCCGTTGGCGTTTATATGAGCGGCCGGTGAAAAGAAAACGTAAACGCGTTTGCCAAGGCGCACTGAGATCATCGCTTGCAGATTGTAGGTGAATTCCTCTGTAAAATTATCGTTGCCCTCGATGCTCGCGAATGTGGTTAGAGCAATCGGAGATTTTTTATCTTGAGCAAGCCAATTATAGCCGACGCCGACTTCGATCACGCGGCACAAACCGCGCTGGCATAATGGCGAACGATAGGCCGACACGTAGAGTTTATCAGTAATTCCGTAACTCACGCCGAAGGACGCGACGCCAAAACTGTCGAGCCCGAGCAAATTGCGTGCGCTTGAGCTGAGCGGATGAAGCGGCTGCGTAAAGCGATGCGTGAATACCAGATTCCACGTTCCCTTTGGAATGTTCTTCGGCGTTGGGACGTTTACGACGCGAAAATCATACGGCTCCTCGCCCTTGTCAAAATCATACGCGCTTTCTTCTTCCTGGCTTGGCGACGTGTCACCGGTCTTTTGTTTTGCTTCAGCATCGGCAGACACTGTCGTTAAAGCATCGTCATCTGAATTTCGGACGAGCTGTTCGACGGTCTTCATACCGGTATCGACACGTATCTTTTCGCCATTAGATTCGATGATGACGACGCCCGGCGAAGTTTCGTCAAATACGACCTTGATTTTGCTTTGCTTGTCGTCGGAGGGCTGCGCTACGACAGGTTGGGCCTCTGCCGCAGTGTTTTTTGCCAAGACATCAGGCGATTTGTTCGGTTCCTGCGCAGACGCTGAGGAAAAAAGGCCCGCGAGAGCGAGCACGAGTAATGAAGGAGCCGACCTGTTGGCTAAGAAAAAGAACAACCGTGACCTAAATGTAATGTCCTTGCTGATGCAAGGGCTTTTGCAAAATGTGAACTTCATGCCGATATCCTCCGAGTTGATTTTTTAATTAATCTTGCAACAAACGTGCCAATTTCGATGGTGGAATGCTCTGAGCGATGTTTAACGCCCGTCCCCGGTGCTTTTACCGACTGTGTTCATGTGCTAAATTTGCTGTGAACAGCTTTTCCGGCGCTCGACCACGCATAGCGCGCTTCATGCAAGTATGAATCTGCTCCAAGCGATAATCTTAGGCATCGTTCAGGGTCTGACCGAGTTTATCCCGATCAGCTCGACGGCGCATCTGGTGTTTGCGAGCCGCTTTACCGATCTTTACGGCGGCGACGCTGAAAAGATAACGGCGACGATGGCGGTGATTCAGTTGGGGACGCTCGCGGCGGTTTTTGTGTATTTTGCGAGCGATATTTGGGGAATCTCATCGGCCTTTGTCCGTGATCACTGGAATCTGCTGTTCAACCGTCGCAAGATGCGTTTTTCGGGCACCGACGGCAAGCGCCCCATTTGGATGTCCGAGGAATCGTGGCTCGGATGGCTGATAATTTTGGGCTCGATACCGATCGGCACTGTTGGGCTCATCTTCAAGGACTTTATCGAAGGGCCGGCAACAAAGAATCTGTGGGTGATTGCGACGATGCTGATAGCGATCGCTCTCCTTCTCGTCATTGCCGAACGCGTCGGCTCGCAGCGTAAAGAAATGCGGCACCTGCGGATCAGCGACGCGCTTATCGTCGGATTTTGTCAGGTCCTTGCTCTGATGCCGGGCACAAGCCGTTCGGGAGCAACGATCATGGGCGGCCTGCTCGCGGGCGAAAAACGCGAGACCGCGGCGCGCTTTTCGTTTTTGCTTTCGATACCGGCGATCTCTGCGAGTGGCCTGCTCGAACTGCACAAGGCTGTCGAGATATTGCCGCAAGAAGCGTTCGTCCCGCTTATCGTCGGCGTCGTAGTCTCTGGCATCGTCGGCTATCTGTCGATCTGGTTTCTGCTCGCGTTCCTGCGCCGCAACTCGACGCTCGTCTTTGTAATTTACCGCCTGATCCTCGGCGTCGCGATCCTCGTGCTGCTGTGGCAGGGCGTAATTAGTCCTGTCGTTTAACTAACCGCAGAGGCGCTGAGACGCAGAGATTTAAATTAAATAGTTTTTGTCTTACATTCTCCGCATCTCTGCGTCTCTGCGGTAAAAGTTTTACTAGTGCATGATGAAAAAAAAGTGGACAATCCGAAAACACGACCAAGCCGCTGTCACCAAGCTCGCCGCTGAGCTGAACGTCGTTCCGATCGTCGCCGCGTTGCTGATCGCACGCGGGTTTGACACACCGGGGAAAGCCACTGAATTTCTAAATCCGTCACCTGAACATCTTCATGAGCCTTACCTTTTAAAAGGGATGCGCGAGGCTGTCGCACGTATCGAAATGGCCATCGTAAACCGCGAGAAGGTACTTATCTGGGGCGATTACGACGTCGATGGCACTACGGGAACAGTGCTGCTGCGAAAGATGTTTCGGCTCGTTGGCGTCGAAACGGATTTTCACGTCCCTAATCGTTTTACCGAAGGCTACGGCATCAACATTCCGGCACTTGAACAAGCGCAAAAGGATGGCGTGACGCTCGTAATAAGCGTCGATTGCGGCATCCGCAGTTTCGAACCGTTGCAATGGGCGCACAAACACGGACTCGATGTGATCGTCACCGATCATCATCTTTCGGATGAAATTCACGGATTGCCGCCGGCGGTGGCGATCGTAAACCCGAATCAAGCCGGGGACGAATACCCGGACAAAAATCTTGCCGGCGTCGGTGTTGCATTTAAATTAGCTCACGCGCTTTTGCGCGAACATAATCTCGAACACGAAGTCCCGCAATTTCTAAAGATCGCCGCCATCGGAACCGTCGCCGACGTGATGCAACTCACCGGCGAAAATCGTGCGATCGTTGCGCTTGGCCTGCTCGATCTGCCAAAGACCGACAGCCTCGGCCTCAAAGCGTTGATGGAGGCCGCCGATTGCCGCTCTGACATGACGAGCTATCACATTGGCTTTCGAATCGGCCCGCGAATTAACGCCGCCGGTCGCATGGACGTCGCGCGACACGTGATCGAGCTTTTTGAAGAAACAGATTTTGGCAAAGCCCGGCAGCTTGCGGCCTTGCTCGACAGCCGCAATCGTGAACGCCAAAAGATGCAGCAGCACATCACCGAGCTTGCGCTCAGCGAGACTGAGAATCATGACGGTAAGCACTTTGTCGTCGTCGCGGGGGAGAATTGGCATCGCGGCGTGATCGGCCTCGCGGCGTCGCGCATTGCCGAAAAACTCTATCGCCCAACGATCGTGTTGTCGATCGAGGACGGCGTTGCTCATGGCAGTGCGCGCAGCATACCAAACTTTCACTTGCTCGATGCTCTCGAAAGTTGCGCCGAATTGTTCGAGCAATTTGGCGGCCATGCGGCAGCGGCCGGAATGAAGATCGTAGAAACTAATATTACGGCGGCGCGTTCGAAACTGAACGAATACACGTCGGCCAAACTCGGAGACGATGATCTGATTCCGGTAATCAACATTGACGCGCTTCTCACACCTGAGACTCTCGATCTTAGGCTCGTTGAGGCGCTGAGTGCTTTCGAGCCGTTTGGCGCCGGGAATCCGAAACCAATATTTGTTACGCGAAACTTAACCCTTCGTGACGAGCCATTCGTGATGAAGGACAAACATCTTAAGCTGAAACTTACTAGCGAGAGCGGGAAGCAGTTCGAGGCTGTGTGGTGGGACGGCGTCGAGCGTTCAAAAGGGCAAACTTTGCGGCCGAATTCGCGCATCGAACTAGCCTACGTCGCTGAGGCCAACGAGTGGCAGGGAAACACGCGGCTGCAACTTGTGGTCGAAGATTTAAGAGCGGATAATTAATTTGTGACGGATCGCGAAATCAGATCAAAGAACTACGAATTGCGAGCAAAACTGCCGATAGTCTTGCGCTATTTTGCGCTTGCGGCGATCGCGGTAGTTTTGTTGATCATCGTCGCGGGTTTTTATCGCGAGAGTGCCAAATCAGCTTTTAAGCTGAAAAGCGAGCACACAAATCTCTCGACTGACGTCATCGCCGAGGTTAATGGTTACGAACGACTCGAATCTGAGAACGGCGTCGCAAAATATTTCATCAAAGCGAGCCACGCAAAAACTTTTTCGGACAACCACCAGGAACTCGACGATATGTATCTCGAAGTTTACGGCAACGACGGCGCTGTCAATAAACTCAGCGCCGAAAATGCGCTCTACGTTCCCGAGCCGGACAAAAATTTTACGGCTTACTTAACAGGCAACGTGCGTCTCGAGACCGCCGAAGCTTTAAAGATCAAGACGAACAATATCGTTTATACCCGAAAGACCGAGACCGCCGATGCTGACGAGCTTGTCGAATTTGAGCGCGATAATTTGAAAGGACGCTCGCTCGGCGCCGCGGTTCGTATGGCTGACAAACAGATCGATCTGCTGCGTGATGTCGAGATCGAGACGTTTGAGTCACCTGAAATGGCGAAGTCGGGCGTGCGTTATGCGCGAGTTCGCTCGTCGTCCGCAACGTTCGATCAGGCGGCGAACAAGATCGCTTTGAACGGCGGCGTTGCTGTAAACATAAATTCAAAAGCTAATTCCGGCGGCCCGCAAACAACGAATGTGCAGGCGGCCAGAGCCGTCGTTTATTTCGTTCCTGTCGATGGCCAATCGCCACGTTTGAAGAAGGTCGAGCTTTTTGACAACGTGCGTATCGCTAGCGCCGAGAGCGGCCAAACGCCGACGAATATCGACGCCGGTTACGCTCTTTATGATAAAGACGCGGATCGTTACGAACTCAAGAACGGCGCTCATATCACGACCGCGACGAACGAAAAACCAACTGACATTCGCGCGGGCGAGGCGATTTTTGAGCAGCTTGCCGGTAAACTCGCACTCACCGGTAACGCAGACATCACGCAGGGCGGCGACAATTTGAAAGGCGATGCGATCTTTGCTGATCTTTTTCGCGATAACAAAATCAAGCACGCCGTAATTCGCGGCAACGCCTCGGCGAGACAAGTTACGGCCGAGCGGACTACATCGATCACTGCGCCTGAACTTAATGCAACATTCAACGAAGCTCGACAATTGAGCAACGCGAACGCCATCGGACAAAGCACAGCCGAAGTTACGCCTGTGAATAATGCGTCGTATTCGAATGTGGTGATGACTGCGGCTCGCGGCATCGGCGTTTTGTTTAAGGGCGAAGGTTTGATCGACGTAATGCGAACCGACGGACGGACGACGATAAACCTGAGCGTGCCGAACAGTCAACCCGACTCCGCAAACAAACGCCTCACAGCCGACGCCGTTAAAACGATCTTTAACGCAAACGGCAAAGACATCGCGCGAGCCGAGGCTGCCGGCAACGCCGAGCTTTTTATCGAGCCGCTCAATGCAGGCAAAGACAACTACCGTACGTCGATAAAAGCGCCGCGATTCGACTGTGAGTTTTTTGCGACCGGTAATAATGTCCGCTCGTGCGTCGGCAGCAAAAAAGCGCGTGTAGCGCGAGTTCCGACCGTGCAGACCGACGGCCGCGGGACGCAGTATTTGACTGCCGATCAGCTCAACGCTCAATTTAACGAGCGTTCGAATGACGCGGAAAAACTTGATGCCGTCGGCAATGCAAAATTCACCGAGCTCGAACGCAACGCGATCGCACGGCAGATGACATTCACGCCGAGCGATCAGACGGTCAGACTTCGCGGCGGCGAACCGACGGTTTGGGATTCGGGCGCACGCGCGAAGGCTAGCGAGATCGATTGGGATACGCGAAACAGCAAATCTTATCTTCGCGGCGCGGTCAGTACGACATATTATAGCCGTAAAAAAATGCGCGACTCGTCGCCGTTTTCGAGCAGCGAGAAACCTGTTTTCGTCACTGCCGAATCCGCCGAGATCGATTCCCTGGCCGAGACCGCTGTTTACACCGGCAACGCTCGCGGCTGGCAGGAGAATAATTATGTTCGCGGCAATCGCCTCATGATCGATCAGAGGGCAGGGAAGTTTGCGGCCGAGGGCAATGTGCAGAGCGTTTTGTATAACGCAAAGTTGCGGCAGAAAAGTAAAGATACGTCGCAGCCGGTTTATGCAGCGGCCAGCTCGATGAATTACAACCGCGATGGCCGCTTGTTGCAATATCGTAACTCAGTCGATATTCGACAAGGCGTTGATCGGATCACGGCGGGCGTCGTCGATGTTTATTTGAGTGAAAACAACGATGTCGCAAAAACTGTCGCCGAACAGAATGTCGTTATCACGCAGCCAAATCGTCGTGCGGTTGGCGATTGGGCGCAATATACTTCGGCTGACGAAGTTGCGATCATTCGGGGCGATCCGGCGACGGTGAGCGATGCCGAGAACGGTTCGTCGCAGAGCGCTACGATCACGTTCAATATGCGCGAAAACAAAGTTACCAGCGAAGGAAAATCTAAACAAAACACATCGGGTCGGACGCGTTCCGTCTATAAAGTAAAACCCACAAATTAATGTCGAAATCAAACGGACAACCAATCGAATCTGTTGAGGTCAGTACAAATGGCACTGAGCCGCATCTGTGTTTGCAGGCATCGCACGTGCAAAAAACTTACAGCGGGCGCCGCGTGGTCGATGACGTGAATGTCAGCGTTTGCGAAGGTGAGATCGTTGGCCTGCTCGGAGCAAACGGCGCCGGCAAGACAACAACGTTCTACATTCTCGTCGGTCTCGAAAACACCGAGCACGGCAACGTCACTCTGATGGGGCAGGACGTGACGAGTCTGCCGATGTATCTGCGTGCGCGGCTCGGCCTCGGTTATCTGCCGCAGGAAGCGTCGGTTTTTAGAAAGCTCACCGCCGAGCAAAACATCCTCGCCGTGTTAGAGACGATGAAGATGCCGCGTGACGCACGCTTTGCGCGTTTAGAGGAATTGCTTAAAGAATTTGGCATCACGCACGTGCGCAAGGTTCGTGGCGATGCGCTCTCGGGCGGTGAACGTCGCCGCGTCGAGATAGCCCGATGCCTTGCCACCGAGCCGCGATTTATTCTTCTCGACGAACCATTCGCCGGCATCGATCCGCTTGCGATCGACGACATACGCGAGATAATTCTTTACTTAAAAAAGCAAGGCATCGGCATTCTCATCACCGATCATAACGTCCGCGAAACGCTCGACATCACCGACCGTGCGTACATCCTCTCCGAAGGCAAGATCTTGCGCAGCGGCCGCCCCGACGAACTGATCGACGACGCCGAAGTCCGCCGCCTTTATCTCGGCGAAAGGTTTTCATTGTAGTTTCTAAAACTTTTTTCCTTCTTGGCGCTTGCAAAGTTTTTCTAACAAGACCATACTGCTTCGCAAACAGACAATTGGCCGCGCCATGCGGTTGTTAGAATCGATGGTCGGCCAATTGGTTAATTGATTTAATCGTAATTGGTAGTGACGGCTTCGATTCTCCGCGTCGAAATTCTTCCAAGAATTCCCCCGCCCGAGTCCCAGCCAACAAAATACAACTTTATTCTGGTAAGAAACGGGAGGTCTTATGTCCAGACGAAAAAGAGAACGTAATCGCTTGTCGTATGACAAAGCTGCGGTTACGGGTCTTGGTCTGTCCGACGTGTCTGTTGTGCGTGCTGAGGAAAGCGAAGAACAGCAGACGAGCAATGGCTTGTTTCAGAGCGCCACCAAACTTGTAAAAACACACTGGGTCGGGTCGGTAATCGTCGTCCTTGCACTATTCACGACAACGGCGCTTGCGCTCAAGTATCTCGACGAAGACGCAAAGCGGAAACGCGCCGCCGGTGTCAGTAGCCCGCACGTGAGTAAGGGCTCGAGTTCATGGCTCGATACAGTCAATCCGTTCGCGTCAGCACCAGCACCTGATCCGACGCCGCAGCTTAGCAAAGAATATATTTACGCCGGATCGCGATTACTTGCTGTTGAAGATGCGAATGCGAATGCAGCGCCGCCGGCTGATCTTGCGGTGTGGAGGTCATCGAACGGGTATTTCTATGTTCTCGGAGGCACAGGCTCTGCGCAAGTTTACTTTCCTTGGGGAACAACCGGCGATCAGCCTGCGCCCGGCGACTTCGATGGAGACGGCAAGACGGACTTTTCAATCTTTCGTCCTGCAACCGCATCAAGTTCGGCGATTTGGTGGATCATGAAATCATCGACTTTGGATACCTCATATTACACGGTTCCGTTTGGAGCGGCGGGCGACGTTCCTGCTCCGGCGGACTTTGACGGCGACGGTAAAACCGATGTCGCGGTGTGGCGAGCTTCGGACGGAGTTTGGTACATCATCCAAAGCTCGACCGGCGGCGTTCAATACGCGACTTACGGCACAAACGGCGACAAACCCGCACCCGCCGACTATGATGGCGATGGCCGCGCCGACATCGCCGTCTGGCGAAGCTCGAACAACACATTCTATTCAGTAAACAGCAGCAATAGTGCGTTCAATGGATTTACTTTCAACCAATCCAGCACCGATCCCGTCAGCTCCGATTACGACGGCGACGGTAAAGCAGATTACGCGATCCGCAACGGCAACAATTGGCTTATACGTAAAAGCTCGAACGCACAAACCGACACCATTCCTTGGGAACAATCATCCGACAAAGCGGTCCAAAACGACTTCGACGGCGACGGCAAAGTCGACATCGCCGTCTGGCGACCAACTGACAACCCGGCGGGCACGCTCGGCAACTGGTTCATCCGCCAATCCGCCTCGGGCAACTCGCTAAGACAAGTCCAATGGGGAATCGCGGACGACATTCCGGTCCCGGCTTATTACAGGAGGTAGTTGAAGATCATGAACACCCGACACAAACACGTTTTTGTTTATTTTAAGCTGTTATTTTTGATCGGCCTATTCACTAATCTAGTTTGGACTCAAGGCATGCCGCCCACTGCAAACACTCCCGGCTCACCGGCTGGTTCATATAAGTTGAGCGATCTGGACACTATAAATCTTTTCAATGGCAATCTCAGTCTTGATGTTCCGCTGATAAATGTTGGAGGACGGGGTGAAGTTGCTCAGGGATTGTCGGTAAACATTGAAAATCAATGGGTCGTAGAAGCTCATCACACGATTGGGGATCTTATCTCGTTTGAGATAAATCCCAGCTACCGTTCACCATTGGCCCTTGTTGGTCACATTACATCCGAAAGTGCTCCGCCTACGACTCTTAATCACATGCCTTGTGGCGGTCCTTATGAGTTGGTCTATTACGTTCAACACCAATTCAATCTCAAATATGTGGAGCCTGATGGTACGGAGCATATGCTTGTTGACCCAATGTATCGCGGGAAGCCATATCTTGTCTGTACACCGTTTTACAACTATGGCCGAGTCTTTGAGAGTACTTCTGCAGAATTCATGACCTTTGTCACGGATGCCGACATATCATCAAGCTCGATGACGTATTCCGGCTATCTTTATCGGCCTGGCGGGGTTAAGTCTCGTATCGTGAACGGCCAAGTCATATGGTCTGAAGATAGGAACGGAAACAAAATTCAATACACTTATAATACTGGACAATATGATTCGAGGCTCAACACGATAAGCGACTCAAATGGTCGCTCAGTGACTATTGAGTACGGAGTAACTGATGCTGCACCCTACGGCGTTTGCGACAGGATCACTTTTAAAGGCGGTTCAGGACAGAATCGGATTTTTAGAATTAAGTCGGATTATCTTAATAACATTCTACGAACAACCCAGTCATATGATTCAAGTACGCTCAAAACAATCGCGCAGCTATTTCCCACGGAAAATATAAGCTATTCGCTTTCAAACCCGAATCAAGAACTGAACGTTTGGAGGGTAAAATCCGTGTTCCTTCCCGACGGAAGAAGTTATGACTTTCAATACAATGTGTACGGAAGGCTTGCTCGCGTCGAACTGCCGACGGGCGGGGCAACGGAATACGATTATGGAGCCCCATTCTACACAGCCAATTTGGAATACCATGAAGGGATTGTGGTCGGTGTTGGGCAAGAATTTGTGGACCATCGGGTCAATGAAAAACGAATCTATGACGGGAATAATTCCTTAGTGTCCAAAGCAACTTTTGTAAAAGCCACATCGTGCCCTCCGCAGGAACCTATTTGTCCACTTTCTGTGGATGTTGATAACTACGACGCTAGTGGTAATCGGATAAACAAGGCGAAGCATTATTTTTATGGATGGCCTAACGGCCTTCGGTCATATGAAACTCACTGGACTAACGGACGGGAATTTAAGACCGAAGCGTATGCAGTAGACGGCACAACTCTTTTGAGAAAAACAGAGATGAATTGGGTACAACGAATCCCTACATGGTGTTACAACAATCCGTATGTTCCAAATATTTGTGGACCAAACCCGAGTGTTGGCATGCCGGCACATAATAGCTTTGTCGCCGAGACCACAACGACCTTGGCAGACTCAAATCAAGTCAGTAGAACCTCGTCTATCAATCCCAACACGGGAGAGATTGGATTCGATCAATATAACAATCAAACCGATTTTTACGAATACGATTTTGGAATAGGTGCTCCCGGCGCGCTGCTTCGGCGAATCCATACAGATTTCGTTATACACCCAGATTATCTGAATGGACAGTTGTTTTCCCTGCCGAGTCAAACGTGGGTTTCGTCAGACATAAACGGTACGACGAAGGCGTCTCTGACTCAGTTTGAGTATGACAATTACAACCCTGATGCGAATCACGCTGGGCTTGTCGCAAGAAGCAGCGTCGTCGGACACGACACGACAAATTACGGCACTTCGAAAACGAATCGCGGCAATGTTACAAAGGTCACGACTTACGAAAATGCGCAAACGCAGACAGGAGCAGTCTCGGCTTATTCGCAATACGACATTCTCGGCAATGTCGTAAAGACGATTGATGCAAAAGGAAATGCCTCGACGATTGATTATGCCGACAGATTCGGTGCGCCCGACGACGAAGTGCTCAGCAATACTCCGCCAGCGCATTTGAATGGTCAATCGACTTTCGCGTTTCCAACAGCCGTAACAAATCCACCAGCCGTAACAAATCAACTCGGCTGGACGGCTTATGCTCAGTTCGATTATTTCACCGGGCAGCCCGTCAACGCCGAAGATATAAACGGCGTGATTGCGAAGACGATCTACAACGATCTGCTTGATCGTCCGACGCAGAGTGTGACTGCTGTCGGCACGACGTTTGAAAGACAGGCGAATATTATTTACGACGATGCAAATCGGCGCATCGAAACAAAAACCGACCTCAACGCTCTTAACGACAACCTTCTCAAGTCGGAGAGTTTCTACGATGGCTTGGGACGAACTTTTGAAGCTCGAAAGTACGAATCCAACGGCGATTATGTAGCGACTAAAACCGAATACGACGCGCTTGGCAGGCCAAAGCGCGCGACCAATCCGTACCGGCCACAGCAAAACGAGACTATCTATTGGACAGAGAGTTTTTACGATGCCTTAAGCCGCGTCACAAAGATAAAAACGCCCGATAACGCCGAAGTTCTGACAGCCTATTCAGGCAATTCTGTCACAGTCACAGATCAGGCGGGCAAGCAACGCCGTAGCGTAACCAACGCACTCGGCCAACTCATCCGCGTTGACGAGCCTGATGCAATCGGCAATCTTGGAAGCATATCCGCGCCTAATCAGCCGACGAATTATTTTTACAACACTCTGGGGAAGATGGTGCGGGTGCAGCAGGGCGTTCAAAACCGGTATTTTATGTACGACTCGCTTGGCCGCGCTCTGCGGGTCAAACAGCCCGAACAGGAAGTCAACACGGCGCTCGACACGACGGGCAACGCCGACAATAATAGCTGGACGGCGGGCTTTAGCTACGACAATAACGGAAATGTTCTAACCACTACGGACGCAAAAGGTACGACGATCACGAATACGTATGATGCTTTGAATCGTCCGTTGACGAGAACATATTCGGACGGAACTCCGACCGTTACAAACTACTACGACGATCAGACAGCTCCTTTTTCAAAAGGCAAGCTGACAAAAGTTACAAGCAACATTTCTGAAACGACATACACGAGCTTTGACATGGCTGGCCGATTGCTGTCGAGTACGCAACGAACTCCACTCGACGGCGAGACGGTTGCCAATGCCATTCCACGAACATCGAGCTATGTTTACAACCTCTCCGGCTCTCTCACGCAGGAAACTTACCCAAGCGGTCGAGTGGTAAATCACGAGTACGACGCGAGCGGAGACATTGCGCGGATTTCGGGCAGGCCAACCGCGACGGCGACCGAACAAATGTATGCGACCGGGTTTTCATATTTCGCTGACGGCAAGATCGAACGTCTAAAACTGGGAAACGGACTTTGGGAAAGTGCGAAACTCAATAGTCGATTGCAAGCAACAGAGATTGCAATGGGTCATTCTGTCGGGGATGGCAGTTTGATGAAATTGAACTATGAATACGGCGAGTTGAATACTGACGGCTCGGTAGATACAACAAAAAACGCGGGCAACATTGCGAAGCAGACGGTGAGTTTCAGCGGACTGGCACATCCATTTGTTCAAACGTACAAGTATGATTCACTTGATCGCATAAAAGAGGCAATCGAAAAGGTTAACGGCGTTCAGACTTGGAAGCAGACATTTGGCTACGACATTTACGGAAACAGAAACGCCTTTTATCAAAAAGTCGGTTCGCAAGAACTGGCGATGAATAATCTGACATTGCCGACAGTCGAACCAACTTCAAATAGATTCGCAATCAATCAGGGCTACGGTTACGACAAAGATGGGAATATTACAACTGATCCTGCAAACGGCGGACGTTCCTTTGTTTTCAACGGCGACAACAAGCAAACCGAAGTCAAGAATTCGAGCAACGTCACGATTGGTCGCTACTACTACAACGGCGAAGGCAAACGCGTCAAAAAAGTAACCGATCTCGAAACAACAATCTTCGTCTATGACGGACTTGGGAAATTAGTCGCCGAATATTCCACAGCAGCGCCGCCGACAAATCCGACAATAAACTACACCGCAACCGATCAACTTGGCTCACCGCGCGTATTGACAGATAAACTCGGTAACGTCGTTTCACGCCGAGACTTTCTTCCATTCGGGGAAGAAATCTACGCCAATTCAACCGCAAATCGCACAGAAGCCAACAGATACTCTTTGACTGGTCAGGACACGGTACGAAAACGCTTTACCGGGTATGAGAAAGATATTGAAACGGGCCTCGACTTCGCCGAAGCACGCTACTACCAAAACCAGCACGGCAGATTTGCCGCCGTCGACCCGTTGTTGGCAAGCGGCAAGTCTGCAAACCCGCAGACGTTCAATCGTTACGTTTACACGATGAACCGGCCGCTTGTTCTAAATGATCCTTCAGGTCTTCAGGCAGGTACGTCCTCATTGGGATACGAGTTTTCTGTGACTGTCCGGTCATTTGCCCCGTTTGAGTGGTTCGGCACGTATGCCAATATTGCTAGAGGTGATAATCGTGGATTCTCGACCGACCCTTCGGCAACTTACAGAATTCAGGCAACTTCCCAAATGGTTGCGAGAAATGACGGCATTTCTCATCCTATGTCAATAACACGCGCATCTGAGGCTACAACATCGGAAACCAATATCGGGGGACTGATATCTTGGACTGCCCAGTCCGAATGTTACATACAAGATCCGAATGGAAACTATGCCCCAGATGGCTTATTAGGAGGAACAGATTTGATAAGCTATCAGATGTCTGGAAATGACGATGCAATTCCCGGTTCTTCGAATATCAATCTGCACCCCAACATCTGGTTCAATTTTGATGAAAGTCAAGGCAACGGTGTTGTTGATATGACGGTCACGACAAGTGTGAGTGGCGATCAGTTTCCTGCTGCTGAGGCTTTTGTTACTGATACTTCTGGTAATTCTGTAATGCTGGGTACTTTTGCTCCGCTAAGTAGCAACGGACCGGTGTTTGGTTTAATGACTGATCAACGTTTACCAATGATAGATTCGAGAACCACAGTACGTGTTAATAATGGTGTTTTTGAAGGTGTAGTCGAGAATGGAAATGTTGTTCCTTTAGACGAATATAATGGACGATTTACTCAACAACCGGCTGTTCGCCCAAGTCCTTAGTTCTCTAATGTTCTTCAAGGAGAAAAAAGATGTTTATTATAAAAACCATTGCAACATTAATCATTCTGCTCTCGTACTTTGGCTGTTCACAGCTAGCTAAGACTCGAGATGGAATTTTTCTTATACCTAAGGGCTACGTTGGAGACGTTATTATTCTGTTTGAGCAGCCAAATGGCGTCATGCCTGAAGTTGAAGATGGGCAGTATGTATACAAGATTCCAAAAGACGGTATTTTACGCGTAAGAAGTAAGAGGTATGAAGGTGTACTAAGCGTAAATGTGGGTAATGCTTCGTTTGGAAACGGGTTGAGATATTTTTACATAGACGAAGATAACAAAAGGGAAGAAGTTAAATATTTGCGCATAACCGGTGACAGGGATGTGAATGGAAATCCGAAAGATAAATTTGATGGTCAAATAAATCAAGGTGAGTACGAAAACGGCATTTTTATCATGAATCATGAAAGTAGCAACTTTGATCTTCAAGGGCGTCAAATTACACTCACAAACTTCACAATTGGAAATCCTAAAAACTCATCGGTTTTATATGCAAATATGAACAAACGAATTAGTGATCTGCAACGTCGCAATTAGGTAAGGATTTGCAAAAGTCACTAGCCAAAAGGCCGGAGCGACGGTAAAAACCGATTACGGCGTATCGACAACGGCTCCTATCGGCGTCACAAAGCAGATAACCGATCAGACCTGATGTTCCGACAAATCCAGTAAATCAGTTTCATTGTGAGATTTGTGGTTTAACAGGTAAAGAGTTAGAGCAAATATTTACCCAACGTCCAAATCCAACTAGACCTTAGAACGAAATCAGAATGAATTATGAAAGTAATATATGCAGACACAAATAAATACGACGGCGAATACCGCTTGATTTTAACTTGCCAAGGTACAAAAAGAGATTTGGCTAAGTTTGGTATCACGCTTACAGAAGGACTAACGCTTACGTTTTATATGGATGACGCGGATGATGAAGGAAATCGTGATGATCTAATTTTTGAAGGTACGGTGCATTTCGATCAAATCAAACGACATTGGGTGGCAGAAGTCGATTGGGATCAGATCAAAAATTTGTCGAAACTAAGCAAAGGATTAGGGTCAGACTTACAATATTGCAATGAATGCAATGAATAGACAGTTTGAACTCCTAGAGAAAATTGCAATATCGCAAGTCTGACCCCGATTGTTATGCGGTAGTAGTGATTCAGTAAAGAATGTTACTGTGGACCCAGCCGTCGCCCTCGCCCATGAGTTGCTCCATGTTTACCTTTATGCAAATGGTTATCAGTGGAACGCGCGTAAAGTTACTCATTATTTTGTGGCCGAAGACTATGTCTATTCTGAGGAAATCGATGAGATGGACGCAATAATTTTGGGCCTCTTTATGGCAAAAGAGGGCTATGTCACGGAAGCTCAGATTTCTCGACAACTAGGTTTGCCGCAGCGATTTGCGTATTTCTCACAAGATCAACTAGGAGGTTGGAGATTGGAGTGTAACGTTACGGGCGGCGGTCTACTCCCGTGTTAACGTTAAAAGGAGGCAATGCTCATGAAAATTATTAAGATCACATTAGTTATCGTTCTGTTCTTGGTTAACTCACATGGTCAGGATACTTCAGTAGAGGACGATAAGACTGTCTCTTTATCACTGACGCTGATAAAGTATGATCAATCGAATCTTGCCTTAGCTATAAAATTGCGAAATAGCGGCACAGTCCCTGCTTATGTTGCTGTTGATCCTGTCCATCCGAATGGTAAGAAAGCGTACTATCTGACACTAGGCGACGACAACAGTTTGTTGATCGAAAGTCGTGTTTTTGGGCCTCGGGCCAATGTACACTATCTTAAAGATCAAACCAAGGTTGACTTGAAGCGACTTGAGCCGTTGGAGGAATACGATCTTGAGATCAAGCTTCAAACCCCATTGAGAGAAACCTTTCCTTCGCTAGTACCAAACAAAAGCGCAACGACTTTTCGTGACCGCCTTTATCGCAAGATCGATCTCTCTACTACTCGAAGGATTCAAGTAAACATTGGCTACTTCGAGGCATCCAAAGGTATTGATGATCTTCTTAGCCGCATGATTGGCACAGCCGTGAACGGAATAATGAGCCCAGCCGTCGGGACTGATCAGAACAAATCGTTGTACGAGATCCAAAAGCTCGCCACCGGAGAAATTCGCCTTCAAAGCACGACTCGCTCGGCAGGCTTCTTTATGCAAACAACAACCCGGGTCGGGAATCGGGGTCATCTATGAAGTTACCCTTGAAGTCAAGCGCAGTTGTATAGGCACACGTTTGATGGTGTGAAATGGGTTGGTTGACTGGGTTCTGACAAAAGAACAAACCTGCCTCTCCCGAATGCATCGGGATTAGAATTTCTTTCAATTTGCGCTCACGCCGTTTTTAGGCGAAGCCATCATCTATTCGTGCCAAGTTTATCTTGGCTACATGAAACCCCGACTCGTCGGGGCTCCAGTCCATGCTCTATATCGAAAATGGCTGGCTGTACCATCAGACACTCAGAGACTGAAGATCTCTCTTCACCTCTCCTGACCCCACGTACAAGCCAACTTCGCCCAACGCGACAAGAATTCCTCATAACCGATACCGTCACGAAGCATGACGTAACAATTAATGAGAAGCTTCCTGGCCGCTGCAACTTTTGCTTTTGGGCAAGGCCACGCCGTGGCGAGTGAATAACGCTCTCACACTGTTGCTGACCACATATTCACAACCGAAGTACACACATTAACGATTCAAGGATACGCGCTCACAATGCACAGATGAGCGGGATCGTGTTAGGGCCGGACGTTCATGCGTGACGGACGAGAGACTCAGACTCACAGACGCAGATTTAAGGTAGAGAGACGTGCATTTAGAAGCGAGGGATGCGTAAAAATGAGCTTTGGAAGCAGATTGACGATGACGGGACGCATTAACGGTCGCGATGGAAGCTGATTTA
>JBAUGW010000001.1:0-46093 GCA_049679945.1 Pyrinomonadaceae bacterium | reverse complement strand
ACGCTTCAATTTCTTTATCAATCCGGAACGACTGATGCCAAGTTGCTGCGCCGCACGTGTTTGATTATTGTTATTGATCGCTAGGGCACTTCTGAGGAGATCTTGTTCTATACGTTCGAGATACAATTCCATCCGATCGCCGGGCATAAAATCAGGGACCGGGCTCGACGGCTACATGGGAGATTGGCCTTCTAAATGTGAGGTCTTGCCCAATCGCTGCTTGATTATCTCCTTTGTAAGAGCAGGCTTCGCGGCATACGTCTTGCTTGTGCCTGTTTCACCGAGTCAACACAGATCGAGAAAATCGAGACGTGCCAGATAATTTTTGTTTACATTTGCGGGCTGTAAGTTGTATAACATTCAATACTTTAGTAAACGAGACGCTCAATTGCCGATTGGAAAGAAGCTTATCTTTTCGACTTGTTGAAAAGCCGTCTCTCCGAAAAATGGTCGTTACTGATAAAAACGCTGGAAATCGCCAGTGGTTACATCTGATTTTGTCGTAACAAGACCGGTAAAGCGAATAATAGTTGTGGATAACCCGATCCTTTCCAAGCTACAGACCTCACCAGGCGACCCACCGACAAATGGTTCCGGTGGTGCTTTTGATCGGGAGGGCTTCTTTGCAGAATCATTAAAGCTAATTCGCAAAGTAATCGCTGGTCGTAGATCCGTTCCAACTGATGACGTACCAGATATTTCGCAAGAGACAGCGTTAAGGCTTTGGAAGTGGCGAACGAAGTTTGAGGATAAAAGCTCACAAATGGCTGAAGGCGATTGGAAGTCCTTCGCCGCGCGTACTGCTCACAACGAAGTAAATCGGAACCTCTCAAATCGAAACAAACAAGTCGAGGTATCTCTGGATGAAGTCGAAGTGCTCGATAGCGAAATGGAGGCTTCGCCCGCGGAAACTTTGGTTTTGGTCAAAACGGTTTGGCAAGGTATTTGCAAGCTGAGTCTCTATCAACGGCAAGCGCTTCTATTCAGTTCGGTTGATCTTGTGCTTTATCTTTTCCAATTTGGAATCGACGAGGAAGAACTGTTAACGAAGCTCTCATTGACTAGGCAGTCCTGGGAAGAGATTTCAGCAAGAATGCCTCTTACCGATACTGACATAGCGGAGATAGCGAATCCGAATTCGGCCAATGGGCACAGAGCGGCAACCGCAGGCGCGGTTAAGAAGGCAAGATTTGACGCCCGCAAGAGACTAAAGGAGTTGATGAAATAAATGTATCAAGATCACTTATCAGCTGCCGAAGTCGCCATGTTTCGGGAAGACAGTTTTTCTTCGCGATCGATTGAGATCGGTCGGCATCTGCTCGCCTGCAAAGAATGTCGAGCAAAATTGCCATCGGTAACGCCGCAAGAGTTCCGAAACTGTGTCCTCGGTACTGAGCCCCTGCAAAATGATCAATCAGAGCCAAAGTATCTGTTCTTCGACGTTCCGATATTGTCATTTGCAAGGGCTGCGGCATTTGCGGGATTCGCAATTCTACTCATCGCCGGCATCTATTTCGTCGGCGTTCAGAGGATCAATACGTCCGAGACTACTGTTGCAAAAAACGAGAACAACGCAGCCGGAAGTGAGTTGAATCCCGTCCCGGACACGGTTACTAATCCGACAAATAACGAGAAAGAACGATCACCGATAAAGAGCGCGGACGTGCCCAATAAAGATCCTGAGCCAAAGCCGTCTTCCACAAAAGCCGTCCGAAGGAAAGTGTTAGGTGTTACAGCACGTGAGCCGAAAGTTCAGAATGCCGAAACTCGTGGAAGCGAAAATCCTTGCTCCGGTGGCGCCACGATCAATGTTGAATCCAACTCAGACGGCAAAGAGGTTTTTCTCAAATGGAATGCTGTAAAAGGGGCGGTGTCCTATGACATCTATATCTCGGACCTTGATGAGAACTTGGTCGATCATTTCGAATCAAGATCAGAAACCCACTACCGTTCTAACGTGAAACTCGAGCCGGCAAAATCCTATCGCTGGAAACTGATCATTACGCTCAAGAACGGCAATAAGATCGTTGGTCCGCCGCAAGTTCTTACCTCGGGAATGACCTCGGAGGACACCATAAAATCCGGAGAGATAGAAAGAAACCGAGCGTCGTTCGAAATGCGGTGCGTTGTAGCAAAATGAACGGAATAAACGACCACTTAATGAAGTTTCAGACGCTGACGGTTATCCTGGTTTGCTTGCTCGTTTCAGTACAGGCGCAGCAATCGGAAGATTTTCCAGTGCCAGCCAGCTTCCGTTTAGAAGGCGTACCGCGCATTAAGAATCATGACGTTAAGCATCTGTTCTTTGAACCGTCCGCAATAAAGAGCAACTTGATCTGGGACGTCGATCGAACGGCTCGTAAACTGCTGGTTACGGATGAGAAGAATGCCATCTATTCGGTAGAGGCGCCATTGGCCAAGCCGAAGTTGGTGATTGACGGGAGAGTG
Source organism: Pyrinomonadaceae bacterium (assembly GCA_049679945.1). Taxonomy (GTDB): domain Bacteria; phylum Acidobacteriota; class Blastocatellia; order Pyrinomonadales; family Pyrinomonadaceae; genus OLB17. The sequence continues at coordinate 43,645 of JBAUGW010000001.1, read as the reverse complement.
CCAAGCACGCTTAGGGTGAGTCCAACTTCGTCACTGGCTGCCTTTAACAACGACAAGGAAGACCCGGATAATTACGCGCTATTCCTGTGGGACGGAAAATCTGAGGCTCGAAAGCTATCGAGCTTTAACGGGAAAGACGATTCAGTCGATTCATTTATCTGGGATAGAGATGGAAAAAGCATCTATTACACCCTTAACGACTATGAGTTGAAAACGACAAAGCTCTGTCAAAGCGATCTTAGTGCAAGCAAGTGTTTCGCAGTAGAACTCAAGGGTCTTTGGAACGTGATCGACATCGACAGTGGAAACATCTTGCTTAAGTATTGGAAATCTTCGAGCAATCAAAACGTTTTCAATTACTCGATCAGTAACGGAAAACTCACACCCCTATCAGAATCAGGAAATGCGACTAAAGCTTTTTTCGCAGCCGGAAAGGCGCTCATCTTAAATGAAGACTCGCCTGAGTGCGGGGGTAATCGATGTTTGCTTTTCATTGATCCACGCAACAGCAAGAAGGAAATCATAAGCCTTCAGAATGTGCGAGGGCACTTGGGAGATGTAAAACCTTCGCCGGATGGAAAATTGCTGTTGGTTCAAGAATCGATTGACGGAATAGACAGTCTGTGGATTGGAAAAATCAAGAGTGGAAATGTCGTTCCGGCAGTTCCAAGCTTCCTTAATGGCTCCTATGTCGTTTGGAACACGCGTTGGCTATCGAATAGCGAAGTCGCATTCACCATCGAAAACATCGGCCAGCCGGCGTCGATCCGTTCGTTCGACATCCGATCGAAGAAAACTACTGCGTGGACGACTCCCCAACTTCCCCAATCATTGACGGGCACTGTGAAACCGCCAGAAACGATACGTTGGAAGTCTTTCGACAACAAAGAGATTTCGGGATACATCGTCAAACCCACCAAAATTGAAAAGAAAAGTCCTGTGCTGGTCTTTATCCACGGCGGGCCTCAGGTGATCGATCGACCTACTTTTAGTTCTCTCGATTTACGGTTTGCAACATTCCTCGGCCTGTCCATTGTCCATACGAATATCCGAGGATCAAGAGGATTTGGAAATGCTTTTCTGGACGCTGACAACGGCGCGAAAAGAGAAGATGCCGTTCGAGATGTTAGTTCGCTGCTCGATTGGATCGCAAACCAACCCGACCTCGACGCCGATAACGTGTTCATTCGGGGCGAGAGCTATGGTGGGTTCGTCGCGTTAGCAGCAGGACTAAGAGAATCAACTCGTATCCGAGGGGTCATCGCTGAATATCCGATGGTCTCGATCAGAAACTATCTAAAACAAAGTTGGATCGACGAATTTGCTATCAGCGAATACGGCGATCCGAAAGACGAAACTTTAATGAAAAAGCTTGATGAGCTTTCTCCGCTAGACAACGCGGCTCGCTGGAAAGGAACTCCATTGTTCCTAACCCGCGGAAAGCTCGACTCAAGAGTCCCGGAAGGGGACGTTCTCGGTCTCAAATCTCAACTGCGAGAGGCGGGCACCGATGTTTGGTTCATATATGCCAACGAGGCAGGTCACGGCGTCTCAGGACGCTTTGTCACGGCGGCAATGTATGAATTTATTAAGACTCACTTAAGGAGAAGATGAAAATGAAACGAATCAAAACTTTATTCTTGGGGCTGGCCCTGACAACCTTGTTGGCCGGCAACATTTTTGCAACGGGAGGCGTTGTGTCCACTGCAACTCTAACCGCCAGCCTGCTCACGTCCGTGGTCAACGCGGTACTATCGCTCACGGGGACTGACGACCAATGCCCCACTAGACAGTGCACGAATTGTCGGCCAAATACCGAGGGTGACGGCGATGGCAATGGCAATTGCCGGCCAACACCTTAGGTGTACCAGTGAATGTTTACCCGAACGTGCGGACTAGAGTGAGTCAATCAGTCTTGATTGTTCTCGCTCTGCTCCTCATGTCGGCAACGTCGGCTAGCCAGCAAAGTCGCCAAAGGATCTCAACACTTTTTTCAAAAGGTTACTTTGATCAAATAGCTGCTATCGCTCCTGCTGAAATTCGTAAACTCTCAGCCGCGGGGCGCATTGTTGAAGCGTCTCAAGCGGCAGCTCTGACGTGTCGAACGTATATACAGATAGGACGTTACGACGACGCCAACAAATTAGTGGACTCTTTTCTCGAAAGTCCGAAATTGAGGGCTCAATCCCCTGCTTCAGCGGCATCTCTTTACCTCTGTAAAGCAGCTGTCAGTAGGGCAAAGCGTGACTCCTCAAAAACATTTGAGACCCTGAGACTGGCGTTTTCGATCGCACCGAACGATCCGGCAACGCTAGCAAGTTACTACTTGGAAGTCGGCCGAACGCTGTATTCATCCGGTCATGACTTTGCAGCGATCATTTGGCTGGAAAAAGCTGAAAAAGCGGCACTGTCCACGGGCCACACTTCTATCTATTATGACGCTTTACGATTTTTGAGTTTAGCGTGGAAGGCTAAATTCTATTATGCAAACGCACACAGCTACGCGGAGAAATTAGTTGAGAAAGCTTCGAGGGGAGAATTCGAACACAGAAGTAGAATCGCCCACCTCGAATTGGCGGACCTTCTCGAGGTCACCGGCCAGCAAAAACGGGCAAAGGACATAAGTCTCAAAGGCCTCGAACTTTCGACGCGGGCTGGGGTGAACTATCACTCCGGGCAATTCCTTTCGAGCCTTTTGCTGCGCTCGTTATACGAGAATGACATTCACTCCGCTGAGAAATATCTTGTTCAGTTGGAATCAATCGATAAACAAAAGCAATTTAGTTTTGAATGTCTTCTAGGAAGAGCCTTGGTTGAGAATTTCAAAGGGAACCGTGTGCTATCCGAGGAGTATTTTTCAAGGTTAGCAAACGAAAAAGGGACATCCGATTTCATTGTGCCTTACTGGAAAAGCACAATTGCTGAGCGAGAGCAGAAATGGGAAGAGTTCGTCGCAAATGCGGATCATCTGCGCAAATTGACGGAAAAGGCACAGTTTCAAGAAGATCTTCCGCAGATCTACTACAAACTCGCGTTGGGCTCATGGCGGCTAGGCGACGAGCGATCTGCGAGGGAAGATGCCGTTAAAGCACTTACGCTGTTCGAGCCGTTTCGAAACACCACGACCGCCGATCTTTCGATTGCGATGATGGAGGCTCACCATTCCGTATATCGACTACTCAGCGAGATTGAGGTAACTGGCAATCCCACAAAAGCCTTTGAATATTCTGAACAACTGAAAGCGAACCTGCTCAGGGATAGGATCGAACGATCAGTCCTAAAACCGCGTCCTGATCTATCCGACTCGGTCCGGAACCAACTTTTTACGACTTCTCGCAACTACGTAGAAGGAAAAGAAAAGGAAGCGGCGCTAACAAAGCTGGAAAACGGCATCGTGAGCGATAAACAAACAGCGAGCCAGCAAACTCAGGATTTCTCGACACAGGGTCTTAAACTTCCCGACGATGCGGCGATCGTCTCCTATGAATTCACGCCGTCCGGTCAACTCCTTGCATTTGTTCTTGAATCAGCAATGCCGTTACGTGCGGTAGAACTCAACATCACAGACGAACAGGTTTCTAAATTCGCGTCAGAAACACAGACCAAGATAAGGGATCGAATTTTCTTCAAAACCGATGGGAAGAACCTCCACGATCTGCTTTTGAAACCGTTGAACTTGAAGTCACGTCAACTAGTAATAGTTCCTGACAAGCTTTTGTGGAGAATACCTTTCCATGCCCTGAGCCCGGACGGTAATAAGTACTTGATAGAAACCAATACCGTTTCGTATTCACCGTCTGTCTATTTGCTGAAGCAACAGCTTTCATCCGAGCCACTCCGCAGGAAAACTATTCAGATTTTTGCCAACGATAAATTTAACAATCAGAGACTCGCGTACGTAAACAGCGAAGCAAAAAGTATTGGCGACTTATTCGGAACATTCCCTCGTCTCGGCGCGACTAGAGTTGATTTTATGAAATTGGCCGCGAACTCCGACATCTTGCACTTCTCAATGCACGCTCAACTCGAGGGTGACAATCCACTTTCTTCATTCCTCGCCTTTCAGAAAAGCGCGACAGAATCAGGCCGGCTAACGGTCAACGATCTTCTCTCTTTTCGGCTCAAGCCAAACAACCTGGCGTTCCTGGCGTCATGTGACACAAGCAAAGTGCATAACGGCGAAGGCCTGATCAGCATTCCGTGGGCAATGCTCGGCGCCGGCACTTCAACCGTGATCTCGTCTCAATGGGAAGCGAGTGATAAATCAACCCAGAAACTTAGCCTGATTTTCTACAAGGAGTTTCTCAAAGGATCATCGACAGCATCTGCACTGCAAACCGCCGCAATTGAAATGATTCAAGATAAATCATCGGGATTTCACGAGCCCTACTTCTGGGCTGGTTTCACGCTGCTTGGCGACTTTAGGTGACCAACCTCATTCGAGGTTCAATTACCTAAGCGCCCTTATCCACTACCACCACCTGTCGCACGGGAGCGCGAAATTTCAGCTTTATGGAAACCACTCTAAGCCGGCCGCGTGTTTTTGACAAACCGAACTTTCTAGTAGGGATTTAGAACTGAAGAATTTGAAAAGACAATTAGGCGTCGAGACGCACGACTAATTGCGACATAAAAATGCTTTGGACAATTAAACGTCTGGGCGTTTAATATTGCAACCGTGTCGAATTCGAGTCCTTTGGTCAGAAGAGTAGTGCCGATACACCTTCCAGAGATTTTCCGCCCTACTCGCCGAATCTTATTTCTGTTATTGACCATCGCTTCTTCGATTGAAATTCCCTCATCTGACGCATCTGTCATCGAATGAATTAATGATCCAAAGATTTCGCCGCGATAGCACTTAATGTTCGGAAGATTCCTTACTGCGACAATGAATCGACGTAAGGAATTGATCGAAGGCGACTCCTCAAAGTGTGCTCGTTCGGAAAAGAGAGTTTCGTATCTCCCGCGTTCCCAGTCTTTTAATTTTTCAACTCTCTTCTTTACTGCCCGTCCATCTCTAATCCAATTTGAAAGCTCGGATTTATTAGCAATTCGTCGCATTACGTTCTGAACCACTTCAATAAAGTTTTCGTGCCTGGCCGTATCTAATTGCCTAGCAAGGTCGTAAAAGTCCGAATCGTCTATGGCCTCAATCAAGTGAAACGCATTTAGATAAGCTCTCGTTACCGCTAGTCGGAAATTAGGCGAGTCTGATCGAGGGTGGATGACGAGAAGGTTCTTCTCATTCCACAAGGCTTTTATGCGCTTGCCATAGCTGGATTGCCAGTTGAGAAGATCGTTCTCGTCACAAATTACGCTCTCAATAGCCGGAAAGTCTGTCAAATCTATGGGTTGTTTGGCTTCTAGTTTTTCCCGAATCGAAATCATTACCGAGCCCAAATCATCCCGCCCAGCATTGCTCCATCGCCAGGGAGTTTGATCCAAGGTTTCGACGGTATCGATAAAGCCGGCCATTTGTTCAGGGCATTGTAAGTTCACCAAAGGCTCTTCGGTAAAATCAAAGATTCCCTGAAGATGGTCACCGAGAAGCCTGGTTGGAATAAGATTTGAAAGTTTGTTGATGAAATTGTGTTGAGATTCAGTACAGTCTTGATACTCGTCAACGAATAAGCCCGCATAGGTATTCGTTACGACCTTTGCAATTAATCCTCGACTAAAAAGCTCAGTCGCCTTTTCGATAACGAAAGGAAAATAATTTTTTGCCAGTTGGTCAGGGGTATCATCGCCGGTGTAATAAGCCAGCGTAAATCGCTGAGCGAAACTAGAAATAGTTTCAACCTGATACAAATCTTTTGAAACACCATTTTCGGATAGTTTTTGTTTTATCGATGCAACGCCAGCATGTGTGTGCGTAAGAATAAGCTGTTTCGAGTTCAACGTTGAAACTGCCTGTGATATGAAATGGGTCTTTCCGAACCCAGCAGGAGCGATTAGTAAAGCTTTGTCGGCGGCAAGAAACCTCTGTTCATTCATTGCTTTTCTGTATCCATTGAATGAGCCTGTTCAAAACCCTTGCAACGGATGAATTACCGTTGAGATCAATCTTCTTCAGAAGCAAACGTCCAAATTCTTCTCCACCTTCAACAGTCTTAAACCATTTTTTTTCCTTTGCAGTTAAGGCTATGGCGGTTTTCATTCCAGCCGAACTTAACACGGAATCATCGGCACCTTGGGCTGTGCGTGATTTTACGGAATTCCAAGTTCGCTCTCTTGCCTCTTTCAAGTCAATTCCCTCTTTTTGAGCTTTCAATCGGCACGCAAGACCGAGAAGCTCTTTAATGCCATCTTCGTCTAGCGCCTCGATTGCCGCATCTTCAATTGATTGTCCATCGTCAAAGTCAGCTATTTCAATTCCCAGTTTCTCGAGCGTGACTTTAATGTCGTTGGTCACCTTTTCATCAGAATCACAAAGCAGAAGTGTTTCAAACTCTCCGGCGGCCAAAGCCTTGCAGTGGTTAACTAGTTCATTCCCTCCGCCTAGAACAATTCCAATTTCCTTTAATGCAAGTGATGAACCTTTATTCGCTCGCAGCCACGAGTCAATTGCTCGACAAACACCGATTTCTGTCTTGCCCTCGCAGACTAAAATTCGTTTGTGGAAAAAAGTTTGCGGATTGGATCGAATAAGGCCATTACAATCCGGGGAAAATATTCCCAAAGATTCGCAATTCCGCTTAACCAGCAAGAGTGAAGGCGCTCCGAGTTCCTCTAAGACGTGATGTGAATGCGTAGTTAGAAAGAGTTGCGCCCTGCCTTGTTCCTTCAAAGTTGCCACTGCGTGTTTAACTCTAAACGATTCAAGACTTTGCTCGAATTCATCAATCAGCATGATTCCTCCGTCTTTGCAAAGTGCAGACTGGATTGCCATCGAGATCAGGCGCTTCGAACCCTTACCCTTTACACGAAAAGGCAAAACATCATCATGCAACGAAAATCGACCGTCTTTTACGACGATGTCACGAAAGTCAATAGTCGTCCTAGTTTGCGGCAAGTCCATGCCAAACCTCTTAGCGAGCTCGACAACTTGATTCATTGTTTCTGAGAACCGGTCAAATTGGTTTGAATCAAGTTGTCCTTTTGCATTGCGAAGAACTTCTAGAACTACGTTACTCTCGTCAAGTTCGTTAGGACTCGATTGTGAATGAAGACTGTAGAGCGGATTCCATTTAGTCCATTGGAAATGTCGATCAACTGAATCTGAAACTACAAAAACATTGAGTTTTTTTCTGTCGCCGTGTGAAATCGCTTTTCCTTCCTCGTGGCGACTGCAAATAACTTTCCAAGTGGGTTCGAGTTCTTTTGTTACTTCAAGTTCAATCGTTATCGCATGTTCTCGCAATTCTCCGTCTGGAATATTTACGTCGAGTTCGTCCGAGACAACGTGGTCGGCTGGATTGTAGGATTTTAGATACTCGTAATACCTTCCGTCACTAGCAACTTCCGTAGGAATATCAATTAGCGTCGCTCGAATTCGAAGCGGTTTTGAAACGTCACACTTGTAAAAGTCACCATCGTTGAATGACTCGTTCCAAACGGGAGAAAGTACATAGTAGATGGCGTCAAGAATAGTTGACTTACCCGAATCGCCCTGTCCGATAAAGCAATAGAGATTTTCTTTGCCGAATATGTGCGAGAGTTTCGCGATTCCCCGAAAATTCTCAATCTCAATTGAATATAATCTAGCCACCTATGTTGTACTAACGATTTAATATTGGCAGTTCAATCAAATGCGATAAACCCCTGGCTTTTTTCTCGAGGAAGACCTATCCCTCATCTCATCCTTTGACGGCGGTAATGGTGAAGTCTAGGACAACTTATTGTAAAGACGTTCTAATTCGTCAGTAACTTCCACTAGGCTGATAACAGCATCGTCTCGCCCCGTTCGTCTGAACGTCTCAGGATCAGCCCAGAAGCGAGATTTAAGTCCTAAAGTGCGTCCTAGGTGTTTGTCAATTACGCCCACTTTTTCGGAAGCAGTGTTCCATAGCGTTGAAATATCTGCCCTACCCTTTTCATCTGAAAAATCGCCCTTCTTCATGAACATTATTGTTCTATTCAGGGCCTCTCTCGTTGAACCAATCGCTGAACTGACAACTGCATTCTTTTCAAGTTGATATTTTCCGAAAACTGGAACCATTTGAGCTATCGCCCAGATTTGCGAGCTGATAGCCGTGATTATTTCCATAAATCCTTCCTCTTAATGTTCCGATTCAACAGCGCTGATGAGACTCGCACGGTTCCATTACCAAATATTCTAAGCCATAACGCTCCTCATCGGTAAGGTGTGGCTGCCGATGGCGGCTCCGCTTTCTTCGATCGGCGCTCGACGTGTGAGGCCGAAATCCACGTAGCGAGGCTTCCGGATTTTTCGGCGCAATTATTACGACCTTTTCGATCGCACGTGCGGGCGCCGTTGTGCGTTTCGAGATGTTTGCCGTCGTGGTGGCTCATTGTGTGAAAATCCTCCTTCGGGACAAAGTCGGTCAAATGAAATAAACCGGCGATGAGATTATTTTGCGATTCACCGCCATGATACTCCTTTCTTTCTGTTCAATTCAAATCAATTCCGCGGCGTTAACGACTGGGTCTGAATTCCGACAAAATCAGTCCAGCCCGCTTCAGTGGATTGCAATCGAAGGGGTTTGAGGGTCAGATTGTTCAAATTCTTGTGCTAACATAATTCCATAACCCGATCCGATGGATAACGAAATAAAGAAAACTCTCTGGGCGCAGCTGACAAGTCGCGCTCGAATATGGACGCGGCGCAGTCCAAGCACATCGCCGCTGGTCTGATCTTCCGTAAATACCTACTTGCTAGATTTGAGGCCACGGTAAAGCCAAGGTCTTTGAGAATTGCAAGCAAATGAGAATCCTCTCGCGTACGCACGATAGTCTGGTGCCGAAGCTGATGAGCGGTGAAATTCAAACGGGGTATGAGTAGGTCTAATATGTCATTGATGGTAAAGGCTTATCAGCCGCCCGAATATTTCGATCTGACAACGCGTGATGTTTCTGAGATCGAGATAAAGGAAAAAGCCGATAAATCAACGTGTCTAATCTCTCTCATCAGCGACTCCCGTGTCCATTTCAAAGGATTCAGGTTGTCGGATAAGCCGCGGGTCAATGTATGCGTGGACGTGGTCTTTTTCCCTTCCAAGGCAAGCGGCAAATTCATTCCAAGACTCACTCTTCACAAAGTTGACAAGACATTTACAACGATAGAACAGAAGGGAAAGGGAAAGGAAAAGGTAATCATTGACCTCGATGATTCCACGACAGCCGAAAACTTTTGGAAGGTCATCGGCTTTCTGTTCAGCTTTAAAGATTTAGTCGATCACGACGCCTTCCAAAAGACTTACAAGGTCATTGACGATAGAGCTTACGTCGTAGAGTTTGACTCCAAGGAAAAGGCGGAGAAGATCAAGGTTCTTAGCGAGCTACTTGAGAAATCCGATTTCTCTGAGAGTCAAATTGAAGAGATTCTCAAGGAGAACCGCGCGAAAACACTGGAAGGTTTTAAGCGTTTGCTGAAAGAGAACGGAATAATCGAGAAATACCGCGAAAAATACAAAAATGAGGTGAAAGGAGCCGGTGAAGAAGCCGTCTGGCACCACTTCTTGAAGAAGCATCATTGGCTGCTCGGGTTAAATGCCGAGAGTCGATTCATTCGTGATCTTGAGCCCGAGGCTAACGTGGGAATTACGGACACAACGGCAAAGGGCAGCCCTAACGCTGACCTTATCGGCATGCACGACTACACGAATTTGATTGAAGTAAAGACACCAAAGACCAAGATCTTTTCCTATACCAAGAAAGCGACCGCGCGATCCAACACATGGTCTTTCACGAGCGACTTCATTGATGGAATTAGCCAATGCCTGGGGCAGAAGTTTGCGTGGGACAAATCTCACAAATCCAAAGATCTTGTGAAAGGCAAAGAAGTTGTTGATCAGGACCTCATCCGAACGGTTGACCCCAAGGTGGTTTTCCTAATTGGCCGTCGGTCCGAATTCCCTGAGACCTCAAGAGATGCGGATGTCCTAACGAAGCGGGATACTTTTGAGCGCTTCAGACGCAATAGCAGAAATGTTGAAATCTTGACCTTTGACGAACTTTACGAGAGAGCCTACTTCCTAGTGCACAATCGCCGTATCGACATCGCGACGTTGGAAGAAATTCTTTGAGTTGACCCAAGACCCAAAACCAAAAATCCGCCATCGAATGGTGGAGTTTGTTTTGAGGAACTTGTAGAAATATAGCTAGGGATCTTTTCAAGCAACTGCATCGAAGAGTGCGTCCAAGTCATTCGCCGACATCATCGTAGCAGCTTTCGCGCGGACAGCCGTCTGCGATACATCTATGATCTGCGCGGTTCCTTCTTTCATCCGAGCAATCATCAGTCGGCCGAAGTCGGTTGCATGTTTATCAGCAAATTTCGCCAAACCCTTCGCTTTTGCCCAGGTATCGGTTCGGCTCGAATCGTGAGGTTCTAAGATGTCTACAACAAACGCCCCGTTGACGCTTCGAATGATCACGAAGTCCGGGAAAAAAGGCTTCTCGCCCGCGAGTTCGTAAGGAATACACAACGCCCAGTCTTTACGCTGAATATTCCGCAGCCAGCAAACAAAACCTTTCTCATCTCTCGCCCGATCCAGAAAATCCCGTTCCCATGTGTTTAACTTGACCGAAAAACTGCCGTCCGAATCGACATACAAATGATCTGTGAATGCGAGTTCACCCGGTTTGGTCACGATCGTGTCGGGCAGCTCCCAATCCAGCTTTTCGGCGCGTCCACTAGTCTGAATCAAATGGTCAAAACGCGTCCTGACTGATGCGGAAGTATTTTTTATGGCCGACTTGTGTCGATCCCACATTTCTTGGAACTCCTCTCGCGCCACCTGCGACAGTTTTGCGAGGACCTCAGTCTTACCGACCATTGCCGCGATCTCCAGCTTGGCTAGGTTCGGCTTTGAGTGGTCATGGTGGGCCTTCCAGTAGTTACGATGGAGCCCTTCGCCGGAGGCCAGAACGCGGCCAGCGTTTTCAAACAATCGATGGATGTTTTCGTCCGAAAGCTTGAGCCTTGATGCGCGCTGACCGGTGATATTCATCGACCCAACCGCGACCGACATTACATCAACATCGATTTCGCCTTCCTCGCGCACAGCCTTTTGCCACGCGGCGTCTTTCGAGTATCTATCTCGAAAATTCTTCAGCCGCTTCACTAACCTCTCTCGCAAGGCTTCATCCGCGTCCTTGTCTATGTCCTCGATCATCAACAAGGCCGAAAGGCGCAAGGCTCGTTTGATGTCGCTCATCTTCGGCGCACGGTTTACGCTGTAATTCGGCAGCGTCGCAAGGTGTTCGAACACTTCTGCGAAATTCGGGTTTCGTGAGTATTCCTGCGCCTTCGTCGTCGCCGCTGTGGCCAGGCCTTCTTCGGCATCGGGATTTTGAAGTCGGGTCAAAACTGCATCAAGGTTTTCGTAGTCGTAGTGCGGCAGAAAAAGTTCGACCGTATTCAGCACCTCGTCCGACTCGATTCGCCGCGCCAAGGGCGTGCGGATCATTCGCCCAACTAACTGCGCAATGCTTGTCGGATCCAGTGCACGTCGAAAGCTCATCATCACCTCGGCGCGTGGACAATCCCACCCAGTTGACAGCGCGGTCTTGAACAAGACGACCCTGATCATCGGCGTGTCCTGAATCCGCGACGCGTCGATTCGACGTATTATGCGACCGCCGTATTCGATTTCCTCACGATCGTTGAAGCAGTGAACTATTTCGCCCAGGGCGAGAGGCCCAGTTTTGCGTTCGATAACCTTTACGATGTCATCGAGCGGCGAACGGGTCAGAACTGTGTCAGAGCCGTCTGCCACTTGAACCACGAGGATCGGCTTAACCGTCTGCTTCTCGTTCTCTTTTATCGAGTACCGTTCCCACCGTACCGTGAACTCTTTCCATCGTGAGGCCGCTTCCTCCAGCAAGGTAAGGTCGGTGTGCGTTGCCACCTGCGGGCAGGTTACCACGATCAGGTCTTTGAGCAATCCGCTTGACCTGACCTGTTCGGGCGTAATGTCTATCGGTCGATGTGTTCGCTGAGTATTCGCGAGGAGTTCGTGAAAACGCTGCGGCGTTGCGCTCATTCCAAGCACGAGCGGAATAGGCGGTAGCCCGTCCTCCGGCGAGCCCGTAATGAACTTCTGCATAATCGGCTTACGCGAACGGTCGCTCACACCTGCGCCACGATGCGCTTCATCGATGATCAACACCAGGTCCTCCGGCGAGCGGTCTATTGTGTTTGCGACCGTCTGGAAAAATGTGAAAAACCGAGTGTCGCCGCCCGGTTTGGTGAGCAGCTTATCCTTTCCAAGCAATTGCGTGTTGATAAAGTAAACGTGACCCGCCGCAAGTCTTTCTTCGTTAAAGCTCTGGCTGTCGACGGTCACCAGCCGATGAAACGGTATGTTATCGCACGCAGATAGCAGCTTGTCTTTACTTTGCTGATTCAACTCGGGTGAATCAGAAAGCCACAGAAACGTTGTCTGTGGTCTCGCGACAACGCCGTCTGCCCCGCCGAAAAGCCAATCAATGACTGCCGCTATCGTGATGGTTTTTCCGGAACCTGTTGGGGCGCTCAGGACTACGGCTTGAGCTCTCCGCTCGATAGAGCGCCGCGCGTCCTCAAGCTCCGCAATAATGTCTAAAGCCGAAGTATGCTGAAACCCTTTTAGCTCAAACTTCATTCGCCCTTCTCGCGCGTCGTTCCCTGCGTATAGATCCTAAAATTCTCAAGGTAACTCTTGTAAAGCTGTAAATACCTGTATTTCTTGCCCGCGGTCCGCCGCATCAAGGCAAAGTTCTCTTCACTGTCCGTTATGAAAAACAGCCATTTAATATCGAGCCGCCCGTCGATCACCGTCATAAACTCCTTGAATTTTTTCTCTTCTATCAGAACAGCAAATGGAGAGTATTTCGGAACAAACCAGTCCTTGGACCCTTTAGAATCCTCACGCTTTCCATTTGCACCCGCGATTAACCAAAAGATGGGCAAGACGGCTTTGAAGGCGTCCCCACGGGCTACGACATTTGGGTCGAGAAAGTCGAGGCGAAAATATTCCGCGTTTTCGGCAAATCCATCCGATAGGTTCGCGGCTTCACCGTTTTGATTCACTTCCAAATAAGAACCCTCTAGCGAATCTCCCAATGCTGATTTACCGCTGAGGGCGGCCTTCATTCTAGGCCATGCCACTGCGTTTGCGATACCGGCTCGCTCAAATGCCAAATCGCTGGGAAAAATATTTTCTCGTGCGAACTCGATTTCTTGGTTAACCGATACTTCGTTGTTAGTCACTGATATTGAACGTCGGGAGCCGCCATCACGCAGGTTCATTAAGCACGTCGCGTGAAACGTGGTCGCTGATCCAGCGAAGAAGTCCAATATAGTGGCTGCCGGTCGGTCGCGAACGAAAGGCAGAATCGTGTCTTCGACCGCATACAATGATTTCGGAAACGAAAATGTCTCCGTAGTGCCGAGCATATGCGCCAGTAACGATGAGCCGTATGCTCCAGCGTCATGCCGCGAGCGCTTCCAAACGGTCTTAATTCTTCGGTCCGCTATGTCGGCATAGCGGACATCTACCACATTTGTAACCGGATCACGAGCCACAATCTCCAAAACACCTCCCTCGAGCTGCTCACGGAGTCTTTGGCTGAGGTAGGTGATCGCCCATGTTTTTCGAGTTTTATCGTATTCGCCGAGTCGCACGAATCCCAAACGTATCAATCGCCGCAGTGTTAGGTGGCCTACGCCCCAATTCCCCCATCGGGGTTTTGTATCGCCACGTCTTCTTGTCCGTACCGGCCACGCGGCTGTGAAACCATCAATGTCTGCTTCCAAATCTGGCTCGCCCCCTAACATCGGATCGCCGGCGTCGACAATCCTCTTATGTCGCGAGTCGATTAGTATTGGATAAAACATGTTCTCGCGATCTTCCCGACGTGCATTCGTTCCCGATCGCAGTAGGCCCTTCCATCGCGGAATGGTGCCTGTAGCCCCAAAACCTTCGTCTGGTTCGGGCGTAAGATAATCGTCCGCTTTGCCAACTGGCATCGCGCCTGGGCGGAATATGTGTATCGCATATTCTTCGACGCGGGAAAATCGACCCTGTGTGACACCTTTCGGATTTACGACGATTGTCGCTTGTTGCAGTGAATCACCAGGGAACATGCTCTCAAGCAAGCACCACAAGTGATGCACCTCGTTTTCGTCAATTGTGATGATCATGAGACCGTCATTCCGCAGGAGTCTTCCAGCGAGTGTGAGCCGTTTCTTCATCATCGACAACCATTTGGAATGACGGAATAAATCGTTCTTGTCTACATAGTCATTGTTATACTTCCAATCTCTAGCACCGGAGTTATACGGCGGATCAATGTAAATCACATCAACTTTGCCTTCGTAGCAGTAGAGCAACAGCTGAAGCGCGTGAAAGTTGTCGGCATTGATCAAAACGTGCCACGGCTTATCCGCCCCGCCGCGTTCGACACGATCGACGGGAACGAGCGCCGGATATATAGGCTCGCCAAAATTGCGAACCACTACGAGATCACCGAACGGCATCTCGGCCTTTTCCGGTTCGACTCCTTCTTCCTGCTTCTCAGCTTCGAGCTTTGCGGTGTTGCCGTTGATTGACGTAACTCTCCAAACGCGGTTGCCTGCTTCACGCTTATTGCTCACAAGCTCACCCACCTTGACCGTTAGATTCGGCAGGCGAACGCGCTCGGGCAAGTGCTCTTCAAAAACAAGTCCGAACGGAATTGTTTTCTTAAGCTCCTTTACCTCTGCCTGCAAAGCCTCGCGCAAACGGTCATTTGCGATCTCATTGATTAGTTCTTCAATCTTCGCCATGAAATCACGACTGCTGGATTACTCGGGCAATTATACACTAGCATCCGTCGCGACAGAATTTCCGGATACGGAGTTAGTTCGAGCGGTTGTCATCGACATCAAAAAGGAAATAGGGTCAGGCGTGCAATATTGCGATTTGGACTTGGCCATATGATTAGTAACGTTTTCGACTTGGCCGACCGCAATATCGCCAGAACGACTGCGACACAAAGGTCATTAAGGCAAAAGGCCCCGACAAAATCGCGTTTACCGAACGAGTAAAACGCATCGCCAAAGTACTTGGCATCACCTATCCGACGAAATTACCGGTAACGTTCGATATTCTCGAAGAAGATTTGGTCAGCGGTGACCGGCGGCGATCACACCTAAGATGAAGAATGAGCGCCGAGCCTTCAATTCGTACGCTTCGTTGTGATCCAAGGCGCTATCGGAATCTTGGGTGTCGTGAGACTGTTGTAAGGTCGGGCGTTGATGTTACCACCTTCGAGACGCCGATCGAATTGTTCTCGTGCTCACCGATCAACAATCTCTGCATCAAGAATGCTTTCCGACCGCAGACATTCAAGGTATTCGTTGTAGACGGCAGAAGCATCGATAACTTGTCGGTCGTCCGGGCGAATGTAATGCTTCCGCGTGATCGTACTGCCTTTGGCATGGCCCAATTCATCTTGGAGCGCATCAAAATCTTGCCCAGCCGCATCGCGATTCGTTGCATTTGCCGCTCGCAACGTGTGGAACGTCGCTTCAGGATTAATACCGGCCAGTTTGTAAAGGCTGTATTTGTCGTTCACGACCGGGCCACGATATTCTTTCGTCCACATAAACAGGCGCTCGTCATCCGCCTTGTCGAATACTCGGGCGGCTTCCATTTCATCATAAAGCCATTGAGTTATGGCTACTTATTTTCGCTAGATTTGGCTTGTTTTTGAATCAGCTGTCTTACAGGTGTTCCAATCTGGGTTGATTTCGCGCCAAAACTGGCCCTATTCATCTTCCCAGGTGCGGAATAAATCTTGCAATGGAGACAGCACCTATGGTGCATTATGCAAAGTGAGTTTGTTGTAATATCAAAAGATGAATTTGCTACTTTGCTTCGTGAAGTCATTAACGAAGAGATCGAAGCTCAGATTGGCCCTCTCAAAGCAGTAATTGCGATAAAGCAGAAAGACGCCTGCGGCGCAGTTGGGATTACCGATGATACGGCGCGTCACAGGGTCGTCAAGGGCAGCGTGTCCCCACTGCAGAAGGATGGTTCCAGATTGGTTTATTTCGAACTAAACGCCCTGAAAGGTCTGAGGCCGCGAAAATTATCAAGAAAAAAATGACCGGATAGGAAGCCCAAATAGATACCAAAATAGATAAATAACAAAAAAGGTGTCCGTTTTGGACACCTTAACCTATTGATAAAGATGGTGATCCGAGAAGGACTCGAACCTTCGACCCAATGGTTAAAAGCCATTTGCTCTACCGACTGAGCTATCGGACCACGCGGACGGCCTTTGCCGGCCGAATTGAAGATTTTACATACTGCCGCTATCGATGGCAAGTTCCATGCGAATGTCGGCGCGTGCGTATTCGGAATTCGGATCTGTCGGCGTTTCGATAAATCCGAATTTGCGGTACAGCGCGAGCGCCGGTTGAAGCGACTGATGTGATTCCAGAAAGATATTTCGCACGCGGGCCGCTCGAGCGTGATCGATGCACGCCGTCATCAGATGATTCGCAATACCGCGACCTTGAAACTCAGGCGATACGGCCATTTTTGTTAGCTCAAAAACGCCGTCACCGGCCGTGATCAGCGCGACAGTCCCGACGGCTTCGCCATCACAAACTGCCATAAAAATCTGGCCACCAGGCTCGATGACATACTTTTGCGGATTGTCGAGAATCTCACGATCGTGCCTTTCCACCGAGAAGAATTTCTCGATCCATTCGTAGTTAAGCTGAGCAAAGTCAGCGGCCCACTCATCGCTGAACTCAACCACTTCGACCAGCTCTGATTTAGCATTCTGCATTCTCAGTTCTGCATTTACTTAAACCAGCTTTCCATAACCGAATCTTGCAGAACAATTGTCTGATCGCGTTCCGGACCGGTTGATATCAAACCGATTTCGACGCCTATTTGATCGGAGAGAAAACGCACATAGTTTTGTGCTTTCTCCGGCAGCTTGTCGAATTCGGTCGTGCCAACCGTGTCGCTCATCCAGCCCGGCAGCGACTCATAGATCGGTTTGATCTTGATAAGTTCGCTCGAAACGGCGGGAAATGTATCGACGCGTTTGCCGTCGATCTCATAACCGATGCAGACCTTTACCTCTTTCAAAGCGTCGAGCACATCGAGCTTCGTCAGTGCGACGCTGTCAAAACCGTTCAGCTCAGCCGCATAACGAGTTGCCACCGCGTCGAACCAGCCGCAGCGTCGCGGGCGTTTTGTCACCGAGCCGTATTCGTTGCCCCGCTCGCGAATCAGATTGGCGGTATCTTCTTCGACATCCAGCATCTCGGTCGGAAACGGCCCTTCGCCGACTCGCGTTGCGTATGTGCGAACAATGCCGAGCACGCCTGTGATGTGGTGTGGCGGAATTCCCGCCCCAACCGAAGCTCCGCCGGCGGTTGGATTCGACGAAGTCACGTATGGATATGTGCCATGATCAACATCGAGCAGCGTGGCCTGCGCGCCTTCGAGCAAGATTTTTTTATTCGACTTACGTGCCTCGGCAAGAAAGTGTGAAGTCTCGCAAACAAACGGCCGCAGTCGCTCGACGAGAGGTGAGATCTCGTCTAGTATCTCGTCTGCCCGCAGCGGCTGCTGGCCGTGCAAAGCAATGATGCGATTTGCCTCTTCGAGATTTCGCTCGATGCGAAGTTTTAACAATGCAGGGTCCATCGCATCAGCAACACGAATTCCCCTTCGCCCGGCTTTGTCCTCATACGCCGGTCCAATGCCGCGAAGCGTCGTGCCGATCTTCTCATTCCCGAGCCGCTCTTCAGACGTGTGGTCGAGCGCCCGGTGATATGGCATTATCAAGTGTGCTCGCGACGAAACTTTTAACCGTTCGGGCGTGACCGAAATTCCCTTCTCGGCGATCTGATCGACCTCTTCGAAAAAAGCTTTCGGATCAATGACCATGCCGTTGCCGAGCACGCAGGTTTTATCTTCATGAATGATACCGGACGGCAAAAGCCTCAGAACAAAGGCTTTATCGCCGACATAGACACTGTGTCCGGCGTTGTGCCCGCCTTGATAACGCGACACAATATCAAATCTGTCCGCTAACAGATCGACAACCTTTCCCTTCCCTTCATCGCCCCACTGGGCACCGATTATTACGATTATCATGTTAAATATTATGCGTCGTTCTTAACTTGCCACTCCGATCGCAGTAATCCGAAAACTAAAAAATCGTGAAGTTCACCATCGCGAAATTCGGATTGCCGCAAGCAACCTTCGAGCGTAAATCCAAACCGTTTTGGTATCGCGGCGCTCCGTTCGTTTTTCGATGAGCAGCGAATTTCGATACGATTTAACTCTAGATCGATAAATGCAAGATCGATCAGAGCGTTACACGCCTTTGAGACAATACCCTTGCCTTCGTGCCCGCTATCGATCCAGTAACCGATTTCCGTTTTCGCCGCTTTCCAATCAAAATTTACCATGCCGATCGAACCGATAAGTTCGTCGTCACAAAAAATGCCAAACCCGAGCACCTCTCTTGCCTCAGCAGCTTTATTAGATCTCGAAATAAAGTCTCGTGCCATGTCGAGCGAATAATTCGGAACCATCCACTGCATGAACGGCGTCAGATGATTGGCGTTTCGCATGACAGCCGCTTGAACTTTATCCGCGTCGTCATCCCTAAATCGCCGCAAGGCAATACCCTCGCCGACATCGATCTCGTCTAATGCGAAAGAGTCCATTTATATAGTTCCACGTAGTTCCGCGCAGCGTTTTTCCACGAGTTATCGACGCTCATTCCGTTGCGCTGGATTTTCGCCCACTTGGTTTTGTCTTCGTAGGCAAAACGCGCTTCGTAGATCTTTTCCAGAAGGCGGTCCGATCGGTATTGTCGAAACTTGAAACCGTTTCCGGTTTCGCTAACCGCATCCCAGTTCTGCACGGTGTCGTCTAGACCGCCGACCGCCCGCACGATCGGCACTGTACCGTAATGCAAAGAGTACATTTGATTCAAACCGCACGGCTCGAACTTCGACGGCATTAGAAACATGTCCGCCCCGGCCTCGACCAAATGCGCCAGCGTTTCATTGTAACCGATGTAAACGCCGACCCGCGAGGGCGCATAGTCGCGAAGGGCCTGCAAAAATCTCTCGGAATCTTTTTCGCCCGAGCCGAGAGCAATAAAAAATCCGCCGGCTGCGAGAATGTCGTTCGCGCCTTGCTTTATCAACTCGACGCCTTTTTGCGCGGTAAGCCGAGTGACGCTCGCATAGATCGGCCGATCAAGCTCGATTGGCAAACTAAACTGTTCGAGCAACGCGCGTTTACATTCGCGCTTGCCCGAAAGGTCATCTATAGAAAAATGCGCGGGCAATTCCGGGTCGGTTTCCGGGTTCCAGACTTCGTAATCTACGCCGTTGGTGATGCCGATCAACCGATTAGCCCGCTGCCTCGTCAGCCAGTCGAGGCCGTGTCCGAATTCGTCGGTTTGTATCTCGTTAGCATAGCGTTTTGAGACTGTCGAGAGCACATCAGAGGCCTCAAGTCCTGCTTTCATTGCCGAGGCGTAACCATTGAAACTAAGGATGCTTTGAGCGACGGTTGAAGTAAAACCTAAACTAGATAATTCGCCAGATCCAAACCCGCCTTGGTACGCCATGTTGTGAATCGAGAAGACTGTTCGAGTTTGGCGCCAAAAGGGTTGATCGCGTCTCCGCGACACTAATTCAACGGCCGCAAAACCGGTGTGCCAGTCGTTCAGGTGAACGATGTCAGGAGGCGTGGCGATGCGCTCTAGCAGAGCCAACGCCGCGTGATTAAAAAACGCAAAACGTTCGTAATCCTCTGTGTACCCGTAAATCGAATCGCGGTGAAAAAGCGGCGGATAATCGATCAAAAATGTTGGCGAGCCGTTTGCCTCGCTGTAAAATGCCTTCGCTTGAACCGAGCGGCCGCGCCACGTCAGCCACAGATCGTCAATCGCCGTGTGCCAGAGATATTCGCCCTTCGTCTGCCAATAGCACGGCGTGATCAGTAACGAATCGACGCCGATCTGCTTCAGCGCTTTTGGCAGCGCGCCGGCGACATCGCCAAGACCGCCGGTCTTAGAGTATGGAACCGCTTCGGCTGAGATTACAGCTACGCGCATAACGAAAGTGAATCATAAATAGTAAATCGTGAAGAGATGAAAACCGCAACCGGCCTCTATCTATTCACGATTCACAATTCACTATTTACTGTTTTAAGTTTGCATCGACGCAAGAAACTCGGCATTCGTCTTTGTCTTGCCGAGACGCTCAAGGACGACTTCCATTTGCTCAACTGGCGAGAGCGGGTTGAGTACGCGACGCATGACCCAGATGCGATTGAGGTTATCTTTGTCAATAAGCAGTTCCTCTTTGCGTGTTCCAGATCTTTGCAGGTCGATCGCCGGGAAGAGACGTTTGTCGGACAACTTACGATCAAGATAGATCTCAGAGTTACCTGTTCCCTTGAACTCCTCAAAGATGACGTCGTCCATTCGCGAGCCTGTGTCGATCAACGCGGTCGCAATGATGGTTAAGCTTCCGCCTTCCTCGATATTGCGGGCCGCGCCGAAGAAACGCTTTGGTCGCTGTAGCGCATTCGAGTCAATACCGCCCGAGAGAATCTTACCAGACGGCGGCACGACTGCGTTGTGCGCGCGAGCGAGACGCGTTATCGAATCGAGCAAAATCACAACGTCGCGTTTGTGCTCAACGAGACGTTTCGCTTTTTCGATGACCATATCGGCCACCTGAACGTGACGCGTCGGCGGCTCGTCAAATGTTGATGAAATGACCTCGCCATTGATCGAACGCTGCATGTCGGTAACTTCTTCAGGACGTTCGTCAATAAGCAGAACGATCAGCGTTACTTCGGGATGATTTTCCGTGATCGAGTTTGCGATCGTTTGAAGCAGCATCGTTTTACCCGTTCGCGGCGGGGCGACGATCAGACCACGCTGGCCCTTACCGATCGGAGTTACGAGATCGATGACTCGGGCCGCGATCTTGTCCGCGTCAGTCACGATCTCCATACCTAGCTGCTCGTCAGGGTAGAGCGGCGTCAGGTTGTCAAAGAAAACCTTCTCACGCGATTGCTCGGGCGCTTCGAAGTTGATCGCCTCGACCTTGATCAGCGCAAAATAACGCTCACCTTCTTTTGGCGGACGAATTTGACCGGAGATCGTATCGCCGGTGCGAAGATCGAACTTGCGAATCTGCGATGGTGAAACGTAAATGTCGTCGGGGCCTGGAAGATAGTTGTATTCCGGCGCTCGCAAAAAGCCAAAGCCGTCGGGCAGCGTTTCAAGCACACCCTCTGAAAAGATAAGTCCGATTTTCTCGGCCTGCGTGGCGAGAACCTTAAAGATAAGCTCCTGTTTGCGAAGACCGGTCGCGTTCTCGATGCCCATTTCCTTTGCGATGTGAGTAAGTTCGCTGATCGATTTGTCCTTGAGACCGGCGAGATTGAGAATTGTGTCCCCCGTTTCAGTCTTCATAGGACTCTCGGTCTTCACGACTTCGCCATTCGACGATTCTTCGCTCTCGGCAACGACGACTTCGACTTCGCCTTCGACTTCGCCTATCGCTTCTTTTGATTTGCGCGGTTGTGTGGTTTTAGTAGCCATGCTTTTTAGTTAAATGAATTTTGTTTTTCCAAAACTATGATTGCGGTATATTGATTCTCTCGCCGATCAGGCGTTCGGTAGAATAGAACTAGAAAAGCGGAGAAAATCGTATGGATTTTATGTAGTAATGCCGGTGAATCAAGTCCGAAAGACTCTATCGAGAATCCCAAATTTTCCGGGAAATTAATTTTTACTATATTAAAGCCTCAAAAGCAACTGAAAATATCAAAAATTATCGACTGCTCGGTTAATCTCCATCCACAGCTCATCACGGCCAAGTCCGGTCTGTGACGAATAGACAATGATCTTAGTGTCCGAAAAGGTACCCTGAGCAGTTTTAAGTGACTTTTGCAGCTCGTTTTTCGAGAGTTTATCTGCCTTTGTCGCGACGGCGATGTGCGGCCTTTTGTTGAATAACAGCCACTCGTTCAATTGTTTATCAAGTGCGGTCGGCTCGTGCCGCGCATCTATCAACTGCACGCAAAGTGCAAGCTCGATTCTCTCCGCGAGATATTCCTCAGCCATTTTGCCCCAGTCGTTTCGCATCGTCTTTGAAACACGTGCGTAACCGTAACCCGGCAGATCGGCGAAATAAAAGCCTTCGTTTATCAAAAAGAAGTTGATCGACTGAGTCCGTCCGGGCGTATTCGAGGTTCGCGCTAACCCTTTTCGCAACAGCAGCGAATTTATCAGCGACGATTTGCCGACATTCGAACGGCCGAGAAACGCAATCTCAGGTCGGCCGTCGTCGAGCCAGTGACTCTTATTAAAAGCGCTTTTGACGAATTCGGCGGAAGTGATCTTCATCGCTTTTTAGCCGCCGATCATTTAAGATTCGCGGGCAAGTCGGTAGCCCCTGCATCGGGACTCCAAACCTGCGGAGCCGCCATCGCTTGTGGAGCAACTTCGCTTTCGAGCGCGAATTTCAGCACATCGGTTATCGTATCCGCGAGATGGATCGTCAGGTCGTCACGCACTTCTTCGGGAATATCAGCGAGATCCTTCTCGTTCTCTTTCGACAGAATGAGCGTTTTCAAACCGAAGCGATGCGCGGCCAGCAGCTTTTCTTTCACGCCGCCGATCGGCAGCACTTTGCCCCGAAGTGTTATTTCGCCGGTCATCGCAACATCGTGACGCGCGGGCCTTCGCGTCAGAGCCGACACCATCGCTGTCGCCATCGTGATTCCAGCCGACGGACCGTCTTTTGGTATCGCGCCTTCCGGCACGTGAATGTGCAGATCTTTTTCTTTGAAGTCCGTGGGATCGATGCCGAGTTCCTCGGCGCGTGTCCGCACGCAAGTTAAAGCGGCCTTTGCCGATTCCTGCATGACTTCGCCAAGTTTTCCGGTCAGTGTGACCTCGCCTTTGCCTTTGACGAGGGTTGCTTCGACTTGAAGAACGTCGCCGCCAACTTCTGTCCACGCGAGTCCATTGACAAGGCCGATCTCGCTCGTGCGCGCAATGTCCTGCTTGCGAAAACGAATCGTGCCGAGTAACTTCTGCACCTTTTCGGCATCGATAAGCACACTGAATTTGGCTTTATCATCGGTCGCAACAAACTGCCGAGCTATCTTTCGCAGGCACGAACCGATCTCACGTTCGAGGTTGCGAACGCCCGCTTCGCGCGTGTAGTGACGGATGATTTCGAGTATTCCCTCGTCCGTAAACTTTACGCTGCCGCAATCAATTCCGCTGTTCTCGCACTGCTTTGGAATGAGGTGCCGCTTGCCTATCTCGAGCTTTTCCCGTTCGGTGTAACCCGACAGACTTAGAATCTCAAGTCTGTCCCTCAATGCCGGTGGGATCGTGTGCAGCACGTTAGCCGTGGCAATAAAAAATACGCGAGAGAGATCGTAGTCGACGTCCAGGTAATGGTCGCGGAACGTGTAATTCTGCTCGGGATCTAAAACTTCCAACAACGCTGCCGACGGATCGCCGCGAAAATCACGCCCGAGCTTGTCGACCTCGTCGAGCAGGATCACGGGGTTCGTCGTCCCGGCGCGCTTCATCAACTGCACGATCTGTCCGGGCATCGAACCGATATATGTTCGACGATGGCCACGGATCTCGGCTTCGTCATGCACGCCGCCGAGCGCCAGCCGCACAAACTTCCGTCCCGTCGCCTTTGCGATTGACTTGCCCAGCGACGTCTTACCAACACCCGGAGCACCTGCAAAGCAAAGTATCGTTCCTTTCGGATTTTTGACGAGTTGACGCACGGCGAGGAACTCAAGAATGCGTTCTTTTATCTTCTCGAGCCCGTAATGATCTTCATTCAAGGTCTTCTCGGCTTCAGTCAAGTCCTCTACTTCATCCGAAGCAGCGTTCCACGGCACGTTGATGAGCCAATCAATGTATGTCCGGGCGACCGTGCCCTCGGCGGACATCGGCGGCATCGCTTCGAGTCTAGCAAATTCCTGCAACGCCTTTTCGCGCGCCTCGTCGCTCATTCCGGCCTCGACGATCTTTTTCTTCAGCTCTTCGAGATCGGCCTTCTCGTCCTTTCGGCCCAACTCTTTATGGATCGCCTTGATCTGTTCGTTGAGATAGTACTCGCGCTGATGTTTGTCCATCTGTTTCTTTGTTCGCGAATGAATATTGCGGTCAAGCTGCCTTTTCTCGATCTCGTGTTCAAGCGTATAAACGAGTTTCTGTAACCGCTCTTCAATGGAGAAGGTTTCCAGCAGCTCCTGCTTCTCTTCGACGCCGATGCGAAGGTGCGACGACATCGAATCCGCGATCTGCGCCGCCGAAACCCCGCGCAAACTCGCGTGCAAAGCATCTGCATACGTATCAGGCGACACGCGCAGAAACTGTTCGACGAGCGTGTGAATCTTCTGCAGGAGCGCGTCGGTTTGATAACTGGTTTCATCAGTCGATTCGATACGGCGAACGTGCGCGTAGAACATGCCGTTCTCGTCCTTTTCGACTTGCAGCGAGCGCCCGCGCATACGGCCTTCGACGACAACTTTTATCTGACCGTTGTCGAGCCGCTCCGCCTGCAGGATACGCCCCAAAGTGCCGACCTGAAAAATTTCATCCGGCTGCGGATCGTCCACGCCGGCGTCGTGCTGCGTCGCCAAAAATATCTGCCGCTCGCCCGTCATCGCCTGTTCAAGCGCGACCACCGAGCTCGGCCGGCCGATCTTGAACGCGACCTTTGTGAACGGAAAAATAACTACGTCTCGTATCGGCACCATGGGAAAACGTTCGGTGTCCGCCGTCCCCATTGGTCTTTGGTCTGTAAATTCCTGCATATTTGTAAAAACGATTGGCCGTCGCCGGAGTTCGCCGATTCGCCTTTGCACTGACTTTGATTTGACTCTATTTACGCAAAATCACGAGCCAAAAGCAATCAAAAACATCGCTCGAACGCCGTGCCCTTTCGCGCATCACTAAAATATGCCTAATTAAAGACCGATTACCCGCGAGATTTTAGAGATAATTATTTATGCAGCTTGTCGCATCGCAGTGCAGCGATGGCTTGCCTCGCCGTCGCATTCCCATAATCGCCACGGAGCACGGTCCCGATTCATCGCGGCAACGTGCGACAACACTTTTTTCTTTCGGCGGAGCAGCCACCTACGCGTGCAAAACCTGGCATGTTATGATTTGACTCTCAAGCTATGCCAAAACAGCCGGCGACAATTTTTGTTTGTCAGAATTGCGGTTCGCAGTCGCGCAAGTGGCTCGGGCAATGTCCTGATTGCAACGAGTGGAATACGTTTGTCGAGGAACGCTTTCGTGTCAACGCACAGACGGCGAAGATGCGGACAGGAGTGTCCGCGTTCCGTGAACCGGTCGCTTACGACAGCGTCGAATCGCAGGATGACGCGCGGGTTTCGTCGGGAATTGAGGAGATGGATCGCGTGCTTGGGGGCGGGATCGTCGCGGGTTCGCTCGTGCTGATCGGCGGTGCGCCGGGCATCGGCAAATCGACGATCGTCATGCAGATGGCGGATAAACTTGGACGAAACGGCACGAAGGTTCTTTACGTGTCGGGCGAGGAATCTGAACGACAGATAAAGATGCGCGGGCAACGGCTCGGCGTCGAAGCGAGCAATCTTTTTCTGCTGCCAGAGACAAATCTGCAAACGATCCTCGCCGAATCGGACAAGCTGCGGCCGGATTTTGTGATCGTCGATTCGATACAGACGGTTTTCAGCGACCGCATCGAGTCGGCGCCGGGCAGCGTTTCGCAGGTGCGCGACGTTGCGGCGCAGTTTATGACATTCGCCAAACTTACCGGCACGCCCGTTTTTCTCACCGGTCACGTCACAAAGGAAGGCTCGATTGCCGGACCGAAAACGCTCGAGCACATCGTCGATACGGTTCTGTATTTCGAGGGCGACCGTCATCACAATCACCGCATAATACGCGCGACCAAAAATCGCTTTGGCGCAGCGAACGAGATCGGCGTTTTCGAGATGACGAACACCGGTCTCGTGCCCGTCGGCAATCCGTCCGAACTTTTTTTGCAAGAGCGGCCCGAGAACGCGACCGGCTCGG
The DNA here is from genome assembly GCA_049679945.1 of Pyrinomonadaceae bacterium. Lineage (GTDB taxonomy): Bacteria > Acidobacteriota > Blastocatellia > Pyrinomonadales > Pyrinomonadaceae > OLB17. The sequence goes on along the minus strand of JBAUGW010000001.1, from coordinate 17,377 downwards.
TCGTCACGGTATGCATGGAAGGCACGCGGCCTTTGTTGGTTGAAATTCAGGCGTTGGTTAGCGGAACAAAATTCGGTTCGGGACGGCGAATGACGCAGGGTTTCGATCAAAATCGCGCATCGCTGTTAATTGCAGTTTTGGAGAAGCGGCTGGGATTTCAGCTCGCGGGTGATGATGTGTTTGTAAACGTCGCGGGTGGAATGGAGATCGACGAACCTGCGGCGGACCTGGGCGTTGTCGCGGCGATCGCGTCGAGCTTTCGCAATGTGCAGATACCGCCCGAAACCGCCGTCTTTGGCGAGGTCGGCCTCACCGGCGAAGTCCGTGGCGTCCTCAACGCCCAATCCCGTGCCCGCGAAGCCCAAACTTTAGGTTTTAAGAAGCTTATCCTTCCCGAATCGAACAAAAAAGGCCTCGAAAAACTCCTCGGCCTCCGCGTCATCGGCGTCAAAAATCTCGAACACGCGATGGATGAACTTTTCTAAAAACTACTCATCGCCCGCCATGATGCGCTGCAGCAGCGCGTCGTGTTTTTCGCGGATGTCGGTGAGGCGTGGGCCTGGATCCTCGTCGACATAGGTCGGCGGGAGCGTGAATGGGTCGATCTGCAGCGGAACGCCTTCTTCTTCGAGTTTGTGAGAGATGATCTTTGTGATGAGCTGCTGTTCGAAGCGCGAGATGTCCGTGAACCTCACGCCGATGCCGGTGTGGTCAAATCGATAAAGTGCCTTGCACTCGAGCGGAAGAAAATTTTTGTTCGGCAGCTCAATCTCGATGCGAAATTCGTCGCCGACGTAGATGTTCTCTTCCCAACCCGTAAAGCAGCCGCCGATGCTGATCTGTTGAAGCACGGTCTCCTGCCGCTCGCCGTATTTCAATTGAATCGTCGCCGGTATATCTAGCGAGAATCTTATGTGCTTTCTCCGATTAATCGACATCGCAGTCAGGTAAATTAATTACAGGGAGGTTGTGAGGGTAAAACTATTCTACATTATCGTCGTCAACGACGACAAATGCCTTTTTCCTACAACTGTATCTTCTCTGCTTCGGCTTTTGACCAGTCGCAGAGGGCTCGTCTCTCGCTGTCGCTGAGCCTGGAGTCGCGGTGAATCCACAGATACGACGGCAGCGGCATCTGGGCTGACCCGACCATCTCGCAAATCTCTTCGAGCTTGTGCTTCTTCTTCTTTGCAGTGTACGTGTTGAATTCGCTCAAGTTTAGTTCGCGGCGACCGTGGTCGATGTGATCCTTGAGAAACCACGCTGCAGGCTGAATGTTCGAGTACCACGGGTAAATCGTGTTGTTCGAATGACAGTCGGCACACGAGCGGCTGAGGATCATGCTGACATCGGCCGGCACGGCAAGAGCGGCTTCAATATTACTGCCCGCGACGATCGGCGGATTTGTCTTGTCGATGCGAAAAAATTGAATGACAATGAACGCCGCGACGATTAACAAAAGAAACATCTTAAAAACTTTCTTCATTTGTTCTATCCTACTACAAAAAGTTTTGTTTTTTTCGCGGCTTAGCCGCGAGGTTCTTGTGATCGACACCGGAAAAGCATAGCTTTTCCGCACATAGACAGGCAAAGCCCGAAATACAAGATTCTCACAACCCAACCTTATTCATTTCTCGCACTTTCGTATAGAATTAGGTCTAATGATCGGCCCGACTGTCATCGCAATTCCAATTTTCGCTCTGATGATCGCCATCGAAGCTCTGTGGGCGAGGCACAAAGGCTCGGACGAATACAACGACAACAAAGACACGTTCGGCAATATTTTCATCGGCTTTGTGAGCGTCGCGTGGAACCTGCTATTTGGCCTCGCGATCGGCGCGATCTACGTGTTTTGTTATTCGATCGCACCGTTTAAGTTTCCTGCGGACGCTTGGTGGTCGTGGGTGGTTCTTTTCTTTGTTGATGATCTCGCGTATTACATTTTTCATCGCGTCAGCCACGAATCGCGGCTGTTCTGGAACTTCCACGTCGTTCATCATTCGAGTGAGCATTACAATCTCAGCGTTGCCGTACGGCAGAGTTGGTTTTCGGGCACGATGCATTGGCTGTTTTACGCGCCGGTGATGCTGCTCGGGTTTGCGCCGTGGATGTTCGCCCTAATGCACGGCTTTAACTTGATCTATCAGTTTTGGATTCACACGCGATTTATCAAAGCGCTCGGTCCGCTTGAGTACGTTCTTAATACGCCGTCGCACCATCGTGTTCATCACGGCGTTAATAATCCGTATCTCGATAAGAATTACGCCGGCGTTCTGATCATCTGGGATCGGCTGTTCGGGTCGTTTGTGCGCGAAACCGAAGAGCCGCGTTACGGAATTATCAAGCCGGTCAGGAGTTACAACCCGCTATGGATAAACACACACGGCTGGTTCGAGATGATCGAGGCTATCAAGCGGCAACCGACATTCGCGGCGAAGCTGCGGTGCATCTTTGCGTCGCCGAACATGGACTTGAAGGTGTCAGAACCGCCTGCGTGAGCGGGCGGCCAGTTCGATCTTTAACTTATGAGCGAAAGAAAAATCAGAGTTCTCGTAGCAAAGCCCGGTCTTGACGGTCATGATCGCGGTGCAAAGGTCATCGCACGAGCGCTGCGCGACGCCGGTATGGAAGTCATCTACACCGGACTTCGCCAAACTCCCGAGATGATCGCATCGGCCGCCTTGCAAGAGGATGTCGACGCCGTCGGTATCTCAATCTTGAGCGGCGCGCACAACACGCTTTGTCCACGCATTGTCGAGCTTTTGAAAGCAAACGGCATGGACGACACACTCGTGCTCGTCGGCGGCATTGTTCCGCAAGAGGACATCGCCAGTTTGAAAAAGATCGGCGTCTCGGAGATTTTCTTGCCCGGCACTTCGACAGAGGATATCGTTCGTTTTATCAATGAAAATGTCAGGGCAGCCTGAGCGTTAGTTTGTATTCCCGGCGACATATCTTTGCACGAAATTTGAGTTAACTTGTGACAGAACCATGTCTTTTAGGAGGAATTATGAAAAAAGCAATAAATGGATTTTTTTTGGCCGCAGTATTCTTATTTGCCGGGTCGTTTGTGTCAAATGCGCAGGTGGTTGACAAGGTCACCGGCGCTGTCAAAACTGGCGCCGATAAGACCGTTAGCGGCACAAAGACCGGATGGCGGCGCGGAAAGCGCATCGGCCACACGATAGGCAACCGCACCTGGACCGGCAGTAAGTGGGTCGCAAGCAACTCGTGGCGTGGCGGCAAATGGGTCGCACGAAAAACCAAAAACGGTACTAAGTGGGTTTATTACAAGGCAACGGGCAGAGGCGCAAAAAGAAAGCTATAATATTTGACTATCTCGTAATTTATAGGGGAAGTATCATATGAAAGCTAAATTAACGTCCTTATTATTTGTAACCGCATTTATCATTTCTGTCAGTTTTACCGGTAGCCAGGCTGCGGCATTTGCATCACCTGTCGCGGAAAGACAAGTCGTTCCGGCCGTCAAAGCAACCGGTAAAGGAATTTACCGCGGTGGGAAATACGTCGGGAAAAAGACCTGGCGAGGCAGCCGTTGGGTCGGCCTCAAGGTCGCGCGTGGCGGCAAATGGGTCGCCGTGAAAACCGCACGCGGCGTGAAATGGGTTTTCGTCGGCAATAAGAAAAGCCGCAGACCCTAGGAGCGCATTTCTCTGTTGCTCACTCAGTGAGGTTTCTGATCTTAAGGTTCAAAGTTCAGGGTTTTGGTCGATTCCAGCCTTGAACCTTGAACCTTTAACTTTTAACCTTGAACCTGGATTATGAAAAACAAAGTTCGCGTTGCAGGCGGCCAGGGCTTTTGGGGCGATCTATTAACGGCGCCGATCGATCAGGTTCGAAAGGGGCCGATCGATTATCTGATGCTCGATTACCTCGCAGAGGTCACGATGTCGATCGTGCAAAAGCAGAAGGCACGCGACCCGAACGCCGGTTACGCCCGCGACTTTGTGACGCTCATGCAGGAGATACTGCCGGATTGCGTCGAAAAGAATATCAAGGTCCTCTCAAACGCCGGCGGCGTCAACGTCGAGGGTTGTGCAGCGGCGATTCGCGACGTAGCGCGTGATCTCGGTCTGCAAGGCAAGGTTAAGATCGGCGTTATCACGGGCGATGACATCCTTAATAAGCTCGATGACTTTCTATCGCAAGGCGTCGAAATAAACTCGATGGACGACGGCACTCCGCTCGCCGCCATTCGCGCGCAGGTTCAGTCCGCCAACGTCTATCTCGGCGCGGGGCCGCTAGTCGAGGCACTGGACAAAGGCGCGAACGTCATCGTCGGCGGCCGTTTGACCGACACGGGCCTGACGCTCGCTCCGCTGATGCACGAATTCGGCTGGAGCTTTGACGACTGGGACAAGGTCTCTGCCGGGACGATCGCCGGACACATTATCGAATGCGGTGCCCAATCGAGCGGCGGCAATTGCCAGTACGATTGGCAAAACATCCCCGACATGGCGAATATCGGCTTCCCGATCATCGAGGCGTCGCCCAGCGGCGAGTTCATCGTCACCAAACACGACAACACGGGCGGCCGCGTCAACATTCAGTCCGTCAAAGAGCAGCTTCTATACGAAATGGGCGACCCGCACGAATACATCACGCCCGACGTCGTCGCCGATTTCGCCTCAATCGATCTCGAACCCGCAGGCGATAACCGCGTCCGCGTCTACGGCATCACTGGCCACCCAAAGACCGACTTCTATAAAGTCTCCATCGCTTACACCGGCGGCTACAAAGCCGTCGGCACACTCGTCTACGCCTGGCCCGACGCGTACGAGAAGGCGCAGGCCGCCGACCGCATCTTGCGCGAACGCCTAAAAAACCTCGGCCTCGAGTTCGAAGTAATCCTAACCGAATACGTCGGCGTCAACGCCACCCACGGCCACCTCGCGATGGCCGAATTGTCAGAACCGCCTGCGTCAGCGGGCGGCCAGTTACACGGCGACGCGACCTCTTCCCTGTCACCTGTCACCCGTCACGCGTCACTAGCAGAGATTCCCGAAGTCCAGCTCCGCATCGGCGTCCGCGGCCAAACCAAGTCGGACGTCGAACGCTTCACAAAAGAGATCGCACCGCTCATCCTCACCGGCCCGCCCGCCGTCACAGGCTTCGCCGGCGGCCGCCCTAAGGTCGAAGAGATCATGGCCTACTTCCCTGCCCTGATCCCGAAGTCGTTGATCCGGACAAACGTCGAGATCGTCGAGGCGTAAGTGCGTTCGCGGGCGGGCGGAAAGTGTAGACTAAGCGCTCCTTTCTGTATAAAATCACCGTATGAAAAATAATTACACTGCGGTCGTGAAACAGGACGGCGATTGGTGGATCGGATGGATCGAAGAAGTTCCGGGCGTTAATTGTCAGGAAGCCACTCGCGAAGAACTGTTGGAAACGCTCCGCGTAACCCTCGGCGAAGCACTCGAATTCAATCGCGAAGATGCTCGTAGAATGGCGGGCGTCGGTTTTGAAGAAGCTCTGATAGCTGCATGAAGCTCCGCGACCTGGCCAAACATCTTCGCGATCATGGCTGCCAACTGCTTCGCGAAGGTGCCCGCCATTCTTGGTGGGTGAATGTTGACCAAAACCGTCGAACCGCGGTTCCAAGGCATCGCGAGGTCAACGACAAGCTCATTCTCAAGATATGCAAAGACCTCGGCATACCAAAACCATAAGAGGCCGCCGCAAGGTCGAAGAGATCATGGCATACTTCCCTGCGTTGATACCAAAGTCATTGATTACGCCAAAAGTCGAGATCGTCGAGGCGTAAAATGTGGTCGAATGTTATGTTTCAGTTTTAGCGTTGAATGAAGTGCGGGGGCCAAGTAATGCCGATGAAAGTCATTCGGGACATTGAACGAGGCGGCTTCGGTCGAGTTGAAGAGATTCAACTAGACAACGGCGATATTGTCGCAAGAAAGGTCTTTGATCCGAGTGCCGATGTCATTGCCGCCAGCACAATAGAAAAGCTCCGGGATCGCTTTAAGCGGGAGGTCGCGGTGCAAAGTAAGCTTTCTAACGACTATTTTGTTCCGATTCTCGACTTCGATTTAAGCGGTGACCCAATGTGGTTTACGATGCCGCTTTGCGATAGAAACTTTGAGGCGGAAATCGCTGAGGCGCGGAAAAACAACACGGTACCCAAAAACGCGCTGGCCGACATTGTAAATGCTCTTGAGGAGCTTCATTCACTTGGATATAAGCATCGAGACCTGAAGCCTCAAAACGTTCTTTTTCACGACGGTAAGTGGAAACTCTCCGACTTTGGGCTTGTGTTACCGCCCGACGGGTCGGCGAGTGCCCTTACATCCACGCTCTCAGGATGGGGAACACCTTCTTATTGCGCACCCGAGCAGATGCAAGATTTCAAGCGTGTTAGTCATCTCGTCGATATCTTCGCCTTTGGATGCATACTTCATGATATTTTCGACGGCAAAGCACGTATTCCCTATAGCCAACAGACTTCGGTCGGTCCAATCGGTATCGTCATCGAGAAATGTACGGAACTAAAGCCTGACCGGCGATTCAAGGCAATTTCGAATGTAAGAAACGCTCTCTTCACAACGCTCGCAGGTCCCGTCACTTTGACACCGAGCGTGGAATCTACCGAATGGGCAAAGAGACTCGAAGACACGAGCGTGTGGGATCTCAACTTATTGCATGATTTTGTTCGCTTCGTTACAGACCCAGACAATGAGGCCGATTTGTGGATTGTATTTAAGCCGCTTGAGCAAGAGTCGTTTATCCATTTCGCACGCTTGGACAAAGATTACACAGAAACAGTCGCAAACGAATATTGCGAATGGGTAAAAGTTGGTGTATTCGATTTTGAATTCTGCGACATTCTTGTAGGTCGCCTGAAATCCATCTTAGAATTTGATTCCATCGATTTAAAATCGACCGTAATTATGTCAATGGCGCGTCTGGCGAAAAGGTATAACCGGTGGTATGTAATGCGACAGCTTCTTCGAATATGTGGGCCTGACATGGAAATTAATCTTGCGAAGAGAATTTCCATCGAAATCCAAGTTGAAGATGCGCACTGGGATTTTGTAGATTCCGCGACACGATCTGGAAATAACATCGAATCTTATCATCCCTTGATACACGAGGTATTGCAGGAAAGAATGGTAAGACATCACTGATTTTTGATGGCACGCCGATCACGGTGGACAATATCTTCAGGCATATATCGACCTGCGGGAACCGTGATCGCAGCTTACTTCTCCAAAAACTTTGCGATCCCTGCTTTGCAGTCGTCCGTCATCCTCGCTTCGGCATTCGTTATCACACCTTCTTCAACCGCCTCGGAAAACTCCAGACCGTCAATGTCGTAGAGCAGACGCTTTGTCGCCCGAACCGCCGAGGCACTCAGCTTGGCGTAACGCGAGGCGTATTCGATCACGGCGGCGTCGAAGCTTTCTTCGTCGAAAAGGTGATTGACGAGACCGAGGGCGAAAGCATCTTCGGCAGTGAACTCAAAGCCCTGTGTGAGCAGTTCGAAGCTCTTCTTTTCACCGAGGTTTCGCCGCAATATCGCCGCGACCATTGCAGGGACGAATCCGATCTTCACTTCAGGATAACCAAAGCGCGCGCTGGGCGTCGCCACAACCAGATCGCAGGCCATTGCTAGTCCGCAGCCGCCGGCGAGAGCTCGGCCATGAACGGCGGCGATGACGGGAACGCGGACCTTACGAATAAGAAGAAAAAGCTCGGCGAGCGATCGTGCATCCTCCAAATTCTCTTCGTACGAAGCCGTCGCGATTCTTTGAACAGACGCTAAGTCCGCCCCCGAACAAAAATCCTTGCCCGCACCGCGCATGACGATGGAGCGCACGCTCTCATCACCATCAGCCCCGCGCAGCGCATCTTTGAGCGCGGCGATCAGGCCGTCATTCAGCGCGTTGCGCTTCTCCGGCCGGTTAAGCGTGATGGTCCGGACGCTGCCGTTATTTTCAATAAGGATTTCAGCCATAAGATTCTTTTAGCCACAAATGGCACAAATTAACACGAATCAAGAATTGCCACGATTCTATATTTTTCTATGTCTTATTCGTGTCCATTCGTGTTTATTCGTGGCTAACTCTTTCTTCCTAAAACATCTTGGCGGCTCTATCGATCTCGGCCGCAAAATTCTCGATCGTTCGCGAGACGGTCACGATCTGCTCGCTCGCCTCTTTCCAGTCGCGTTGCTCGATCGCTTCGCGGACGCCCGGTAGGGTTTTAACACCGTAGCCGGTGTAGAATCCGGGTGCGTAGATCTGATGCGTAAACCAATCGCGGCGCGGCAAGCCTTCGGTACGAGTGAGAGCACGCTCGGTCTTATATAGAATCTCGTCGAGCGACTTTTGTGCGGCAGCAGACGGTTGTTTGCCGCCCGACGCTCGTTTGTAAGCGCCAGCGCTGTCTCTGAGCTTAGCCAGAGCGTTTTGCAGTGGCGAAAAGTCGAGATATGGCACCGCGGCCTTCGGTTTCGGCACGACAAAAGTCTCTTTCGGATCCTGAACGGCCTTCAAAATACCGCTCGAAATCGCCTGATTCATCAGCTTTGTCTCTTCGCGCATCGTGTCGGTCAACTTTGTCACCTCGCTCACATACTGCCCGACGGTGTCCGCGAAGTTTGTAAATTCAAACGGCAGTGTTTCGGCGCTGGCGAGCCGCAGAACAGTGTGGCCGCAAACTTTTGAGAGCGCAATGCCATACGCAAAGCCCGGATCGCCGAATCGACCGTAATGATCGTACGAATCGTAGATCGAGTGGTACGAGCCGCCGCCGTCCTCACCGCCGAAGCCGATATTTAGCGACGCGATGCCGAGATGCTGCAAAAACGGCGTGTAGTCCGAACCCGAGCCGAGCGCGTAGATTCTCAGATCGTCTCGCGACATCGCGTCGCTGCGCTGCGCCGGCGAGCCCTCGACAAGAGCTTGTGCGCGTGCGCGCTCCCAGACAGACATTTTGACCTGCGGATCGGGAATATCGCGGCCGACCTCGTTAATAAATTTTTCGAGCGTGTGCGAGCCGCCGATGCCTAAAAAGCCGCGGCCGTTCGAGTCGGTATTGATGTAAACGGCAGCCTTCTGTCGCAGCTCGTCAGCGTGTGTCTCGACCCACTCGGTCGAGCCGATCAGACCCTGTTCTTCGGCGTCCCATGAGCAATAGACAATTGTTCGCTTTGGCCGCCAGCCTGTTTTGGCAAGCTCGGCGACGCCTCGGGCCTCCTCCATCATTGCGACCTCTCCGCTCAGCGGATCGTCGGCGCCATTAACCCACGCGTCGTGATGATTGCCTCGCAATATCCACTGATCGGGACGCTCGCTGCCCGCCATTTTTGCGATGACGTTGTATATCGGTTTTATGTCCCAGTTGAATTCGAGTTTAAGGCGAACCGTCGGTGTATTTCCGCCAAACCGATACGTCGTCGGCAGAGAGCCGCGCCAGCTCTCGGGCACGACCGAACCGTCAAGGTTTTTTAGCAGCGGTAAAGCGTCACCGTATGAGATCGGCAGTACGGGGATTTTGGTCAGCGTAGGCGCGCCTTTAACGTCAATGCGTTTTGCACCCTTCGTCGCACCGACGCCTTTTGTCAGCGGGTCGCCGGGGTGAAGAGGCATGTCCATAACCGAGCCGCGCTGAACGCCATTCTCGTTACGATATGGACCTTTTGGGTAAACATCGCCCTGATAATAGCCGTCGTTTCGCGGGTCGGAGTAGATAATGCAGCCGACGGCACCACGCTCGGCCGCAACCTTTGGTTTGATACCGCGCCACGAACCGCCGTAACGCGAGATGACGATTTTGCCCTTAACATCGATGCCGCGACGCTCGAGTTCGTCATAATCCGCCGGGACGCCGAAGTTGACGTAAACCAGCGGCCCGGTCACATCGCCATCCGTCGAATACGCATTATACGTAGGTAATTGTTCGTCCTGCTGAGATGACGTAGCGTCGTCTTTAAGCGAAGGCTCGTTCAATTTGAGCGTGTATTTCTCCGGCGCAGTCATTTCGACGAGCCTTGTCTTCGGCGTCGGAAAAAGCACGTCGAAGCTCTCGATCTTTGTGTCATAACCCCACGATCTAAACTGCGAGGCGATAAAGTCGGCGTTCTCCTTGCCATACGGCGAACCGAGATGATGCGGCCGCGCTGACAGGCGTTTCAGCCAATCGCGTAGGTTTTCCGCCTTTAAGAAAGAGTCAAACTTCGCTTCAGCGGAGCGTTGAGCCTGTGAGCCATCGGCAGATGAAAAGCCCATTAGCGACGGCGTCTGGGCAACAGTTGATTGAGTAATGACCGACAAGCAAGCCGTTAGGCAAAATAAAATACGAGTACAGGATTTGAGCATTTTCCCTCCAAGAATCTTAGAAAACTTATTTATTATCTTCGCTTTCTGGAAACATTGCACCGGCGACTTCAGGCGTCATTGTGATTCCAAGTGATTCGAGCGCTTTTGACATGACAACATCTCGCTTTTTTGCTAAATCGATGGCTCCAGGCAGCATCTTCACGTCTGGCGTTACGCCGGTCTTTTCGAGGCTCTTGCCATCTTTCATAATCAAATCTGCGACTGTAATACTGGCGCCAAAAAAGATAACGACATCCATTCCCAACTGATTTGCATAGAATCGAGACTCCATAACAGCACCTGCTGATTGGTCGCCAAAAACCGTGCCTCGTTTTTCGATCTGTAGAACACGTGAAAAGATTTCCGAAGCTGAAGCCGAGGAGCTATCCATAAGAATTACAATTTTCCCGGCAAAAGCATCCTTTCCTCGAGTCTTGGCAATGAGTTCTTTCGTTTCTTTGCGACGCTTTTCGTCTGCGACTTTTATCTCACGATCGAAAACATTTCCGATCAGTCGCATCACCATGTCCACGCGACCACCACCGTTTCCCCGAAGGTCAAAAATAATTGCCGGATATTTACGAGCTTTGCCCATGATGTTGTCAACCTTGTCAGGATCGAGGCTAAACGACGGCATCTTCCAGATAAAAACGCCTTCATTCTTGTCATAATAATATTGTTTGGTTTCTTCACGATAGGCATCTTCATTCTCACGGATAAATTCGTTGATATCTGCTCCGGTAAGGTCTTTAACCCGTTTGCCGGTTTTCATCTTGGGTTCAATACCCAGCTGAACCTGTTTTCCATCCGGCTTTATCAGACCAACTTTTAAAAAGGGCTGCGGGCGCAGGGAAAAATAGTAATACCGCATTTTCCAAAGGTTTTCGCGATTTGGGCCATAATCGTTGATAGCAAAAACCTCATCGCCAACCTGCATTCCTTTTTTCTGAGCATCACTATCTTTATCGACCGAGAGGATAAAACACTTTTCACCGACCATCCGAAAATCAAATCCGTAATCCGTTTTGTTCGCCTTACTCGGTGGAACAAAGAAAAGGTGCGAATCATCAAAATCAACCAGGAATTGGGCAATGATTCCGCTCATCTGACCGATTGAAGTAGCTTTTTCGAGCTTTTCAACCGCATTTTTATAATCGGCTTCGATGTTTCTGCCCTTTAAGGTAGGGTCGAAGTAATTTTTCTTCACATCGTCCCTTATCATCTTCAGTATTTGTTTATGCCGATCTTTTTCAAGGCCGAGTGTTTGAGAGAGAGATGTGCCGGAAAGTACGAGAAATACTAAAGAAATTATCAAAAAAAGTCGTTTAGTCATAACAAATCTCCTGATCCTGTCTATCAGTTAACGTGTTCTAAGTTTAAGTTGAGATTATTCACCTCTTCGGCGGTAAGTTCAACGCTCATCCGCAGCAACGCCGTCGAGAATGTTTTGCCTTGAGCATCGGTCATCAAACTGAGCGTGCCGCCGCCGCCGAGCGATTCGTGAAGTAGAAAATTCAGTGCGTTCAGATTCGGCAGTTCGAAACGCTCGACATCGCCTTTGACAATGTCGCCGAAATGTTCTTTCACCTTTTCGGCGGTGACTTCGCGGACGAGGATCGGATAGATCTCAGGTCTAAGTGCAATCAAACCGACATTCGCCGTGTCGCCCTTGTCGCCAGAGCGTGCGTGAGCAATATTAACAAGCTGAACCTTCATAGGACGATTATAGTTTCGAAGCGCGATTGATGTCACTTGAATGATGCTTTTCTTTGCGGGCTTAGCCCCCGTGCGGGAAACATTCTTCACGCAACGCCGCAAAGTTAGCGCAAGGCTAGCGCAAAGTTTCTAGAGCACGAGCAAGAACATCATCCACGATCTCGTCGATCAGCCCGATCGCAAGCGCGCGTTGCGCGTCAATCGGCGACGTAGTAAAAAACATTTCAAAAGAATTTGCGAGGCCGACGAGACGCGGCAGACGCTGCGTGCCGCCCCAGCCGGTGATGATGCCGAGACCTGCGCCGGGATGCGCGAATCGCGCGTTTAGCGATGCAATTCGAATGTCGCACGACAATGCAAGATCTAAAGCCCCACCGAAACAATGCCCATCGATCGCGGCAATGGCAAGCTGCGGCAGTTCGTCGATCTTTTGCATGAGCGATTGGCCGAGTCGGGCGAACTCTGGTGCGTCGTCGGCCGACAACGCCGCGATCTCGTTAAGGTTTGCACCACTCGCAAACGCATCTCCGCTGCCCGTGAAGATCAGTCTACGAGCATCGCTCGACGCAACATCATCGACAATTTCATGCAAACGTTCGACCACCTCACGAGATAACGGATTGCGTGTCTCCGGCCTTATGAAACGTACGATAACTGCATCGCCATATATTTCTTTCAACAAATATTCAGACACCAGATTAGTTTGCCACAGAGAACACGGAGGTCACAGAGGCTAAAAACATAAACTCAAAACCCTCTCTGTGCTCTCTGTGTGCTCTGTGGTAATTTCTTTCTAATGAGTTTCCGCACACACAAAGCGCATCCGTGGCACGGCGTAGAGATCGGCGATGGCGCTCCGCACGAAGTCGCGGTTTTTATCGAGATCGTGCCGAGCGACACGGTCAAATACGAAGTCGACAAGGAGACGGGTTACCTAAAGATAGACCGGCCGCAGCAGTATTCGAATGTTGTCCCGGCGAATTACGGTTTTATTCCGCGAACATATTGCGGCTCACGCATAGCCGACCTCGCGCGTAAATCCGGCAAAAATATTTCAGGCGGCGACGGCGATCCGCTCGACATTCTTGTTCTGTCTGAACACCACATCCCACGCGGCGACATTTTGCTAAAAGCAAAACCCATCGGCGGATTTTGTCTGATCGACGACGGCGAGGCAGACGACAAGATAATCGCGGTGCTGAATGGCGACAAGGTGTACGGTCAATACAACGAGATCGCCGAGCTTCCAAACGGCATCACAGAACGTATCGAACATTATTTCTTAACCTACAAATCGTTGCCAGATGCGCCGAATGTCTGCGAGATCGCATTTTCCTATGGCCGCGAACAGAGTTATGAAGTTATCAATGCCGCAATCGCCGACTATGCGGACCTGCTAAGAAAATTAGCCACGAATTAACACGAAAGAACACGAATGAAAGAAAAACCAATTCGTGCCGATTCGTGTAAATTCGTGGCTAACTTCCGAAGAATATCGCCCACGTTGCAAAATCGTCCGTGAAATTCTCAAATCTGTGTTCCACCTGCGCCGCGACAAAAAAGGCGTCGCCAGCTTCAAAATCAAATCTCTCGTCGCCGATGACTATCTCACCGCTGCCGCGGACAATAAAATAAAACTCGTCCTCGTCGTGAAATGTCTGATAATCGATTCCACGCGGCGCGAAAAAGACGAGCTTCACGCCCGCCTTTTCAAAAGGCTCGATGTCCCAAACGCCTTGCTTCCACTTTTCGGTTGCGGCCAGCGGCAGACGAGCCAGCATTTCATCAACGGTAAATTTCATACCATCAGAATAGCGGACAACTCACAACGTGTCGGGATGACGGGGTGGTTCTTTTGTTAACCGACAAGAATCTGTGCAAACCAAAGAACCACCTCCCGGCTAAAGCCGTACTCCTCCTACGTAAGGAGGAGAGCTGGAACTAGTTCAGCAAAAATTCCTTGACGAACATTATCGACGAATAAAATTGGTAATCGGCGTTGTTCTTTTTGCTAAAGCCGTGGCCCTCGTCGTTCGCCATCAGATACCAGACGGGCGTATTGTTTTTCTTGATCGCGGCGACGATCTGCTCGGCCTCTGTGTAAGGCACACGCGGATCGTTTTTGCCCTGCACGACCATCATCGGTTTTGTAATTTTGTGCGCGTTGGTGAGTGGCGAGATCTTTGTCAGGAACTCGTTCATCTTCGCGTCACGCTCGTCGCCGTATTCGACACGACGAAGATCACGACGATAGCTCTCGGTATTTTTCAAAAAAGTAACGAAGTTCGAGATACCGACGATGTCGATGCTCGCACGGATCTTGTCGTTGTAGTGCGTTGCAACGGCGAGCGTCATATAGCCGCCGTAGCTGCCGCCGGTGACAAGGATGCGATCTTTGTCGAGGTCGGGTTGCGTTGCGATCCAATCGATCAATGCGCCGATGTCTTTGACAGAATCTTCACGTTTGTAACCGTTGTCAAGTGTAAGAAATGTCTTGCCGTAACCCGACGAGCCGCGCACGTTTGGAAAGATCACCGCCACGCCAAGATCGTTGACTAAATACGCGTTTCGTCCAAGCGGCCCGGGCGTAAATTGCCCTTCGGGTCCGCCGTGAATGTTAATAATCACCGGCCGCTTTCCTTTATATGTCGCCGCCGGTTTGTAGATAAATCCCGAAATATCGCGCTCGTCAAAGCTTTTCCACTTGATCAGCTCCGGCTCACGCAGGCCTTTTGTCTCGTAGCCGTTCATCTCAGTCTGCGCCCAGTGCGTGATTTTCTTAGTTTTGAGATCGAGCGAATAAACGTCGTTCAGCGTGGCAAACGAAGTTATGTTCATGCCCAGCTCGCCGGTTGTTTTGTGCCAGCTATAGCCGCCGATTTGACCAGCCGGAAGTTTAGGAAGCTTGATCTCTTTGTTTGTCGCGGTGTCGAGCACGTGAAGCTTTGACAAGCCGTTTTCATTTGTCGAGAATGCAAGCCACTTGCCGTCCTCAGATAGATCAAACCCGCTGACGTCCCAGTTTATGTGCGACGAGAGCGGTGTGATCTGCTTAGTTGCGAGATCCATATAAACGAGACGCTGAAATTCACTGCCTTTGTCCGTCGTCAGATAAATTCCCTTCCCGTCTACACTAAAATCACCGCCGCCCCACGCGACTTTCTCGCTGCCCGTCCCAGGTGTCAGCAAAGTCTTTTCGCCGCTTCCGATGTCGTAGAGATACATGTAGCTCTCGTTTGCCGAAACATATTTGCCGACGATGAGCTTTTTGTCGTCCGGCGAAAAATCGATAGCTCCCCAGCCGACGCCATCGAGCGCAACAAGAAGTTTGGCCGAATCAGGATTCGTCGGGTCGATCGTGTAGAACTCAGTCTTGATCGTCTCACTCGAGGTTCCGCCGCCGGTCGGCACGGAAGTATATAGATATCTGTCACCAGCGGTTGTCCACGGCCCGCCGCCGATGCGCATCTTGTCGTTCGTGGTCAGCCGCGTGATCGTGCCCGACTCGACATCGTAGCGATGCAGTTGGCCGATTTCGTTGCCGCCCGTCGCCTTAAAGAACACAAAATACTTACCCATCGTCGGTTGCCAATTGCCGCCACCAACTGGATCTGGAAAATCGGTAAGCTGCTTCAGCGTGCCCATAGGCGTCGTAAGAAGATGCACCTGATTCACATTCCCTGCGCGCTTTGACGCAAGGATTTCGCGCCGAACCGGATGCCAGCTTCCACCACCAACCGGCTTTGCCTCGGTGTATTTCCGCGTCGCCTCGGCGATCTCCATCGGCACCGCAGGCATATTTTCCATCACCAAAGCCTCCGGCGGCACCACGCGACGGATCACCGACGCCTTAACACCGGTCGCCTTGTCGACCTGAGCCACAGACACGACCGGCATCGCCGCCAACAACAATGCAAATAACAACAAACGAGCGTTTTTCATGACAAATCTCCTCCGAAGAAACTTAAATTATGGAATGCCAATAATATACACCAAAACCGTAGCCAAAGGCTACGAAGGGTATACTTGGATTCGATAACCTGTCGAACGCGCTGCAACTAGAGATTGTTTCAGAATATCCGAAGAAGTGAAGAAGCCACGAATTTCACATCTCCCGTCAACACGAAAAATAACGCTACAGCCGTCGAAGACGGTCTGCCATCCGTTCACAGGTACCGGCACCACCCGCGAAATAATTCGCAGATTGCGGTGAAAATCTGACCAGTTTTAGGGGCAATTCGCTGAGTCCAACCCGAGAGACGGAGCGATATCCGTAGTATCTACTGCGCTTTAGCATTCGCGGCACGTGGATTGCGACTGTCGAAGGGTACATTCTATTTAAATAGGGAACGAATATTATTCCGCAACGTCGGACGGGGGAACATAAAAATGATCGAGATCGAATCAATGTTGAGTCCAGCGGTCAACGAATTGCTGAAAAGGGTCAATTATGGACACCTCGGATGCGCCGAACATAACCACCCTTACGTCGTGCCGATCCATTTTGGCTATGACGGAGAATTTTTTTACATCTTCACCACACCGGGCAAAAAATCCGAGATCATCGATGTTAATCCCAATGTCTGTATTCAGATCGAGGAGATCCTCGAAAAAGATAACTGGCAGAGCGTGATGGTTATGGGTGAGGCCAAAACAGTAACTGACGATGCCGAGCGCGAAAAGGCTATGCAATTAATACTCGCCGTCAATCCGGCCCTGACGCCGGCTCTTAGTATCAGGTGGATGGATAGCTGGGTCCAGGAGATACGCGACATTGAGAAGATCTATCGCATAAAACCTACGAACATAACGGGCCGCCGTACTGTCGTGACCAAGTCGGCCGAATGATCGCCAAGAAACTACTTTGAGAGCACAAACGCGGCCGATGTGCGGTGTCGAGGTATTTAGGCAGGTTTGTAAGGAAAGTATGAGCGAATTTCCGTCTTTCGTCAGTCTGCGGAGCAGACGCAAATATCTTTAGCTACACATGCAGCCGCAGGCGTAATGTGTAGCAGAGTAGCAACAAACACCGAGCGTGTGAAACACGCAGCAGAGAATTTAATCCCACAAATACCGCTTGCATCACATTAATTTTGACGTCGATTGTTTAGGAAATGTCGCATGTTTCACATGCTTTGGCAAATGATTTTGACTATTACTACACATTCCGGCTTCGCTTCCATGTGATGTTATAAAGACGGTTTCTCTCGACGTGGATTAGAATCAATGTCGACAAAACAGATTCGATCTTTGACAGGAGAAACCGCAATGACATTGTACATCGGAGTTGATTTTCATCCGCATCA